>NZ_JABVZR010000001.1:0-694140 GCF_017163935.1 Novosphingobium terrae | reverse complement strand
TCCAGCCTGGCGACACCGCCCAGCAGCTGGCTGGGCACGCCATTGGCCCCGCCCGTCACCGTGACATTGCCCAGCTCGTTCATGCTGGAGACGCGATACTCCGGCGTCTGCGCCACCACGGCATAGGACACATGGTTCTCCGGGTTCACCGTATAGAGCGGCGCCACCTGAGAGGTGCCCGCCAGCGAGGTGCCCAGACTGTCGGTCACGTTCTTTTCGGTCAGGCCATACTGGCCGATCAGCGTGCGGTTCACATCCACCGACAGTTCAGGGCCATGGGCAGGCTGCTGGATGCGCAGATCGGCAATACCGGCAATGCCGCTCATCCTGGCCATCAGCTTGGCGGCATAGGCGCGCGCATCCTCGACATTCTTGCCCGAGACCTGCACGTCGATCGGTGCGGGCGAGCCGAAGTTGAGGATCTGGCTGGTGATGTCAGCCGGCAGGAAGGAGAAGACCGCACCCGGGAAGCGGCGCGGCAATTCGCGGCGCAGCATGGCGATCACCTTGGCCGTGGGCTGGTGATCCTCGCTCAGCGTGATCAGCATGTCGCCGTCCTGCGGGCCCAGCGTGCCGCTGTTGTTGTAGACGGTGTTGATCGCGCTGACCGGCAGGCCGATGTTGTCGGTGATCGAGGCCAGCTCGTCGCCGGGCACCATCTCGCGGATCGCCTTGTCGATCAGCTGGACCTGCGCCGCCGACGTCTCGATGCGGGTGCCCGAGGGCAGGCGCACATGCATGGCGATCTGGCCTGAATCGACATCGGGGAAGAAGTTGCTGCCCAGGAACGGCAGCAGCACGAAGGAGATCAGCACCCCGCCCAGGAACAGGGCGATGAAGGGCTTGCGCACCTCAAGCACGCTGCGCAGCAGGCCGATGTAGCGCTTGCGGAAGGCCTCGAAGCGATCCTCGAAGCCGCGCTGGAAGCGCACGAAGGGATTGCGCGAATTTTCCGCGCCGGCCTCATGGCCCGCCCCGCCAACGGCATGGGGCTTGAGCAGATACATCGCCATGGTGGGCACGAGGGTTCGCGACAGCAGGAAGCTGGCGATCATCGCGAAGACCACCGACAGCGCCATCGGCACGAAGAGGAAACCGGCCACGCCCGGCAGGAAGAACATCGGCACGAAGACGATGCAGATGCACAGCAGCGAGACGAAAGCGGGCACCACGATCTGCGAGGCGCCATCGATGATCGCGGGGATCACCGGCTTGCCCTGTTCCAGATGCCAGTTGATGTTCTCGATGGTCACCGTGGCCTCGTCGACCAGAATGCCGACCGCCAGCGCCAGACCGCCAAGCGTCATGGTGTTGAGCGTCTGCCCGAAGATCGACAGCGTACCAATGGCCGCCAGCACCGAAAGCGGGATCGAGGTCGAGACGATGATCGTCGAACGCCAGGAGCCCAGGAACAGCAGGATCATCAGGCTGGTGAGGCCCGCCGCGATCAGGCCTTCGCGGATCACGCCCGTGACGGCCGCCTTCACGAAGAGCGACTGGTCACCCACCAGCGTGACCTTCAGATCGGAAGGCAGGCCCGGCTTGATCTTGGCCAGCGTGCTCTTCACCCCGGCGATGATCGCCAGCGTGGATTCACCGCCATTCTTGAAGACGGTCATCAGCACGGAGCGCTGGCCTTCCACATGCACCACATTCTGCTGCGGGGGATAGCCATCGCGCACATGGGCCACGTCGCGCATGTAAACGGTCGCGCCATTCACCACCTTGATCGGCAGATTGTTGAACTGCTCGATCTTGTCGGGCGCGTTGTTGAGGCGCACGCTGTACTGCAGATTGCCGATCTTGATGAAGCCGCCGGGGGTCAGCTGGTCCTGCGCGGCAATGGCGTTGCCGACATCGGTGGCCGACAGGCCCTTGGACTGCAGCGCGGCAGGATCGAGGTCGATCTGCACCTCGCGCTGCTTGCCGCCCGCCGGATAGGGCATGGCCAGGCCGCGCACGGTGATCAGGCGGATACGCATCTGATTCATGCCGATGTCGAACAATTGCTGCTCGTTCAGCCCCTTGCCCGAAAGGGCCAGCTGGACGATCGGCACGGTCGAGGCATTGTAGTTCAGGATCAGCGGCGGGGTGATGCCGGTGGGCAGCTGCTTGAGCACGGTCTGCGAGACCGCCGTCACCTGCGCATTGGCGATGCGGATGTCAGCGCCCGGCTGGAAGAAGACCTTCACCACCGAAATGCCCTGCATCGACTGGCTTTCGATATGCTCCACGTCATTGACCGTGGTGGTCAGCACGCGCTCATACTGGGTGGTGATACGGTCCGCCATGTCCTTGGCGGGCATGCCCGAAAACTGCCAGGCGACAGCGATCACCGGAATACGGATTTCAGGAAAGATATCGACAGCCGTGTTCATGGCCGCCAGCGTGCCGCCCATGGCAATCAGAATGGCCATGACGATAAAGGTCAGCGGACGGTGCAGCGCAACCTTGACGATATCCAGCATCGATAACTCCAACATCCCGCCCACGCCAAGATCCCGCCCGCGTGAATGCGGCCAAGGGGGCATGATCCGCCGAAGCATCTCTACCAGATATGACCCGCACGCTGCGATATGAGCGATGGGGAACAAGCGGTTCTTGACCGGCCCGCAGCGATGAACGGGATGCAAAGGGGAGCGGCATGCAGGCCGCGCAGCGCTGAAAGACCGATAAATGCCGCAAGTGGGGGGGAAGCCTGCGACGTAGGGCTGATTGGGGCAGCGAAGCTTTTCTGTCCAATATGGAATGCGGATTGATTGATTTGATATTCGTCTTAATGAGGTCTGTATGGACCTCAAACAGCTGCGCTCTTTCCTCTGCGTCTCGGAAGAACTGCATTTCGGGCGGGCCGCCGAAAGGCTCGGCATGTCGCAACCCCCGCTCAGCCAGCAGATCCGCGCGCTGGAAGAGGAGCTGGGCGTGCGCCTCTTCGAACGCTCCAGCCGCCGGGTGCAGATCACCGAGGCGGGCCGCCTGTTCGAACCCGAAGCGCGCCGCACGCTGGCTCAGGCCGAGCATGCCCGCATGGTGGCACGCATGGCGCTGCATGGCCAGCGCGGGCGGCTGCGGATCAGCTTCACCTCCTCAGGGCCCTATGTGGCGCGCCTGTCCGAAGCGCTGCATGACTATCGCTGCCATTACCCCGAGGTCGAGCTGACGGTGCGCGAGCTGGGCACCAACGATCAGATCGAGATGCTGCGGCGCGAGGAAATCGATCTGGGCATGGTGCGCGCCACCGCAGCCCCGCCCCTGCCCGCCGGCCTTTACGCCCGCTGTCTGGTGGAAGAGGAAATGATGGTGGCCGTGCGCGCCGATCACCCGCTGGCGACGCAGCATCAGCCGCCCAGCCTGCTCGAATGCGCCGAACATCCTTTGGTGATCACCACGGCGGCGGGCGCCTCCAGCTATTACGAGGATGTCTTTGCCCGCACCCGCGCGGCGGGCGTGCCCCTGCGCATCGCCAGCGAGGCAGCGGGGCTGGCCACCTTGCTGGGGCTGGTGGCGGCGGGCTTTGGCGCCACGCTGCTGCCGCGCTCGCTGATGCGGCTGCGGGTGGACAATGTGGTCTATCGCCCCTTGCGTGAGCCCGTCATGACCCGCCTGTGGCTGATCCATGCCGAGCGCCCGCGCCCCACCGCTCAGGCCTTTCTCGATATCGTGCTGGGGCGCCTGCCCAAGGAAGCTCAGACCGTTTGAGCTTCCACCGCTGAACCATCCGGCGCGTTCCAGCCCGACAGCGGGATCACGCCGCCCGCCTCGTCAAAGGCCACGGGATTGAGGAATTCGACGCCGGTGCGCCCTTCCCGGCTCCAGCGCACGATGCCGACCAGCACCAGCCCCTCGCCCATTTCCAGCAGCAGTTCGACGCCCAGCGGCACATCGAGCACGCCCTCGATCATCACGCCGCGCGGCGACATGTTGCGGATGGTGACGGGATAACGCGAGCCCAGCGCCTCCATCATTACCCGGCGCAGCATGGTGCGGCGCGGCAGGCGCGAGGAACGCGGCCCCTTGGCCTCCATCGAGAGATCGCCCGAGACGCGCAGATCGGCGTCGGCAACCTCCAGCGGCTTGGCGTAAATATAGCCCTGCACATGGCTGCAACCCAGATCGCGGATCAGATCCAGCTCATCGAGGGTCTCCACGCCCTCGGCGGTGGTTTCCATGCCCAGCGCTTCGGCGAGACTCACGATCGAGGCGATGATCGCGCCATTGCGGCTGTCGGGCTCGGTCGCCCCGCGCACGAAGCCCTGATCGATCTTGATCTTGTCGAAGGGCGCCTTCTTCAGATAGCCCAGCGAGGAATAGCCGGTGCCGAAATCATCAAGCGCCAGACGCACACCGACCCGCTTGAGCGAAGCGAACATCGCCTCGGTGCTCTCGCTGTCGTTGAGGAAGACGCTTTCGGTGATCTCCAGCTCCAGCCGCGCCGGGGTGACCTGCGCCGAGGCCAGCGCGCTGGTGACGATCCCCGGCAGTGCCGGATTGGCGAATTGCAGCGGCGAGACATTCACCGCCACGCGCACGCTCTCGGGCCATTTGGCCAGATCCATGCAGGCGGTGCGCAGCGCCCATTCGCCGATCTGAGCGATCAGCCCGGCTTCCTCGGCAATGGGAATGAACAGCGCGGGCGAGAGATCGCCCCGCGTCGGATGGTTCCAGCGCAGCAGCGCCTCGAAGCCGGTGATCCGCTCCGAATTGGTGTGGACCACCGGCTGATAGGCCAGACGCAAGCCCCCATGGACCAGCGCATCGCGCAGATCGGCTTCGAGCTGGCGGCGCTCCTCGGCATCGGAATGCAGATCGGCGGCGTAGAAATGATAAACCCCGCGCCCGCGATCCTTGGCGGCATAAAGCGCAAGGTCGGCGTTGCGGATGATCGCCTCGGAGGTCACGCCATCGTCGGGCGACAAGGCAATGCCCACGCTGGCGCCGATCACCACCCGCGCGCCCTCGATGGTGTAGGGCTGCGAGAGATTGTCAATCACGCGCTGGGCGAGACCGGCCAGGCTGGTGCGGTCAATACGGCCCGGCAGGATCACCTTGAACTCGTCGCCGCCCAGACGGCCCACGCGGCCCAGATCGCCCACCGTGCCCGCCAGACGCTGCGCCACCTGCTTGAGCAGGGCATCGCCGGCCGGATGGCCCATCGTGTCATTGACCTGCTTGAAGCGGTCGAGATCGAGCAGGAAGACCGCGCAAATGCGATGTGCGGGCTGAGGCGCGTTGAGGATCTTCTCAAGCGTCTGGCTCATCTGGAAACGGTTGGCCAGACCGGTCAGCGAGTCGAAATGGGCAAGGCGCGTGGCATGCTGCTCGGTGCGGCGCTTTTCGGTGAGGTCACTGCCCGAACCGCGAAAGCCGAGGAAATTGTTGAAGCTGTCATAGATCGGGCGGCCATTGATCGACCACCAGCGCTCTTCACGCCGCGTGGCGGCCCGCACCGGCAGTTCCTGAAACGACGAACGCGCATTCATATGGAAGGCCAAAGTCCGCTCGCCCTCGCGGCTGGCATCGTCGAGGATGAACAGGTCGGAGAGATTGTGGCCCAGCAGCTGCTCGGCCTCCACCCCCAGCACCCGGCCGATCGGGGCCGAGACATAGGTGATGATGCCCTTGCGGTCGGTTTCCCAGAACCAGCCCTGCCCGGTCTGCTCGTAATCGTGAAGGATGTCCTCGGCGCGCTTCTGCAAGCGCACCAGCGCATGAGCCTCGGCCTGAGCGGAACGGTCCAGCGCGATCTGGCGTACCGCCGCGACGATGCCGATCAGTCCGCC
The DNA here is from genome assembly GCF_017163935.1 of Novosphingobium terrae. NCBI lineage: Bacteria > Pseudomonadati > Pseudomonadota > Alphaproteobacteria > Sphingomonadales > Sphingomonadaceae > Novosphingobium > Novosphingobium terrae. The sequence continues at coordinate 688,360 of NZ_JABVZR010000001.1, read as the reverse complement.
CAGCACCAGAATGGCCGTGGCGCCAACACTCTTGATCTCCAGCGCGGGCGCCGCCCACAGCGCCAGATAGCCCGCCACCAATGCAGGCACCCGGCCAGAAAGCGCCACAGCAGCCACCAGCGACACAGTGGCCAGCGCACCGATGATCGCCAGCGTGGATTGCAGCGGCTCGACATGATGCCACAGCGCCATGGCCAGACCGAAGAAGCCCATAGGCAGCGGCACCGCCAGCGCCATCACGCCATAGCGCATGGCCAGAGAACGGCCCTCGGTCCGCTCGGCGCGCACGAAGAGCCCGGCGCAGGCGCAGATCACCACCGCCACCGTGGCCGGCATCACCGTGCGCTGGATCGGCAGGGTAAACTGGTCAAGCACCAGCAGCAGGCAGGCGATGGCCATGGCCGGCGCCATCATCGCCCAGCCCTGAGGCACAAGGAAATAGCCGGGATAGGGTTCGGCCATGCGATCGACTGATTTCACGGCAACCTTTCGGCGCAGACCCGAAACATCGACATCATCCCCCGGAAGATCGCCCATCGGTCTAGCCGTGGGCGGTAGCATGGCAGGCGGCGGTCCGCCAGTTTGAGTCCCCGCAACCGGGGCGGCCGTGGCAGCCACACCCGCAACCGGCTGAGAGCCGCCAGCTCCACGTCGAAAAACAGGCGGCGGTGCGGAAGGAGGCGGAGCAGCAGGGGGAGAAACCACGGCAACGACGGGCGGAGGCGCGCTTGTTTCAGGCGCCGCTCCACCTTCGGCGGTGCCGGCGGCCTCCTGCGCAGCGGCGCGTGCCGCCGCCATAAATCTTTCCCTTCGCCCGGTCTGCATGGCTCGGCTTATCTCCCGCCGGGGCTTTCCAATCGGTTAAACCGCGATGGAAGCCTATGTAAAATCGCTTGTTCTGCCCGACCGAAAAAACGTGGCCCTCACGCGATTGCCTCTTGCCAAGCGGCGGCAAGAGGTCTGTTCTGGTCATCTGGCAAAGGGCGCCAATCCGGTGACCCCGAGCAGACGGACCGCCCCCGGTTCGGGGCAGAAGTCCTGAACATAAGGAGAGCGAGCGCCATGCTTCACACGACTCCTCGAAACGCGCCTCACATCGCCATCATCGGCTCGGGCCCGGCGGGCTATTACACCGCCGAGGCCGCTTACAAACACTGGGGCGAGAACGTCCATATCGACATTTTCGACCGTATGCCGGTGCCTTACGGCCTGATCCGCAGCGGTGTGGCGCCCGATCACCAGTCGGTCAAAGGCGTGGCCCGGCGCTATGAGAGCGTGGCACTGGCGGCGCAGGTGCGTTTTATCGGCCATGTCGCGGTGGGCAGCGATGTGACCGTGGAGGAGTTGCTCGGCCTGTATGACGCGGTGGTGCTGGCCACCGGCGCGCCGCATGACCGCAAGCTGGACCTGCCCGGGGCCGATCTGGGCAATGTTTTCGGCTCGGCGGCGCTGGTGGGCTGGTACAATGGCCATCCCGATTACGCCACTTTGGCGCCCGATCTTACGGGCAAGCATGCGGTGGTGATCGGCAATGGCAATGTGGCGCTGGATGTGGCGCGCATTCTGGCCAAATCGCCGGAAGAATTCGAGGATTCCGACATTGTCGCCCATGCGCTGGATGAGCTGAGCGCCTCCAGTCTGGAAAGCGTGACCATTCTGGGACGGCGCGGGCCGCATCAGATCTCCATGTCCCCCAAGGAGCTGGGCGAGCTGGCCCATCTGGCCCGCGCCGTGCCGCATGTCGATCCCGCCGATTTTCCGCCGGTGGAGGCGGATGCCAAGCTCGATCCGGGCCTGCGCAAGGCGCTGCAGACCTTGCGCAGCTGGGCCAAAACGCCAGAGGCCGGTTTCCCGGTGCGCTTTGCTTTCCTCACCGCGCCCCGCGCGCTGATCGGCGATGCCTCGGGCAAGCTTCAGGCCATCGAGGTCGAGCGCACGAAGCTTGTGGACGGCAAGGCTGTGGGCACCGGAGAGATCCAGCGCCTGCCCGCCGATCTGGTGGTGAGCTGCATCGGCTATCAGACCAGCCCGATCGCGGGCGTGCCCTATGATGAGACGCGCGGGCGCTTCGCCAATGAGGAAGGACGCATTCTGCCCGGCCTCTATTGCGTGGGCTGGGCGCGGCGCGGTCCTTCGGGCACCATCGGCACCAACCGGCCCGACGGCTTTGCCATTGTCGAGCGTATCGCGCAGGATCTGGAGGGCAAGGACTCCAGCAAAACGGGTGGCGCGGGCTTCGATGCGCTGGTCGAGCAGCGGGGGCTGGATATCGTCACCTTCCGCGACTGGCAGAAGATCGATGCCGCCGAAGTGGCCCGCGCCCGCGATCACGCTCCGCGCGAAAAATTCATCGATATGGACGGGTTGATGAACGTCACCCGCGCCTGAAAGCTGCGGGCACGAAAAAGGGCGCCCACCTTGCGGTGAGCGCCCTCCCCCTACCTCGAAGAGGTGTATGGCTTACTTCAGCAGGGTCAGCACGTTCTGCTGGCTCTGGTTGGCCTGAGCGATCATGGCGGTGGAAGCCTGCGAGAGGATCTGGGCCTTGGCCATGGCGGTCGATTCTGCCGAGTAGTCGGTGTCCTCGATGCGCGAGCGTGCCGCCGAGAGGTTGGTCACGCTGTTGGTCATGTTGTTGACCGACGACTGCAGCTGGCTCTGGCCGGCGCCGAAGCTGGCGTCCACCTTGGCGACATTGGCCAGCATCGAGTCAACGTTGTCGATGGTCTTGAGCGCGTAATCCGCGCCATGGCCATCATAGGTCGTCGTGCCGCCCGTGGTCGTGACATTGTCATTGACCTGGAAGCCCGTGACCGTTGCAGTGGTGCCCGTGTAGCTGGCCGAGGCGGTGCCGAACTGCGAGCTGTCGAAATCGCTCGCGGTGATCTTGACCTGGTCGGTGGTCAGGTTGTTCGCACCGGCCTGGATGTTGAAGCTGACGCCCGAACCCGAAGCGCCCGCCGAGGACGAGAACAGGTTCACGCCGTTGAACTTGGTCGAGGTGATGATGTTGCTGATCTGGCCGGTCAGCGAGGTCACTTCCTGCTGCATCTGATCGCGGTCGGTCGACGAATAGGTGCCCGAGGACGACTGCACGGCCAGCTCACGAATGCGCTGCAGCATGTTGGTGACTTCCGTCAGCGAACCTTCAGCGGTCTGAGCTAGCGAGATGCCGTCATTGGCGTTCTTGATGCCCTGGTTCATGCCGTTGATCTGGCTGGTCATCGACGTCGCGATGGCCAGGCCGGCAGCGTCGTCCGAAGCCGAGTTGATGCGCAGACCCGTCGACAGGCGCGTCATCGCCTGGCTGGTCATCGCAGCTGCCGAGTTCGAAGCGGCAGTGGCCTGAAGGGCATTCACGTTGGTGTTGATAACAGTCATGATGGTGTTCCCTGTGTTCCCGAAGTCGAGCGCCGCATGCTGCGAGGCGTTCATCGATAAGGACGTCAAGCCGCAGAGTTCTTTAAGTCCCGAGGGTAAACGCGCTGGAAAGGCTGTTGCAGATCAGGCCGTGATCAGGCCAAAGTGCCGATCAATAAGGATGATGCAGACTGGCCTGCCCGGAGATCGGATCGCGCCATGGCACACGCCAGCAGGGCGCCGGATCGGCCTGCATACGAATGACGGGATGAGGCGGCCTGATCGACCTCGGCACGCGGTCCAGCGGCGCCACATAGGTGTTGGCGCCCGAAGGGATGACCCCCTGATAACCGCACAGCACCTCGGGCGCGGCAGGCCATGTGACGGCGCGCCAGATCTCTCCTGCCGGGGTGGCCAGGCCGATCAGCCACACCATCAGAATGCAGCCTTGTGCCAACTTCCCATCCGGCCAGCGCTTGGGTTCAATGACGATGCGGGCCATGGTCAGGCACAAGATCGCCAATGCCGGAATGCTGGCACGCATGGTGAAGTCGGCGCTGCTCCCCACCCGAGCCAAGGGCGCCAGCAGCAGAGAAAGCACCGTGATGATCACGCTCACTCTTCCAAAGGGTGGATCGCGGCGCGTGAACCATAGAGCCAGCAGATAAAAGCCGACTTCCAGTGTGATGAAGAGAAGATAGCCTTTGAAAGGGACATGGGGCGTACCGGCACCAACCGTCGCGCTGGCCGTGGTCAAATAGAGTAAGGCGGGCAGGCTGAGCAGTGTGGCCAGAAAAGGCAATGCCCAATCGCGCATAGGATGACGAAAGCTCTGCGGCACGGCGGATAGGGCCAGCGGAGCGCCTCCCATCAGCGCCAGCGGTGAGAGCAGTGCCACCAATGGAAAGCTGGTCAGCAGGACCGCCAGCGGCAACCGTCCGTCACGCCAGAGCAGAAAGAACAGCGCCAGCAGCCAGCCTGCGAAAGCATGTTGCGGCGCCCAGAAAGCCTGCGTGATATGGCTGGAAAACTGCAGCCCCGCCCATGACTCCAGATGCAGGCGCAGCGATCCTCCGACGATCCATTGCCCCAGCACATCCATGCCGGAAAAGCCCCAGAAGAAGGCCAGCGCGATGCCCCGCTGCCGCGTCGTTTCGAACAGGGCCCCACCCAGAGCCAGCAGCATGCCCAGCAGCAGGGTGTTCTGCACCAGCAGCGCCTGTTCCGCCGCGTGGAAGCCCCAGAGCTTGCCGATCAGCGCCGGGGCCAGATAGATGCCCAGCGGCAGGCGCAGCAGATCGCCCTGAGGATAGATGAAAGGCCATGGCTGTCCGGCCAGATCGCGCAAAACACCATAGCGCACCTGCCAGTCGGGCGTGGCATAGAACCAGCGCCCCTCGCCGCCCAGCAGCAGGATCACCAAAGCGACAAATGTGGCGATGGACCATGAGCCAAGGCTGACCGAACCGCGCCAGCCCGTCAGCCTCGCCAGCCCCAGGATCAGCAGCAGCAGCGCCGCAGCGCCGCCCAGCAGCAGCGCCACAGGCAGGCCCAGAAAGGCCCAAAGCCCAAGCTGCATGCCACCCAGCACCGCCAGCAGAGCCAAGGCCAGACTGCGCACGGTGATCGTGGCGCCCACGCCCTCGGCCGGATGTCGATCGATGCCCCTCATGGCGGGCACCATGCCGAAATATGGTTAAGGCCTGCCTACCGGAGGTCATCCGGCGGGCAGGCCCCAACCTTTTTCCAGCGCCTGACGCTTAGAAGTGGATCGCGCGACCGTAGGCCGAAAGCACACTCTCATGCATCATTTCGGAGAGGGTCGGATGCGCGAACACCGTCTGCATCAGCTCCTGCTCGGTGGTTTCCAGCTGCTTGCCGACCACATAGCCCTGGATCAACTCGGTCACTTCCGCGCCGATCATGTGGGCGCCCAGCAGCTCGCCGGTCTTGGCGTCGAACACCGTCTTGATGAAGCCCTCGGGCTCACCCAGAGCGATGGCCTTGCCATTGCCGATGAAGGGGAAGTTGCCGACCTTCAGCTCGTAACCGGCTTCCTTGGCCTTGGCCTCGGTCATGCCGACGCTGGCGATCTGCGGGTGGCAATAGGTGCAGCCCGGGATGTTGTTGCGGTCCAGACCGTGGGGGTGGACCTCCTTGTTGCCCAGCTCCTGCGCGATGGCTTCGGCAGCGGTCACGCCCTCATGGCTGGCCTTGTGCGCCAGCCATGGACCGGGGGTCACGTCGCCGATCGCCCAGATGCCCTTCACAGCCGTGCGGCCATAGTCATCAATGGAGATGATGCCGCGCTCGGTCTTGATGCCGACCTCTTCCAGACCGATGTTCTCGGTGTTGGCGACCACGCCAACGGCCACGATCACATGGCTGAAGTCTTCCTCGGTGACCTTGCCGTCCTTGCCCTTGATCTTGGCCTTGATGCCGGTCGCGGTGGTGGTGATGCCATCCACGCCGGTGCCGGTCAGGATCGTCATGCCCTGCTTGGTCAGCGACTTTTCGAGATGGGCCGAAACGTCCTTGTCCTCGACAGGCACGATGCGGTCCATCATCTCGACCACGGTCACCTTGGCGCCCAGATCGTTGTAGAAGCTGGCGAATTCGATGCCGATCGCGCCCGAACCGATCACCAGCAGCTTCGAAGGCATTTCCTTCGGCGTCATGGCGTGGCGGTAGGTCCAGATCTTGTCACCATCCGCCTTGGCGAAGGGCAGGTCGCGGGCACGCGCGCCAGTGGCCACGATGATGTGCTTGGCGGTCAGGGTCTCCTTGCCCTTCTCGCCGGTCACTTCCAGCGTGCCGGGCTTGACGATCTTGCCAACGCCCATATGGACGGTGACCTTGTTCTTCTTCATCAGGTGGGTCACGCCCTGATTGAGCTGCTTGGCCACCCCGCGCGAGCGGGCGACCACAGCGGCCAGATCAGCCGTCACACCCGTTGCCGAGAGGCCATAGGCCTTGGCATGCTGCATCTGGTGGAACACCTCGGCCGAGCGCAGCAGCGCCTTGGTCGGGATACAGCCCCAGTTGAGGCAGATGCCACCCAGATTCTCGCGCTCGACAATGGCGGTCTTGAGGCCCAGCTGCGCCGCGCGGATCGCCGCGACATAGCCACCGGGGCCCGAACCCAGAACGATCACATCATACTGTTCAGCCACGAGATTATTTCTCCTGAGTCACGGGGCGAGGACGCCCGTCATCATCCACGGCAACGAAGGTGAACACCGCCTCGGTCACCTTGATCGCCTCAAGCTCATGGCGGTGGCGACGCCAGGTCTCCACCGCAATCGTCATCGAAGACCGCCCGACCTTGGTGATCTCGCCATAGACGGAAATCTCGTCGCCGATCTTCACCGGCTTCAGAAACTGCATGCCGTCCATGGCGATGGTCACCGCGCGGCCCGCCGAATGGCGCGAGGCGATCAGCCCTGCGCCATTGTCCATCAGGCTCATCAGCCAGCCGCCGAAGATGTCGCCATAGGCGTTGGCGTCGCGCGGCATGGCGGTGACGCGGATCACCGGTTCGGTGGCAGGGCGGGGAACGAGCGGTTCGATCATCGGGGGTCTTCCTTGCAAGGCGGAGCGTCCAAGGGCGCGCGCCGGGTGGGTAGCAGTTATGCCTTGGCCATTCCCGCGCCCGTTCCCTGTCACGATGCCGCCTCGCGGTCTTTTATCCTGCCCCTCTGCCCGGTGGCAGCGAGGCCATGCCCCGGCCCCGCGCCTCCACAGCGCGGGACCAGGGCCTTATCGTCAGGCCAGCAGGCTGAGCGGGTTCTCGATCAGAGTCTTGAGAGCCGCCATCAGCTTGGCACCATCGGCGCCATCGATGGCGCGGTGGTCGAAGCTGCCGGTGATGGTCATCGCGGTGGCGACGCCCAGCGTGCCATCTTCCAGCACCCAGGGGCGCTTCTCGCCCGCGCCGATGGCCAGGATCATGGCCTGCGGCGGGTTGATGATCGCCTGGAAGGTCTTGATGCCCATCATGCCCATGTTCGACAGGCTGGCGGTGCCGCCGACATACTCGGTCGGGGCCAGCTTGCCTTCCTTGGCGCGCTTGGCGAGGTCCGCCATCTCGGTGCTGATCTTGGCCAGACCCTTGCCCGCGGCATCCTTGATGATCGGGGTGATCAGGCCGTTGGGGATCGAGACCGCCACCGACACGTCGGCGCGGTTGTACTGGCGGATCGAGTCACCGGCGAAGGCGACATTGCACACCGGCACCTGCTCCAGAGCAACGCCCAGCGCCTTGATCAGAATGTCGTTGACCGACACCTTCACGCCGCGGCCCGACAGCGAAGCGTTCACCTCGCCGCGCAGCTTGAGCAGCGCATCGAGGCGCACGTCGAGCGACAGGTAGATATGCGGCACCTGCTGCTTCGACTCGGTCAGGCGGCGCGCGATGGTCTTGCGCATGCCCGAGAGCGGCTGGTCTTCATGCGGGATGCCGAAGTCAGGCAGGGCAGCAGGCGCGGCAGGCGTCGGCGCGGCGGGAGCGGCAGCAGCCGGGGCGGCGGCGGGCGCAGCAGCGGCAGGTGCGGCGGCACCGGGCTTGGCGCCCTCGACGTCGGCCTTGACGATGCGGCCATTGGGGCCCGAACCGGCGATACCAGCCAGATCGACGCCCTTCTGGGCGGCAATGCGGCGGGCCAGCGGCGAGGCGACCACGCGGTCACCCGCAGCCTTGGCCACAGGAGCAGCGGCAGGCGCGGCAGCCGGGGCCGGAGCGGCGGCGGCAGGCGCCGGGGCAGCAGCAGCGGGCTTTTCGGCAGCGGCAGCAGGCTTGGCGGAGGCATCTTCGCCCTCGCCGGCCAGCTGGGCGATCACGGTGCCGACCTTCACATCGTCGGTACCCTCGGCGATGTCGATCGAGACGATCACGCCTTCATCGACAGCCTCGAATTCCATGGTGGCCTTGTCGGTCTCGATCTCGGCCATAATGTCGCCGGAGGAGACGGTGTCGCCAACCTTCACCAGCCACCGGGCCAGCTTGCCCTGCTCCATCGTGGGCGAGAGCGCGGGCATCTTGATCGCAATCGGCATGGGGCAATCAGTCCTCAATCCAAGGTGGGATGTTTGTTCACGCGGGCTTCTGGCCAAAAGTATGAGCCTCGGCAAGGTGGCTTGCGTGAAATAGCTTTGTGACGGATAGGTGATGGCGCAAAATGCGCGGTACGGGAACCGGGAAAAGAGGAGCCATGCGGATCTATCTCGTCATCATCGACGAAACCGAAGAGGCCCGCGTGGCCTTGCGTTTCGCGAGCAGGCGCGCCGCCAAAACCGGGGGCGCGGTGCATCTGCTCAGCGTGATCGAGCCCGAGCCCTTCGTGGCCTTCGGCGGCATTCAGGCCACCATCGAGCAGGAAGCGCGGGATCGTGCGGAAGTGCTGTTGACAAGCCTTGCCGGCGCCATCGTGGCCGAGGGCGGACGCATGCCCGACATCTCGGTCCAGCAGGGCGAGGCGGTGAAAGTCGTGCGCGATTACCTTGCCGCGCACAGCGAGGTTGCCGCGCTGGTGCTGGGCGCCGCGCGCGATGGCGAGCCGGGCGCGCTGGTGACTCACTTCACCGGCCCGGGCCTTGGCGCCCTGCCCTGCCCGCTGATGATCATCCCCGGCAGCCTTGCCGAGGATGAGATCGACCGACTGAGCTGAGAGTCTTTTGGCGTGCCTTTTGGCACAGGGCGCAAAAGCGCCTTGTGCGGGCGGCACCGGCCCGCTCGCGGTATCTGCTCTTGGCCCGGCCACCCACAGGGTACGACCGATGCCTGACCGGACAGGGGAGCGGGCCGATGCCGCACATTCGGCCTTGCCGAATGTCCAAAAGACGCCCCCCTGCATCATCAGCGGCGTTTCCCCTGATGGCGGATGTTGGCCGGGCGGCCGCGCTGGCCCACCAGATGGCTGCCGCGCTTCTTCAGCCCGACAGGCGCCGGGGCACCGCGCTTCTCGATGCGGCCATCGCTGTCCTTGGGTTCGAACTTCAGCGCGCCGGTCAAGGGATTGGCCTCCGCCAGCCGCAAGGGCAGCCGGTCACCGATGGCATAGGTGATGCCGCTCTGCTCGCCGCGCAGCACCTGAGCCTTTTCATCGTGGAAGAATCTCTCGTCACCCAGCACCGATACGGGGACCAATCCATCGCCGCCTAGTCCGACGATGGTCGCAAAGAGACCGAAACGCTGCACACCGGTGATGCGGCATTCGAAGATTTCGCCCACGCGGGTCGAGAGCCATGCCGCCACATAGCGGTCGATTGTTTCGCGCTCGGCCTCCATGCCGCGGCGCTCGGTGCGGGAGATGGCGTCGGTGATGCGGGCCATGTCCTGACGGTCACGCGGGGCAAGGCCGGAATGCTCAGGGATGTCGCCCTGAGGCGCGGGCTGTTCAAGCCCGAAGGCATCGACCAGCGAGCGATGCACCAGCAGATCCGAATAGCGGCGGATCGGCGAGGTGAAATGCGCATAGCTGCCCAGCGCCAGACCGAAGTGCCCGGCGTTCTTGGGGCCATAATAGGCCTGCGTCTGGCTGCGCAGCACGGCCTCCATGATCAGCGCCTTTTCCGTCTCATCCTCGATGCCCTTGAGCATGCGGTTGAACAGCGACGGGGTGATGACCTGCCCCAGCGCCAGCTTGCGCTCGAAGGTGGCGAGGTAATCCTTGAGCGCCACAAGCTTTTCGCGGTTGGGCGGCTCATGGATGCGATAGACCACCGGGGCGACCTTGCTTTCCAGCGCCTTGGCCGCCGCGACATTGGCCGCGATCATGAAATCCTCAACCACGCGGTGGGCATCGAGTCTTTCGCGCAAGGCGATGCCCGCGATGCGGCCCTTTTCATCAAGCTGCACCCGGCGTTCGGGCAGTTCGAGGTTGAGCGGGTCGCGCTTGTTGCGTGCTTCTTCCAGCACCTTCCACGCGCCCCACAGATCGGTGAGATGCTTTTCGGCGCGGCCTTCATCGATGCGGGCCTGCGCTTCCTCGTAAGCGATCACCTCGGCGATGCGGACGATGGCGCGGGTGAAGCGGAAGGCGGTCATCTTGCCTTCGGCATCGAAGTTCATGTGGCAGGCCATGGCTGCGCGCGGCGCCCCGGCTTTCAGTGAGCACACATCCGCCGACAGCACCTCAGGCAGCATCGGCACCACGCGATCCGGGAAATAGACCGAATTGCCGCGCTTGCGGGCTTCCTTGTCCACGGCGCTGCCGGGGCGGACGTAGAACGACACGTCGGCAATGGCCACCACCGTGCGCCAGCCGCCCTGCCCGTCGGGCTCGGCCCAGATGGCGTCGTCATGGTCGCGCGCGTCGCTGGGGTCGATGGCGACGATGGGCAGATGAGTGAGGTCCTCGCGCTTGTCGGCGCTGAGAGGCTCGCGGGCGGAAACCTCGGCCTCCTGAAGCACATCCTGCGGGAAGATATGCGGGATGCCATGCTTGTGGATGGCGATCAGGCTGAAGGCGCGCGGCGCCAGCGGATCACCCAGCACCACCGTCACCCGCATGCCCGCGCGCGGCGATTTGCTGACGGGTTCGGCCAGCACCAGCTGACCCTCTTCCGCCCCGCCCAGATCGGCGATGGGTGTAGAGTGGCGCTCGCGCTTGTCGATGGGGGCCAGCCAGCCCTTGCCCGCGCCGTCAATCTCGACAACGCCCATGGTCTGGTCGGCCTGAGCGGGCAGCTTCTTCATGGGATGGGCCTGCCAGCCGCGCTCGGTCTCCTCGGTGCGGGCCAGCACGCGGTCGCCTTGGCGCAAGGGGCCAACGCCCTTGGCTGCCCCCCCTGCCATCGCGCCGCGCTTGCCGCCGCCGCGCGGCTCGATGATGCGCAGGCGCGGCGCGGGGGTGTTGTCCTCAGGCTCCCAATTGTCGGGCACGGCGACGGGTTCGCCATCCTCGACCTCGATCACACGCAGGACGGTGACTTTCGGCACGCCGCCCATGCGGTGATAGGCGGTGCGCTTGCCGTCGATCAGCCCTTCCTCGGCCATATCTTTCAGAAGCGCCTTGAGCTGGATCTTTTCCTGACCCTGCAGGCCGAAATGCTTGGCGATCTCACGCTTGCCGACCTCTCCGGTGGCCGAGGCGATAAAGTCCAGCACCTGCTGGGCGTTGGGCATGCCCGGCGCCGGGCGCGGGGTGAATTTGGCGGAGGACTTGAAGGGGCGTTTGGGCGGTCGAGGCGTGTTCATGCCCCGTCTTTAGCCGGGGCGGCGGGGAAAGGCCAGTTGGTTGGGGTGGAGTGGGCCAACGCACAGCGCAAGCGGCGAACACCCCCGCCCGATCATCCCCCTGCCCCCGGTCAGCCGTGTCATCCACGGGCAATCATTTCTCACGATCGAGCATCTGGCGCGCAATGTCATCCGCCTAGATCGTCATCAGCAATCAGAAAAGATGAAAGGCATGACATGACCAGCAAGACCGCCACCAAAGCCCCTGCCCTGATGGCGCTGCCCCGCTCGCGCGCCGCCCGGCTGACCATGGCCGCTCTGGCCCTGGGCCTGTTTGGCGGCATCTCCGCGGCTCAGGCAACCGCCGTCCCGACGGCCACCGCTTCAACCGCCACGGCGCAACTGCCCATCCGCGTCGCCGCACTGCCTGCGGATCATTTCGCTCAAGGCATCGAGATCAAGGACGACCAGCTCGAACCCTATGTCAGCTTTTCCTCGCGCAAGGCCCACAAAAGCCGCCACGCGCTGGGCACCGGAACCGAGGGCAACCTGCATCTGACGGCCCATCTCGACCGCAACACCAACACGGCATCCTATCGCGTGTGGCAGGACATCACCAACACCGACGCCCCGCGCGAGCTGACCCGCGTGCATTACCGCGCCGGCGGCAAGGTGACACAGGCCAATCTGTCGGTCGCCAACCATTGGGACAGCAATTGCGTGCCCAAGGAAACCGGCGGCCAGTGCGACCAGCGCATCCGCGTCGCCTTCGACCTTCCGGAGCATGTGGTCCGCGAAATCGCCGAGGGCCATCAGCAGGGTTCGCGCCAGGGCTGGGCCTTCCGCTACAAGGACGCGCAGGGCAGCGATCTTGACAGCGTTCTGGCCCCCGCCGAGGCCGCCGGGCTGATCCGCACCGTCGATGCCTGGCGCGCCAACCGTGTGGGCTAAGGCGCCCCTGGCCCTGCCCTAACAGGGCCAGCTGCAACAAAAAGGCGCGGGAAGGTTGCCCCTCCCGCGCCTTTTTAAGCCTTCAATCCTGAGCGGATCACACGCGCATCGGCATCAACACATAGAGCGCGGGGCTCTTTTCATCCTGACGGATCAGGGTGGGGGCACCGGCATCGGCCAGATGCAGCTCCACCGTATCGCCCTCGATCTGGCCGAGGATGTCTTTCAGATAATTGGCGTTGAAGCCGATCTCGAAACCGTCCGAGCCGTAATCGGCGGGCAGCTCTTCGGCAGCCGTGCCGTTGTCGGGCGAAGTCACGGACAGCGTCACGCGGTCCTTGTCCAGCGCCATCTTCACGGCGCGGGTCTTCTCGGTGGCGATGGTGGCCACGCGGTCCACGCCCTGCCAGAAGCTCTTGGGGTCCAGACGCAGCAGCTTGTCGTTGCCGGTCGGGATCACGCGGCTGTAATCGGGGAAGGTGCCGTCGATCAGCTTGCTGGTCAGCACCACGCCATTCTCGCCGCCCAGCGTGAAGCGGATCTTGCTGGCCGACAGGTCCACCAGAACCACCGCATCCAGCGCCTCTTCCAGCAGCTTGCGCAGCTCGGCCACGCACTTACGCGGCACGATGACGTCGGGCATGCCATCGGCGCCCTCGGGCTTCACGATGGTGAAGCGCGCCAGACGGTGGCCGTCCGTTGCCGCCGCCTTCAGCTCCTCTTCCGTCACATGCAGGAAGATGCCGTTGAGGTAATAGCGCGTCTCCTCGGTGGAGATCGCGAAACGCGTGCGGTCGATCAGCTGAGCCAGCGTCGCCGCAGGCAGCTCGAAGCTGGTGGGCAGATCGCCCTCGACGATCACGGGGAAGTCATCGCGCGGCAGCGTCGGCAGCTGGAAGCGGCTGCGACCGGCCTTCACAACCATGCGGTTGTCGGCGGTCTGCAGGCTCACCTGGCTGCCATCGGGCAGCTTGCGGGCGATGTCGAAAAGAAGATGCGCCGAAACGGTGATGGCGCCCGGCGCCTCCACGCTGACAGCCTGCATATGCTCGACCACCTGCAGGTCAAGGTCGGTCGCCATGACGCGCAAGGTGCCGTCCTGCCCGGCCTCGATCAGCACGTTGGAGAGAATGGGGATCGTGTTGCGCCGCTCGACCACCGACTGCACATGGCTGAGGCAGCGCAGCAGCGTCGCGCGTTCGATGGTGGCTTTCATGCTCGATCCGATCCCGTGCCTGATATCCCTGGGTGCAGCTTCAACCCGCACAGGAACCCCAAGGCACCCCTGCGCGGCCATTTCGGACTATCTTCCTTAGCGCGCCCTTGGCCTTCGGCAAGTGCGAAGCAAGCGCCTGAACGCGATTCTGGGGATAATTCGATGGGTTTCGATTAGGAGAACATGCCTAACAGGAGGTTAATGCTCCTGCGAAGGCTTTGGAGGGGCGGATTCGGGGGAGGAAAAGAGAAATGCGAGGGGGTTATCCCCTCGCGCTCCCATGACGTCTTCCGACGCTTGGGCAGTGGCGCACGAGCGTTGCGCCCCACCTCTCCACCTGCGCGGCCTATGGCGCCGCAGGCATCAAATGCCCTGCCTGCGGCGCCGCGACCTTAATCCAAGGCCGAACCCATAGCGCCCACGCAGACAGTCATGGGAGCGCGAGGGTGTAACACCCTCGCACCTATCTTTTTCTTCAATCAGGCAAACATCGCCATGCCGCCATTCACATGAATGGTCTGGCCGGTGACATAGCCCGCTTCCTTCGAGGCCAGGAACGCCACCGCAGCGCCGATATCCTCGCCCTCGCCCATGCGGCCCATCGGGATGCGGCCGTTCAGCGCTTCCTTCTGGGCGTCGGGCAGCACGTCCGTCATGGCGGTGCGGATAAAGCCCGGCGCCACACAATTGACCGTCACGTTGCGGCTCGCCAGTTCCTGCGCCAGCGACTTGCTCATGCCCACAAGGCCAGCCTTGGCGGCGGCATAGTTCACCTGACCGGGATTGCCGGTGGCGCCCACCACGCTGGTCACCGAGACGATGCGGCCAAAGCGGGCCTTCATCATCGGCTTGGTCGCGGCGCGCATCAGGCGGAAGGCGGCCTCGAGGTTGATGCGGATCACCGCATCCCATTCCTCATCCTTCATCCGCATGGCGAGGTTGTCGCGCGTGATGCCCGCGTTGTTCACGAGGATGTCCAGCTTGCCCAGAGCAGCCAGCGCCTCCGGCACCAGCTTCTCGACCGATTCCGGGTCCGAGAGGTTGCAGGTGATGGCAACGTGGTCGCCGCCCAGCTCGGCCTTGAAGGCCTCCAGCTTGTCGGCATTGCTGCCCGAAAGCACCAGACGCGCGCCCTGCAAGGCCAGAGCCTTGGCCACCGCGCTGCCGATGCCACCGCTCGCGCCGGTTACCAGCGCGGTCATTCCTTCAAGCGAAAACATCATGCGATCTCCTTCAGCAGCGCCTCGATATCGGCCATGGAGATGACGCTGGTCACCTTCACATCCGTCACGCTGCGCGAAATCATGGGGCCAAGCACCTTGCCGCCCAGTTCGACGAATTCCTCGACGCCCGCCGCCTTCATGGCGATGATGCTCTCGCGCCAGCGCACGCGGCCCGTCACCTGCTCAACCAGCAGGGCCTGCACGGTGGCGGGATCGGTCACGACATCGGCGGTGACATTGGCGAAGAGCGGCACCGAAAGCGCGCCCGGCGAAACCTTGGCCAGCGCCTCGGCCATGGCGTCGGCGGCAGGCTGCATCAGCGGGCAGTGGAAGGGCGCGGAGACCGGCAGCGCGACGCCGCGCTTGATCCCATGCTCCTTGACCAGAGCGATAGCCCTCTCGATCGCGCCCTTGTGGCCCGACAGCACGACCTGCCCCGGATCGTTGTCATTCGCGACGGTGCAGACCTCACCCTCGGCAGCCGCAGCAGCCAGAGCGGTCGCCTTGTCGATATCGGCGCCCAGCAGAGCCGCCATCGCGCCAACACCCACCGGCACCGCCGCCTGCATCGACTGCCCGCGCAGCTTGAGCAGACGCGCCGTATCGGCAAGGCTGAAGGCGCCAGCAGCGCACAGCGCGGTGTACTCACCCAGCGAGTGACCGGCCACGAAATCGGCCTTGTCGGACAGGCGGAAACCGCCCTCCTTCTCCAGCACGCGCAGCGTGGCAATGGCATTGGCCATGATCGCGGGCTGGGCGTTCTCGGTCAGGGTCAGCTGGTCCTCTGGGCCCTGCGCCATGATCTCCCACAGCTTCTGGCCCAGCGCCTCGTCAACCTCCTCGAACACCTCGCGGGCGATGGGGCTGGCCGCCGCCAGATCGACACCCATGCCGACCTTCTGGCTGCCCTGCCCCGGAAAAACAAATGCACGCATCTTGGCTATCCCTTGAAATCTGGGGCCGCGAGTTATTGCGGTTAGAGCTTGGGTGCAAGGGGGTGGAGGTTTGACAAGGGGTGAAAGGAAGGAAATGCGAGGGGGTTACCCCCTCGCGCTCCCATGAATGTCTACGTGGCGCTTTGGGTTCGGCCTTGGCGCTTCGGACGCCGCGCCGCAGGCTTTAAGGCCGCTGCGCGGCGGGGAGTTACTACGCAAGGTTACGGTTTGCACGCCCTATCGCCGGGAGACGTAACGGGGGTGCAGGGGGCGTAACGCCCCCTGCTTTCAACGTCTTACCTGCTTCCCAAACGGCACGATCCGGTTCGCAGCGTCATGCCCGATCTGCGCCTCCCCCAGAAACGGGATGGAGTGCCGGTGACACCAGTCCTGAGCGATCTGCAAAGGCGTCGCCCCGAACTCCCGGTCGTTTTCCGGTACGGCGGAGACTCGCCCCAACCGCAGCCCCGCGATCCCGCCCAGATGTGCCGTGGCATGGAAAAATAGGCGGTCAACGGCGTAGAGATGCTCGCTGACCTCTTCCACCATCACCACATGGTTCGCGAGGCCCGGCATCAGCGGCGTGCCCGCCAACATCGCCAGCGTGGTGAGGTTCAGCGCAACAACGGGATGTTTTTCCTCGCCAAGGCTGGGTTCCAGACCATCCGAGGCGCCAGTCAGCCAACCCAAGGCGCGGCGCAGGGCCTCATCACCTCCCGAGCGGCGGCCATCGCCAACCATCGGTCCGTGCACGGGGCGGCCGATCTTCTCGCGATAGAGCCCGGCCAGCAGATAGCCCAGATCTGAATAGCCAAGGTAGGCCTTGTGCCGCGCCGCCAGCGAAAGCTGCCCCAACGCCTCCCCCGCAATGCGGTTCGAGCCATAACCGCCGCGTGCGAACCACACCGCATCGAAAGCGGGATCGTTGGCGCAATCGAGAAAAGCCGCGAGGCGCACCGCATCCGGCCCGGCGAAATGGCCGCTCGCCGCGAAGCATTGCGGGTGGAAATGCAATTCGGCATCGGGAAATTCGGCGGCGATGGCCTGAGTGCGCGCCACATCCTCGGGCGTGATCGGCGTTGCGGGGGCGCAGATGGCGATGCGTGTGGGCATGGGAGGAGGGATAGCCTCTGGCGGCAGGCAAAGGCAACGCTCTTGCCCTTTGGCGCGGCGCCGCATAGGCCCGCCCGCATGACCGAGAACAGCACGCTCACCTCTCACCCATGGTTCTTCTGCGGCATCGGCGGATCGGGCATGCTGCCTCTGGCGCTGATCCTGCGAGGGTTGGGCGCTGAGGTGGCCGGTTCGGACCGGGGCCGCGATCAGGGGCGCACGCCGGAAAAATTCAGCTGGCTGGAAAACCTTGGCTTCACGCTATTCCCGCAGGATGGCAGCGGCATCACCGGCGCCCAGCAGGTGCTGGTCGCCTCCGCCGCCGTGGAGGACACCGTGCCGGAAATGGTGCGCGCCAAGGAACTGGGCTGCCCGCGCATGAGCCGGGCGCAGTTGCTCTCCGAACTGTTCAACGCCTCGGCCTATCGGCTCGCGGTGGGGGGCACCAGCGGCAAGAGCACGGTCACTGGTATGATCGGCTGGATCATGACCGCTCTGGGCCGTGACCCCACGATCATGAATGGCGCGGTGATGAAGAATTTCCGCGCGCCCGATGCGCCTTTCGCCAGCGCGCGGGTGGGCAGCGGCGGGCTGTTCGTGTCCGAGGTGGATGAGAGTGACGGCTCCATCGCGCTCTATCGCCCGAGTGTGGCGGTACTGAACAATGTCAGCCTCGACCACAAGAGTCTGGAGGAACTGCGCGCTCTGTTCGGCGATTTTCTGGCGCGAGCCGATGTGGGCGTGATCAATCTGGACGATGTCGAGACGGCGGCGTTGGCGGGGCGTGCGAAAAAGCTGGTCACCTTCGGGATCGACAGCGCCGAGGCCGAGATCAGCGTGGTGCCCGGCAGCATCGTTGAAGGGCCGACCAGCATTTCTGCGCAGGTGATCGACACCGTGGGTTCGAATCCCACCCTGTCCACCACATTCAACCTCTCGCTGAAAGTGCCCGGTCGCCACAACCTCGCCAATGCCCTTGCTGCCATCGCCGCCGCGAAGGCTGCAGGCATACCCGTCAGCGATGCCGTTCAGGCGCTGGCTGGTTTCGAGGGCCTTGCCCGTCGTTTCGATATCGTCGGCACCTCGCCCTCGGGCATCACCGTGATCGACGATTTCGGCCATAATCCGGACAAGGTCTCGGCCACGCTCAAGACGCTCAAGAGCCACCCCGGGCGCATCATCGCCTTCTTCCAGCCTCACGGCTATGGCCCGCTTCGCCAGATGGGCTCGGAACTGGCACAGGTCTTCGCCGACCTGCTCGATCCCGAAGATCACGTCATCCTCTGCGATCCGGTCTATTTCGGCGGCACGGTGGATCGCTCGGAAGGCTCCGAACGCATCATCAGCCTGATTGCGCAGGGCAGCGCTTCCGCGCCTCACGCCCGGCATATCCCGACTCGCGAAGCTTGCGGTGAGGCCATGATCGCCCTCGCGCAGCCCGGAGATCGAATCGTGGTGATGGGCGCCCGGGACGATACGCTCAGCCTGTTCGCCACCGATCTGTTAAAGGGGTTGAAGTAAGAGACATGCGAGGGTCATCACCCTCGCGCTCCCTTTAATGTCTACGCTGCGCCAAGGGTTCTTCGGCAGAGCAACGTCGCTGCGCCGCAGGCAGCAACTCCGGGCACAGCTTTGGAAGCATGGGCTTTAAAGCCTGCGGCGCCACAGGTAACGCAGGTGGATCGTCCGGGCGCGACGGTCGGGAACCCCTGCCCATGAGCCGGAAGACGTCATGGGAGCGCGAGGGGGTAACCCCCTCGCCCTTAACCTTCTGAATCTCCCTCAACCCCCGATTTCCCTTGCTTTCGCGCTGCAATCCTCTATGCGCCCACCCTTCTGAAAGCGCGGATTCGCAGGCCGCGCGTATGGACATGCGAAGAAAGCCGGAGGGGCCCCGCAATCCCGCGGATCAGCCAACGATCGGTTACACAAGTGAAGGAAGTTGCCGTGGCTCTTTATGAGCACGTGTTCCTGGCTCGCCAGGACCTGAGCCAAGCGCAGGTTGATGCGCTGGCCGCCACCGCCACCGAGATCGTCGAGAGCAACAACGGCAAGGTCACCAAGACCGAGACCTGGGGCCTCAAGGGTCTGGCTTACAAGATCAAGCGCAACCGCAAGGCGCACTTCGTGCTGCTGAACATTGAAGCCCCCGCCGGCGTCGTCGCCGAGCTGGAGCGTCAGACCAGCATCAACGAAGACGTCATCCGCTTCATCACCGTCCGCGTTGACGAGCATGAAGCTGGTCCCAGCGTGCAGATGCGCAAGAACGACCGCGAGCGCAGCCGTCGCCGCGACCGCGAGGAGGCTTGATCCATGGCTCGTGCATTTTTCCGTCGCCGCAAGTCCTGCCCGTTCTCGGGCAAGAATGCTCCCAAGATCGACTTCAAGGACGTGCGCCTGCTTCAGGGCTTCATGTCCGAGCGTGGCAAGATCGTGCCCAGCCGCATCACCGCCGTTTCTGCCAAGAAGCAGCGTGAGCTGAGCCAGGCCATCAAGCGCGCCCGCCACGTGGGCCTGCTGCCCTACCTCGTCAAGTAAGGGAGAAGACCCATGCAGATCATTCTCCTCGAACGCATCGAGAAGCTGGGCACCATCGGCGACGTCGTGAACGTCAAGGACGGTTACGCCCGTAACTTCCTGCTGCCCAACAAGAAGGCGCTGCGCGCCAACGAAGCCAACCGCAAGGTCTTCGAAGCCAACCGCGCCCGCATCGAGTCGGAAAACGCCGCTCGCCGCGATGACGCTGTTGCCCAGTCGGGTGACGTGGAAGGCAAGACCGTGGTCCTGATCCGTCAGGCCTCGAACGCCGGCCAGCTGTATGGTTCGGTTTCGGTGCGCGACATCGCCGAAGCTCTGAACGAGCAGGGCGCCAAGGTGACCAAGGCCATGATCGTGCTGGAAAAGCCGATCAAGTCCATCGGCATCGTCGACGTGCGCGTTGCGCTACACCCCGAAGTGTCGGTTGCCGTCAAGGTCAACGTTGCTCGCTCGCCCGACGAGGCCGAGCTGCAGACCCAGGGCGTGAACGTGATCGACGCCCTGTTCGACAATGAGGTCGGCGGCTTCACCGAAGCCTATGACCCCAACGCCGAACCCGGCGAGATCCCGACCGACCTGCTGGACGAGTCGGCCGAGGGCGAAGAGGCGTAAGCTTCTAACACCTCGCGTGATTTCGGAAGGGGCGCCTTTAGGGGCGCCCCTTTTCGTTTGTGGGGTTGTTAAGGGGTTTAAGAAGGAAGATGCGAGGGGGTTACCCCCTCGCGCTCCCAGAACGTCTCCCGACGAAACGATAGCGGCACCCGATCCTTGCGCCCGACCTCGCCGCGCCGCAGGCATCGTATTGCTTGCCTGCGGCGCTGCGACGTTGCTCCATCGCCGAACCCGTCGCGCGACGTAGACATTAAAGGGAGCGCGAGGGTGATGACCCTCGCATCTTCCCTTCCTTTCATCCCCTGAAAAACACCCCTTATCCGGTCCTTGCGCCGTCACACGGCTGCGTTACACTCACGCGCATGCAAAACATTGAAAACGTCATTTCCGATCTGAGCCGCATTTACGACGCGGCCGTTGCCACCCTGCGCGCCGACATTCTGGCCTATGCCGAAAAGGGCACCCCGCCCCCGGCCGAGCGCGTGATCGAGCGCGCCTGGTGCTATCCCGAGCTGCGCATCCATTACGCCGGGCGAGAGACCCATCCGGACGCCAGCCGCGCTTTCGGTCGCCTGCCCTACACCGGCACCTATTCGACCACGGTGACGCGCCCTCAGCTCTACGCGCAGTATCTGACCGAGCAGCTGGACCTGCTGGCCGCCGATTACGCCATCGAGATCGAGGTGGGCCGCTCCACGCAGCAGATCCCCTTCCCTTACGTGCTGGATGCCTCAGCGCCCGTCAGCACCAAGCCTTCGGAACTGGCGCTGCACTTCCCCGCCACCGAACTGGCGCTGATCGGCGACGAGATCGCCGATGGCATCGATCTGGGCCGGGTGGACGATTCGATCCCGCTTGCCCTGTTCGACGGGCTGCGCACGGATTTCTCGCTGGCGCGTCTGGCGCATTACACCGGCACGGATACCGACCACTTCCAGCGCTTCATCCTGTTCACCAACTATCACCGCTACGTCGATGAGTTCGTGGATTGGGCCGGCACCCAGCTGGGGAAAAACGGGTATACAGCCCTGTCGGGAGCCGGTGGATTGTATGTGGATCAGCCTGTGGACAACGCCCGCGCGCGTCTCTCCGACACCGCCTGGCGCCGCCACCAGATGCCCGCGTACCACCTGATCGGCCCGAACCGCAGCGGCATCACGCTGGTCAACATTGGCGTGGGGCCCTCCAACGCCAAGACGATCTGCGACCACCTCGCCGTGCTGCGCCCCGAGGCATGGCTGATGATCGGCCACTGCGGGGGCCTGCGCGACACGCAGCGCATCGGTGACTATGTGCTGGCCCACGCCTATCTGCGCGACGATCACGTGCTCGACCCCGTTCTCCCGCCCGAGATCCCCATCCCCGCCATCGCCGAGGTGCAGCTTGCCCTGGCTCAGGCTGCGGAGATCATCAGCGGCGAAACCGGCGCGAATCTGAAAAAGCGCATGCGCACCGGCACTGTCGTCACCACCGACGACCGGAACTGGGAACTGCGCTATGCTTTGTCGGCTCAGCGTTTCAGCCTGTCGCGCGCGATCGCCATCGATATGGAGAGCGCCACGATCGCGGCGCAGGGCTATCGTTTCCGCGTGCCCTATGGGACGCTGCTCTGCGTCTCCGACAAGCCGCTGCATGGCGAGATCAAGATGCCGGGGCAAGCGAACCGCTTTTATGAGGAGGCCATCGCCTCGCACCTGAAGATCGGCACCATGGCCTGCGAATTGCTGCGCGCCGAGGGGCAGAAGCTCCATTCGCGCAAGCTGCGGGCTTTCAATGAGCCGCCGTTCCGGTAAGAAGGAAAGATAGATGCGAGGGGGTTACCCCCTCGCGCTCCCATAACGTCTTCCGACGCAAGAGCAGTGGCGCCCGGTCCTTGCGCCCTAACTCTCCCTCTGCGCTATCCAAGGCGCCGCAGGCATCAATCCATCTTCCTGCCTGCGGCGCTGCGACGTTGCTCTATCGCCGAACCCGAAGCGCTACGCTGACAAAACCCGGGAGCGCGAGGGTGTAACACCCTCGCATTCTCACTTCCTTCTTCAACCTTCAGTCAAAAACGCCAGAATAGCCGCCCCCATGGCCTTCTGCGTCACCGAGCCCATATGCGTGCCGGGCACCTCGACATAGCGCGCATCGGCCAGCACCTCGGCCAGTTTCGGCGCCGAGCCATTGTCCTGATCGACATCGCCGCACACCACCAGCACCGGCTGCGTGATCTTCGCCAGAGCCTCGGGCGGGGTATCGTCCACGCTGCCCAGCAGCAGGCGGGCGGCAACGTGATCCACCTTCTGCGCCTTCATGAACTGCTGGGCGATATAGGCAGGGTCGCCATGCTTGATGGTGCCGAAACGGTCGATCACATCGATGAAGAAGGCGCTCCGCCCGATCCAGCCCGCCAGCCCTTCCAGCCCCATGCCGCCCAGCACAAGGCGGCGCGGCGACAGGCCGGAGAGCACGCCGCGCGTCACGGTACGGGCGCCCAGCGAGAAACCGCCGAGATCGTAATCCGTCAGGCCGAGATGCTCGATCAGGATCAGCAGGTCCTTCACCAGCACGTCCTCGGGGTAGCTGGCGGGGTCATGCGGCGCGCTGGACTGCCCATGGGCGCGCAGGTCGGGCATGATCACGCGGAAGCCCGCATCGACCAGCAGGGCGGCGTGGCCGTACTTCACCCAGTTGATCTGGGCGGAAGAAAACAGCCCGTGAACCAGCACAACGGGTCGGCCATCCTCGGGCCCGGCCATGTGAAGGGCCAGTTGATCGCCGTTGAAGCCTGCAAAAAAGCCAGTCGTTACGTCCATTTGTCCAGTCTCTCTGCTGTGCCGTGGCCCCGAAATCTCCCGATACATGAACCTAAGAAAACAACAAGCACGGTAAAATGTTCATGGAACAGGGCGGGCTGCGATCTGTTCTGCCTACTAGTTTCAACTGGTAGCTCCGAAAGGACAGGACATGTTGACCGTTAAGTCGAAGATCATCGCTCTGAGCGCGACCGCCCTTGCTCTGGGTCTGGCCACTCCGGCCATGGCGGGCAAGGCCGACCGCGCCCGTGAAGCCATTTCCGCCGCCGAGGCCAAGCTGCAATCCGCCGATCAGGCGGGCGCCGCCCAGATGCTGACGGCAGAGCAGGCCAGCGCGCGTGAGGAATTGAATCACGCCAAGGAAGCTCTGGCCAGCGGCCACAAGGATGACGCCATTGCCTCGGCCAATCATGCCTCGGCCATGGCAGAGGCCAATCTGGGCGAGGTGCAACATCGCAAGCAGGCGATGAACAACGCCCGCGTGCAGGCCGCGCATGAGCAGGCCGCTGCCGCCAATGCCCAGGCTCAGGATGCCCAGGCTCAGGTGGCGGACGCCAATGCCCGTGCCGAGCAGGCCAACAATGCGGCGGCCAGCGCCTCAGCTGATGCCAATGCTGCCCGTCAGGCCGCAGCCGCCACGGCAGCCGCCGCTGCGGACCAGCAGGCCAAGCAGCAGGAGGTGGCTGTGACCACGACCACCACCTCGCCGCGCCGCAAGGTGGTTCACACCAAGGTGGTGCGCAAGGCCCCGGCCCATAACAGCGCCAATGTGGCCACCAGCACCACGACCACGACCGTTCGCACGCAGTAACCCCTAGACTGCCTTCACGTTTTCGTGGCCGCATCGTTTTTGCGAAAGGCCGGTCCCGCTTTTCGCGCGATGCTCCAACAAAAAGCCCCTGCCGGTGCGAACCGACAGGGGCTTTTTCACGCCTTCACAAGACGGGCTCTGGCTCAGCCCTTCTTCAGATGGCGGCGGCCCAGCAGCTCGGCGATCTGCACGGCGTTCAGGGCAGCACCCTTGCGCAGATTGTCCGAAACGCACCACAGAGCCAGACCGTTCTCCACGGTCGGGTCTTCGCGCACGCGGCTGACATAGGTCGCGCTGTCGCCCGCCGCCTCGACGGGGGTGACGTATCCACCGTCCTCGCGCTTGTCGACCAGCATGATGCCGGGGGCTTCGCGCAGGATGTTCTGGGCTTCCTCGGCGCTGATCTCGTTCTCGAACTCGATGTTCACCGCTTCGGAGTGGCCGACGAAGACCGGCACGCGCACGCAGGTCGCGGTCAGCTTGATCTTGGGATCGAGGATCTTCTTGGTCTCGACCACCATCTTCCACTCTTCCTTGGTGAAGCCGTCATCCAGGAAAACGTCGATATGCGGGATCACGTTGAAGGCGATCTGCTTGGTGAACTTCTTCGCATCGGCCTGATCGCCCACGAAAATGCCGCGGCTCTGCTCGAACAGCTCGTCCATGCCTTCCTTGCCCGCACCCGACACCGACTGATAGGTGGCGACGACGACGCGCTTGATCTTGGCGGCATCATGCAGAGGCTTGAGCGTCACCACCAGCTGCGCGGTCGAGCAGTTGGGGTTGGCGATGATGTTCTTCTTGGCATAGCCGTCGATGGCGTCCGGGTTCACCTCGGGCACGATCAGCGGCACATCGGGGTCCATGCGGTAGAGCGACGAATTGTCGATCACCACGCAGCCCTGGCTGGCGGCCTTGGGAGCGTAGATCTTCGTGGGCTCGCTGCCCGCCGCGAAGAGGGCGATGTCCCAGCCGGTGAAGTCGAAATGCTCGATGTTCTTGACCTTGAGCATCTTGCCGGTCTCGCCGAACTCGACCTCGGTGCCGGTCGAGCGCGAGGAGGCAACGGCGGCGACCTCATCGATCGGGAATTCCCGCTCGGACAGGATGTTGAGCATTTCGCGGCCCACATTGCCCGTGGCACCGACGACAACAACACGATAACCCATTTCACTCACTCCTTGGCCGGTGGAGGGGCTGGCCAGCCCCTTGCGGCCCGTTCCATCGCGATCAGAGACGCATGATCGCTTGGCTGTACACTGGCCGAATCACGATGCGAACAGGCATCATGATCCGGAATCTTTGCGGTCGCGTGATGGTCGCAAAAACCGGTTCCCACTTTTTGCTATCACGCTCCGGGCGGTCGCGTGATACCCATCACCCGCCAGATTACGGCGGCGTCACTCCGTGCCGTGCCAGGAAGGCGAAAATCGTATTCCACACATGGACGCTGATCTTGGGCCCGCTCACGCGGTGGGTGTAGCCGGGATACAGCATCATCTCGAAAGGCTTGGCCTCGGCCTGGAACTTGGCGATCAGGGCCGAGGAGTTCTCGAACACCACATTGTCGTCCGACAGGCCGTGGATCAGCAGCAACGGGTCGCTGATGTTGCTGGCCTTGCCCAATACGCCCGCCGCCTCATAGGCCGCAGCATCCGTCTTCGGATCGCCCATATAACGCTCGGTGTAATAGGTGTCGTAGAGCTTCCAGTCGGTGACCGGCGCGCCCGCGATGCCCGCCGCATAGAGCCCCTGATCAGCCGACAGCATCTTGAGCGTCATATAGCCGCCGTAAGACCAGCCATAGGTGGCGATCTTCTTGCCATCGACATAGGGCAGCGTTTTCAGGAAATTGGCGCCATCGCGCTGATCCGAAACCTCAATCGTGCCCATGGCGTGCCAGATCGCGCTTTCAAAATCGACACCGCGATTGGGCGAACCGCGATTGTCCAGCTCGAAATAGATGTAGCCCTTGGCCACGATGGCTTCGGCCAGCGGGCTGGTCCAGCCCTTGCTGACCACCTGTGAATGCGGGCCGCCGTAATGCTCGAAGAACACCGGATAGACCTTGCCCGGCTGCAGCACGGGGGTGATCATCTTGTAATGCAGCTCGGTGCCGTCGGCGGCCTTGATGGTGCCGAAGGTGGGCGCGCGGTGCGCCGCCAGATAGGGCGCGTAAGGGTGATCGCCCGCGATGCGGTTCTCTTCCACCCAGGTCAGGCGCTTGCCGGTGTTGTCGGCCAGATAGACCTGCGGCGGCTGGCTGGGGCCGCTGCGGCTGACCAGCAGCATCTGCGCGCTGCGGTCCACCGTGGCGCTGTTGGCATAGCCCAGCTCGGTCAGGCGCTGCGGCTGAGCGCCAGCGTGGTTGTAATCCAGCGCATAGACCTGCGGGGCCAGCACATCGTCCCTGGTGCCGGTGAAGGTGAGCTTGCCGCCCTTCTCATCCACGCCATCGAGCGAGGTGACCACCCACTGGCCCTTGGTCAGTTGGGTCCACGTCCCCGGCGTTCCTGCCTTTGGGGGCTCGAAACGATAGAGATGGCCGAACCCATCGCGCTCCGACCGCCAGATCAGCGTGCCATCCTTGAGGAAGCGGTAATCGTCGGTGACGTTCAGCCACATCTTGGGGCGCGCCGTTTCGCTGAACAGCACGGTGGTCTGGCCCGTCTCCGGGTCAGCCTTCAGCACATCCAGCTTCGTCTGGTCGCGGTTCTGGCGCTGCACATAGAGCGCCTTGCCATCCGGCGCCCAATCGACGCGCGTGACATAGATGTCCTTCTCGGCGCCCAGATCGACCTGCACCTTGCCGGAGCCATCCGCCTTGACGATCCAGATGCTGACCTCGGCATTGGGCGTGCCCGCCGCCGGATAGCGCTGATCGAAGGTCTTGGTGCCAGTGGCGCCGATGGACGTGCGCGTCACGATGCCGACATGGGCCTCATCGAAACGCTCGATGGCGACCAGCTTGTCGCCGGGCGACCACCATGCACCCTTGAAGCGCGCCATTTCCTCCTGCGCCACAAACTCCGCCTCGCCCCAATGGACGGTTTCGGAGGCTTCGGCAGGTGTGATCGCCAGCGGCGTGCCACCCGACACGGGCACCACCCAGAAACGGCGGTCACGCACAAAGGAGACATATTTGCCCGTGGTGCTGAGTGCCGGGTTCAGCGGATCGGCGCCGGTCTCCAGCTTCTGCACATGGCCATCGAGGCTGGCGAGATAGAGCGCGCCATCCAGCGGCACCAGAACGGCCTTGCTGTCCGCCGCCCAGCTGTAGCTGATGATGCCCTTGAGATCGCCGACGCGCAGACGCTCACGCTGCATCTTCTCCGCTTCGGACAAAGCAGCGCCGGAGGACAGCGTCTTGCTGTCGATCAGCATCTTCCACTGGCCGCTCTTGCGGTCGAAGCCCCAGAGGTCATAGCGCTCGCGCTCATCGGCGCGCGGGCGCAGCATGGTGAGCCAATGGCCATCGGGCGACAGCTTCACACCGCGCGGCGTCGCACCCGAGAGGCTGGGGCTGGCGAACACGCGATCCAGCGTCAGCACGCCGCTTTCCTGTGTCTGCGCCTTGCTCACGCCCGCATCTCGCGCGGCAACGGGAACCGAGGCAACAAGACAGGTCGCTGCAAGCAGGGCAGCGGAAAAGCGGGCAAAATGCATGGCAAGGAGGCGTCCTCGGCAGAGAAATGGCGGGAAGAAAAGCAAAAAGGCGCCCTGGCTGGTGTAGCCGGGGCGCCTTTCCTAGAACGATCTGTTCACTACCGCTAGCGGTAAGGCGATCAGCCTTCCTGGCGGGTGTCGCGACGCTCGGCGATACGAGCGCGCTTGCCGGTGCGGCCGCGCAGATAGTACAGCTTCGCACGACGCACCACGCCGCGACGGACGACGGTGATCGAATCGAGGTTGGGCGAGTAGAGCGGGAACACACGCTCCACGCCTTCACCGAACGACATCTTGCGCACGGTGAAGTTCGAGTTGATGCCGCGGTTCGAGCGGGCGATCACAACGCCTTCATAGGCCTGGACGCGGGTACGCTCGCCTTCGACGACGCGCACGCCGACGCGCACGGTGTCACCGGGACGGAATTCGGGAATGGTCTTGCCGGCCTTGGCAATTTCCTCGGCCTCGATCTGCTGAATCAGGTTCATCGACCTGTGTCCTTCTTTTCGCGCCGCGCGCCAGAGGCAGACTGACCCGGAACGCCACCGTGGCGCTCCCATAGATCGGGCCTGCGTGACCGAGTATCATCCTCTGCCTGTTGTTTCCGCCAGGCAGCGATTTTTCCATGATCCCCCGATCGCAGCACTTCAGGGATCAATCGCCCTTCCCACTCAGGGGGTCGGGTGTAGTGGGGGTATTCAAGAAGGCCGCTTTCAAACGATTCTTCTTCCCCACTCAAGGCCGCGCCCATTACGCCGGGAAGCAGCCGAATGCAAGCGTCAAGCAGCATAAGCGCCGCCGGTTCGCCGCCGGAAAGGATGATGTCTCCTACCGAGACCTCTTCCACCTCACGACCGGCGAAAATTCTTTCGTCAAAGCCCTCGAAACGGCCGCACAGCACGATCACGCCGGGGCCTGCCGCCAGTTCGCGCACGCGGGCTTGCGTGAGCGGTTTGCCGCGCGGGGTCATCGCGATGACGGGGCGATTCGCCGGGCCGTTCTCGCGGGCATGATCGACGGCGCGGGCCAGCACATCCACCTTGAGCACCATGCCCGCCCCGCCGCCAGCAGGCGTGTCGTCAACGGTGCGGTGCTTGTCCTGCGCGAAATCGCGGATCTGCACGGCGTCGATGGCCCATTTGCCCTCTTCACGCGCGCGGCCAGCCAGGCTGACGCCCAGCGGTCCGGGGAACATCTCGGGGTAGAGGGTGAGGACGGTGGCAGAAAAAGTCATGAGCGCTTCCGCACAATGCCGACAAAGGAAAGCAGGAAAGCCGCCACCAGCAGCATGCCGATCATGCGCAGCGAGAAGGCGACCGAAATGGCCACCGCCGGGCAAGGCGTAGTATTCGCGCCGGGGCAGGAAGACGGTGAAAACCACATCCATGCCGCCATCAGCGCAACAGCCACCGGCAGGGTAAAAGACGCCACAACGCGCTGTTTCAACGGCGACCAGCGCTTGTAGAACACGCGCACGCCCAGCAGCATGCCGCCTTGCAGCAGCAGGGACCACAGGAATGTCATCACCAGAGCAGGCATGGGGCTTACTCCTTGCGCAAGGCCACAGCGGAGACCGCAAGGCCGAGAATCGCACTCGCCGCGCTCAGCAGCAAGCCCGCCGCGACGAGCATGGGGTCAAAACCGCAGGCATCGACGCTGCATGAGGTCGGGGGCCACACAAAAATACGGATCAGCGCCAGCATTGGCAGCACGGCCACCAGCAAGGGCAGAATCAGGCCACTCACCGTAATCTTGCGCCACCGGGGCCAGTCAGGCTTCTCGCGGCGCACCATCCCGGCAAAGGCATAGGGCGCGCCCGCAAAAAACAGCGCGATCGCAATCAGAACGATGGAATTGCCCAAGCTCATCCGTCAGCCCTCCGCGTAAGCGGCGGTCACGATCAGGCGTTCTTCATCCCACTCAGGCACGGCTTCCACGCGCATCGGCACCATAAAGCGGACAGGCTTGGCGCCATCCTCGCCCTTGGGCTTTTCGATTTCCAGCACGTCACCCGCGCCGTAATTCTCGATGGCGATCACGATGCCCAGAGGCTCGCCCTCACTGGAGACGGCGGACAGGCCGAGCAGATCGGCGTGGTAATATTCGCCCTCGCCCAAAGGCGGCAGGGCATCGCGGGGCACGGTCAACACCGTTCCGCGCAGGCGTTCGGCGGCGGTGCGGTCCGCGATCTCGGCGAAGCGGGCAATCGCGCCGCCCTTGCCGTCATCGCGCAACGCCTTCACCGTGAAGGCCCCTTCGTTGAAGGCGCGGTAGCGCTTGAGCCCCGCCACGCCTTCCCCGAACAGCTTGAGACGCACCTCGCCCGTGATGCCATGGGCGGCGGTTATGGCCGCCATGGTCACGGGCTTGGCACGCATGTACCGATTACTCGGAAGCAGCTTCGGCTTCGGCAGCCGGAGCTTCGGCCGGAGCAGCAGCGGCCTCGGCGGCAGCAGCAGCAGCGGCAGCAGCCTTCTCAGCCTTGTCCTCGGCGCGCTCGGTGGCCTTCTTGCCGGGGACGGCCTTGTTGGGGTTGTTGGTGGCAGCGCGTTCCTTGATGCCGGCCTTGTCGAGGATGCGGGCAACGCGGTCGGTCGGCTGGGCGCCAACGCCGAGCCAGTAACGCACGCGGTCCTCGATCAGGCGCACGCGGTTCTCGTCATCCTTGGCGAGGATCGGGTTGTAGGTGCCGACCTGCTCCAGGAACTTGCCGTCGCGGGGCGAACGGCTGTTGGAGACGACGACCTTGTAGTAGGGGCGCTTCTTGGAACCGCCGCGCGACAGACGCATGGAAACCGACATTGCTGTTACCTTTCGATTTTAAACTGTTGAATTGCGTTAAAGTTTATTTCTTGAAGAGCTTGGAGAGATCGGGAGCACCACCGGCACCCAGACCCGGCAGCCCGCCAGCGCCGCCGAGACCACCAAGCCCCCCTGCACCGCCGCCGCCAAGACCGCCCATTCCGCCGCCGCCCATGCCGCCAAGGCCACCCTTGCCGAACAGCGCCGCGAGGCCGGACAGGCCGCCCATCTTCTTGATCTGCTTCATCGCGCGCTCCATTTCCTGGTGCATCTTGATGAGCTTGTTCACATCCTGAACCTGCACGCCGCTGCCCTTGGCAATGCGGATCTTGCGCTTGGCGTTCAGCAGGTCGGGCTTGGCGCGCTCCTTCGGCGTCATCGAACCGATGACAGCATCCATGCGCAGCAGCACCTTGTCGTCCATGCCGCTCTGCTGCATCGCCGCCTTGGCCTTCTTCATGCCGGGCAGCATGCCCGCGAGCATGCCGAGGCCGCCCATCTTCTGCATCTGGCGCAGCTGGGTGCGCAGGTCGTTCATGTCGAACTGACCCTTGGCCATGCGCTGGGCCAGCTTCTCGGCGTCCTCGGCCTCAACCGCCTGCGCCGCCTTTTCGACCAGCGACACAACGTCGCCCATGCCCAGAATGCGGCCCGCGACGCGGCCCGGCTGGAACACCTCGATGGCATCCAGCTTTTCGCCGGTGCCCGCAAACTTGATCGGCTTGCCGGTGACAGCACGCATCGAGAGCGCCGCACCGCCGCGCGCATCGCCATCCATACGGGTGAGGATCACACCCGTCAGATCGACCTGGCCCGAGAAGGCCTGCGCCACGTTCACCGCATCCTGACCGGTCAGCGAATCGACGACCAGCAGGGTTTCCTTGGGGGTCGAGATGGCGGCAACCGCCTTCATCTCGTCCATCAGCTGATCGTCGACATGCAGGCGGCCCGCGGTGTCGAGCATCAGCACGTCGATGGCCTGCAGCCTGGCGCTGTGGAGCGCGCGCTCGGCAATGGCGGTGGGGGTCTGGCCGGCGATGATCGGCAGGGTGGCAACGCCCACCTGCTCGCCCAGCACCTTGAGCTGTTCCTGCGCGGCGGGGCGGTTGACGTCGAGCGACGCCATCAGCACCTTCTTGCCCTGCTTTTCCTTCAGCAGCTTGGCGAGCTTGGCCGTGCTGGTGGTCTTGCCCGAGCCCTGCAGACCGACCATCATGATGACGACCGGCGGCGCGGCATTCAGATCGAGACCGGGGACATCCTGCCCACCCAGCATCTCGACCAGCGCATCATTGACGATCTTGATGACCTGCTGGCCCGGCGTCACCGAACGCAGCACGTTGGAGCCAATCGCGGCTTCCGTCACGCCATCGATAAAGCGGCGCACCACCGGCAGGGCAACGTCGGCCTCCAGCAGGGCAATGCGCACTTCGCGCATGGCCTCGCGCACGTCAGCCTCGGTGAGCGCACCGCGCCCACGCAGCTTGTCGAACACACCGCCAAGGCGATCGGACAGATTGTCGAACATGTCCTTGCCACTCCTGCCGGGACGGATGAACCGAGCCCATAACACGCCAAAAACGCCGGTGGGCGAAACCTCGCCGACCAGCGTTCGCCGCATCATACGGAAAAACGCCGGCGGACGAAACCTCGTCGGCCAGCGTAACGCCCGGATGCAAGCGATACTAAACTCAATGTCTCGATGGTGGAGCCTAGCGGGATCGAACCGCTGACCTCCTGCATGCCATGCAGGCGCTCTCCCAGCTGAGCTAAGGCCCCATATCCATCGGGATCAATATGTTATCAAATGGTGGAGCCTAGCGGGATCGAACCGCTGACCTCCTGCATGCCATGCAGGCGCTCTCCCAGCTGAGCTAAGGCCCCGTAACCATTTGAACCGAAACGTCCCTGGGTGGTTCGTTCCGTCCCTGCCTTCCGGCCGGGCCGCCCCACTAGGAGGCGAGCCCAACCTTGGCAAGAAGTTTTTTCGCGAAGCTGTCAGAAAAATGAAAACTCCGCGAAAAACCCTTAGACCTCGTCCGGCTCGTCGTCGTGACCGGCCACGCCCAGATCGTCGTCGCCGCCCAGATCGACGTCATTGTCCGGCGAATCGCCGTCATCGTCGATGTCCAGATCGTCCTCATCCGCCAGATCGCCATCGGGCGTTGCGGATTCCTTCTTCTGGATTTCCTCATAGGGGATGGGCTGCTTGCTCTTGAGCACCGGCTCGGGCGTCCAGGCATAGCCGCATTCGATGCAGGTAACCGGGTCGCTGTTGCCCAGGTCATAAAAGCGGGTGCCGCATTTCGGGCAACCGTGCTTGGCGCCCCATTCTGGCTTGACCATGCTGTTCCTCACTGATGCCGCCGGATGTGGCGGGCCCGCGCCTTCCGGCGCGGAAAAATAACGTCATGATGCATTACGAAGAAGGCGCAAAGCCCCCCGAAGCGCGACGCGCCTTGCCATAGCTGGTTCGCGCTGTCAAAAGCCGCGCGATTGGCGGCCCCGAGCAGATATGCGCAGCAGTTATCTGGTGATGGGGCCCCACCCTGTCAACACAGACAAGAAAGATCGCCCGTGAGCCATTCCAGCCAGCCCCGCCCGCACACCTTCACCTCCGGCGGGGCGCTGAAAGGCACGATCCGCGTGCCCGGCGACAAGTCGATCAGCCACCGCTCGATCATGCTGGGCGCGCTGGCCATCGGCGAAACCCGCGTGACGGGCCTGCTGGAGGGCGAGGATGTGATGTCCACCGCCGCCGCGATGCGCGCCATGGGCGCGACCATCGAAAAGCAGCCCGACGGCGAATGGGTGATCAACGGCGTGGGCGTGGGCGGCTTGCTGCAGCCCGACACCGCGCTGGACATGGGCAATTCGGGCACCTCGACCCGCCTGCTGATGGGTCTGGTTTCCAGCCATGCCATCACGGCCACCTTTGTGGGCGACGCCAGCCTCTCCAAGCGCCCGATGGGTCGGGTGATCGATCCGCTCTCCACCATGGGCGCGCAGTTCATGTCCTCGCCGGGAGGCCGCCTGCCGCTGACCATGGAGGGCGCCCAGCCCGCCGTGCCGATCACCTATCGCCTGCCGGTGGCCAGCGCTCAGGTTAAGAGCGCGATTCTGCTGGCCGGGCTGAACACGCCGGGCATCACCACGGTGATCGAGCCCGTGCCCACCCGGGACCATTCCGAGCGCATGTTGAAAGGCTTCGGCGCCAATCTGACGGTCGAGGTGGATGCGGATGGCGCCCGCGTGATTCGCCTGCGCGGCGAGGCCGAGTTGAAGGGCCAGACCATAGAAGTCCCCGGTGACCCCTCCTCCGCCGCTTTCTTCATTGTGGCCGCGCTGATCGTGCCGGGCAGCGATGTGCTGATCGAGAACGTCGGCCTCAACCCCACCCGCGCGGGAATCGTCACCGTGCTGCGCCAGATGGGCGGCAGCATCGAGGAGGTGAACCCCCGCATCGTCGGTGGCGAGCCCGTCGCCGATCTGCGCGTGCGCCATTCCGCGCTGGAGGGCATCGAAGTCGATCCGGCGGTGGTCCCCAGCATGGTCGATGAGTTCCCCGTGCTGTTCGTGGCTGCCGCTCTGGCCGAAGGCCGCACGGTCTGCACCGGGCTCGAAGAGCTGCGCGTCAAGGAATCGGACCGCATCACCGTGATGCGCGAGGCCCTGCAACTGGCCGGCGCCACGTTGCATGAAACCGAGGACGGCATGGTGATCGACGGCACCGCCGGCACGCCCTTGCGCGGCGGCAACAATGCCCCTGTCGCCACTCATCTCGACCACCGCATCGCCATGAGCATGGCCGTGGCAGGTCTGGCCAGCACGGGCGGCGTGGCGATCGACGACGTCAGCCCCATCGCCACCAGCTTCCCCAATTTCATGCCGCTGATGGCCGGGTTGGTCGCGGCTTGAGAATGCGCGGCGCCCCGCATGGGGCGCCGGTGCGGACAAGCATATGGGCGAGTCTCGCCCCAAAAATAAGGATTGAGTGATGATCATCGCCGTCGATGGCCCCACGGCCTCGGGCAAGGGCACGATTGCCAAGGCTCTGGCCGCGCATTTCAACCTGCCGCATCTCGATACGGGCCTGCTGTATCGCGCGGTCGGGCGGCAGGTGGCGCTGGCTGGCGGCAATCCGGACGATGCAAGCGATGCGCTGGCCGCCTGCGCCTTCCCCGATTCGCTGCTGGAAGACCCCGAATTGCGCAGCGAGGCCAGCGGCGGTCTGGCGAGTCGCGTCTCGGTGCATCCGGCCGTGCGTCAGGCGCTTTATGATCGCCAGCGCGCCTTTGCCACGCAGACGGGCGGCGCGGTGCTGGACGGGCGCGACATCGGCACAGTGATCGCGCCGGAGGCCCCGGCCAAGCTGTTCATCATCGCCAGCGTGGAGGCCCGCGCCCAGCGCCGGTTCCTCGAAATGCAGGCTCAGGGCCGCGCCATCACGCTGGAAGAGATCGCCGCCGATCTGGAAGCCCGCGATCGCCGCGACCGGGAACGCACTGAGGCCCCGCTGCGCGCGGCGGAGGATGCCGTCACGCTGGACACCTCCGATCTGGGCAAGGACGCCGCCATCGCGGCGGCCATCGCTCTGGTGGAAAAAGCCTTCGCCTGAAAGAAATGGCGGGGCTTTCACCCCGCCATTCCTGCGTCGATCTCTCAACCCCGAACCATCTCGGGGACAGCCATCTTACTGATGGAAGCGAGCCTGCCCCTCGCCAGCGGTCTGCACCGGGGGCTTCTTGGGGTGATGGCGATGCTTGGCCTTCTTGGGATGGTGACGGCGCCACTCGGCCGCTTCCAGCTTGTGCAGACGTGCGCTGAGCGCCGTGATCTGCTCGCCATTGGCCTGAGCGGCATTGGCCGTGGTCTGGGCCGCCTGAGCCGCAGCACCAGCGCCCTGCGCCGCGCTGCCCGCCGCATCGGCCGTGCCCTGCGCGCGCTGCGCCGCGGCGCCCGCCGCATCGGCGCTGCCCTGGGCGCGGGCCGCATCGGCCTGGCCCTTCTGGCCTTCAACGAAAGCCTGATCGGCGCGTGCCTGCGCCCGCTTCACCGAACCCGTGGTCGCGCAACCGGCCAGAGCCAGCGAACTGGTCACCACGATCAACGCGAACTTGCCAAAATGTGCCTTCATAAGGTCGTATCCTCTTGTGACAGAATGTCGCGAACCGTCGCAAGGATGGCACCCGCCAGCCTGTGCCAAAGATGAACAGATGCCAAAACGCGGGATCAGATGCCCCGTTACACAGATGAACCGAGATTTTCGGGGTGCGAATCATCGAGAATCGCCAGACAGCCCCCAAAACCCGCCAATTTCCTTGCATTTCCTGCAGGATTGGCTTAGTGCGCCGCCCGTTCGTACCGGCCCCTTTCAAAGAGGCCTGTGCGAATACCCATGACGGCATACGGCCCCATGGGTGGTTCGGCCCTTTTTGGCCCATCTGCCGCATGGTGTGGCAGCTGGAGGAAAGACCGGCGGAAAAAACCGCCTGGCCGGAAACATCGACACCAAGGACTCTTTTATGAGCACCCCCTCGCGCGACGATTTTGCCGCGCTTCTTGATGAAACCCTGGGCGGCGCCGCCGCCGGCGGCTTTGAAGGCCGCGTGGTCAAGGGCACCATCACCGCCATCGAAAACGACAAGGCCGTCATCGACGTGGGCCTGAAGAGCGAGGGCCGCGTTGCCCTGCGCGAATTCGCCGCCCCCGGCCAGCCGCATGGCCTGAAGGTCGGCGACGAAGTCGAAGTTTACGTTGACCGCGTCGAGAACGCCGAAGGCGAAGCCATGCTGTCGCGCGACCGTGCGCGCCGCGAAGCCGCCTGGGACAAGCTCGAGAACGAGTTCGGCGAAGGCAAGCGCGTTGAAGGCGTGATCTTCGGCCGCGTGAAGGGTGGCTTCACCGTCGATCTCGACGGCGCCGTGGCCTTCCTGCCCGGCTCGCAGGTCGACATCCGCCCCGTGCGCGACGTCACCCCGCTGATGGACGTGCCGCAGCCCTTCCAGATCCTGAAGATGGACCGTCGCCGCGGCAACATCGTCGTGTCGCGTCGCGCCGTGCTGGAAGAGACCCGCGCCGAGCAGCGTTCGGGCCTGATCCAGAACCTGGCCGAAGGCCAGATCATCGATGGCGTCGTCAAGAACATCACCGATTACGGTGCGTTCGTGGATCTGGGCGGCATCGACGGCCTGCTGCATGTCACCGACATGAGCTACAAGCGCGTCAACCACCCGAGCGAAGTGATCGCCATCGGCGACACCGTGCGCGTGCAGATCGTCCGCATCAACCACGACACGCAGCGCATCAGCCTCGGCATGAAGCAGCTTGAGTCGGATCCGTGGGATGGCGTGGCCGCCAAGTACCCCGTCGGCGCCAAGCTGCGCGGCACTGTCACCAACATCACCGAATACGGCGCCTTCGTGGAGCTGGAGCCCGGCATCGAAGGCCTGGTTCACGTTTCGGAAATGTCCTGGACCAAGAAGAACGTCCACCCCGGCAAGATCGTCTCGACCTCGCAGGAAGTCGACGTGCTGGTGCTGGAAGTCGATTCGGACAAGCGCCGCATCTCGCTCGGCCTCAAGCAGGCCCAGCAGAACCCCTGGGAAGCTTTCGCCGAGCGTCACCCCGTTGGTTCGACCGTCGAGGGCGAAGTCAAGAACGCGACCGAATTCGGTCTGTTCATCGGCCTGGATGGCGACGTGGACGGCATGGTCCACATGTCGGACATCGCCTGGGGCATCTCGGGTGAAGACGCGCTGGCCCTGCACCGCAAGGGTGAGCAGGTTTCGGCCGTGGTTCTGGACGTCGACGTCGAGAAGGAGCGCATCTCGCTCGGCATGAAGCAGCTCGAAAAGGGCGCTCCGGCTGCCGGCGGCGTGGCTGCTTCGGGCTCGAACCTGAAGCGCAACGAAGTCGTCACCGTGACGGTTCTGGAAGTGCGCGACGGCGGTCTGGAAGTTCAGGCTGGCGAAGATGGTGCCACCGGCTTCATCAAGCGTTCGGACCTGGGTCGCGACCGCGACGAGCAGCGCCCCGACCGTTTCCAGGCTGGTCAGAAGATCGACGCCATGGTCACCGGTTTCGACCGTTCGAAGAAGCCCAGCTTCTCGATCAAGGCTCGCCAGCTGCACGAGGAAAAGGAAGCCGTGGAACAGTACGGTTCCTCGGATGCCGGCGCCTCGCTGGGCGACATCCTGGGCGCCGCTCTGAAGGGCGCCAAGTAAGCTTAAAGGCTTACCGGCACCTTCAGGCAGCAGCCTGAGAAAGAAGACCCGCCCGGAGCGATCCGGGCGGGTTTTTCTTTGACCAACGCATGCTTATATTGGCGGCCATGCAAGCCAGCTGCCAATGCGGCGCCCTGAGCGCCACAATCCCCGGTTCCAGTGACCAGATCGTCGCCTGCCACTGCCACGCCTGCCAGAGGCGCAGCGGATCGCCCTTCGGCGTGGTGGCCTATTATCCGGCGGATCAGATCACGCTGAGCGGAGAGCCCTCCTCCTATGTGAGGATTGCGGACAGCGGGGGCAGCTTCGCCACCTACTTCTGCCCAACCTGCGGCACGACCCTGTGGTGCACCATCGATCTCAAGCCGGGCATGATCGGCATTCCCGTGGGCGCCATCGGGGACAAGACCGCCTTCGCCCCCGTCCGCTCGGTCTGGGAGCAGAGCATGCACCCATGGGTCGCCATGCCCGCCGACATCCCCCATTACCTCAAAGGACGCGCGTCATGACCCCACCCCTGACAGTCCACCAGTTCCCCTGCCTCTCCGACAATTACGGCTTCCTGATCCACGATGAGGCCAGCGGCGAAACCGTCGCCATCGACACCCCCGATGGCGATGAATATCTGCGCCAGGCCGAGGCCAAGGGCTGGCGCATCACCCAGATCTGGAACACCCACTGGCACAAGGACCACGCCGGCGGGAACCTGACCATCAAGCAGGCCACCGGTGCCGCCATCACCGCCCCCGCTGGAGACGCCGCCAAGATCGAGGGCGTGGATCGCACTGTCGATCAGGGCGATACGGTGTCGCTGGGGGCTTATCAGGCGCAGGTTATCAATGTAGGCGGCCATACGCTGGGCCATATCGCTTACCACCTGCCCGAGGCGGGAATCGCCTTCGTGGGCGATTCGCTGTTCGCGCTAGGCTGCGGGCGGATGTTTGAGGGCACGCCTCAGCAGTTCTGGGACAGCCTCTCGCGCTTGAAGGCTCTGCCCGCAGAGACGCAGCTCTATTGCGCGCATGAATACACGCAGTCGAACGCACGTTTCGCGGTTCATGCCGATCCGGAGAATGGCGCTCTGGCGGATTATGCTGCGGCGGTGGATGCGGCACGCGCGGCAGGCCGGCCCACGGTGCCCTTCGTGCTGGAGCGCGAGCTGGAGACCAATCCGTTCCTCAGAGCCGACGACGGCGCTCTGGCAGAGCGTTGGGGCGGCGGTGATGCGGTGGCGGTGTTCGCTGCGCTCAGAGAGGCTAAGAACTCGTTTTAAGAAGGAAGGAAGATGCGAGGGGGTTACCCCCTCGCGCTCCCATGACGTCTTCCGACGAAGCGGCGGCGGTTCCCGATCCGAGCGCCCCGTCTCTCCACCGGCGCTACCTAGGGCGCCGCAGGCATGAAAGCCCATAGCGCAGCCCCATCGTTTCCTGCCTGCGGCGCAGCAAGCTTTGCGCAAGGCCGAACCCGATGCGCGACGTAGACAAACCCGGGAGCGCGAGGGTGTAACACCCTCGCATGTGCCCTTCTTCGTAACTTCCTGAACCCCGAAACGAAAAAACCCCCGCCAAACGGCGAGGGCTTTTCACGTTCGCAAACCGGGCGACAGATCAGATCGAAGCGATCGCGCTATCCACCTGAGCCTTGTCGTTGGCAGCGGAATAACCACCAGCGATCAGACCGCGTGCGGCGCTGGTCGCGGCCTCGGCGGCCTTGACGCGCAGCTGGGCAACGGCACCGCGCTCGGCGGCCTCGATCTTGTCGGAGGCCATCTTCTCGCGGCGGGCGATCACCTCGGTGGTGTCGCTTTCCGCCTTGGCGACGATGGCTTCCGCCTCGGCCTTGGCGTGAGCGAGCATGGCGGCCGCGTCCTTCTCGGCGTTGGCGATGCGCGTGGCGTATTCGGCCTTCAGCGCCTCGGCGTCGGCGCGCAGCGCCTTGGCTTCGTCGAGCTGCTTACGGATCTCGGCAATCGAATTGTCGAGGCCCTTGGTCAGCAGGCCGGGCACCTTGAGCACCAGCATGACGACGATCAGCACAGCCATCGAGAGCGCCACCCACATCGGCGGGGTCAGGCCCAGCGCGGTGGGTTCAGCGGCTTCGCTGGCGGCTTCGGCCAGAACGATCAGGCTCAGGTCAGCCATGGAGAGCTTCCTTCACAGCGGCGCGGGCGGTGTCTTCGCCCACGGTGATACCGGCCAGACGCTGGGCGATGTCGCCAGCGGCCTGAGCGGCCACGGTTTCGATTTCGGCCATGGCGCTGGTCACGGCGTTGCCGATGCGCGCTTCTGCTTCCGCAACACGGGCGTCGATGACGCTGGCGGCGGCGTGCAGGCGGGCTTCGGAGGCCTGAGCGGCATCGTGCTTGGCGGCGGCAATCAGGGCATGGGCCTGGGCGCGCTGCTGGGCGGCGGTGGCCTGCCAACCGGCATCGGCACCTTCGGCGGCGCGGCGGGCAGCCTCGGCGTGAGCGAGATCGGCGGCGATCTGGCTGTCACGGGCGGCCATGGTTTCCATCACCTTGGGCACCATGCCCTTGCCGATGACGAAAAACACGAAGCCGAAGAAAATCAGCACCCAGAAGATCTGGCTGGCATAGGTTTCGGCGAGCTGGGATATCTGGGGCATCGTCAGTGTCCGGTGTCGTAGGCGCCTGATCCTTTGGGGACGTCAGCGCAGGCGTAAGCCGGGGAAGCTGGATAGAAAGGAGCCGGGGCGTGCAGGGAAAACCCGCAAGCCCCGGCCCTTTTCGAACCTGCTTAGGCGACGAAGATCAGGATCATCGCGACGACGAACGACAGCAGACCCAGAAGTTCGGCGGCGGCGAAGCCGATGAACAGGCGGCCCTGCTGGCCGTCGGCAGCGCCGGGGTTGCGCAGAGCGCTTTCCAGGAACGAACCGAAGACGTTACCCACGCCGATGGCGGCGATACCGGCACCGATGGCGGCCAGACCGGCACCGACGAGCTTGGCGGCAGTTGCGTCCATTTCAGTAACTCCTTGTTTCGTAAATTCTTGCAGGTTGAACAGTAACTTAGTGAAGATTCTCGGCGTCATTGAGATACAGCGAGGTCAACAGCGCGAAAACATAGGCCTGAATGCCGGCGACCAGGATTTCCAGGGCGCAGATGGCAATCATCAGAAGGAAGCTGGGCAGACCCACCACGCCGCCCCACAGCAGGCCCGAATTGGCCGAGCTGATGACGAAGCTGGAGAGCACCTCAAGCAGAACGTGGCCCGCCATCATCGCGACGAAAAGACGCAGCGCGAGAGAGAAAGGACGCACGAGGAACGAGATCAGCTCGATGATCGGGATCAGCCACAGCAGCCACACAGGCGTGCCATGCGGCACGAAGAGGCTGAAGAAATGCAGCTTGTGCTTGGCGAAGCCGACGATCAGCACGATCGAGAAAGACAGGATCGCCAGCACGCCCGTGACCGAGAAGTGGCTGGTGAAGGTGAAGGGATGCACGCCAACCAGGCTCAGCGGAAGCAGGCCCAAGATGTTGGCGAACAGGATGAACATGAACAGCGAGAAGATGTAAGGCACATACTTCTTGCCGTTGGGGCCGATGTTGGCGGCCAGCAGGCCATCGATGAAGCCGGTCATGGTTTCGACCGCCATCTGCCAGCGACCGGGCACCAGCGCACGCTTCATGCCGCCTTGCACGAAAACCCACAGCGCGATGGTGGTGATGGCCATCCACAGCGCGGAATTGGTGAAGGCAATGTTGTGACCGGCGATGGCCCAATGATCGGTGCCGAAAAGCGGCTCGATCTTGAACTGCGCCATGGGATCGACACGACCGTGTTCCGCCACGTTTTACGCCCTCATACCTATGTGGGCCCTGCCCGAGGGTGGCTGAAAATGCCGCTTGCGAGACATTGTCCTGCCGCCAATCACACGCTGCGTTGCGCGGGATCAGCCCTGGGAAGAGCCGGAAATCCGGAAGATGTTTCTGAAAGCGACAAAAGCGCCAAGCGCCATCACCACCAGCAGACCCCAGTGCGACTTTCTCCCAATGGCCTGGTCAATGACCCAGCCAATGAAAGCTCCGCCGCCGATCCCCCCGATCAGCTCGGCCAGAACACGGCTTCCCATGCGGTAATTCGCATCGGCCTCCGCGCCCGCCGTCGGCTTGGTCCGCGCTTCCTCGCGCTCGCGGACGGCTTTGATCCGTTCGTCGAGCGCTTCCATGCGCTGGTCCTGGCCAACAGGGTTCCGTGCGTTTGTATCGTCTTCCATGTCTTTCGTCCCGGCCACTAAGGCCCTGAGGCGTCTAACACATGGGCAACGCTCGCCCGCCCGGGGCGCTGTGGCCCTTAAGCGGGGGGTGCATCCAAGTCAACCGCCCGTGGCGGTCGGTGAGGGGTCGAAAGTGGGATGCGGGGCGGCGGATGCAAGGGGTACGGCGTGGCCGAGCGTGAAAAAAATCCCGGAAACTGACTGATTCCCGGCCCTTCGCGTGGTTTGCGCAAGGGAAAGCCGCGCGCAACGACTTGTAAACGCTTTGCACAGCTGATGACAATTTCGCGGCAAAGCCATGACACGGCCTGCCGCAGAAAAGCCTGTCACCAGCCTCGCCTGTCTATGATGGCTTTGCTCACAGCCCCATACGCGAATCGCCCGATTGCCGTTGATGCGGGCAACCGGGCGATGCGTATCTTTACAAAGGCTGACGATTATCCCGGGCAGCGCGCATCCCGCGAAGGCTTGTCACCGCCGCGCGTGTGCCACTGGCCATCGGTGCCCATATACTTCTCACCGGGGGCCGTCTTCTCGATCAGGTTACAGCCGGTGGTGAAGGCATAGGCCTCGATCGTCACGCCCTGCTCCTTGGCGTGCTGGGCGTAGACCGACTTGCGCTTGATGTTGAGGTCCTCGACCATGCGGACCACCGGCGCGGGCGCCGCGCCCACCGTGCCGAGATAGCCGGTGGGCAGCTCACCCACCTGCCCCGCCGAGCGCGCGGCGGCATAGGCCGGATCGCGGTCCTGCGCATAGGCGGGCGCACTCAGGGCAACAGCCGCCAGAGCGGCAGCGATCATGAAACCCTTGGCCATCAGAAGATATCCTTGTTCTTGTCCACCGTCTGCTGGACATCGGGCGCCAGCTTGTAGACCACATCCTGTTCAATCTTGATGTTCAGCTCGATGACGATCGCCTTGTCGGGCGCGTTGAGCGTGATGCACCCCGCCGTCATCACCGAGCCTGCCATCACAGCCGCCAGTGCGCAAGCGCGTCGCCCGAGAGCGGGGTTCCTGATGGCCCGACGGGTCGCGTCGCGCGTGGCGAAGCTGATGCTCTTCATGGACGATGCTCGCTGACTGGAGGCTGAATGCCGGTGGATTGAGGGGATTGTGCCGGATTTGCGGCAGGCTGAGAAGGTGTCGCGACAGGCTTGCCATCGCTGCCCACCAGACCCACGCTGCGCGGATCGGCCACGGCCTTGGCGTCATACAGGCTGCGCACCGAGCCGATCAGGCTGTAGAAGGGCGCGCGCAGATTGACGTTGAACTGGATCGGCAGCTTGCCGATCTGCCTGGTCAGGAAATTGCGCGAGGCCTTCTTGCCCTGCGTCAGCCCGCGCAGCTCGACCCGGCTGACCAGTTCGCCCGCCAGATCGCCGTTCATATCGATGCGCATCTGCTGATATTTGAGATCACGCAGCGTGCGGAAGGCGAAATTGGCCGTGGGCGAGAGGTTCTTGTAAGTCAGCGCGCCGATATAGGCCACCGTGCCGCCCGGCGGACGCGCCGTGAGATAGCCGGCCACCACATGGCCGCCCTTGTCGTCGAAGACCAGCGGCAGATGGCCGTCGAACAGGCCCGTCGCGTTCAGATTCGACATGTCCATATGGGCGAGGAATTCCGCCGCATCGATGCCCTCGACATCGAGCGAGAACTTGCGCGCCTCCACCTCGCCGAAGCGCAGCACGAAGGGCTCCATCCACATGCGGCCATTGAGGAAGGGCCATTCGGCGCGGCTGACGCGCAGCTGCCGGTTGGGCTCCAGCGCGAAGATCACATCGCCATTGTCGGCCTCGATGCCGGGGTTGATCGCGGCGACGGTGACATGCTGGTTGGGCGCGGTCACCATGTTGAGCAGATCGGTGAAGGTCACCGTGCCCTTCACGCCGCGCACCGGGCCTGCCGCGCTGGCGAAATCGAAGCCCTCGCTGGAAACATGGCCGCTGGAGCGGATGCGCCCATTGCTCCAGGCGATATGCGCGTCGGCACTCAGCACGCCCGAAGCGTCAGCAATCATGCCGGTGCTCAGCTTGCTGATGTCCTGCGGCTGCAGCCCCTTGTCGAAGCGCAGCGCGGGCGCCTTGGCGTCCAGCGTGCCGCGCGAGGCGGAGAGATCATGCATCAGGCTGACCTGCGCCAGCACGCGGTCGCTGGCGGCAGCGCGCACCTCACCCTGCGCCGAAAAGACGCCCTTCACCAGCTTCGCCGCGACATCGCGCGCCACCAGCGGCTGGAAGCGCGCATCGGGCGGCGTGGCGCCGGGGCGAACCGGGGGCAAACGGTCGGTGACGGCCAGCGAAGCGCCATCCATCACCAGCGCGCCATCGGCCCAGCGCCACGGGCTGTTGAAGGCGCCGATGTCCATCGTCAGCGCGGCCAGAGCCAGCGAGCCGCCCTCCGCCGTGCCATGAATGCCTGCCGGATCGCGCAGTTCGGCGGTCAGCTTGTCGATATGCGCGCGGGTGGTGTCCCCGCCGGTGCCCAGCGTGAGGACGATATCCTGCACTTCGGCATGGCGCTCGCCCAGTGTGAGCGCACCGCTGGCCACATGCAGCGCCTCGCCCGAGAGCGTGCCCGCCAGCGACAGGTTGGGCACGCTGGCGCCCCAATGCAGCGCACTGCGGCCAACGGCCAGCACGGCATGCGGCGCGCCCTCGCCCGGGCACAGATCGAAGCTGCCCGCCGAAAGATCGAGTGAATCGAAAGTGGCCCCGGCGTAATGCACCGGCGCACAGGTGCGGCCCAGCACCAGACCATCGCGCGCCGTCCAGTCGCCCGCGATCGGCAGGCCCAGTTCGCGCACCGAACCGCCCGGCACCGCGCCCGAGACCAGCACCTGCCCGGCCATCGCCACACGCCCGCCACGCTCTTCGATATGCAGCGCGGGCACGGTGATCGCCGCGCCATCGGCAGCCCATGGCGCAATC
The DNA here is from genome assembly GCF_017163935.1 of Novosphingobium terrae. Taxonomy (NCBI): domain Bacteria; kingdom Pseudomonadati; phylum Pseudomonadota; class Alphaproteobacteria; order Sphingomonadales; family Sphingomonadaceae; genus Novosphingobium; species Novosphingobium terrae. The sequence continues at coordinate 643,759 of NZ_JABVZR010000001.1, read as the reverse complement.
GCCAGCTGAGCGCTTTGCCCACCACCGCGCACCGGCGCGACGCGGAGATTGACGGTCGGCAGATCGCCGCCGGTCAGCGCCAGATTGCCCGTCAGGCCTCCACCGTTCACCATCAGGCGCGAGCCCTCAAGATGCGCGCGCGGGCCTGACCAGCGCGCCGTGGGGATCACCAGGCTGAAGCCGCGATCGCCGCGGCGCATGGTCCAGCTGCCTTTCAGCTTGCTGCTCTGCCCCTCATGCATCAGCCCTGCCGAGAGGCGCGCCAGCAACGGCGCCACCAGCGTGCCCTGCGTCGATTGCCGCCAGCCGGCCAGCGTGGCCATCACCTGCGAATCGGGCGTGACGCCCTCACCGGTGAAGCCGCCCTCGGCAGTGAGATGGTCGAAATCGGCATCGCCGCTGATCCGCCCGTCGACGCCGATCCGCCGCGCGGCAATGCCCGGCAGATTGACGCCTTGCCCCGCCAGCTCCCAGCCCGCCGCGATGCGGCCATGGCGCATGGTCAGCTGGGCATGGCCGCCCAGCGCCCGGGCCGCGCCCGTGCTGGTGGCCAGATGGACCGGCGCCAGATCGAGCAGCACCTCGCCGCCCGCAAGATCGGCATCGCCCTTGGCGTCGATGGCGACACGCGCAGGGTCCAGATGCAGACCCTTGAGATTGCAATGCAGCCCGGTCAGGTCGAGCGGGCCGGTCAGCCGGGGCTTGCCCTGCGCCACGGACAGCCGCCCGTCGAGACTGGCACCGCCCTCACAGCCCTGCCCGGCCAGATGCGGCGCGCGCAGGGCCAGCGTTCCGGCAAAGCCATTGCGCAGATGACCGGCGCCTGCTGCCGTCAGCGAGGCGACACCCGCAGGCGTTTCGAAACGGGCCTGAGCATCGCGCAGCACCAGCTCTGCATTGGGCAAGCCCGAAGGCCCCGAAGAGGAGGACAGCAGCCGGTCCAGTTCACCCAAAGTCAGCTTGCCGTTCTGCCAGCGCCCGGCCAGCCGCACATGCTCCAGCGTGACGCGGCCAAAGCCCTTGATGTCGCTGCCGATCGAGACCTCGATAGCCAGCCGCCCTGCGGTGAAATCGGGATGAGCAGGATCGCCCACGCTGACATCGGCCAGATCGATATGAGTCGCGCCCACCTCGGCCACGCGATAGCGCGCGGGCAGCTTCCACGCCTCAAGCTGGTGATCGATCAGTTTTTTGGCGATGGCATCGCGCCAGATCCAGCCCGCGCCCAGCGTGAGCACCACAACGGCGCTCACCCCGCCCGCGCCGACCAGAGCGCGGCGCCTCCAGCGTGAGCGCGCGCGAACAGGCACGTCGGGCTCGCCCGCCATGTTATCCTGTTCATCAGTCTGGGTATTGCCCCCGAGATCGATCATTCTCGCCCTCTTGCGCGAGAGGCCGCCGAAAGGCAATGCTTGTCCTTCCGGCATAGCTATGGGGCGGGCGGCAGCGGCGATGGATGAAGCGGACAGATTGCGCGATGCAAGACCCCATCCCGAATTGTTCGAGGATGCCTTCGCGGCGATAGGGGCGCCAAGGCCCGAAACCCCCGCAATCAAAGCGGAAAAACCCAAGGAGCCCTCCACCGCCGAGGGCCATCGCGGCCGCCTGCGCAAGCGCTTGCTGGAGGGCGGCGCGGAGGCTTTGGCCGATTACGAGATCCTCGAATATCTGCTCGCCACCGCCATCCCTCGCCGCGATACGAAGCCCTTGGCCAAGGCGCTGATCGCGCGCTTTGGTTCACTGGCCGGTGTGTTCAACGCCGACCCCGGCGCGCTGATGGGCCACCCCGGCATGGGCGAGACCAGCGCCGCAGCGGTGCGGATCGTCTCGCTGGCCACGCGGCGCCTCGCCCGCACTCAGGCCTCCGAAAAGCCGCTGCTCGATACGTGGAGCAAGCTGATCGAGTATCTCACCATCGATATGGCGCATCTCTCGGTGGAGCGGGTGCGGGTGCTGTATCTCGATCTGAAAAACCGCCTGATCCGCGACGAGCATGTCGCCGACGGCAGCATCGACGAAGCCGCCATCCACCCGCGCGAGGTGATCCGCCGGGCTTTGGATCTGGGCGCTGCGGCGCTGATCCTCGTCCACAACCACCCCTCGGGCAATCCTGAGCCCAGCCGCGCCGATATCCAGATGACCAACCGTATCGCCGAAGCCGGGCGGCTGCTGTCGATCACGGTGCATGACCACATCATCATCGGGCGTGAGGGGCATGTTTCGTTGCGGGCGAAGGGTTTGATTTAGGGGTTTAGGAAGGAAGAGATGATGCGAGGGCCATCGCCCTCGCGCTCCCTTTCGTTGTCAGCGTGGTGTATCGGGTTCGGCCAAGGCGCTGGGGTTGCAGTGTTGGAGTAAGGTGGCTGCCTGCGGCGCGATTATAACTGAGCAAGAGGCATTAATGACAGTCCATGATCCTCACCGTGAAGGGCGCCTCGCTCGACAGCGCTTTGCCAGCGCGTTCATGTCGGACACGAAATGGAGGAAGCTGTTTGAGGCTGTCCATCACGGACATCCTCAACTCCACCAAATGGTCGTCAAATTTATCGATGTGGATGAGCCATGCCTCATGCGTTTTCCACCAGCCCTATCTTGTCCCCGCGCCTATATGGACTCGATCGAGTTCGGCCCTGTGGAGCTTCGCGCTATCGAATGGCTTGCGTTTCAAACTGATGTTTCGGCTACGTTGGCATCAATAGGCCAATTCCCACTTACGGTTCAGGATGGCCAGACGAAGGTGACAGGGTATGCGGATGCCACGCCAGCGCCTGCCCGCTAACCCAAACTTTGCGCACATCCCCTCCCGCGCAGCGGCTTATAATAACAGCCACATAGCGCCCTGCACCCTGCACCGAACCCCAAGCGCAAACGCCCACAATAAAGGGATCGCAAAGGGCGATGGCCCTTTGCCCGCCGGAGGCATAAACCCTCAAACCCAGACTCCAACCTTGCCTTTCGCGCCCACTCCCCCTAGCGCCCGACCCAACTCCATCCCTTGAAAAGAGAGCGCCCATGGTCCCTCGTTATGCCCGGCCCCAGATGACCGCCATCTGGGAAGCAGAAGCCCGCTACAAGATCTGGTTCGAGATCGAGGCGCATGCCACGCAGAAGCTGGGCGAGCTGGGCGTGGTGCCCGCCAGCGGCCCCAAGGCCCTGTGGGACTGGTGGGCGACCAACCCCTCCATCGACGTGGCCGCGATCGACGCGAAGGAAGCCATCCTCAAGCATGACGTGATCGCTTTCCTCGACTGGGTGGCCGAGCAGGTCGGCCCCGAGGCGCGCTTCATGCATCAGGGCATGACCAGCTCGGACGTGCTGGACACCACGCTGGCCGTGCAACTGGCCCGCGCCGCCGACATTCTGATCGCGGACGTCGATCTGCTGCTGGAGGCGATCAAGCGCCGCGCTTTCGAGCACAAGTACACGCCCACCATCGGCCGCAGCCACGGCATCCATGCCGAGCCCACCACCTTCGGCAAGAAGCTGGCCGAGGCCTATGCCGAATTCACCCGCAACCGCGCCCGCCTGGTCGCCGCGCGTGAGGACATCGCCACCTGCGCGATTTCGGGCGCTGTGGGCACCTTCGCCAACATCGATCCCAGCGTGGAAGTCTATGTGGCCGAGCAGATGGGCCTGTCGGTCGAGCCCGTCTCGACGCAGGTGATCCCGCGTGACCGCCATGCGATGTTCTTCGCCACGCTGGGCGTGGTCGCCAGCAGCATCGAGCGTCTGGCCGTGGAAATCCGCCATCTGCAGCGCACCGAAGTTCTGGAAGCCGAGGAATATTTCTCGCCCGGCCAGAAGGGTTCGAGCGCCATGCCTCACAAGCGCAACCCGGTGCTAACCGAGAACCTGACCGGTCTGGCCCGCGTGGTGCGCGGCGCCGTCACCCCGGCGCTGGAGAATGTGGCGCTGTGGCATGAGCGCGACATCTCGCACTCCTCGGTCGAGCGTTTCATCGGCCCCGATGCCACGATCACGCTGGACTTCGCGCTGGCCCGTCTGACCTCGGTGGTCGACAAGCTGGTCGTGTACCCCGAGCGTATGCAGAAGAACCTCGACCGCATGGGTGGTCTGGTTCACTCGCAGCGCGTGCTGCTGGCGCTGACTCAGGCCGGTCTGGAGCGCGATGCTTCCTACCGCCTCGTGCAGCGCAATGCGATGAAGGTGTGGGAGAGCGATGGCCAGCTCTCGCTGCTCGAACTGCTCAAGGCCGACCCCGAAGTCTCGGCCAAGATGACCGACGCGGAGCTGGAAGAGCGCTTCAACCTCGATTACCACTTCAAGGCGGTGGACGTGATCTTCGATCGCGTCTTCGGCAAGTAAGCTGAAACAGGGCGGGGTCTGGCCGTGTGCCACCCTGCCCTTTTCTTTACAGGCAATCGCGCCTAGCATCCGCTCTAGGGGCGCCAACCGCCATGGGTCTCACCTGTGGCTGCCTGGTTTTTGGAAGGGATCACCGATGCAGTTCATCCGCACCGCACTGGCGGTCATCGCCGGGATCGTCCTGCTGATCTTTTCGGTCAACAACTGGAAGCCTGTCGAGGTGCGGATCTGGGATACGCTGGTGCTGGATACCAAGCTGCCCGCCGTGGTGGTGGTGTCCTTCCTGCTGGGTCTGGTGCCGATGTGGCTGATTTCCAAGGCCGGGCGCTGGCGTTTGAAGCGCCGCATCCAGACGCTGGAAAACGCCGTGCTGGCCGCCAGCCAGACGGTGATCACGCCTTCTGTTCCAGCCCCCGCTCCCGAACCCGTCCCTGCTGCCGACAACGGCCAATAAGCTTCAACATCGGATCACCATCATGCACAGCAACCCGCTCTATCTCGCTCTCGATCTGCCCCGCCTCGATGCCGCCGAAGCCTTGGCGCGCAAGGTGAAGGCGCATATCGGCGGGATCAAGCTGGGGCTGGAGTTCTTCTGTGCCCATGGCCATCACGGCGTGCATGAGCTGGCCAAGATCGGCCTGCCGATCTTCCTCGACCTGAAGCTGCATGACATTCCCAACACGGTGGCGGGCGCGATGCAGGCGATCCATGTGCTGCAGCCCAGCATCGTGACGATCCATGCCGCCGGTGGCCGCGCCATGATGGAAGACGCCAAGGCCGCCGCTGGCGAGCATACCAAGGTGGTCGCCGTCACCGTGCTGACCAGCCTGGACGATGGCGATCTGAGCAACATCGGCGTCAACAGCAATGCCCATGATCAGGCGCTGCGTCTGGCCGATCTGGCGCAGAGCGCTGGCATCGACGGCATCGTCTGCTCGGGCCATGAGGTTGGTGCGGTGAAGCAGCGCTGGAAGGACGGCTTCCTGGTGGTGCCCGGCCTGCGCCCCGCCGATGGCGTGCTGGGCGACCAGAAGCGCTCGGTCACGCCGCGCGCCGCGCGCGATGCCGGGGCCAGCGTGCTGGTGGTGGGCCGCCCCATTTCCCGCGCGGAAGACCCGCTGGCCGCAGCCCGCGCCATTGAAGGCACGCTATGAGCAGCGACGCCGTGCAAGACGTCCGCCTCGCCACTGATGCCGATCTGCCCGCGCTGAAGGCGCTGGTGGAAAGCGCCTATCGCGGCGATGCGGCGCGCGGCGGCTGGACTCACGAGGCCGACCTGCTCGAAGGCGAGCGGATCACCGCTGATGATCTGGCCGCACAGCTTGCCAATCCGGCGATGCGCGTGCTGGTGCTGCCCGGTGAGGACACCACCCTGCCCGCCACCATCAGCATCACCGATCTGGGCGAAGGCGTGGCCTATCTCGGCATGTTCGCTGTCGATCCCGCACTTCAGGCGGGCGGCATCGGGCGGCGCATGATCGCGGCGGCCGAAGACTGGGCCCTGCGCGAGTTCTCCGCCCACACCATGCGGATGACGGTGATCTCCTCACGCGCCGAGCTGATCGCCTGGTACATCCGTCGCGGTTATGTCGATACGGGGCGCACCACCCCCTTCCCAATCCCCGACATCACGCATCTTTCCATGGTGGTGCTGGAAAAGCCTCTCGGTTAAGGGAGCGGCATGAACGCTCCCCTGATCAAGATCTGCGGCCTTTCCACCACCGAAAGCATCGATGCCGCGCTGGCCGCACAGGCCACCCATATCGGGCTGGTGTTCTTCCCCAAGAGCCCGCGCAATGTCTCCATCGAGCAGGCCGCCGCTCTGGCCCTGCATGCGCGCGGGCAGGCGAAGGTGGTGGGGCTTTTCGTCGATCCCGAGGATGAGCTGCTTGCCAGCGTGCGGGCCAGCGTTCCGCTCGATATCCTGCAACTGCATGGCAAGGAGGCCCCTGCCCGCGTTGCACAGATCCGCGCTGCGCATGGACTGGACGTCTGGAAAGCCATCGGCGTGCGCAAGACCGAGGATCTGGCAGCGGCCCAGCCCTATGTCGGCGCGGCAGACAGCATTCTTTATGATGCCAAGCCGCCAGAAGGCTCGCTGCTGCCCGGTGGCACGGGGCTGCGCATCGATTGGGGGCTGATGCAGGGCTGGCGCCATCCGCTGCCGTGGCTGCTGGCAGGGGGGCTCGATCCGGCCAATGTCGCCGAGGCCATGAGCATCACGGGCGCCACAGGCGTTGACGTTTCCTCGGGCGTGGAAAGCGCGCCGGGGGTGAAGGATCACGCGAAAATCGCCGCCTTCTGCCACGCTGCTCTGGCCTGAAACGGCAAGAGGCGGCCGGATGAAACCGACCGCCTCCCTTGCGACCCGCCCGCGACCAGCGCGGGGGGCTAACGGCAAGTTAAATCAGAACTTGATACCGGCGCCGATCAGCACCTGGTTGTTCTGGTTGCTGTCATTGCCGTTGAAGATGTGGCGATATTCCACCTTGCCGTAATAGGGGCCGAAGCTGTGCTCCACGCCGCCGCCCAGATGGGCGCCGTCCTGGTAGCTGCTGCCATAGCTGTAGCCGCTGATGACATAGAGCTTGTCCTTGGGCGTGGCATGGATACCGAAGCGCGCGCTGGTCGAGCCCACGGCATTGTCGCGGCTGACGAGGGTCTTGTCGATGGCCTGCTCGACACCGATGAACGCGCCGCCCGGCAGATTGTAGTCATAGCCGATGGCGCCACCGATGGTGCCCTTGGCTGCCTGACCATCCTGCCAGTCAACGCCGGAACGGATTTCAGCGCGGACGTCGCCCTTATCGCCAGCCATGGCGGGGGCAACGAAGGCACCCACGGAGAGCGCTGCCGCTGCTGCGATGAGAACCTGACGCATAGTAGTAACTCCCTGATAATCTAGGCATTTAGTGCCGAGCAACCGTTTGCGATACCCTGACTGTCATACCGCTGAATGCCATTTTCATATTCCAGTCATAATTGTCGCATTGCAGCATCAAAGGCCTGCAATTCCGCCATTGAGGCAGGCGCTGCCCTAAATGTCGCAATCTGTTCAGATGGTTCGACACGATTTTACCGTTGCGCAGGTGCAACAGGTCTTTGGCGGCTGGACAGACTCGCGCGCGCATGGCAGGCGCTGGACCCACTATGAACGCCACCACGCCCAACTCCTTTCGCAATCAGCCCGATGAGCGCGGCCATTTCGGTCAGTTCGGTGGCCGATACGTCGCCGAAACGCTGATGCCGCTGATTCTGGACCTGGAGGCCGAATACAAGCGCGCCAAGGCCGATCCGGCTTTCCAGGCCGAGTTCGAGGATCTGCTCGAACATTATGTCGGCCGCCCCAGCCCGCTGTATTTCGCGCCCCGACTGACGGAAGAGTTGGGTGGCGCCCAGATCTGGTTCAAGCGTGAAGAGCTGAACCACACCGGCGCTCACAAGATCAACAATTGCATCGGCCAGATCCTGCTGGCGATCCGCATGGGCAAGACGCGCATCATCGCGGAAACCGGTGCGGGCCAGCATGGCGTGGCCACGGCCACCGTCTGCGCGCGTTTCGGCATTCCTTGCGTGATCTACATGGGCGCGCTGGACGTGGAACGTCAGAAGCCCAATGTCTTCCGTATGAAGCTGCTGGGCGCCGAAGTGGTCCCGGTCGAATCGGGCGCCCGCACCCTGAAGGATGCGATGAATGAGGCGCTGCGCGACTGGGTCGCCAATGTTCACGACACCTTCTACATCATCGGCACGGCAGCGGGCCCGCACCCGTACCCCGAGCTGGTGCGCGATTTCCAGAGCGTGATCGGCAAGGAAGCCCGCGCCCAGATGCTCAAGCGCACCGGCAGACTGCCCGATCTGCTGATCGCGGCGGTGGGCGGCGGTTCGAACGCCATCGGCCTGTTCCACCCCTTCCTCGATGATGCCTCCGTGCAGATGATCGGCGTGGAGGCGGGCGGCCACGGCGTGGACACCGACCAGCATGCGGCATCCCTCACCGGCGGCGTCCCCGGTATCCTGCATGGCAACAAGACCTATCTGCTGCAGGACGAAGACGGCCAGATCACCGAGGCCCATTCGATCAGCGCGGGCCTCGACTATCCCGGCATCGGGCCGGAGCACAGCTGGCTGCATGACATCGGCCGGGTGAAGTATCTGCCGATCAACGATGATGAAGCGATGCAGGCCTTTCAGGACTGCTGCCGCCTCGAAGGCATCATCCCCGCGCTGGAAAGCGCCCATGCGCTGGCGGCGCTGCCCAAAGTGGCCAAGCAGTTTGGCAAGGACCAGATCATTCTGGTCAATGTCTCGGGCCGTGGCGACAAGGACATCTTCACCGTCGCCGACAAGCTGGGCACCGCGATCTGATGCTCAGCCAGCGCACTCTGGCCGTTCTGGCGGCTCTGTGCCTGGCTGTCTCGCTGGTCGCGCGTCTGCTCGACCAGCGCGCGCTCGACGCGCATGCGGCGGCGCTGGCCGCCATCTCGGCTGTACCGGACCCTTCCGCGCCTTCGGTCAGGGCTGCAGTGGCCGATCGCATACCGACGATCTGCACCACCATCTGCACCCTGTCCCACAACACCGCGATGCTTGATGCGATCAGCATCGCCTCGCTGGTTCTGGGGCTGGGCTTTGCCCTGACCGCATTATGGAAACATGTGAAATGACCCGCCTCTCTGCTGCCTTTGCCAAGGGGCGCCCCGCGCTCGTCACCTTCATCACCGGCGGCGATCCCACGCCGGACGCCACCGGCGCCATTCTGGATGCGCTGGTCGAAGGCGGCGCCGATGTGATCGAGCTGGGCATGCCCTTCACCGATCCCATGGCTGATGGCCCGGCGATTCAGGCCGCCAATCTGCGCGCACTGGGCGCGGGCACGCGCACGGCAGACATTTTCGCCATCGCCAGGGGCTTCCGCCAGCGCCATCCCGAAACCCCGCTGGTGCTGATGGGCTATGCCAACCCCATGGTGGCGCGCGGTGCGGACTGGTTCGCCAACGCCTGCGCCGAAGCTGGCGTGGACGGCATCATCTGCGTCGACATTCCCGCTGAGGAAGATGCCGAACTGGGCCCGGCCCTGCGCGCCAAGGGCGTCTCCTTCATCCGCCTGGCGACTCCGACCACCGATGCCGCCCGCCTGCCCGCCGTGCTGGAAGGGTCGAGCGGGTTCCTCTATTACGTCTCGGTCGCCGGGATCACCGGCAAGCAGCAGGCCCAGCTGGCCAGCATCGAGCAGGCCGTGGCGCATCTCAAGTCAGGCACCGATCTGCCAGTCGTGGTCGGCTTTGGCGTGCGGACCCCCGCGCAAGCTGCTGATATTGCTCAGCATGGCGATGGCGTGGTGGTCGGTTCGGCCATTGTCGATCTGATCGCCCAGCATGGCGCCGATGCCGCCGGACCGGTGCGCGAGCTGGTCTCCAGCCTCGCCGCGGCGGTGCATGGCGCCCGCACCATTTCCAATCTGGCCTGACTCAAAAAAATCCTCTAGGGGGCGCCCATGAGCTGGCTCAATCGTGTTCGCAATTCGCTCTCCTCGCTCGGCGCGGCGAAGGAGCAGATCCCCGATAATCTCTGGATCAAGTGCCCCAATTGCGGGGAGATGCTGTTCACCAAGGATTACGAGGCCAATTTGTCCGTCTGCCCGCGTTGCGACCATCACGGTCGCATCGGCACCGACGCACGCCTGTCGCAGATCCTCGACGCCGGTTTCGAGGTGCTGCCCAGCCCGCGCGTCAAGGACGATCCGCTGAAGTTCCGCGATTCGAAGAAGTACACCGATCGCCTCAAGGCCGCCCGCGCCGCCAATCCGCATCATGATGCGCTGACCAACGCGCTGGGCACCATCGACGGCCATCGCGCTGTCGTCGGCGTGCAGGACTTCTTCTTCATGGCCGGATCGATGGGCGTGGCCGTGGGCGCCGCCTTCGTCTCGGGCGTGGAGCGCGCGATCAAGGAACGCGCACCCTACATCATCTGCACCGCCGCCGGTGGCGCGCGCATGCAGGAAGGCATCCTCAGCCTGATGCAGATGCCGAAGGCCACGGTGGCCCTGCGCCGTCTGCGCGCGGCGGGCCTGCCCTATATCGTGGTGCTGACCGATCCCACCACCGGCGGCGTGACGGCAAGCTACGCCATGCTGGGCGACATCCATATCGCCGAGCCGGGCTGTCTGATCGGCTTTGCGGGCCAGCGCGTGATCCAGGACACGATCCGCGAAAAGCTGCCCGAAGGCTTCCAGCGCGCCGAATATCTCCACGCCCATGGCATGGTCGATATGGTGGTGCGACGCCCCGAGCTGAAGGCCACGCTGGCCATGCTGCTCTCCTATATGTGCAACAAGGCGGCTTGATCCGCATCCTGCTGAAAGCCTGACCAGATGCGCGATTTCGCCACCTCCGATCATCCCGGCGTGGCCGCGCAGCTGGCCCGGCTGGGCGCCTTGAGCCTGCCGCAAGGGCGGCTTGGGCTTGAGGTGATTCACGGCCTGCTGGCCGCTCTGGGCGATCCTCAGCATCGCCTGCCCCCGGTCTTCCATGTCGCGGGCACCAACGGCAAGGGCAGCACCTGCGCCTATCTGCGCGCCATGCTGGAAGCGCAGGGCCTGCGCGTCCACAGCGCCACCAAGCCGCATCTGGTGCGCTACAACGAACGCATCCGTATCGCGGGCGAGCTGATTTCCGACGAAGCGCTCGCCGGCCTGCTGGAGCGCGTGCTGGATGCCACCGAAACACTGGGCGAGGACCTCTCTCCCAGCTTCTTCGAGGTGACCACCGCCGCCCTGCTGCTGGCCTTTGCCGAAAACCCCGCCGATGCCTGCGTGATCGAGGTGGGTCTGGGCGGTCGGCTGGATGCCACCAATGTCTTCACGAAGCCCGCCGTCTGCGGCATCGCCACGCTGGGCATCGATCATGAGGCCTTCCTGCTGCGCCCCGAGGAAGGCGCGCCCGAAGACCCCCTCACCCGCATCGCCTTCGAAAAGGCGGGAATCGCGCGCAAGGATGCGCCGCTGGTCACCCAGCCCTACCCCTATCGCGCCGCCGCGGAAGTGCGCCGCATCGCCGAGACCACAGGCGCCCCGCTCTTTATGCGCGGCGAGGGCTGGGATGCTGCCATCGGCGACACCATCGCCTACCGCGATGAGCATGGGGATTTAACCTTGCCCCTGCCCACGCTGGTCGGGCTGCATCAGGCGGAGAATGCCGCTCTGGCCGTCGCCATGCTGCGCCATCAGAACGAGGTCGAGGTCAGCCCGGAGGCCATGGCCAAGGGCATCCGCCGCGCCAAATGGCCCGCGCGCCTGCAGCGCCTTGGCAAAGGCCCCCTGACCGAACTGGCGGGTCGTCGGGAAATCTGGCTCGATGGCGGGCACAATCCGGACGCAGGCCTCGCCATTGCGCGGCATTTCGCGCATCACGCGCCGGTGCATCTGGTGCTGGGCATGCTGGCCAACAAGGACCCTGCCGCGCTGCTGAAACCGCTGTCAGACTGCCTGATCAGCGTCTCGGTGGTGCCAGCACCCGGCCATGACGCGCATCGGCCCGAGGACTTCGCGGGCCATACCGCCCTACCCGTCGCATCCTTTCCCGATGTGGCGCAGGCGATTGCCGCTCTGCCGCCCGAGGGCGATGTGCTGATCGCGGGCTCGCTCTATCTGGCGGGCGAGGTGCTGCGCCTCAACCGCGAGTTTCCTGATTAAAGCTGTTTGGCGGCGCGCTCCTTGCGCGCCGCATGGGCCCATTCGGTCAGCACGAAGACGGTGGTGATCACGCCCGTCAGCGCGGTGATGCGGAACACCGGGCCATAACCGTAATGGTCGAAGGCCTCGCCCGCCACGCCGCGCCCCAGCGTGCCCACCAGCGACACCATCGATGACAGCAGCGCATACTGGATCGCCGTATAACGCCGGTCCACCTGCGAGGAGAGATAGGCCACGAAAGCCGTCAGCGCCATGCCGGTGCTGATGTTTTCATAGCAGATGGCGATCAGCAGCCGCAGCATAGGCGCGTCAGCCCCCATGGAAGCGGCAAACACATCCAGACGCGTGGCATGCGCAAAGGCATCGAGCCCGCGCGCGCCATCGGCCAGATCGGCATAGAGCAGATTGCCCAGCGGCGGCAGGATCGCGCCCAGAAACACCGTCGGGAAGCGGCCAACCCTGGTGAAGAGATAGCCGCCCAGCGAAATGCCCGTCATCGTCATGATGATGCCGAAGATCTTGGAGGCAAAGGCCACCTGATCCTTGGTGTAATGCATCTGCTCCAGATAGAAGGGATACGCGAAGCTGGCCCAGATGTTGTAGCACAGCGCATAGGTCAGGATGAAACCGAGCAGGCTGAGCACCCACCAGCCGCGCCGGGACACCAGTTCCTCCAGCGGAGAAATCAGCGCGGAAAAGGCATGATCACCCACCGCGCGCAACAGCCCGCCGCCCGCGACCGGCGCCGAGACTCCTTGTCGCCGCAGCCGATGCGCCAGAGCGGCCACGATCATCGGCATCACCACCGTCGCCGCCACGATCAGCGGGCCCTGCGTGCGGGTGAAATCACCCACGGAGAGCGGCTTGGCCCCGGGCGCCAGCGGAGAAAGCATCTTCACCATAAAGCTGACGATGGTCACCACCGCCCAGCCCCAGCACAGCAGCACCACGCCCAGCAGCGCTGTGCGCAGTTTCGGCGCCAGCCAGCCATCGCCCGCAATATCGGCGGCCACCGCGCCCTCGGGGCGCTCGGCACTGTCCGGCGCGACGCTGCACAGGGCCGAGACCACCGCCAGCACGCCAGCCATCACCATAAAGACCTGAGGCCAGCTCATTCGCGCCGCCATAAACAGCGCAAAGGCGCCGCCCACGATGGAGGAGGTGCGATGGCCAAACTGATAGAGCGCCGTCAGCAGTTCAAGCGAGGTGTCCTCATCCGCCGCCTCAATCCGCCAGCCGTTGATGGCGATGTCCTGCGTGGCCGAGGCAAAGGCGCAGACAAAGGCCACCAGAGCAAAAGGCCCGATCGCCGCCGCCGGATTCATCAGCGACAGGGTGAAAATCCCCGCCACCAGCACCACCTGACACGGCAGAATCCAGCCCTTGCGCCGCCCCAGCCTGTGCAGGCCGGGCAAGCGCACCCGGTCGACCACCGGCGCCCAGAGGAAGGTGAAGGAATAGCACAGGCCAATCCATGACAGCACGCCAATGGTGGTCAGCTTCACCCCCACCTCGCCCAGCCATGCGTTCAGCGTGCCGATCAGCAACGCAAAAGGCAGGCCACTGGCGAAGCCCAGACCCAGCATGCAGGCCGACTTGCGGGTGGCAAGCGCCGCGCGCAGCAGCGCCAGTCCCTTCGGGCGGGCAGGCTTTTGAACGGTATCGGAGGCAGTGCTGGCCATGAATTGTCCCTGATTGAAGCGCCAGACTAGGCAAGCGGCGCCCGCAAGGCCAGAGGTGATGCCATCATGGCACACGCAAAGGTGTGCATGGTTTTGACCTTCGGGCTTAAGCGGCGTAAGGGGCGCCTCATGGCATTTAACCCCAAACCCCCTCGCGGCCCAGGCCGCCCGTCTCGTCCTGCCCGCCCCGCTGGTAAAAGCGGCGCCCAGCGCTATGGCGCCCCCCGTCCTCGTGATGACCGCGCGCGTGAAGGCGCAGACCCCGAAAAGCGCCAGCGCGGCACGTTGAAGCCCGTCGCCAAGGGCGAAGGCTGGAGCCCGGACACCACGCCCGAAACCCGCCTCGACGATCGTCGGGGTCGCGGCGGACGCGATGAGCGCGGCGGCGACCGTGGTGGCCAGAAGAAGGCCGCCTGGGGCGACCGCACCCGTGAGCGCCATGATGCCCAGCGCGGCGAGGGCCGTGGACGTTCGGGCGGCGGCTTCGGCGGTCGCGATGAGCGCGCCAGTGGCGAACGCTCGCGCGGCGGGTTTGGCGACAAGTCGCGTGGTGGCTTCGGGGACAAGCCCCGGGGCGATTTCGGCGACCGTCCTCGCGGCAATTTCGGTGACAAGCCGCGCGGTGGTTTCGGGGACAAGCCCCGGGGCGATTTCGGCGACCGTCCCCGTGGCAATTTCGGTGACAAGCCGCGTGGCAACTTCGGAGGCGATGACCGCCGTGGCGCGTTTGGCGACAAGCCCAAGGGCTCCTTCGGAGACAAGGCACGCGCCCGCCGCGCCGATCAGCGCGAAGAGCGCGGCGAGCGCAGCTTCAGCACCCCGCGCGGCGGCTTCGGCGGCGAGCGTTCGGGCGGTTTTGAGCGTCGCGATGAGCGCCCCCGTGGCGGCTTCGGTGATCGTGTCCGTTCGGACCGTGGCCGTGGCGATCGCGCCGCGCCGCGCGAAGAACCCACGCCCTATCAGCGCATCGCCAGCCTTCAGGATTTCGCCATCGATCCCGAGGGTGAGCGCATCGCCAAGCTGCTGGCCCGCGCCGGCATCGCCAGCCGCCGCGAGGTGGAGCGCATGATCGTCGACGGGCGCGTGGCGCTCGATGGCGAACTGGTGCTGACGCCCGTCACCATCCTGACCTCGCTGAAGGGCCTGACGGTCGACGGCAAGCCGGTCGATGAGCCCGAAGTGGGCCGCCTCTGGGCCTTCCACAAGCCCGATGGGCTGATCACCGCCGAGCGTGACCCCGCCGGTCGCCCGACCATCTACAACGCGCTGCGCAACGCGCTGCCGCCCGGCACGCCGCGCCTGATGCCGGTGGGCCGACTCGATATGAACACGGAAGGGTTGCTGCTGCTCACCAACGATGGCGAGCTGAAGCGCGCCATGGAGCTGCCGTCGAGCGGCGTGCCGCGCACCTATCGCGCCCGCACCTTCGGTGACATCACCCAGCCGCAGCTCGAAGAGCTGATGCAGGGCATCGAGATCGACGGTTTCCAGTATGGCCCGATCAACGCCAATATGGAGCGCCGAACGGGGCGCAACCAGTGGATCGAAGTCACGCTGACCGAAGGCAAGAACCGCGAAGTCCGCCGCGTGCTGGAGCATCTGGGGCTGCAGGTCAGCCGCCTGCTGCGCATCGCTTACGGCCCCTTCCTGCTGGGCGATCTGCCGCGCGGCGCGGCTGTGGCGCTGCCTCAGAATGTGGTCGAGCAGTTCCGCAAGGGGCTCAAGGGCTGATGCGGATCGTTGCCGGGCAATGGCGCGGGCGCAAGCTGCTCGCGCCCGAGGGCGATACCACCCGCCCCACCGCCGACCGCACGCGCGAGACGCTGTTCTCCATGCTGACCTCGCGCCTCGGCAGCTTTGAAGGGCTGCGCGTGGCGGATCTGTTTGCCGGTTCCGGCGCGCTGGGGCTGGAGGCTCTGTCGCGCGGGGCGGCGCATGCCATGTTTGCCGAGCAGGATCCCAAGGCGATCCGCGCGATTCGCGGCAACATCGCCAATCTGCATGCGCAGAAGGAAACCGACGTACGCGTCGGTTCGGTGATGGCGCTGGGCGTGGCCAAGCAGCCTTACGATCTGATCCTGCTCGATCCGCCCTACAAGACCAGCGCGGGTGTCGTCGCCATCGACAAGCTGCGCCGTCTGGGCTGGATGCATGACGGCACCTGGGTCTGCATCGAGACCGAAGCGCGTGAGGCACCCCGCGTGCGCAGCTTCGAGGTGATGGCCGAGCGCGTGGTGGGCAAGGCCTGCCTTACGCTGATGCGCCCGGAACCCAGTGAGCCGAAGACCGAAGCGGCTCCGGAGGCTTAAGCCACCGCAAGGCGGGCGCGCTGACCGCGCGCCCAGCCGATGCCGATCAGCGTGACCACACCGGCCAAGGCGGGCAGCAGGCCGATAAAGTTGCCCATATGGCGGTCCACCAGACTCTGGGCCAGACCGGGCGTGAAGGCGCCGCCGATGATGCCACCGGCATTGAACGCCATCGAAATCCCCGAATAGCGCACCGAAACCGGGAACAGCTCGGTCAGCCAGCCCGTCAGCGGGCCATAGGACATGCCCATCACGAACAGCGTCACCGACAAGGTGGCAAAGGCGATGGCGAGACTGCCCGAGGACAGCCCCATCCAGAAGAACAGCCCGATCACTGCGCCAAGCCCCGCGCCCCATGCCAGAACCTTGCCCTCGGAATAACGGTCCGACCAGATGGCGGCGGCGATGATCCCGGCGGTCAGGAACAGATTGGCAGCCAGCTGCACCGCGAGGAAATTCTGACGCCCATAGCCCAGCGGCCCGGCGCCCTGCGCCAGCGCAAAGGCGGTGGAGAGATAGAACAGCGCAAAACAGGCCACCACGCCAGCACTGCCCGCGAGCAGTCCGCGCCAGTGCTGGCTCAGCAGCACGCCCAGCGGCACGGCGGGCGGGGCTTCATGCTTGAGCGCTTCCTGAAACTCGGGCGTCTCGGCGATCTTCAGGCGCACCCAGAGGCCGATGGCCACCAGCAGCGCCGAGAGCAGGAAGGGCACGCGCCAGCCCCATGCCTTGAAATCGGCATCGCTCATGGTGAGGCCAAGGATCAGGAACAGGCCATTGGCGCACAGGAAGCCCACAGGCGCCCCCAACTGAGGTGCGCAGCCAAAGCGCGCCTTCCAGCCCGGCGGGGCATATTCCACCGCCAGCAAGGCCGCCCCGCCCCACTCGCCGCCAAGGCCGAAGCCCTGACCGAAGCGGCAGATGCACAGCAGCACCGGCGCCAGCAGCCCGGCCTGTTCATAGGACGGCAGGAACGCCACCGCGACCGTCGAGGCGCCCATCAGCATCAGCGAGGCCACCAGCGTGGATTTGCGCCCGATCCTGTCGCCAAAATGGCCGAAGGCGATGGCACCCACGGGCCGCGCGATAAAGGCCCCGCCGAACACCATAAAGGCGGCAATCTGCTGCACCGAGGGCGCAACCTTGGGGAAGAACATCGGCCCGAAGACCAGCGCCGTCGCCGTGGCGAAGACGTAATAGTCGTAAAATTCCACCGATGTGCCGACAAGGGCGGCAAGCAGAATGCGGGCGTTCTGGCGCAAAGGATGCGGCTGATGGCTGAGGGGGGTATGCATCCGCCCTCGCTCGAACGGCGGCGCATCTTTGTCAATGCGAAAAGGGCACCGCAAGCGCGATGCCCTTTTCATTTGTTACCGATTGCAGTGCTTATCGACCGCCAGGATTGCGGCAAGCATCCTGCACATGCGCCGAGCAGACCGGATAGCTCTTGTTCATGGCATCTGCCGGAGGGGCACTCAAAGCGCCCGCGTAAGGCCCGGCGTGATAGCCCGGATCGCTGGGCTGGGTGGCGGGCACAGGGTCATTGGCGGCGGCAGGGTCTGCGCTGGCCGCCACAGGCTCGTCGCCGCGCGGATTGGCCTGAACCTGAACGGTGCCCTGGGCGTGGGCCGCGCCGGACAGGGCCGAACCCATCAGCAGCAAAGGCAGGGCTGCATAAGACATCATACGCATCGGGGTTTCTCCATCTCAAATCTGTGCGACTCGATTCCCTTCGGCGGTCCCGAAGCGCTTTTGTCGCAGAGCCGCCATGATCCGGCCCTGAATGCACCGTTCATCGGGCGTTATCGGTTGCCAGACTCGCCCCTGTTCCCTAGGCGTTCCCCTGTGACTGATATCATGCCCTCCCCCTACGCCACCGAGCCCGACTGGCTCGCCCGCCTCAATCCGCCCCAGCGTGAGGCGGTGCTGACCACCGAAGGCCCCGTGCTGATGCTGGCGGGCGCGGGCACCGGCAAGACGGCGGCGCTGACGGCACGTCTGGCCAATCTGGTGGCCTTGAAGCTGGCCTGGCCGAGCGAAATCCTCTGCGTCACCTTCACCAACAAGGCCGCGCGGGAAATGCGCGAGCGTGTCGGCCATCTGATCGGCCCGGCGGTGGAGGGCATGCCATGGCTGGGCACCTTCCACGCGATTGCCGCCAAGATGCTGCGCCGCCATGCCGAGCTGGTGGGGCTGCAAAGCAACTTCACGATTCTGGATACGGACGATCAGCTGCGGCTCTTGAAACAGCTGATTCAGGCCGAGGGCGTGGATGACAAGCGCTGGCCCGCCAAGCTGCTGGCCGGCTGCATCGACCGCTGGAAGAACAAGGGGCTGGCCCCCGCCGATGTCGATGCCTTCGAGAGCGAGGCCTATGCCAATGGCAAGGGCCAGCATTTCTACCGGCTCTATCAGGCGCGGTTGCTGGCGCTCAACACCTGCGATTTCGGCGATCTGCTGCTGCATATGCTGACCATCTTCCGCCAGCACCGCGACGTGCTGGAGGAGTATCAGCGCCGCTTCAAATACATCATGGTGGACGAGTATCAGGACACCAACTCGGTGCAGTATCTCTGGCTGCGCCTGCTGGCCATGGCGCGGCACAACATCTGCGTGGTGGGTGACGACGACCAGTCGATCTATTCGTGGCGCGGCGCCGAAGTGGCCAACATTCTGAAGTTCGAGCAGGATTTCCCCGGCGCCAAGGTCATCAAGCTGGAGCAGAACTATCGCTCCACGCCGCATATCCTCGCCGCCGCCTCGGGCCTGATCCGCGAGAACAGCGAGCGTCTGGGCAAGACGCTGTGGACCGAGGCCACCGGCGGCGACAAGCTGCGCGTGATCGGCGTGTGGGACGCGCCCGAGGAAGCGCGCCGTGTGGGCGAGGAAATCGAGCGCCTGCAGCGCGAGGGCCTGCCCCTCACCAAGGTGGCCATCCTCGTGCGCGCCCAGTTCCAGACGCGCGAGTTCGAAGACCGCTTCATCTCCATCGGCCTGCCCTATCGCATCGTCGGCGGCTTCCGCTTCTATGAGCGTGCCGAAATCCGCGATGCGCTGGCCTATCTGCGCCTGATCGCCCAGCCCAATGACGATCTGGCCTTCGAGCGCATCTACAACACCCCCAAGCGCGGCCTTGGCGACAAGACGCTGGAGAAGCTGCACCGCTTCGCCCGCGCCGCCAACATTCCGTTGGCCCTCGCTGCGATCCAGATCTGCGACACCGACGAAATCCCCGCCCGCGCGCGCGGCACCATTCTGGCACTGATGCGCAATTTCGCCCGCTGGCGCGATGAGGAGAAGGTCAACAGCCCGGCCAATCTGGCGCGCATGATGCTCGACGAATCGGGCTACACCGGCGCGCTTCAGGCCGAAAAAAGCGCCGAGGCTGCCGGGCGTCTGGAAAACCTCTCCGAACTGGTGCGCGCCATGGAGGATTACGAGGACCTTGGCGCCTTCCTCGAACACGTCTCGCTGGTGATGGACAATGACGCCAATGAGGATGCGGAAAAGGTCACCATCATGACCATCCACGCCGCCAAGGGTCTGGAATTCGACCACGTTTTCCTGCCCGGCTGGGAAGAAGGCGTCTTCCCTTCGCAGCGCTCGCTGGACGAAGGCGGTTTGGCTTCGTTGGAAGAAGAGCGCCGCCTCGCCTATGTCGCCATCACCCGCGCGCGGCGGCTCTGCACCATCATGCATGCCGCCAACCGCCGCATCTATGGCCAGTGGACGTCTTCGATCCCCAGCCGCTTCGTGGCCGAGCTGCCCAAGGACCATATCAACGAGGAATCGAGCCTGACCGGCGGCGCCAGCATGTGGCGCGCGCAATGGAGCGAGCGCGACGATCCCTTCGCCCACCTCGCCCGCGACAAGCCCGACCGCGCGCAGAGCCGCGGCCCGGGTTGGCAACGCGCTGCAACCCAGACCTTCGACACCACCCCCCGCCGGATTCCCGAAAGCACCCGCAGCGCGGCCAGCTTCGCGGCCAAACCCCGGCTCGATATCCGCTCGGGTGATCGCGTGACGCATGACAAGTTCGGGGATGGTGTGGTCGCCGCGCAA
The DNA here is from genome assembly GCF_017163935.1 of Novosphingobium terrae. Lineage (NCBI taxonomy): Bacteria > Pseudomonadati > Pseudomonadota > Alphaproteobacteria > Sphingomonadales > Sphingomonadaceae > Novosphingobium > Novosphingobium terrae. Next base: position 623,684 of record NZ_JABVZR010000001.1, on the reverse strand, counting down.
GAAGGCAACCGACTGGAGATCGATTTCGATACCGTCGGGCGTAAGCGCGTGTTGGACAGTTTTGTGCGGAAGGTCGGTTAAAAGGGAAAAGAAGATGCGAGGGTGTTACACCCTCGCGCTCCCATAACGTCTTCCGGCGATGGGGCGGTGGCGCCCTATCCTTGGGGCTGGAACGCCAAGTTGCGTTTGCCCTTTTGTCTCCCGGCGCGAGGGTAGTTTCACACCACCCTCGCGTCCAAGATCAATCCAGCGCCGAAACGCCAAGGAACTCCGGAATCGGGCCGTTCCACTCACCGGGCTTGCTCGGCGGCTCATCATTCTGCCAGCGCGAGCGGCGGTCATCCTGACGGCCACGCCCGCGATCATCCCGGCGGGCATCCTCACGGCGCGGAGCCTCGCGACGCGGTTCGTCACGGTAACGCTCCTGACGCTCCGCGCGACGCGGCGCCTCACGCACCGGCTCCTCAGCCCGCAGCTCTTCACGGGGCGCTTCCGCCTTGCCGCCACGCGGCTTGCGCTCGCGGGTCTTCTTCTCGGCAGCAGGCGCCTCAACAGCGGGCTTGCTCGCGCGCTTCTCGCGCACCGGCTTGTCCTCATCCCCCCCACTGCTTGAACTGCCGCCCAGATCGACCTTGATCTCGGGGATCGCGCCGCCGGTCAGCTTTTCGACATTGGCAATCGCCTCGGCATCCTCGCTGGAATAGAGCGTGAAGGCCCGGCCCGTCGCCCCGCCGCGACCGGTACGGCCGATGCGGTGGACATAATCGTCCGGATGCCACGGCGTGTCGAAGTTGAAGACGTGCGAAACGCCCTTCACGTCGATGCCGCGCGCCGCCACATCGCTGGCGACCAGAATGTTGATCGTGCCGGCCTTGAAGCGCTCCAGCTCGGCAATGCGGCTGCTCTGGTCCATGTCGCCATGGATTTCGCCCGCCGAAAAGCCATGACGCTTCAGGCTCTTGGCCAGTTCGCGCACCGTGGTCTTGCGGTTGGCGAAGATGATCGCGGTGGAGACATTGTCCGTGCGCAGCAGATGACGCAGCACTTCGCGCTTCTGACGCGACACGCACTTCACCTTGTGCTGGGCGATGTTGGTGTTGGTCGAGGCCGGGCGGGCCACCTCGATATATTTGGGATTGCTCAGGAACTTGTCGGCCAGCTTCTTGATCGGCGGCGGCATGGTCGCGCTGAACAGCAGGGTCTGGCGCTGCGCGGGCAGCTTCGAGCAGATCTCTTCAATGTCGGGAATAAAGCCCATGTCGAGCATGCGATCGGCTTCGTCGATCACCAGCATGCTGCAACCGGTCAGCAGGATCTTGCCGCGCTGGAACAGGTCCATCAGGCGACCCGGCGTGGCGATCAGCACGTCCACACCGTCCGAGAGGGCCTTCACCTGATCGCCCATCTGCACGCCGCCGATCAGCAGCGCCATCTTCAGATCGTGATTCTTGCCGTATTTCTCGAAATTCTCTGCAACCTGAGCGGCCAGCTCGCGCGTCGGCTCAAGGATCAGGCTGCGCGGCATCAGGGCGCGGCGGCGGCCATGGGCCAGAATGTCGATCATCGGCAGCACGAAACCCGCCGTCTTGCCGGTGCCCGTCTGGGCGATGGCGATCAGATCGCGCATCATCAGCACGGTGGGGATGGCCTGGGCCTGGATCGGCGTGGGCGTGTCATAACCGGAAGCCGCGACCGAGCGCAGCAATTCATCCGACAGGCCGAGATCGGCAAAACTCATGGGTTGGTCATAATCCGATAGAGAAGGATTGGGAAAATCATGCGTGGGATAGCCGCCCCCCGTTGGGCCGTCCCTGCTTCGCCAGAGCCATGCATCAGCATGAAACACCATGCATGAGCATGATGCGCCCGGCGCGGGTGCCGAGGCCTAATCGCAATGAACCATAAAAGTCAAGAAAATCGCCTGATCCGCCAGCCATTCGGGCGAAATAGCGCCCCGCCCGGCCCGATCAGGGATAACGCCGCCATGGCAAAGCGATCAGCGAGCGCAATCTGAGAATACGGCAATTGGCACCGCTGCGCGCCTGCAGCTTGTCCCGCTCGGCACAGATCTGCCCGTCGGGGCTGCGCTCGACATAGAAGCCGGAGTAGAAATCACGGGCGCGGCAGGCCTTTTCCAGCACCGCCGAGATGATGTGCTGATCGCGCATGAACAGCAGCAGGCGGTTGCCCTCCGCGCTCTGCACACCCAGCACGGCGCCGGTCGCAAAGCACTTGCCCATCGGCTTTTCTTCAAAGCGCTCGGGCCGCTCATCCATCAGATCGTCCATCATGTCTGGCGGCATCACCGGGCCGCCGGGCGCGATGCGGATGGAAAAATGCTGCTCGATACGCACCTGCTCGGGATTGTGGCTTTCCATAGGGCCAAAGCTCCTGCCGCCCATAGGAGGCAGCACGTCAGCCTGTGCCGCTCCCGCCAGCACCAGCCCCGCGAGGGCAAGAAGAGCATAACCGCATTTCATGGTTCAATGGACGAGCGCGGCCCGAAGCGGGCGACGATCAGCAGACCTCATAATTCCCTGTTACATTATCACGCGATATGGCCTGCAATGTTTGAACCATCGCTTAACCCGCCTCTTGCGCCATACCGCTCCGTCGCACTTAACCTCGTCCTTTGGCTGTGGCATAGGGGCCGGATGACCGATACCCATGATCCTCATTCGCGTGCCCTGGCCGAGGCTAACAGCGAAATCTCCGCTCCGGAAGGATTTTTAGCGCAGCTTGCCGCCCTGCTGGGCGAGAGCGGACTGACCAGCGACCCCGACACCATGGCCCCCTGGCTGACCGACTGGCGCGGGCGCTATACGGGCCGCGCGCTGGCGCTGGCTTCACCCGCCAATGCGCAGGAATTGTCGGCGGTGGTCAAGCTGGCAGCAGCCGCCGGCGTGCCGATCGTGCCTCAGGGCGGGAACAGCGGCATGGTCGGCGGCGCCACGCCGGACGCCAGCGGGCACAGCCTGCTGGTTTCGCTGCGGCGGATGAACACCATCGGCCCGATCGACAAGGATGCGCTGAAGGTGACCTGCGGCGCGGGCGTGATTCTCCAGACACTGCATGAGGCCGCCGAGGCGCAGGGCCTGCGCTTCCCCCTCACTTTGGGCGGCAAGGGGTCGGCCACGGTGGGTGGTCTGGTGTCCACCAATGCGGGCGGCACGCAGGTGCTGCGGCACGGCAATATGCGCGATCAGGTGCTGGGGCTGGAGGTGGTGTTGGCCGATGGCACGATCTGGTCGGCGCTCACGCCCCTGAAGAAGGACAATCGCGGCTTCGATCTGAAGCAGCTTTTCATTGGCTCCGAAGGCACGCTGGGCATGGTGACCTCGGCCACTTTGGCCCTTTCCCCCGGCATTGCCGAGCGCCGCGTGGTCTGGGCGGGCGTGGAAAGCATCCATGCTGCCCGTGCCCTGCTGATTCATTGCCAGCGCCGTCTGGGTGCCGCTCTGGAAGGTTTCGAGGTGGTGCCCCAAGCCAGCCTTGAGGCCGTGCTGGATCACACCGCCAAGGCCCGCAAGCCGCTGGAGGGCGATCACGCCTGGCACGCCCTGATCGAGGTGGTGGCCGATGCCGAAGGCGCCGATTCGCTGGCCGAGCGCGTCGAAAACGCTCTGGCCGAAGCCTTCGAAACCGGCCTTGTGCAGGATGCCGCCATCGCCGCCAGCGAAGCACAGGCCGATGCCTTCTGGCTGATTCGCGAGGAAGTGCCCTTTGCCGAGCGCGCCAAGGGCCCCGCCGTGCAGCATGACATCTCCGTCGCCGTGGAGCGCATGCCGGACTTCATCGCGCAGGTCTCTCCGCAGATCGAAGCCCAATTCCCCGGCACTCATGTCGTGGCCTTCGGCCATCTGGGCGACGGCAACATCCATTACCATGTGCTGGCCGCCCCGGGCACCGCGCCGGGCTGGGATCTGACCGAGGGCAAAAAGATCAGCGCCTGGGTCTATGATGAGGTCACGCGCTGGGGCGGCTCGATCAGCGCCGAGCATGGCATCGGCCAGAACAAGATCGTCGAGCTGGCCCATACCGCCGATCCCGCCGCATTAACCCTGCTGCGCGCCGTGAAAATGGCGCTCGATCCGCAGGGATTGCTCAATCCGGGTAAACTCGTACCGCCAAACGCCTGAGGGATCGCCCGCTTGCCAGCCCTTGCGGCACCTTCTAAGACCCGGCGTTCAAATGGGGGGCCAAGGCGCCCGCTTTGCTTACGGAGATACCTGACATGGCCAGCGCGCCGCAAAATCCCGGTCTGCCGATCTTCTACAAGGACCTGGTTCCGCTCAACAGCCGCGACCACGCGACCTGGAAGAGCCGCAGCGTCGACAAGGCCGACTGGCTGGTGGGCCAGCACGCCATCCCGCTGACGGTGGAAGAATTCCCGCAGGCCGGTCGCTTCTTCCCGATCGTCTTCTCCTCGGGCGATGATTCGGTGCCGCTGGCGCTGATGGGCCTGAACGAAGGCGTGAACGTTTTCGTCGACGCCGAGGGCAAGGTCGCCGAGAACGTCTACATCCCCGCCTATGCGCGCCGCTATCCCTTCATGCTGGCCCGCCTGAACCCGCAGGCCGAAGAACTGAGCCTGTGCTTCGACCCCACCAGCGGTCTGATCGGTGAGTTCGAGGAAGGCGCCGCCCTGTTCGACGGCGACCAGCCCAGCGAGACCACCACGGGCATGCTCGGCTTCTGCGAGCAGTTCGAGCAGGCCGGCCTGCGCACCGGCGCCTTCGTCAAGGAGCTGGAAAAGCACGGTCTGCTGATCGAGGGCGAAGTGGCCATCCAGCAGGAAGGCAGCGAGCAGCCCTTCGTCTATCGCGGCTTCAAGATGGTCGATCAGGCCAAGCTTCAGGAAGTCCGTGGCGACGTGCTGCGCGGCTGGAACCAGTCGGGCCTGCTGCCGCTGGTCTTCGCTCACCTGTTCAGCCTGGACCTGATGCGCGAGATCTTCGGCCGTCAGGTGGCGATGGGCGTGCTGCCTCAGCCTGCGGTGACGCTGCCGGCTTAAGGTTTAAGGCAGGAAGGTGATGTGCGAGGGGGTTACCCCCTCGCGCTCCCGTTACTGTCTGCCTTGCGCTTCGGGTTCGGCCTCAGGGCAACGTCGCGGCGCCGCAGGCTTTAACATTCCAAGCTAACGTAAGGCGCCGGGGCATTCTGCCTGCGGCGCCTTTTCATTGCTCTGATGGAGAGGCCAAGCACCATGATGCGGCACCACTGCCGCCGCGTCGGAAGACGTCATGGGAGCGCGAGGGGGTAACCCCCTCGCTTTTCTATTTTCGCCCCTCCTCCGGCCTGCCCTGCGCCCACCCCCTACAAAAATACCTATTCATGTCCGGCTTTATCGCTGGTATCCGGCTCACCGTACCGGACCGCTCACCCCTTTCGATACTGACAATCGTGCCAGTAAGGCCCCTCGCCAGCCTGCTGCGAACCAGCCCGGCACAGCGCCAACCGGACCCGCCATCTTGCATCCTGCCGAATTTACCGGCGGGGCCCCCTTGCATGCCATGGCCCATAAGCCTATGATGCAATCGTTCCGCTGTGCTTCCCTCATGGCATGGTGGAACTGGTGCACGCCGTGCACCTCCTCCCTGAACCTTGGCCACCTCGTGCCCTCTGGCGCGAGGTGGTTTTTTATGTGCAATCGCGATTACCGATAGCAAAAGCGCGTTATTCCGCGGCTTCGGCCCAATCGGGAGGGCGCCTGTCGAGCGTGATGTTGCCCATCGCCGCCACATCGCAGGCTAGATTCCGCACCAGTCGAATCAGCCTTTCGACCACCCCGTCAGCCCCCGGCCCCAGATCCACCAGCCGCGAATCGAGATAGGCCGCACGGTCGATCTCCAGCTGGATGGCGTGGATGCCGTCACGCGGGGCGGCATGGCGATCCAGCACATAGCCCCCGGCGTAGGGCCGGTTATGCGCGACCAGCCAGCCTGATTCATCCAGCGCGCCAAAGGCCTTGGCCACCAGACCCGTGCTGCAGCTGGCGCCGAAACGGTCGCCCAGCACGCAGCTGACGGGAGTCTCGCCCTCGTTGCAGGGCAGCGGGGGCATGGAATGCAGATCGATCAGCAGAGCCGCGCCCCAGCGCGCGCGCAGCGCTGCCAGCTGCTCGGCGATGCAGGCATGATAGGGGGCATGCAGCCCGGCGATTCGCCGCGCCAGCTCCGCACCGGGCAAGGGCCTGCTCCACAGCTCGCCCATGCCGGGCACGCGGCGCGGCACCAGGCCCAGCCCCGCCCGCACGCGCTGGCTGGGGTGCGATTGCGCCCGCACCGTGCCGCCGGCCGCGATCACCGCTTCGCGCGCCTCGGCCCGTCCAGTGTCGGGAATCATGCCCCAGTCGATGTCATCCGGCGCGCGGTTGAGGTCCAGCACCGCGCGCGGCGCGCGCGCCACCAGCAGACCCGCGCCGGTCGCCTGCGCCACGCGGGCGGCGATCCGGTCGATATACCGGTCTTCCAGACGCAGCGCAGCCTTCTGGCCTTCGCGCAGGGCCGCCATCAGCTCGGGCGTATAGGCCCGCCCGCCATGGGGCGCGCAGATCAGCACCGGCACGCAGGCCGGGTCTGCCAAAGTCAGCACAAAAGGCGCACCCGCGCAGCCGGGCACGTCAGACTGATAAAAACTGCTCGAATCGCCGGAGGCGGGGGAGGCTTCGTGCATGACATTTGTGTGGCATGCACAAGGCAGGCCTGTCAAAAATAGGGCCATTCCCTTGTCATATTTCTCTCATGCAAAATGCGACGAATGCCGTCATCGTTGCGGCCCATGCCCGGTTTTGTGGTAACAATCTTTACCCCCGGCGCAGTATGATGTGAGCCGAAACGCATAAAAGGCGCCCAAGACCCATGATCCGTATCCTGCTTGCCGAAGATGAACCCGCCATGCGTACCTATCTGGCCCGCGCTCTGGAGAATGCGGGCTATGAGGTGGTGGCGGTGGATCGCGGCACCGCCGCCCTGCCCTGGTTGCAGAGCGAAAGATTCGACCTGCTGCTCTCCGACATCGTCATGCCCGAGATGGACGGCATCGAACTGGCCCAGCGCTGCGCCGAGATCAGCCCGCACACCAAGGTGATGTTCATCACCGGCTTTGCCGCCGTAACCCTGAAGGCCAGTCGCGAAGCACCGCAGGCCCGTGTGCTGTCCAAGCCCTTCCATCTGCGCGATCTGGTGATGGAGGTGCAGCGCGTCTTCGGCCAGCCCACCCAGGCGAGCATCTGAAGCCGGTATTTGAGATTTTTCTGAAATTTTTCGCATTCGGGGCTTGCGCGAAAAAAAAGCCGCGTCTAAAGGCCAGCCCCTGCCCGGCGCGGTTCTGCAAAGCGCCAGACCGGACAGAGACGAATGAGCGTGGGCGTATAGCTCAGTGGTAGAGCACTGTGTTGACATCGCAGGGGTCGGAAGTTCAATCCTTCCTACGCCCACCATTCGAAAAGCCCGCCAATCCAATGGATTGCGCGGGCTTTTTCGTATCCATCTGCCGCGAACGTCCGGCCTCCCTGCACGGGATGTGCGCGAGAGATGATCCCCCACATCGCCATGCCCAAAACCGGCGTCAGCGCCTCGCAAGCCTCTGCGTCCGCACCCGATAATTGCTATCTATTCTCATCAGCATCTATCGACCAAAGCCTAGCCGCTTCCCGCTGTTTCCATGCCTTGCGCAGGTCCCCGTGTCTGCTAAAGGCCGATGCACGTCTTCATCGCATGCCCGTTCAGAGCACGCCGCGTGTCCCACCAGCGTTGCCCAATCCGGCGTTACCCAATTCATAAGGGAAAGTGAGAGAACATGGCCAAGATCAAGGTAGCCAACCCCGTCGTCGAGATCGACGGCGATGAAATGACGAAGATCATCTGGCAGTGGATCCGCGAACGTCTGATCCTGCCCTACCTCGACATCGATCTGAAGTATTACGATCTCTCGGTCGAGAACCGCGACGCCACCAACGACCAGATCACCATCGATTCGGCCAATGCGATCCAGCAGTATGGCGTGGGCGTGAAGTGCGCCACCATCACGCCGGACGAAGCCCGCGTCGAGGAATTCAGCCTCAAGGAAATGTGGAAGTCGCCCAACGGCACGATCCGCAACATCCTGGGCGGCACCATCTTCCGCGAGCCCATCGTGATCAGCAACGTGCCCCGTCTGGTGCCCGGCTGGACCGACCCCATCGTGGTCGGCCGTCACGCTTTCGGTGACCAGTATCGCGCGACCGATTTCGTGGTCCCCGGCGCCGGCAAGCTGCGCCTGGTGTTCGAGGGCGAGGACGGCCAGGTCATCGACCGCGAAGTGTACCAGTTCAAGGCCCCCGGCGTGGCCATGGCCATGTACAACCTTGAGGAATCGATCCGCGACTTCGCGCGCGCCTCGTTCAACTATGGCCTGTCGCTGGGCTGGCCGGTGTATCTCTCGACCAAGAACACCATCCTCAAGAAGTATGACGGCCGCTTCAAGGACCTCTTCGCCGAGGTCTTCGAGACCGAAGGCTTCAAGGAGAAGTTCGAAGCCGCCAAGATCTGGTACGAACACCGCCTGATCGACGACATGGTCGCCTCGGCGCTCAAGTGGTCGGGCAAGTTCGTCTGGGCCTGCAAGAACTACGACGGCGACGTGCAGTCGGACATCGTGGCGCAGGGCTTCGGCTCGCTGGGTCTGATGACCTCGGTGCTGATGAGCCCCGACGGCAAGACCGTGGAGGCCGAGGCCGCCCATGGCACCGTGACCCGCCACTACCGCCAGCACCAGCAGGGCAAGGCCACCAGCACGAACCCGATCGCCTCGATCTTCGCCTGGACGCGCGGCCTGATCTATCGCGGCAAGTTCGACAACACGCCCGACGTGGTGAAGTTCGCCGAGACGCTGGAGAAGGTCTGCATCGAAACCGTGGAAAGCGGCAAGATGACCAAGGATCTGGCGCTGCTGATCGGCCCCGATCAGGGCTGGCTGACGACCGAAGCCTTCTTCGAGGCCATTGTGAAGAACCTCGAAACCGAAATGGCTGCCTGGGCGTAAGCCTTCGCGCCATCGGATGGTTGGAGAGGGGCTCGGGAAACCGGGCCCCTTTTCTTTTGGATTTCAGGAAAAAGACAATGCGAGGGGGTTCCCCCCTCGCGCTCCCATTACGTCTTCCGACGATAGGGTGGTGACACCCGGTCGTTGCACCTGACCTCTCCACCTGTGCAGCCTGTGGCGCCGCAGGCTTGAATTCCGATAGCGCTCATGCCTGCGGTGCAGCGAAATGCTTCTAACGCCGAACCCGGAGCGCAACGTAGACATTTATGGGAGCGCGAGGGTGTAACACCCTCGCATTACCCCTTCCTCTTTCAGTCAAACCACTCCGGACACGGTTTGTAACATTCCCCGCCCGCTCCATCCGTGACATCCCTTGCCCCATGCCATAGGCTGCCCGGCATGACCGATGCGAATGTCTTCTCCCCCTCCTCCCCGCTTGGCGATGCGCTGGTGATTCTGGGAGCGGCGGGGGTCGTCATTCCGCTGTTCGCCCGCTTCCGCGTCACGCCGGTGATCGGCTTCATTCTGGTGGGCCTGCTGGTCGGGCCCTATGGCCTTGGGCGGCAGGTGTTCGACCATCCGTGGCTGGCCTTCGTCACCATCACCGATCCTGATTCGCTCAAGCCCTTTGCGGAATTCGGCATTGTGCTGCTGCTGTTCAACGTCGGGCTGGAACTCAGCTTCGACCGATTGTGGGCGATGCGGCGGCAGGTCTTCGGCCTCGGCGCTCTGGAGCTGACCGGCGCGGCGGCGCTGATCGGCTTCACGCTGGCCTTGATCGGCGAGAGCAGCGCGGGCGCGCTGGGCCTCGGCCTCGCTCTGGCCATGAGTTCCACCGCTCTGGTGCTGCCGATCGCGGGCACGACCACCCCCGTAGGGCGCGCGGCGCTGGCCATGCTGCTGTTCGAGGATCTGGCGCTGGTGCCCACGATCTTCCTGCTGGGCGCGCTGGCCCCGCACAATGGCGGCGGCTGGCAGGCCTTGCTGCACACGCTGGGGCTGGGCGTGGCGCTGGTTACCGTGCTGCTGGTCGGCGGGCGCTATCTGCTGCCGCCGCTCTTCGCTCAGGCCGCCCGCACAAAAAGCCCGGAGCTGTTTCTGGCCACCAGCCTGATCGTGGTGATCACCGCCGCTCTGGCCACCGCTGGCGTAGGCCTGTCACCCATCGTCGGCGCGCTGATCGCCGGACTGCTGATCGGCGAAACGCCCTATCACGGCGAGGTCGAAGGCATGACTGCGCCCTTCAAGGGACTGGCTCTGGGCGTGTTCCTGATCACCATCGGCATGAGCATCGATCTGGCCATGGTCGCGCGCCATTGGGTGATGATCGTGGCGGCCACCGCCGGCGTGGTGGTGGTGAAGGCACTGGTCACCGGCATCATGCTGCGCGTGATGGGCACGCGGGCGGGCACGGCGGCGGAAGCCGGCATTCTGATGTCCAGCCCTTCGGAATCCACGCTGATCGTGCTCACCGCAGCCAGCGGTGCCGCACTGATCCAGCCGAGCACCGTGCAATTCTGGCAGATCGTCACCGCGCTGGGGCTGACGATCACCCCGGGTCTGGCATGGCTCGGGCGGCGGCTAGCCCGCAAGGTCGATGCGGGCAACGCCGCCCCCCTGCCCGATACGCCGGACAGCGACGAACCGCGCGCCATCATCATCGGTTTCGGGCGCGTGGGGCGGCTGGTGGCCGATATGCTGCGCCACCATGGCAAAGGCTACATCGCCGTCGATTCCAACCCCGATCTGATCACCGGCGCGCTGAGCGCGGGTTATCACGCCACCTTCGGCGACGCGGCCAGCGGCCATACGCTGGAGCGGCTGGGGCTGGATCAGGCCCATGCGGTGATCCTGACCATGGACGAACCAGTGATCGCCCAGCGCTTGGTGCGCAAGCTGCGCGCGGCTCATCCCGATCTGGCGATCATCGCGCGCGCGCGCGATGCCACCCATGCCGCCGCGCTCTACAAGGCGGGCGCCAGCATGGCGGTGCCGGAAACGCTGGAATCCTCTCTGCAGCTTTCCGAGGCCGTGCTGGTGGATCTGGGCGTGCCGATGGGCTTCGTGATCGCCTCGATCCACGAAAAGCGCGACGAATTCCGCGAGCAGATCATGGCCGAGGGTGGCCTCACCGAAAAACCCAGCCTGAAAAGCGCCACCCTTCGCGAAAGAAGCGCGGCGGAGTAAGCCTTCAATAGATATCGTGAGCGGCGGTCAGCAGGCGCAGGATCGCAGGCTTGTGAGCATAGCGGCGGCGCAAAACCGCCTCATCATGATCCAGCCGATCACAGCGCAGCTTGGCGGAGGCCTGCTCGATCTGGCGGGCGCGAGCCTTGTCATAAGGCTCCTCGCCGCCCCAGTGGTTGCACATCTCCCAGCGGTCCACCACGGCGCGCACATCGGCGGGCGCGGATTTGCGCGCCGTGGCGATCTGCGCATCACTCATCGCGGCCAGAGCCATCCATGCCAGCAGGATCATCTCGCTTGCTCCTTGTTTTGGGGGGCCTTTGCAGCTTCAGGGGCCCCAGCCTCACGACTTCTCTCTGCCTCGGCCATAATGGCGGGAAAACGCTAGCTTAGAGCCGAGAAGATCACCAGCCTCCTCGATATAACGCATGCTGCTGAAAATGTTCGGCGATCATGGTGCCAACGCGCTCACTGAAGGCCGTAGATTAGGCCTTAAAGTCTAAGCGGGCACGGGGAGCCACTGAAACCAAGGCGATAGCATCATGCAACGGCGCGATGCAGGCGCACGCTGCTCCCCTGCGAATCTCGCGTCGACCTTTTGAAGCCGTGAGAAACCACCTTCACCAGATGATCCCGGAGCGACCATTTCCCGAGCCTGCAGCAACGCCAGCACCGGCAGGGAGACTTCTATGCTCGCGCACCAGCCATTCAGGCCCGATGCTAATGAGCAGCTTGGAAGCGAGGTTTGATCACCCGCTTCCATGCCAGCTCCCCTATCGGCATCCACCACCAGCATGACAGAGGCCGCCACAGCTTTCGCCATGGCGGCCCCATCTGCCCACGGCGCAATAAGCGCCGTTGCGATCATGCTTCTCAGCCCGCGATAACAGCCTTGGCCGCCGCAATGGCTGCTGCGCCCTTGTCACCATCCGGGCCGCCGCCCTGAGCCATATCCGGGCGGCCACCGCCACCCTTGCCGCCCAGCGCTTCGACGCCCGCGCGCACCAGATCAACGGCGCTGACCTTCCCGGTCAGGTCTTCAGTCACGGCGGCGGCAATGCTGGCCTTGCCCTCATTGACCGCAACGATCACAGCGACACCGCTGCCCAGACGCTGCTTGGCCTGATCCAGCAGTCCGCGCAGTTCCTTGGGATCAAGCCCTTCGAGCACCTGCCCGGAGAACTTCACCCCGCCCACATCCTCGTCAGCAGCCTGAGCCGCGCCCGAACCGCCGCCCAGCGCCAGCGCCTTCTTGGCTTCGGCCAGTTCACGCTCCAGCTTGCGGCGTTCATCGAGCAGGGCCACAACGCGCGCCTCAACATCATCGGGCGTGGTGCGCAGCGCGGCTGCCGCGCCCTTGAGCTGGTCCTCGCGATGCACCAGCCACTGGCGCGCGCCCTCACCGGTCAGCGCCTCGATACGGCGCACGCCCGAGGACACCGCGCTTTCGCTGACGATGCGCAGCACGCCGATATCGCCCAGCGCGCGCACATGAGTGCCGCCGCAAAGTTCAACCGAATAGTTCCGGCCATCGGCCAGCGCGCCCATCGAAAGCACGCGCACTTCCTCGCCATACTTTTCGCCGAACAGCGCCATGGCACCCGCCTCGATGGCATCTTCCGGGCTCATAAGACGGGTGGTGACCGCCTCATTGCCACGGATTTCCGCATTCACCTCGGCCTCGATCGCGGTGATGTCCTCGGCGGTCAGCGCCGTGGGCTGCGAGAAGTCAAAACGCAGGCGATCGGGCGCGACCAGCGAGCCCTTCTGCGTGACATGCTCACCCAGACGGCCGCGCAGCGCAGCATGCAGCAGATGGGTCGCCGAGTGATTGGCGCGAATGGCATCGCGACGCGCAACATCAATGGCCAGAGCCACCGCATCGCCCACCTTCACACTGCCGCTTTCCACCGTGCCGCTATGAGCATGCAAGCGGCCCAACGGCTTGGACGTATCAGCAATGGCGATCTTCAGCCCATCCGCGCCGGTTATGGTGCCGGCATCGCCCATCTGACCGCCCGATTCGCCATAGAAAGGCGTCTGGTTGGTCAGGATGGTGACATTGTCACCCGCCGTCGCGCTGTCGACTTCCTTGCCGTCCTTCAGGATGGCGACGATCTGCGCCTCACCCGTGGTGCTGGTGTAGCCGGTGAATTCGGTGGCGCCGATGCGTTCGGCCAGATCGAACCACACTTCGCCCGCAGCCGCCTCGCCACTGCCCTTCCAGGCGGCACGCGCCGCGGCCTTCTGCTGGGCCATGGCGGAATCGAAACCGTCCTTGTCCACCGCGATGCCGCGCGAACGCAGCGCGTCCTCGGTCAGATCGTAAGGGAAGCCATAGGTGTCATAGAGGCGGAAAGCGGTTTCGCCGGGCAGCGTGCCACCCTCGGCCAGACCCAAGGTTGCTTCGTCGAGCAGCTTGAGGCCCTTGTCGAGCGTCTGGCGGAACTTGGTTTCTTCGCGCTCCAGCACATCCTGGATCAGCGGCTGAGCGCGGCCCAGTTCGGGATAGGCAGCGCCCATTTCGGCGACCAGCGCGGGGACCAGACGATGCATCAACGGCTGCTTGGCGCCCAGCAGATGGGCGTGACGCATGGCGCGGCGCATGATGCGGCGCAGCACATAGCCACGGCCCTCGTTGGACGGCAGCACACCATCGGCCAGCAGGAAGCTGGTCGAACGCAGATGGTCGGCGATCACACGATGGCTCGCGCGCTGCTCGCCCTGCGCCTTGACGCCGGTCAGCGATTCGCTGGCGGCGATCAGCGCCTTGAAGGTGTCGATGTCGTAATTGTCATGCTCGCCCTGCATGACGGCAGCGATGCGCTCCAGCCCCATGCCGGTGTCGATGCTGGGGCGCGGCAGCGTGATGCGCGAGCCATCAGCCTGGCTCTCGAACTGCATGAAAACGAGATTCCAGATCTCGATAAAGCGGTCGCCATCCTCTTCGGGCGATCCGGGAGGGCCGCCCCAGATATGGTCGCCATGATCGAAAAAGATCTCCGAGCAAGGACCGCAGGGACCGGTATCGCCCATCGACCAGAAATTGTCATTGGTGGGGATGCGGATGATGCGATCATCCGACAGGCCCGCGATCTTCTTCCAGAGATCAAACGCCTCATCATCAGTGTGGTACACCGTGACCAGCAGCTTGTCCTTGGGCAGGCCCCATTCCTTGGTCAGCAGGGTCCAGGCATGGGTGATCGCCTGTTCTTTGAAATAGTCGCCGAAGGAGAAATTCCCCAGCATTTCAAAGAACGTATGATGCCGCGCCGTATAGCCGACATTGTCGAGGTCATTGTGCTTGCCGCCAGCGCGCACGCACTTCTGGCTGCTGGTGGCGCGCGGAATGGCGCGGGTTTCCAGCCCCGTGAAGACGTTCTTGAACGGGACCATGCCCGCATTGGTGAACATCAGGGTCGGGTCGTTATACGGCACCAGCGGCGCGGAGGGTACCACATCGTGGCCCTGCGAACCGAAGTATTCGAGAAACGAGCGGCGAATGTCGTTGGTCGAGATCATGGCCAGCGCGATAAGACACGACGCGCCGCCAAACAAGCGCCAAAGCCGCATCTTTTCCCAAATCCGGTCCCCAAGACCGGCAAATTCACCCTACAGTCACGAAAAGAGAAAGGGGGACATCGCCAGATGCCCCCCCCTCTTGATCTCTCAGGCGTCGTCCTCGGCGTCAGGCCCCGCCATCATGCCGTCGGACAAACCTTCCTTCTGGCCGCGGATCGCGGCCTCCAGCTTGTCGGCCATTTCCGGGTGTTCGCGCAGATAGGTCTTGGAGTTTTCACGCCCCTGCCCGATCCGCACCGAGTCGTAGCTGAACCAGGCGCCCGACTTCTCGACCACGCCCGCCTTCACGCCCAGATCGAGGATCTCGCCGATCTTGGAGATGCCCTCGCCATACATGATGTCGAACTCGACCTGCTTGAAGGGCGGGGCCACCTTGTTCTTCACCACCTTCACGCGGGTGGCGTTGCCGACGATATCGTCGCGATCCTTGATCTGACCCGTGCGGCGGATATCCAGACGCACCGAAGCATAGAACTTCAAGGCGTTACCGCCCGTGGTCGTCTCCGGGTTGCCGTACATCACGCCGATCTTCATGCGGACCTGGTTGATGAAGATCACCATGCAGCGCGAGCGGCTGATCGAACCGGTCAGCTTGCGCAGCGCCTGGCTCATCAGACGGGCCTGCAGGCCGACATGGCTGTCGCCCATCTCGCCCTCGATTTCGGCGCGGGGCACCAGCGCCGCCACCGAGTCGACCACCAGCACGTCGATCGCGTTCGAACGCACCAGCGTATCGACAATCTCCAGCGCCTGCTCACCCGTATCGGGCTGCGAGACGATCAGCTCATCGATGTTGACGCCCAGCTTCTTGGCATAGACCGGGTCCAGCGCGTGTTCGGCGTCCACAAAGGCTGCCGTGCCGCCGGTCTTCTGCGCTTCGGCAATGGCATGCAGCGCCAGCGTGGTCTTGCCCGAGCTTTCCGGGCCGTAAATCTCGATGATACGCCCGCGCGGCAGGCCGCCGATGCCGAGCGCAATGTCCAGCCCGAGCGAGCCGGTGGAGATCGCCTCCACCTGCATCGCCGTCTTCGAGCCCAGCTTCATCGCCGAACCCTTGCCGAACGCACGGTCAATCTGCGCGAGCGCTGCTTCCAGCGCCTTTTGACGATCCATGTCTTTGTCTTTGCCTTCCTGAATCAGTTTCAGCTGAGCCGCCATGTTCGCCTCCATGCGATAGGAATTTGACCGTGTACGTCAACACGAGCCTTCATGTATCGCATTTGTTCTTATCGAACAAGAGGAGAACAAATAATTTCCATCATCCCTTCGCGCTGGCCACCACCGACAGGATCGAGGCCACCTTCTCGCCAATCTGGCTGACCGAAAAGGGCTTTGGAATGAAATACATATTGTCGATATCGATCTCGCGCCGCAGCTGTTCCTCGGCATAGCCCGACATGAACAGCACCGGAACGGAGGGCGCAATCTTGCGCACCGCGCGCGCCATGGCCGGGCCATCCATGATCGGCATCACCACATCGGAAAGCACCAGATCGAACAAAGCCTGTCCCGATTCGAGACGTTTTTCGACCTGCTCCAGCCCTTCCTCGCCATCGCTGGCGCTGGTGACGCTGTAGCCCGCGCGAGTCAGCGCGCGCTCGGCCACCACGCGGACCGAATCCTCATCCTCGACCAGCAGGATGTCGCCGCCACCGGCCCATGCCGTGGCCACGGGGGCATCCTTCGGCTTGGGCAGAGCGCTTTGGCCCGGTATTTCGTGATGGACCGGCAGATAGATGCTGAAGCGCGTGCCCACGCCCGCCTCGCTGTCGGCGAAGATAAAGCCGCCCGACTGCTTGACGATGCCGTAAACCGTTGAAAGACCAAGGCCCGTGCCCTTGCCCTGCTCCTTGGTGGTGAAGAAGGGTTCCCAGATCTTGCCGATGATCTCTTGCGGGATACCGCCGCCAGTGTCTTCCACCACCAGAGCCGTGTAATCGGCCAGCGGCAGGATTTCACTGCGCATCGCCCGCACCTGCGCCGCGGTGACGCGGCGGGTGGAGAGCGCCAGTCGGCCCGAGCCATCGCCATGCACCTTGCGGGCATGGTCGTGGATGGCATCACGGGCGTTCACCGCCAGATTGACGATCACCTGCTCAAGCTGGGTGGGGTCGGCACGGACGGCGCCCAGGTCGCGGTCATGGGTGACCACCAACTGGATTTTCTCGCCGATCAGGCGACGCAGCATCTGGCTGATTTCGCTGACAATGTCCGGCAGCTGCAGCACTTCGGGCCGCAAGGTCTGCTGGCGGCTGAAGGCCAGCAGCTGGCGCGTCAGCGACGCCGCGCGGTTCGAATTGGCGCGGATCTGCTGGATATCGTCATAGTCCGAATCGCCGGGCGTATGACGCAGCAGCATCAGATCGCAGGTGCCGATGATCGCGGTCAGCACATTGTTGAAATCATGCGCCACGCCGCCCGCCAGCTGGCCCACAGCCTGCATCTTGGTGGCCTGAGCCACCTGACGCTTGAGACGGATTTCCTCGCTGGTGTCGGTCAGGCCCAGCAGCACGGCGGCCTCGCCCAGCCCCCTCACCCCGGCCAGACTCAAAGACACCGGCTCATCAGGTTGGGCAGACAGACGCACCGCGACATCGCCGCTGGTCGCCGGGCCATGGCCGAAGCGGCGCAGGGCATCCGACAGCGCCGCCTTGTCTTCCTGCACCACCAGATCGGTGGGGTAGATCGGGGCATCCTCGCCCTCTCGGCCTGCTGCGCGCATAAAGGCGGGGTTGGCGAAAAGCACGCGACCATCGCGGTCGGCCATGGCGAGGCCCAGTGGCAGTCCTGCCAGCAGCGCTTCGAGATGCGGCGCGGCGCCCGTGGCGTCACCGCCGCTGCCGCCCAGCCCCACGCCATGATCGACCAGCAGCATCAGCGAGGTGCCGCGCGCGGGATCGGGGTCTTCGGGGTGATCGGGATCAGAAATCGGCAGGTAGAACAGCGTCAGCGGGGCGACGCGGCGGGCATCGCGCTGCCAGAAGATATGGTCGTGCTCGTCCTGCGCCAGATAATCGACAAAGGCGCTGCCCGTCACCGCCGCCGAGGCATCGCCCAGAGCGCGTAGAGCAAAGCCTTCGTTAGCGACACGAATACTGCCATCGGCCTCGACCATGGCGGCGGCGAAACCGGCCTGCCCCAGCGCTCGGCCCGGCTTGCCGCGCAGAGCGGCGGCCAGTTCAGCGCCGGTTTCGGCCACTTCCTGCGCCACGAAGCGCCAGATTTGCCAGGATTCGCCACGACCGGCGCAAGAAACCTCGACCAGCCAGCGCTGGCCATCGGCATGGCTGGCCAGCAGCGGACCGGCCTTGCCGTCGCGCCATGCCGCGCGGGTGAGGTCTTCGCCCTCGGCGTAGGTCAGCGGCAGGCTGGCGGGCAAGGCGCCGGTGCCGAAGCTGCGTTCATAGACGGCATTGGCCGCCACCAGACGCCCGGCGCGATCGACGATGCCCACAGCCGCCTCATCGCCATCGATGGCGGCGGTGGTGACGGACCAGTCGGGTTCGGCAGGGTCCGGGGCGCCTTCCTCGGCGCGGGTGTGGATCAGCAGCCAGCCCAGAGCACCCAGCGCCACCACGCCGCCTGCGAAACTCAAGCAGACCTCGGGACTGCGGGTCGCCAGCCACAGGCACAGCAGTGTGAGGACAAAAGCGCCGCCCAGCACCAGTCCGGCGCGGGTCAGTGGGGCCGTCATCGCACGCTCTCGATTCAAGCCCTTCTCCCTGCCTTTTAGAACGGCCCTCACCTCAGCCCTTGCGGTGATGGCGACGCTTGCGCTTCTGCCCGATCCAGGTGCGCCAGCCCAGAGCCGCCGCGCCATAGCCGATGCTGGCCACAATCGTGGCCTCCACCAGCAGGCCCAGCATGAGGGCAGGCGCCGCTTTCGACAAGAGCCAGCCCGCCCACTGCCCCAGGGATGCGTCGGAATGCAGCAGCGCGCGGAAGGCCGTCATATCGACATGGAAGCCCAGCGTGTTGCTGATGGCGATGGCAGTCGGGAAAATCAGCGCCCAGGTCAGCGGGTTGCTGGTCCAGGTGGTGGCGATGGCCACGGGCACATTGGCGCGCACCACCACCGCCGTCAGCGCGGCGACGGGCGAATGGGCAAAGGGAATGGCGATGCCGGTGAACAGGCCCAGCGCAATGCCGCGCGGCACGCTGCGGCGGTTGAAGCGCCACAGGTCGGGCTTCAGCACCAGATGGGCGAAGGGCCGAATCCAGCGGTTCTGTTCCAGCTTTTCGCGGGTGGGGAAGTGTTTGCCGGCCCAGCGTGAGAAGGTCTGCGCGACCACGTCTAGTTGTGCTCCCGCATGATGCGGGCCTGATCGCGCTTCCAGTCGCGCTCTTTCACCGTGGCGCGCTTGTCGGCATTGTTCTTGCCCTTGGCCAGCGCCAGCTCGACCTTCGCGCGGCCCTTGCCGTTGAAATAGATCGAGAGCGGCACCAGGGTCATGCCCTTGCGCTCCACCGCGCCGGTCAGCTTGGCGATCTCGCGCTCATGCAGCAGCAGTTTGCGCGGGCGCTTGGGGCTGTGGTTGAAGCGGTTGCCGAAGTTGTATTCGGGCACATTGGCGTTCACCAGCCAGACCTGCGAATCCTTCACCTCGGCATAGGCCTCGGCAATCGAACCCTCACCGAAGCGAAGCGATTTCACTTCGGTGCCCGTCAGCGCGATACCCGCCTCATAGACGTCATCGATGAAATACTCGAAGCGCGCGCGGCGGTTCTCGGCGACGGTCTTCGTCTTTTCGAAGGCGGTGGGTTTCGGGCGGGCCATGATAGGGGCGATGTAGGGATGTAAGACGGATCGGGGAAGAGGCTGTAGCGCCTTTTTAGCAGGCAAAACGCAAGAAGTGGGCAAATGGCCCCGGTCGCAAGGCAAAATGCCATCAAACGCCACGAAAAAGGGCGGCAGGATCGCTCCCGCCGCCCTCTTCTGTTTCGTTTGCAGGCCGCTTAGCGGAGCGACACCACATTGTCCGACTGGCGCGGATCGCGGCGCTTGCCGGCGTACTGGCTCGCCATGGGCTCGTCGGTGGCAATCACCGTCTCGCCCGCACCGAAGCCGTTGAAGCGGGTGCGCATGGCCGCGCCATAGGCGCCCAGCATGCCCACTTCGATGTAGTCGCCCGGCTGGATGCCAGCGGGAAGCGCGAAGGGCCCTTCCATATAATCGGCATCATCGCAGGTCGGGCCGTAGAAGGCGAAGTCTTCCATGGCCGCTTCGTCATCAATGTCCTGGCCGGTCACGCTGATGCGCTTGACCGGGAAACGCCAGTCGACATGGGCGGCATCGTAGAGCGCGCCATAGGCACCCTCATTGATGAACAGCTCATTGCCGCGACGCTTCTCGACCTGCACGATCATCGAGTTGAACTCGGCCGAGAGGGCACGGCCCGGCTCGCACCACAGTTCCGACGAATAGGACACCGGCAGCGATTCGAAGGCGCGATGGATCGAGGCGAAGTAGTCCTCCAGCGGAGGCGGCACCATGCCCGGATAGATCGAGGGGAAGCCGCCGCCGACATCGATGATGTCCACGGTGACCGACGCATCGACAATCGCGGCACGGGCCCGCTCCAGCGCCTGCACATAGGCGAAGGGCGTCATCGCCTGCGAACCGACGTGGAAGCAGATGCCAAGGCAGTCCGCAACCTGACGGGTGGCCTGCAGCAGCGGCGCGGCATCGGCCAGATCGACGCCGAACTTCGAGGCCAGGCTCAGCTCGGAATATTCCGAGGAGACGCGCAGGCGCACGCAGAGCGACAGATCTTCCGCAGCCTTGCCGTCAGCCGAACGGGTCGCCTCGACGATCTTCTCCAGCTCCTCGACCGTGTCGAGGCTGAAGGTGCGCACGCCATGGACGTGATAGGCCTCGGCAATGGCCGCCACGGGCTTGACCGGGTGCATGAAGCAGAGCACGGCATCGGGCCCCAGCGTTTCGCGCACCAGACGGACCTCGACGATCGAGGCGGTGTCATAATGCGAGATGCCGGCGCTCCACAGCACGCGGAGCAGGTCCGGGCTGGGGTTGGCCTTAACCGCATAGAGCGACTTGCCCGGAAACTTCTCGGCGAAGAAACGGGCAGCGCGCGCAGCAGCCTGCGGGCGATTCAGGATAACCGGTTCAGTAGGCGCGAGGGCGGCAACTACAGACGGTGCGTCAGGATAAATGGACAACGCAAGGGACCCCCAATAGGCCATACGGCCAGAGCTACAACAGGTGAAAGCCGCCTTGCGGTTTGGAAGTCCCCATGGGGCGGCGAGGGGGTGCATATAGGTCGCCGCACATGAACTGCAAGTGAAAAAACACCCCCTGATGACCCCTGAGAAGGGTCAAAAGGGGGCGCTGTGGTCCATCATTGCACTTATGCGTCTTTTGTGACGGGATTATGACAGTTCAGCCCCGAAATCACAGGGTTTTATGACAGATGTTACGACAATCTGTCGCGGAAGGTTTCCCAGCCGAATCGCTTCACGCATTCCAGCGAATCATCCGCCGAATCCCAGAGCCAGATCGAGGGCAAAGGCACACCGTTGAAGGTGGTGGTCTTCACCATCGAATAATGCGCCTGATCGAGGAAAGCGAAACGCGCACCCGGCTCAACCGGCACCGGCAGACGGTAATCGCCGATCACATCGCCCGCGAGGCAGGAGGGGCCACCCAGACGCGTGGCCGTGCCTTCATGCAGCTCACCCAGCATGGCGGGGCGATAGGGTGCCTCGATCACATCGGGCATATGGCAGGTGGCGGAGATATCGACGATGGCCACCGGCACGCCATTGCTGTGCGAATCAAGCACCGTGCCGATCAGGATGCCAGCGTCCAGCGCCACGGCCTCGCCCGGCTCCAGATAGAGCTGGCAGCCGGTCTGCGCCTTCACGCCTTGCAGGAAGGCAACCAGATCGTCGCGCTGGTAATCGGCGCGGGTGATATGGTGGCCGCCGCCGAAGTTCAGCCAGTGGATCGGCCCGCCATTGGCCGCCAGATAGGGCGCGATGCGCGGATAGAGCGCATCCCAGGTGCGCTGCAGCGGCTCGAAATCCTGCTCGCAGAGCGTGTGGAAATGCAGGCCGGTGACACCTTCCAGATGTTCAGCCACCAGCTGATCGACCGGGAAGCCCAGACGCGAGCCGATGGCGCAGGGATCGTATTTCTCGACCTCGCCCTCGCGGTGGAGCGGGTTGATGCGCAGGCCCAGATCGAACTCGCTGGCCTGCTCCGCCAGCACCGGGCGGAAGCGCGCGATCTGCATCGGCGAGTTGAAGATCACATGGTCGGAAATCGCGCAAATCTCGGGCAGGTCTTCGGCCTTATAGGCCGCGCAATAGGTGGCGATCTCACCCTCATAATGCTCGTCGGCCAGACGCGCTTCCCACAGGCCGCTGGTGCAGACGCCGTCGAGATACTCGCCAATCAGCGGCGCCACGCGCCACATGCTGAACGCCTTCATCGCCGACAGCAGCTTGATCCCCGCGCGGTCACGCACATCGGCCAGCACCGCCAGATTGGCGCGCAGCCTGGCCGCATCGACCACGAAGGCCGGGCTCTCGACACGGTTCAGATCGAAATGGGCAAAGGCGCCCGGATCACCCGCACGGGTTTCCATGAGTTCAATTCCCTTTGAAAATCAGCGCCGCACCCGCGACGATCAGCACGAAACCAGCCAGCTGCGCCAGCCCCGGCTTCTGCCCGAACAGCGCCCATGCCACCAGCACGAAGCCTGCAAGGGAGAACACCTCCTGCATGGTCTTCAACTGCGCCAGCGAATAGGCCTTCGAGCCGATGCGGTTGGCCGGCACCGCCAGACAATACTCGCAAAAGGCCAGAGCCCAGCTGCCCAGCACAGCCACCCAAAGCGCCTTGTTGGGCTCTTTCAGATGGCCGTACCACGCCAGATTCATAAAGACATTCGATCCTGCCAACATCAGAGGAGGCAGGATCAAAGCCCAGTTCATCAAAACTCGACCGGACCGGCCAGTTCCTCAACCGTCCAGGGCAGGCCCTGCGTGTTGAGCATTTCCATGAAGGGATCGGGGTTGAGCTGCTCGATGTTGAACACGCCCTCACCCTTCCACGCGCCGGTCAGCATCAGCGCCGCGCCGATCATGGCGGGCACGCCGGTGGTGTAGCTGACGGCCTGGTTGCCAGTTTCCTCGAAGCAGGCTTCGTGGTCGCAGATGTTCTTGATGTAGAAGGTCTTCTCGCCGCTGCCGTCAAGCGCCTCACCGGTGGCGATGTCACCGATGTTGGTCTTGCCCTTGGTGGTGGCGCCCAGCGTGCTCGGCTCAGGCAGCACGGCCTTGAGGAACTGCAGCGGGATGATCTCCACGCCATTGTAGATCACCGGATCGATGCGGGTCATGCCCACATTCTGCAGCACGGTCAGATGCTTGATGTATTCATCGCCGAAGGTCATCCAGAAGCGCGCACGGTCCAGTTCGGGAATGAACTTGGCCAGGCTCTCCAGCTCCTCGTGATACATCATATACATGTTCTTGGGGCCAACGCCCTCGAAGTCGAAGTTCACCTTCTTGCCCATGGCGGGCGTTTCGACGAACTCGCCACCTTCCCAGTGGCGCGCCGGGGCGGTCACTTCGCGGATGTTGATTTCCGGGTTGAAGTTGGTGGCAAAGGCCTGCCCATGGTCGCCGCCGTTGCAGTCCAGAATGTCGAGCTGGCGGATGGTTTTCAGCTTATGCTTCTTGAGCCACATGGCGAAGACGCTGGTCACGCCCGGGTCGAAGCCGCTGCCCAGCACGGCCATGATGCCCTTTTCCTTGAAGCGGTCCTGATAGGCCCACTGCCAGTGATACTCGAACTTGGCCACGTCCTTGGGCTCATAGTTGGCGGTATCAAGATAGGACACGCCCGTCGCAAGGCAGGCGTCCATGATCGTCAGGTCCTGATAGGGCAGCGCCAGATTGACGACCAGCTTGGCACCGATCTGCTCGATCAGGGCCGACAGGGCCGGAACATCCTCGGCATCGATGGCATAGGTGGAGATCTCGACGCCGGTGCGCTGCTTCACCGATTCGGCGATGGCATCGCACTTGCTCTTGGTGCGGCTGGCCAGATGGATGTCGGTGAAAATCCCGGCGTTCATCGCCATTTTGTGGACCGCCACGCTGCTGACGCCGCCGGCGCCAATCACCAGAACCTTGCTCACTAACCTGTCTCCTTGCTCACGGCTGCCCAGGACATCCTTGGGGGCATCCGGGCACTCTCACGCGAAACGCGCTTCAAAAACCAAGGGGGCCATATAAGATGCTATCATGACAACTCAACAGATGCGCACGCCCACGCTTTCGGGCATCCACCAGGCTGCGGCCAAAATCGCCAAAATCCTGCCTGAAACGCCGCTCCTCCCCCTTGAGATCCATGGCACGACCATCTGGTGCAAGGCCGAGGTGCTGCAACCGGTGGGCGCCTTCAAGATTCGCGGCGCCTGGCACCGCCTCTCCGACCTGACGCCGGAAGAAGCCGCTAAGGGCGTCGTCGGCGTCTCCAGCGGCAATCACGCGCAGGGCGTGGCCTGGGCGGCGCAGAAGCTGGGCATCCCCGCCATCATCGTCATGCCTATCGACGCGCCGAAGGTGAAGCTGGAGGCTACCGCCGCCATGGGCGCAAAAATCGTCACCTATGACCGCCCCGGCGGCGAGGACCGCGACGAAGCCGCCGCCAGGGTGCTGGCGCAGACCGGCGGCACGCTGGTCCACGCCTTCGCCGATGCGTGGGTGATCGAAGGACAGGGCACCGCAGGACTGGCCCTCACCAAACAGATGGAACTGGCCGCCCCCGTGGGCGCGGGCGGCGCCCCCACCCGCATCGTCACCCCCTGCGGCGGCGGCGGACTGGCGGCGGGTCTGGCCCTCGCCTGCCCCGATGCGCAGATCGTCCCCGTCGAGCCCGAAGGCTGGGACGATGTGGGCCGTTCCCTCGCCACCGGCACGATCCAGAAGGTCGGCCCCGACGCCCCGCCCACCCTCTGCGACGCGCTGCAAACCCCCGCCACGCGCGAGATCAACTTCGCCGTCCTGAAAGAGCGCTGCCAGCCCGGCCTCTGGGTCACGCCCGAGGAAGTGGCCGAAGCCCAGCGCCTCGCCTTCCGCCAATTGCGGCTGGTGGTCGAGCCGGGCGGCGCCGTCGCGCTGGCCGCCGTGATGACGGGCAAGGCGCCCGTGGATGGTCGCACAGCTGTCATGCTTTCGGGCGGCAACACCGATGCTGCTGCTTTTGCCCGCGTTTTGGCAGGCTGATCATCGCGTGACGCGAACCTGTCATCGACAAACAAGCGACTGACACCAAACCGTCATCAACCCGTCACGCGCAGGAAACAGGCATGGCCTAGCCCCGATGGACTGAAATCGGACAAGCGAGCGCCATGCCTCATTCCACCGCCCCGCGCCCCCACATCATCGAAGGCGCCGTGGTGCGCCACCACGCTTCGGTCACCGAGCGCCTGCTCGACAAGGCCTTCGCCCTGGCCTTCCGCGGTCTGGTCTATGCCCAGATCTGGGAAGACCCGGTGGTCGATATGGAAGCGCTCGACATCCAGCCCGACAGCCGGATCGTCACCATCGCGTCGGGCAGCTGCAACGCCCTCTCCTACCTCACCGCCAATCCGGCGCAGGTGACGGCGGTGGACCTCAACACCGCGCATATCGCGCTGGGCCGCCTGAAGATCGCCGCGCTGCGCCACCTGCCCGACCATGACGCGCTGCGCCGCTTCTTCGTCGAGGCCGACAATCGCCACAATCTGGCCGATTACCGCGCCCTGATCGCCCCCAATCTGGACGAAACCAGCCGCCGCTACTGGGAAGGCCGCGACCTCGCCGGTCGCCGCCGCATCAACGGCTTTGCGCGCGGCATCTACAAGCGCGGACTGCTGGGCAATTTCATCAGCATGGCCCATCTGATCGCGCGGCTCTATCGCGTCGATCTCAAGGTCATCCTCGAAGCCACCTCGATCGAGGACCAGCGCCGCCTCTTCGACGAGCGCGTCGCCCCCGTCTTCGACAAGCGCTTTATCCGCTGGCTGACGAAGCAGCCCGCCTCGCTCTTTGGCCTCGGCATCCCGCCCGCGCAGTATGAAGCGCTGGCCGGCGACCAGCGCATGGCCACCGTGCTGCGCGCCCGCCTCGAACGCCTCGCCTGCGGTTTTTCCGTGCAGGACAATTACTTCGCCTGGCAGGCCTTCAACCGTGGCTATGGCCGCGCGCCCAATGCCCCCGTGCCGCCATGGCTGCAGGCCGACAATTACGAGACACTGCGCGGCCGCATCGACCGCCTCACCCTCTCGCACACCAATTTCACCGACCATCTGGCGATCCAGCCCGACGCCACGCTCGACCGCTATGTGCTGCTCGACGCGCAGGACTGGATGAGCGACGCCCAGCTCACCGCCCTGTGGAGCCAGATCACCCGCACCGCCCGCAGCGGCGCCCGCGTGCTGTTCCGCACCGCCGGTGAACCCACGATCCTGCCGGGCCGTGTGCCTGACGAGATCCTCTCGCGCTGGGCCTATTCGGAAGAGGAAGCCCGCGATCTGATCGCGCGTGACCGCTCCTCGATCTATGGCGGGCTGCACCTCTACCGGTTCAAGGGCTGATGGCCAGCCTGCCGCAGGATCACGCCGCGCTGATGGACCGCGTCTATCGCGGCCAGCGCCATATCTATGACGCCACGCGCAAATATTTCCTTTTCGGGCGCGATCGGCTGATCAACGAGCTGAACATTGCCCCCGGCCAGAGCCTGCTGGAAGTGGGCTGCGGCACGGGGCGCAACCTGTCTCTGGCGGCCAAACGCTGGAAAGGCGCGGAACTGTTCGGGCTGGACATCTCCGAGCAGATGCTGGTCTCTGCCCGCAAGGCGCTGGGGCCTGAAGCGGTGCTGAAGCAGGCCGATGCCTGCGCCTTCAACCCGCAGGCGCTGTTCGGACGGCACCATTTCGACCGCGTGATGATCTCCTTCGCACTCTCGATGATCCCCGACTGGCAGGGCGCTTTGGCCATGGCCTGCGACACGCTGGCCCCGGGCGGCACGCTGCACATCGTGGACTTCGGCGACGCGCAAGGCCTGCCCGGTCTGGCCCGACAGGCGCTGAACGGCTGGCTGACGCGGTTCCATGTGTCGCCCCGGCTCGATCTGGTGGCGCGCGCGGGGGCTATCGCCGCAGCGCGCGGCATGTCGGTGGAGCCGGTGCGCGGGCCTTGGGGGTACTACCAGATCGTGGTGGTGCGGCGCGGGGTTTGAAGAAGGTTCAAGAATGTGAATGCGAGGGTCATAACCCTCGCGCTCCCTTTAATGTCTGCGTTGCGCTTCGGGTTCGGCCTTGAGCCCAGTTTGCAGCGCCGCAGGCTTTAACATTCCAAAACAGCGTAAGGTGCCGAGGCTTTGTTGCCTGCGGCGCCTTTGCTTGTGTTGGTAGAGAGCTTAGGCGCTACGATGGGGAACCGCTGCCCATGCGTCGGAAGACGTTCTGGGAGCGCGAGGGGGTAACCCCCTCGCATCTTCCCTTCTTCACGCCTTAATAAACAAACTCGCCAACTCCACATGCGAGGACCAGCGGAACTGCCCCACCGGGCGCAGCTCCACCAGCCGATACCCGCCCGCCACCAGAGTCGCCGCATCGCGCGCCCAGCTGGAGGGGTTGCAGCTGATATAGGCCACGCGCTGCACGGTGGACCCGGCGATGCGCCCCACCTGTTCCTTGGCCCCGGCGCGCGGCGGATCGAGCACCACGGCGGGGAAGCGGTTCAGCTCCTCGGCCAGCAGAGGGTTGCGAAAGAGGTCGCGGTGCAGGGTATGCACCGGCAGCTGCGCGCCCGAAGCGCCTGCCTTACAGGCCAGATGCGCGGCGCGGTCGGCCTCGACGGCCAGCACCTTGCTGCCCTGCTTGGCCAGCGCGAAGGCGAAGGTGCCAAGGCCCGAGAACAGATCGGCCACCACGCCCGCGCCGTGCAGCCATTGGGTCACCGCGCCGGCCAGCGCCTGCTCGCCATCCAGCGTGGCTTGCAAAAACGCGCCCGGCGGCAGCGGCACGGACACGCCAGAGAGCGACACCGTCGCAGGCTGCGGCTCCCACAGGGCTTCGGGGCCATAGCCCTGATCCAGCGACAGGCGCGCCAGCCCATGCTCACGCGCGAAATCCAGCGCGGCCTCGGTCTCGGTGAGGCCCTCGACCTTGAAACCCTTGATGCCGACATCGACGCCCTGCTCGACCAGCGTCATCTCGATGTCCACCGCCAGCTTGCCCTCGCGGCGCTGGAGCATGCGGCGCAGCGGGCCCACCATGGCCTCCAGCTCGGGCACCAGCACCGGGCACTGCTTCTGATCGACGATGGTGTGGGCATGGGCCTCGCGGAAGCCCAAAGCGATGCCGCCCACCCGCTGGCCATGCAGCGTGGCGCGGCGGCGCGCGGCAGACGGCGACAGGTGAACGGGGGTGATGCGCTCGGGCTCCAGCTTCTGGCCCTTGGCGGCGTTGACCACACGCTCCACCACGAAATTGCCCAAAGCCACGTCATCGACATGCTGCAGCTGGCAACCGCCGCAGACGCCGTAATGCTGGCAGGCGGGCTCGGCATGGTGAGGGCCGTGGCGCAGGCTGCCATCGTCCAGCACATAATCGCCGGGCGCGGCCATCGCCACATGGCGACCGCCAGCGGTCACGCCATCGCCGCGTGCTGCCAGCCGCTCGATCA
Source organism: Novosphingobium terrae (assembly GCF_017163935.1). Taxonomy (NCBI): domain Bacteria; kingdom Pseudomonadati; phylum Pseudomonadota; class Alphaproteobacteria; order Sphingomonadales; family Sphingomonadaceae; genus Novosphingobium; species Novosphingobium terrae. The sequence goes on along the minus strand of NZ_JABVZR010000001.1, from coordinate 595,184 downwards.
GCTCTTCATAGACGTCTTCGGACACAGAAATTCCTTACAGGCAGGCCCGCACCGCCGCCGGCACCGCTTCGGCGAGCGCCATGGCCGTGAAAGGCCCGCCAAGCAAGCCCGCCGCGCGCCCATGCAGCCATGCGCCCTGGCAGGCTGCCTCAAAAGCGGACACTCCGGTGGCAAGGCGGCTGGCGATCAGACCGGCCAGCACATCGCCCGATCCGGCCACGCTCAGCCAGCTTGAGGCGCGCGGCAGCATGGTCCAGCGGCCTTCGGGCGTGGCCACCACCGTGTCCGGGCCCTTGGCCACCACCACCATGCCGCTCGCCTCGGCCAAGGCCTTCGCCCGCTTGACCTTGCTGCCGTTGATATGGAGCGCGAAGGCGCTTTCCAGCGCGGCCAGCTCGCCCTCATGCGGGGTGAGGATTGCCTGTTGGCCTCTCGCCTGTGCCGGGGTCAGCAGCATCAGCGCATCGCCATCCAGCACCAGCGGTTTGCCGGTAGCCAGCACGGATTTCAGCACAATCTCTGCCGCTTTGTCACGCCCCAGCCCCGGGCCGACCAGCAGGGCGGAGAAGCGCTTGTCCTCCAGCCCGTCCAGCCGCTGCACCACCAGATCGGCGGGCGCGGGCAGCGCATCATCGGTCAGCAGGCGCACATAGCCTGCTCCCGCGCCACCGGCCGCGCGGGCTGCCGTCAGCGCGGCGCCGGGCATGGCGCCTGCCACCACCCCCAGCAGCCCGCGCGTGTATTTGTGAGCCCCCGGCGCGGGCGGCGCGATGGAGATGCCCTCCAGCATATGCCCCACACCCGGCACCGGATCGCAACCGATCTCCACCAGCTTGAGCACGCCCATCCGCCCCGCTGCGGGCATCAGCCCATGTGCGCGCTTCCATGCGCCCAGCGCGATGGTCAGATCATACTGCGGCAGATCCTGCCCGAAGTCGTCACCCCGGTCGGCCTCCACGCCCGAGGGCAGATCCAGCGCCACTCTTCGCCGATGCCCCGCCGCCAGTCCGGTCAGCAGATCGAGATCGAGATCGTTCAAAGGCCGGGACAGGCCGGTGCCGTAAAGGCAATCAACCAGCACATCGCCATGCAGATCGCCATGATCGGGGCAATCCACCACATGGCCCTCAAAAGCAGCGCGGGCCAGCCGCGAGGCCTCGCTGGCGGGGGCATGGGCCATCACCACCTGCACGCGGGCGCCGCGCTCATGCAGATGGCGGGCGATCACCCAACCGTCGCCGCCATTGTGCCCGGGCCCGACCAGCACGCTGATGATCTTCAAGGGCCCGGCCATACGCCAGATCAGCTCCGCCGCGCCGCGACCGGCCCGCGCCATCAGCAGCTCGACCGAGATGCCGGCATCGATCAGCACCTGCTCGGCCTGCCGCATCTGTTCGGCAGTGAGGATGTCGGCGCCGAAATGCAGGGGCTGGAGTGCCGATCCGGAAACAGGCATGGCGTTCAGCACATGGGGCCTCCATTGCCGGGCGGCCCTGGGCAGGCCGTGAGAGGCGGGGAATCTCTGCCTTCGCCCGGGCGCCGTCAAGCCCATCCGGCCTGCGTACAGGGTGGTTAAGCGGATTTCAGGACTTGGCGTCTAGGTATGATTCGCAAGATCGCCCTAACCTGCCGGACATGACCCCTATGACGCCCTCAATGCCTCAGCTGATCCGGATGTCAGGCTGCCTCCAGCGCCTCTGGCGTGATCGGCGCGGTGCCACGGCCATCGAATATGGGCTGATCGTGGCGCTGATCGCCCTATCGCTGGTGGCGGGCGCCAAGGGCATCGGCAATCAGCTGACCACCACCTTCAACGCCGCCTCCAGCGGGATGAGCACGCCCTCCGCCTGATTCGTTTTAGCGGGTTTGCTCCAGAAGATAGGCGCAAAGGGCCGAGAGCCGCTCCGCCCATTCGGCTTGCCCGGTCGCATCGCCGATCAGATCCTGCCGCACCTCCACGCCCAGATAGAGCCGCCCGCGCGCCTCGGCATGGCGGTTCATCGTGTAATTGAGCTGGCGCCCGGAATAGGGCTTCTGATCGCCCACGCACAGGCCATCGATCTGTCCCAGCCACGGCAGGGCAAGGCGCGGGGCGCGATCGTCCTCATTGTAAAGCACGCCGATATGCCATGGCCGCGCCTCTTCAGGCCGCGCGGACAGGGCGGGCGTAAAGCTGTGCAGCGAGAGGATCAGCCCGGGCTCATGGCCCGCCAGCGTTTCGGCCAGCGCCGTGTGATAGGGCCGATGATAGAGCGCCAGACGGTTATCGCGCCCCTTCGCATCCAGCGCATTGCCAGGGATCAGGATACCGTCGCTGGTTTCAGGCACCGCGCCCGGAGCATCCTCCTCGCGGTTCACATCGCAAACCAGACGGCTGACATGCGCCAGCCACGCCGCATCCGCCCCGCCGCTCTCGACCATGCGCGAGGCAACGCCCGCCACGCCGATATCGATGGCCACATGCTGAGTCATGCAGAAGGGATCGATGCCCAGATCAATGCCATCCGGCACGCGGTTGCTGGCATGGTCCGAGATCACCAGCACCCCGCCCGCGCGCGGCACCCCCAGCAGGCGCCAGGCCTGATTTGACGCTTGCTCCATGCTCACCGCAGGCGCCCCGCCAGCTGCCACCAGCCGGGCTGCTCCGCCGCGATGGCTGCGCGGGCCGCATCGCGCGTAGCGATATCATCGAACAGCGCAAAGCAGGTCGCCCCCGATCCCGACATGCGCGACAGGAACGCCCCCGTGCGCCCCAGCGCCGCCAGCACATCGGCCACCGGCGGGCAGATCGAGATGGCAGGCGCCTCCAGATCGTTGCGCCCCTGCAGCGCTACATCGCGCGCGCTGCCCTCGGGCATCGCTCCGCGATCGACACGATCCCACGCCTTGAACACCGGCCCCGTGGGCAGCGGCACGCGCGGATTGACCAGCAGCACCGGGCAGCCCTGAAGATCCGTCGGCGCCGCGGCCAGATCGGTGCCCGTGCCACGCCCGATCATCGCCACGCTTTCCACGCAGGCGGGCACATCGGCGCCCAGCTTCGCCGCCGCCTGCTGCCAACCTTCCGGCAGTCCATGCGAGCGCTGAGCCAGCCGGAACACCGCCCCCACATCCGCCGAGCCGCCGCCAAGGCCAGCCGCCACCGGCAGCGCCTTGTCCAGCGCGACATGCCAGCCTTGCGAGCGCGGCAGCAGCGCCAGTGCATCGAGCACCAGATTGCCTTCCTCATGCGCCAGCAACGGCGCAAACTCGCCCGAAATGCTGAGCGAATCGGCTTCGGCCTCGGTGACGGTCAGCGTGTCGCCCGCATCGACGAAGGCGAAAAAGGTCTCAAGCTCGTGATAGCCATCCTCGCGGCGCGCACGCACATGCAGGGCGAGGTTGATCTTGGCATAGGCGGTTTCGGTGAGAGTGGTCATGGGCGCTGCCATGGCTTGAAGGGGGGAAAGGGGCAAGAAGGAAAGAAAGATGCGAGGGGCCCGGAGCATGTCTTGAGACATGCGACCAACAAAAACGCACCCTCGCGCTCCCATGACGTCTGCCGAAGAAGCCTCGGTGGTTCACGACCGTTATGCTCCGGTTCGGCGTTGGCAAACATGACGGCCTGCGGCGCTTTGTTCCCTCGGCCTCCCGCAAACGCGACGCCATCCGGCGCTTTGGGGCTTTTGCCGGGTTGAGTTTTCGCGCCCGGCCCGTCAAGGCTCTGCGACAGAATCATGACGATGCACACCGCCCCTTCACCCTCCGCGCCCATTGGCGCCCAGATCGCCTCCCAGATCGCTGGCGCGCTCGACTGGTGGGGTGAGGCCGGGGTGGATACCCTCTTCACCGACGAACCCGTCACCTGGCTCGCCGAAAAGCGCGACCCGGCCGCCGCGCCCCAGCGCGCCGCGACGCCGCTGCCCGCCGCCTTTGCCGAGGCCATCGCCGCCGCCAAGGCCCCTGTCGCCGACACCACCGAGCAGGACGCCCGCATCGGCGGCAACACCAGCGCCTTCCCTCAGGACTTACCCGCTTTCGACGCATGGTGGCTGCAGGAACCCTCGCTCGATGGCGGCCATGTCGAAGGGCGCATCGCCGCCAGAGGCCCTGCTCAGGCACCGCTGATGGTGCTGGTCCCCCAGCCCGAGGACGGCGATGCCGCCGCCGGGCAATTGCTCTCCGGCCCTCAGGGCGCGCTGTTGCGTGCCATGCTCGCCGCCATGGGGCTTGCGGAAGACACCATCCGTCTTGCCGCCGCCCTGCCGCGCCATATGCCGCATCCTGACTGGCCCGCACTGAACGCGCAGGGACTCGGGGACGTGCTGCGCCATCATGTCGCGCTGGCGGCGCCTCGGCGGATTATTGCCTTTGGTGGCAACATTCTGCCGCTACTGGGCCACAATCTGCCGCAAAACCCTGCCGCTTTACCTTCTGTTAACCAAGAAGGAGCAGGGAATTCTCCCGGAAAGCTCGACTCCGCTCCCGCGGCGCCCAGCATGGCCCCGATTATGGCAATGCCAGACCTGGCCACCATGCTTGAGCGACCGCGTGCCAAAGCGGTGTTCTGGCATCAGTGGATGAACTGGCAGAACTGAAGCATCGTGCGAGCAAGCGGGAACCGCTTTTTCGCGATCAACGATGCAGTGACGAAGACCATTCACACGGCGGTGTGGGTCCTATGGATCGCTCCCACGCCATCGTGACGTTAAGGACAGGCATCTCAAGGATGAAGCGGGGCACAATGACGGCACACACTGGCTTGCGCACTGCCTTGCGCAAAAGCGCAGGCACCGCGCTGGCACTGGCCTGTCTGGCCCTGCCGGGGCTCGCTCAGGCCAACTCCGCCGCTGCCGAATATTTCATGGGACGCTCTGCGCGCTCCGCCGTGCCCAAGCTGCTCTCCGAGGATGAGCGCAGCTGGTACAAGGATGCCTTCGCCACGCTGAAGCGTCAGGATTGGGCGACGTTGCGCCAGATGCTGGCGACTCGCCCCGATGGTCCGCTGCACACTGTGCTGCGCGCCGAATATTACCTCGCCCCCGGCAGCCCGCGCATCGAACTCGATGCGCTGAACCAGTGGCTGGCCAGCGGCACCACCCTGCCCGAGGCCGAGCAGATCGAATCGCTGGCCGCCAAGCGTGGTGGCGCGGCCCTGCCTGCCTTGCCCTCCGCGCAGCAGCTGGTCGCCTGGCCCAGCGCGCCGCGCCGCACGCGCCCCCGCTCGGTGTCGGACAACACCATGCCGCTGAGCGTGGCCAACAGCATCAACGACCGTATCAAGATCAACGATACGGCGGGCGCCAAGCAGCTGCTCGACGGGGTGGACGCCACCCTCAGCAGCGAGGCGCGGGCCGAATGGCGCGACAAGATCGCCTGGGCCTATTACATCAACAATCAGGACAATGAGGCCTATGCGCAGGCCATCGCCGCCGCGCAGGACCCCAATGCCACCACCAGCGGCGCTTGGGTGGGTGAGGCATGGTGGACCGCCGGCCTTGCCGCATGGCGTCAGGGTGCCTGCCAACAGGCCGTCCCCGCCTTTGCCGAAGCCGCAAAATCCGGTGGCAATCAGGAGCTGATCGCAGCGGCCTATTACTGGGAATCGCGCGCTTTCGTGCGCTGCCGTCAGCCCGAGCAGGCCGCCGCCGCACTGCGCTCCGCCGCGCGCGCCGATGAGACGCTCTATGGCATGCTGGCCGCCGAGCAGCTGGGCCTGAAGATGCCCGGCACGCATGCCCTGCCCGATTTCACCGCCAACGACTGGCAGAACCTGCGCGACACGCCCAATGTGCGCGTCGCCGTGGGTCTGGCCGAGGTTGGCGAGGATGGTCTGGCCGACGATGTGCTGCGCTATCAGGCCCGCATCGGCGCGCCGGGCCAATATCAGCAGCTGTCGCGCCTCGCCCGCGATCTTGGCCTGCCCGGCACCCAGCTGTGGATGGCCTATAACGCGCCCAGCAACAGCAGCCCCACCCCGGCCAGCCGCTATCCCACGCCCAAGTGGACCCCGGCCACCGGCTGGAAGGTCGATCCGGCGCTGCTCTTTGCCCATACGCTTCAGGAATCGGCGTTCCGCACCAATGTCGTCAGCGGCGCGGGTGCGCGCGGGCTGATGCAGATCATGCCCGCCGCCGCGCGCGACCATGCCGCCGTGCTGGGCGTTTCGGGCAGTGTCACCGATCTGACCCGCCCCGAGGTCAACCTCGCCTTCGGGCAGGAGCATCTCGAAGCGCTGAAATCGAACGCGGCCACGCAGGGCCTGCTGCCCAAGGTGATCGCCGCCTACAACGCCGGGCCCCTGCCCGTGGCCCGCTGGAACACCCAGATCCGCGACAATGGCGATCCGCTGCTGTGGATGGAATCGGTGCCCTATTGGGAAACGCGCGGCTATGTCGCCACCGTGCTGCGCAATTACTGGATGTATGAGCGCCAGGCCGGTGTCGGCTCGGAAAGCCGCGTGGTGATGGCGCAGGGCATGTGGCCGACCTTCCCCGAACTTTCGGGCAGCAAGGGCATCCGCATGGCCGCCAAGGATTGGCCCACGACCACGACCACCACGCAGGTCGCGGACAGGAACTGATCCGGTGGCCATCGACGAGACGCGGGCCTTCAAGCCGATCAACATCGCCCTGCTGACCATGTCGGACACGCGCACGGCGGAGAATGACACCTCCGGCGATATTCTGGCCGAGCGCATCACAGCCAAGGGCCACAAGCTGGTCTCCCGCGCGATCCTGCGCGAGGATGCGATCCTGCTGGCGGGCACGCTTGCGGATCTGGTGCGCGATCCCGACGTCGATTGCGTGATCTCCACCGGCGGCACGGGCCTGACCGGGCGCGACGTGACGCCCGAGGCTTTGGCCCATGTGATCGCCACCTTCGCGGGCAAGGACATCCCCGGCTTTGGCGAGCTGTTCCGCTGGATCAGCTACAGCACCATCGGCACCTCCACCGTGCAGTCGCGCGCGATGGCCGTGGTGGCGGAGGGGACTTACATCTTCGCCCTGCCCGGATCGAACGGTGCCGTGAAAGACGGCTGGGATCGCATTCTGGACGAGCAGCTGGACAGCCGGAACCGGCCTTGCAACTTTGTCGAGCTGATGCCCAGGTTGAAAGAAGTCTGATTTAAGGTTTGAAGAAGAGAGAATGCGAGGGTGTTACACCCTCGCGCTCCCGGGTTTTGTCTGCGCAGGCGCTAAGGGTTCGGCCTTGCGGAAGGTCGCTGCGCCGCAGGCATAAAATCCAAACACAGCGCGACATTGCCAATGATAATTGCCTGCGGCGCTTTGCCTTGCGCAGGTGGAGAGACGGGGCGCACCAATCGGGTGCCACTGCCGCTTCGTCGGAAGACGTCATGAGAGCGCGAGGGGATAATCCCCTCGCATCTTCTCTTCCTTAACTCACTTGCTCAAAAAGCTTTTCCGCCTCTTCCGCTCCCAAATCGATCCTGAACAGATCTCCCAGAACCTCCCGCCACGCAGCGGCAGAGGCAATCTCGCTCGCCTCCCCTTGCCCGGCCCGATGCACGCTCAAGCGCCGCCCGTTCAGCGAGGCGAACCCATCGGGCAGCACGATGGACACAAGGCAGGCGCTGGTGAAGCGCGTGCCCGCCCGCGTGAAGGTCCAGTGGTTGGAGAGTTCCAGATCGATCGGCGCGACCTCGGCCAGAGTGAAGCTGTATTGCGGCTGGAAGGTGTCGTGGGTCTGCGCCCTGCCATCGGTGGCGCTGGCCGGGCCGGCGCGCTCCAGCAGCCATTCTCCGGTTGCGGCACCATCGGCACCGACGCGGCGCAGGCGATGGAGCGCCCCATCCGGCGTGGCTGCCTGCGCACCATCGAGCAGCGGCAGAGGCGGCACATAGGAACCGCCGAAACCGGCATCTGCGATCCATGGCTCACCTGCAATGGAGGCGAGGCGGAGCGTGTGGGTCTGGGGCGGGATGGTGGTGGCCTCACCGGGCCATGCGCTGCCGAGCCAGACGCGGCCCAGCAGCGGCCGGTTGGTAAAGCCTAGCTCCGTCAGCATCGCGCCGAAAAGGGCATTATGCTCAAAACAATAGCCGCCCCGATGTCGAGCGATCAGCTTGTCGGCGATGGTGACGAGATCGATGTGGATCGGGCGCCCCAGCATCACATCGAGATTCTCGAAGCCGATGGACAGCCGATGGGCGCGCTGCAAGGCCTCCAGACCGGCAGCATCGGGTGCGGGCTTTCCGGTCAGGCCGATGCGGGAGAGATAGGCATCGAGGATGGTCTGATTTTCCATGGAATTCCTGTCCTGCATCCGGCGATATCCCGGTTCTATCCGCTTGCTGATGGCCGCTGTCAATGTGGCGCGCCTTGACATTTGTTCTTATTTTGTTCACATCGAGTCCATGGCCGTTTCTCCTCCCGCACCGCGCGGACGTGGCGCCGTTTCAGGCGCGACCAGCACGCGCTTCGCCCTGCCCCAGCGCGAGCTGGACCGCGACTGGCTGGACGAGCGCGCCGCGCTGGACGAAGAGGTGCCCCGCCTCGCCACCACGGTGACCGAGGAAGCGGCACGCACGATCCTGTCGTTCAACCAGTCGCCCGATGTGCCCTTCGATCGCTCGGTGAATGCTTACAGGGGTTGTGAACATGGGTGCATCTATTGCTTCGCCCGGCCCACTCACGCCTATCTCGACCTGTCGCCGGGGCTGGATTTCGAGACGAAGCTCTTTGCAAAACCGCAGGCCGCCAAGCTGCTGCGCCGCACTTTGGCGGCACGCGGCTACCGCCCCGCCCCCATCGCCATGGGCACCAACACCGATCCCTACCAGCCCATCGAGAAGCGCTATCGCCTGACGCGCCAGATCCTCGAACTCTGCCTTGAGGTGCGCCACCCCGTCACCATCACCACCAAATCGGATCGCGTGCTGGACGATCTGGATCTGCTGCGCGAACTCGCCGCACGCAAGCTGACCGCCGTGGCGATCTCGGTGACCAGCCTCGACGCCGCCCTCTCCCGCAAGCTGGAGCCGCGCGCTGCCACGCCAATGAAGCGACTGGCGGCTTTGGGTGCGCTGGTGGAGGCAGGCGTTCCCGCCCATATCAACGTCTCGCCCGTGATCCCTGCCATCACCGAGGACTGGATCGAGCGCATCCTCGAACAGGCGGCCGAGCGTGGCGTGCGCAGCGCCAACTGGATCATGCTGCGCCTGCCTCACGAAGTCGCGCCGCTGTTCCGCGAATGGCTGGACACGCATTTCCCGGAGCGGGCCGCCAAGGTCATGTCGATCATCAACCAGATCCGGGGCGGGCGCGATAATGATCCGAACTTCCACAGCCGCATGAAACCGCAAGGCGTGTGGCCCGATCTGACGCGCGCTCGGTTCCGCAAGGCGATGGCGCGTTTGGGGATGGAACGTGGGCGGATCGAACTGGATTGCTCACAGTTCGTGGCGCCGGAAAGAGATGGGCAGATGCGGTTGTTTTGAAGGTTTAAAAGAGACATGCGAGGGTCATAACCCTCGCGCTCCCTTTCGTGTCTGCGTTGCGTATCGGGTTCGACCAAGGCGCTAGGCTTGCAGCGCCACAGGCATGAAAATTCCGAGCGAAGCGCTACGTTGCCTCGGTACTATTGCCTGCGGCGCTTTGCCTCGCGCAGGTGGAGAGACGGGGCGCTTGGATCGGGAACCACTGCCCTGGCGTCGGAAGACGTCATGGGAGCGCGAGGGGGTAACCCCCTCGCATTTTCTTTTTCCAATCCCCTTTAAGCCACCAACCGCAACTGCGCCCTGCCCCGCTGAGGCGCAAACGACAGCACCGTCACACCCTCAATCGCCGCGATCACCTCGACCAGATCGCCATCCAGCGCGAAATCCTGACCCAACCGCAGCTGCGGCTGCACCGGATCGCCGGTCTTCAGCGTGGCGACCACCTCACCCTTGGCGCTTGCGCCGGAACCTTCGCCGGCGCTCACGCGTGGCAAGATCGTGGCCAGTTGGACGAAGGCCTCGGGCTGGGAGACCTCGATCTTCAGCATCATGCGCGCGGCGTTGCGCACCTCACTCAGGGGCTGGCCTCCGCGGATGGTGACGCGGGGCGGCTCTTCGGGGCTGGGGCTGTCGAGTTCCACCGTCAGCAGAATGCAGGTGCTTTCCTTGGCCCAGTTGAGGAAGGGCTCGACCAGCGTTTCCTCGAAGCAGGAGGCGGAAAACTGGCCGGAGGAGTCCGAGAACTCCGCCATGATAAAGTCCTTGCCGCGCTTGGTTTTGCGCTTCTGCACGCTTTCGACCATGCAGGCCATCACGGCATTGGCACGGCCGCCCGGAGGCGCGCCCTGAGACATCAGCGCGCCATAGCTGCGCGCGCCATTGGCCGAGGCGATGGCGTGCCACTGCGCCACGGGATGGGCGGCGAAATAGAAGCCGAAGTTCTCGCGCTCCTTGCCCATCTGGTCCATGCGGCTCCAGGCGGGGGTTTCGGTGAGGCGCAGCGCGGCGGTGTCGCCATCGCTGCCGAACAACCCGCCTTGCCCGCTGGTGCGGGTGCGCTCGGCTTCGTCAGCGCAGGCCAGCAGCATATCGGCATTGGCCATGACCTTGGCACGGTTGGGCTCCAGCATGTCGAAGGCGCCGCTGCTGGCGAGGCCTTCCAGCGCGCGGCGGTTCAGCGAGCCATAGGGCACGCGGGTGAACAGGTCTTCGAGGTCCTTGAAGAGGCCGTTCGCCTCACGCTCGGCGACCACCTGCTCCATGGCCTTTTCGCCCACGTTGCGGATGCCTGCCAGAGCGTAGCGCACAGCGTAACCGTCGCTGGTCTCTTCAACCGTAAACTCGGCTTCCGAATGGTTCATGCAGGGCCCGGCAATGGCGAAGCCGTTGCGGCGCATATCGTCCACGAAAATCGCCAGCTTTTCAGATTGATGCATATCGAAGCACATGGCGGCGGCATAAAATTCGTGGGGGTAATGCGCCTTGAACCACGCCGTCTGATAGGCCAGCAGAGCATAGGCAGCAGCGTGCGACTTATTGAAGCCGTAGCCCGCGAATTTGTCGATCAAATCGAACAGCTCGTTGGCCTTGGCCGCCGGAATGTCCGAATTGGCCTTGCAGCCTTCCACGAAGCGCAGGCGCTGGGCGTCCATTTCCGCCTGCACCTTCTTGCCCATCGCGCGGCGCAGCAAGTCTGCGTCACCCAGCGAGTAGCCCGCGAGGATCTGCGCGGCCTGCATCACCTGTTCCTGATAGACGAAAATGCCGTAGGTTTCGGCAAGGATGCCGCTCAGCTTGTCATGTGGAAATTCGATGCTTTCCAGACCGTTCTTGCGGCGGCCGAAGAGCGGAATGTTGTCCATCGGGCCCGGGCGGTACAGCGACACGAGCGCGATGATGTCGCCAAAATTGGTGGGCTTCACCGCCGCCAGCGTGCGCCGCATGCCTTCGGATTCGAGCTGGAACACGCCGACCGTGTCACCCCGCTGCAGCAGCGTGTAAACGTCTGCATCGTCCCAGGCCAGCGCGCCCAGATCGATGCTGATCCCGCGCTTGCCCAGCAGATCGACTGCCTTGCGCAGCACCGACAGCGTCTTCAGGCCCAGAAAGTCGAATTTGATCAGGCCCGTGTCCTCGACATATTTCATGTCGAACTGGGTCACGGGCATGTCGGAACGCGGATCGCGGTACAGCGGCACCAGCTGCGCCAAAGGCCTGTCGCCGATCACCACGCCCGCCGCGTGAGTCGAGGAGTTGCGCGGCATGCCCTCCAGCTGCATCGCCAGATCGATCAGGCGCTTCACCTCGGGGTCGTTGGTGTATTCGCGGTGCAGCTCGGGCACGCCATTGAGCGCACGCTCCAGCGACCACGGATCGGTGGGATGGTTGGGCACCATCTTGGTCAGGCGATCGACCTGACCGTAGGACATCTGCAAAATGCGGCCCGTATCGCGCAGCACGGCGCGGGCCTTCAGCTTACCGAAGGTGATGATCTGCGCCACATGGTCCGCGCCATATTTGGCCTGCACGTAGCGGATCACCTCGCCGCGACGGGTTTCGCAGAAGTCGATGTCGAAGTCCGGCATCGAGACGCGTTCCGGGTTCAGGAAGCGCTCGAACAGCAGGCCCAGCTTCAGCGGGTCGAGGTCGGTGATGGTCAGGGCCCATGCCACCAACGAGCCCGCGCCCGAACCACGCCCCGGGCCCACAGGAATATCGTTCTGTTTGCCCCACTGGATAAAGTCGGCCACGATCAGGAAGTAGCCGGCAAAGCCCATGCGGTTGATGATGCCCGTCTCGAAATCGAGGCGGTCAGCATATTCGAAGAAGCTTTCCTCGACGCCCAGCGGACGCAAAGCCTCATAGGCCGCTACCCGCTCCTCACCCTGCTTGGCGAGCGCGGCATCGAGGGTGGGCTCATCCACGCCGGGCCAGTAAGGCGCCAGACGCTTGGCCAGACCGGCGCGCGACAGATCGACCATCATCCGCGCCTCGCCTTCCTTGTCGCCCGCAAGGCTGGGCAGCAGAGGTTTGCGCTTGGGCGGCACATAAGCGCAGCGCTGCGCCACGACCAGCGAGTTCGCCACCGCCTCGGGCAGATCGGCGAAGGCGTGTTCCATCACCGGCGCGGGCTTGACCCACGCCTCCTTGCTCGAACGCGGGCGATCCACCGCATCGACATGGGTAGAGTTCGCGATGCAGAGCATGGAATCATGCGCGGCAAAACCACCCGGCTCGGCGAAATGCGCGGGGTTGGTGGCGATCAGCGGCAGATCGCGCGCATAAGCCAGATCGACCACCGCATCCTCAGCGCCATCCTCGGCCTCATTCCCGCGCCGGGCGATCTCGATGTAGAGCCGCTCGGGGAAATAGGCCTGCAGCGCATCGAGATAGCGTTCCGCCGCGCCCTGCTGGCCCTCCGCGATCAGCCGGGTTACCGCGCCATCGCCTGCGCCGGTGAGGCAGATCAGGCCCTCTGTATGCCCCTCCATGGCCGCCAGGGGCACATGCGGCTCATACTCCAGCGGACGCTCCAGATGGGCCTGGCTGACCAGATGGCACAGGTTCAGCCACCCCGTCTCGTTCTGCGCCAGCAGCACCAGCCAATCCAGCGTGGGCGCGGCAGGACCGAAAGCGCCGGAGACATTGCTCCCCTCGGGCCGGGCAATCGCCAGCGCCGTGCCGACGATCGGCTGAATGCCCGCATCCTTGCACGCGCTGGAAAAAGCAGGCGCCGCGTAAAGCCCGTTCTTGTCGGTGATCGCAATGGCCGGAAACCCACGCGTCTTGGCCAGCTTGGCAATCGCCTTGGGGTCGATCGCGCCGTCCAGCATCGTGAAGCTGGAATAGATGCGCAGGGGCACGAAGGGAGAATAAGACGCCATGGTTTCAGCCTATGGCCGCGTGGGCGGAGGGATCAATTCCGGGGGCATGCGGTGGGTGGGTAAGATTGGGGATAAGATGGGGATTGATAGGGGAGAAGGGAAGGATAAGTGCGAGGGGGTTACCCCCTCGCGCTCCCAGAACGTCTTCCGACGCAACCGCAGCGGCTCAGAAATGGAGCGCCCCTGCTCTCCACCTGCTCAACGCAACGCGCCGCAGGCAATCAATCCCGGAGATAGGATTCTGCTGGGAAGAACTGCCTGCGGCGCAGCGTCCAAAGCCCCAAGGCCGAACCCGAAGCGCAACGCAGACAAATAATGGGAGCGCGAGGGTGTAACACCCTCGCATCTTCCCTTAATCCTTACAGCAGCTCTTCAATGGCCGACTTCAAGGCTTCCGGCTTCACCCGAGGCCCAAAGCGGCGCACCACCCTGCCCTCGCGGTCCACCAGAAACTTCGTGAAGTTCCACTTCACCTTGCGCGTCCCGAAGATCCCCCGCGCGGTGGACGTCAGCCACTGCCACAGAGGCGTCGCGCCCGGGCCGTTCACCTCAACCTTGTCCATGACAGGGAACGACAGGCCGAAGTTCATCTGACAGAACTGCGCGATATCCTCTGCGCTGCCCGGCTCCTGACCACCAAACTGGTTGCAGGGAAAGGCCAGCACCTCGAAACCGCGCGCGCCGTAGTCCTGCCACAGCTTTTCCAGCCCGGCGTACTGGGGCGTGAAGCCGCACTGGCTGGCGGTGTTGACGACCAGCACCACCTTGCCTGCCTTGTCTGAAAGCGAAACCGCGCGCCCGTCTGGCAGGCGCGCGGAGAAATCGCTGAGGCGTTGCTGCGCCATCAGGCGTCGGCGTGGGGGAAGCCGGGGTGGTTGTAGAGTTCCATGGCCTCTTCCGACTTGATGCGGTGGTGGCCGGTGCGCTCGATCTCATACTGGTCGCGCTGAGCGGCGGGCAGCAGGGCGATGTAGCGGATCAGGTCGGCGAGGTGGCCGTGGCGCAGCACCTTCAGCTCGGCCAGAACGCCCGCGTCGCCAGCGTGGTGCAGCGTGGCATCCTGATCCCACTCGATGCCGTGGGGGAGCTGCGATTCGCCGCGAAAGGTGCTGGGCTGGGACATGGCATGATCCTTCTGTTCGTATGTTCTTTATATGCGATGTGGCGTTTCGCCACCCACTTGGCAAGAGCGCTGCTTTAGTCGTAGGCGGCGATCAGCCCATCAAGATGGCGCTTTATAGCTTTCCATTCGCTGACCAGAATCGAATAGACCGCCGTATCGCGCGGGCGGGTGCCGCCCTCGCCATCGCCGACAACCATATGGCCGCGCAAAATGCCGTCCAGACGGGCGCCGATCCGCTCGATGGCGCGCCTGCTGGCGAGGTTGAAGACATCCGTGCGGATCTGCACGCAGCCGACCTCAAGCCCCTCGAACGCATGGCCCAGCAGCAGGCGCTTGGCCTGCGTGTTCAGGCCCGTGCGGCGCACGGCAGGCGCATAGAGCGTGCCGCCGATTTCCACGCGGCGATGCTTCTCATTCATGCGCAGATAGCGCGTGGTGCCGACCACCTGCCCGCCCGCATCCAGCACGGTGAAGACCTGAGCGCGGCCATGGGCGGTGTCGGCATCGATCTGGTCGAGCCAACCATCGATGGTCGCCGGGCCCGGGGCCATGGTGGCCATCGTCAGCTCGAAGCCTTGGGCGAAGGCCGCCAGCAGCGCTTCCCGGTCGGCGCGGACCAGCGGGCGCAGGGTGACATGCTTGCCGCTCAGCGTGGGGATGGCGGGCCAGCTCACAGATGGGCCTCCTTGGGTGCCTGCTCGACCAGATGGCCTTCGACCAGCCGCACCACACGGTCCATGCGGGCAGCGAGGCGCTCGTTGTGCGTGGCGATCAGGGCTGCGGCGCCGCTGCCGCGCACCAGCTTGAGGAATTCCTCAAGCACGCGGTCGCTGGTGGCTTCGTCGAGATTGCCGGTGGGCTCATCGGCCAGCACCAGCGCCGGGGCATTGGCCAGAGCGCGGGCCACGGCCACGCGCTGCTGCTCACCGCCCGAAAGCTGGCTGGGGCGATGGTCGAGCCGCTGCGACAGGCCCAGCGCGGTCAGCAAGTCGCTGGCGCGCGCCTCGGCCTCACCCCGCCCCTTGCCGGACACCAGTTGAGGCAGCACCACATTCTCCAGCGCCGAGAAATCGGGCAGCAGATGGTGGAACTGATAGACGAAACCCAGATGGTCGCGGCGCAGCACCGTGCGCGCGTCGGCGTTCATCGCGCTGGCATCCTTGCCGGCGATCTCGATCTTGCCGCCAAAGCCGCCCTCCAGCAGGCCGACGGCCTGAAGCATGGTCGACTTGCCCGAGCCCGAAGGCCCCAGCAGCGCCACGATCTGGCCCGGCGCGATGGTCAGATCGACGCCGCGCAGCACCTCGATCGTCACGCCGCCTTGCGTGAAGCTGCGGGTCAGCGCTGTTAAACGAACCACATCACTCATAACGCAGCACCTGAACAGGGTCCGTGCTCGCCGCCTTCAGCGCGGGGAACAGGGTGAAAGCAAAGGACAGGCCCAGCGCCAGAATAATGATCGCGCCGATCTCGAAGGTGTCGGGCTTGGCGGGCAATTGCGTGAGGAAACGGATTTTCGGATCCCACAGATTCTGGCCGGTGAGCATCTGGATAAAGTTCACCACATTCTGGCGGAACACCAGAAACAGCGTGGCCAGAATGCAGCCCAGCCCCGTGCCCAGCCCGCCAATGGTGCAGCCCACGGTCATGAAGATCTTCATCACGCTGCGACGGCTGGCGCCCATGGTGCGCATGATGGCGATGTCGCGCATCTTGGCTCGCACCAGCATGATCAGCGAGGAGAGGATGTTGAAGGCCGCCACCAGCACGATCAGCGAGCAGATGACGAACATGACCACCCGCTCTTCCGCCAGCGCCTGGAACAGCGAGCCATTAATGGCCTTCCAGTCGCTGATCGCCGCGTGGCCTTCCCATTTGGCCGACAGGGGTGCCAGAATTTCGGTCACGCGATCGGGATTGTCGACCTTGATCTCAACCCCGCTGATGGCATCGCCGATCAGCAGCAGGGTCTGGGCATCATGTATCGGCATGATGACGAAAGCCTTGTCGAAATCATAGACGCCGATCTCGAAGATCGCCGCCACCGTGTAGCTGACCTGACGCGGCACCGTACCGAAAGGCGTGGAGCGCCCCGCCGGGTTGATGATGGTGATCGAATCGCCCACCTGAACGCCCATATCCTCGGCCAGCGTCTTGCCGATGGCGACATTGCCGCTGTCTGCCCGCAGATCCTTGATGTTGCCCGCCACGACCTTGGCCGACAGCTTGGCGATATCCTCTGCCGTCTGCCCATGGATCACCATGGCCGAAACGCGCCCGTTGAAGCTGCCCAGCAAGGGCTGCTCGATCAATGGGCTGGCCTGGATCACGCCGGGCGTGGCCTTGGCGGATTTCACGATGTCCTGCCAATTGTCGAGGCGGCCGCCATAGCCCTGGATCACCGCATGGCCGTTGAGGCCGGAGACCTTGTCGAAAAGCTCGGCGCGAAAGCCGTTCATCACGCACATCACGATGATCAGCGCCGCCACGCCCAGTGCCACGGCGACCAGGCTGATGCCTGCCACCATGGCGATAAAGGCCTCGCCGCGCCCGGGGCGCAGATAGCGCCGGGCGACAGTCCATTCAAAGGTCGAGAGGATCACGCCGAAAGGGTCCGATCGGTTTGCAAACATCATGCGCGAACACGGCGCGCAGGCCGGATCGCAACGGAGCCCATGCCTTTAAGGATGTGACTGGCTGCTGGCAATCTTTCCCGCAGGACATCGACCCATGCGGCATGCCACCGCGGCCGATCAATGCTGATGCAAAAAAGCGCCACCACTGATGAAATTTTACATCGGCTTTCGCCCTGGGGACGGCCATCCTTACCGCATGTTAAGGGTGTTCCCGTAATTTTCCTGAGGCATGGCGACCAAACCCTCCCACATCTCGGCAATCAACATTGCCATGGCCTATGTGCTGCTTGCAGCGCTGGCCATGAGCGCGACGCCATTGGGCAGCGGCTTCTGTTACATCTGGCCCTCCTCCGCGCTGCTGGTGGCCTATATCGCGCCGCGCAGCCGGCGGGTCTGGGGCCTGACCATCGCGCTTTCGGTCGGCTCGCTGGGCGCGCTGCTGGCCTGGCACGGGCTGAAATGGCTGACCTGCTTCTGGATGGTGGTCGCCGATACGGTGGAAGCGCTGATCGCCGCCGGGCTGATGCGCCGCCTGCTGCGGCCCCATGGGCGCTCTGGCGCGCGCGGCGATGAAAACGCCCCGCGCAGTGACGAGACCGGCTGGCTGATGCGGCTGGTCTTTCTGGTCAGCCTGATCCCGCCGATCGTCGGCGGGATGATCCTCTGGGGCGTGCTGAAGCATTTCTCGCATGAGAGCTGGCCCATGGCGCGCGACTGGATGCTAGGCCATGCGCTGGGGCTGATGATGTTCCTGCCCTGCCTGACACGCATGCAGCGCCTCTGGCGCCAATATTGGCAAAACGGCCGCGCCCGTTCCACGGCATGGAGCCTGCGCAAGACACTGTCGCTGGGCTTTCCGGTGCTGATGACGGGCACGGCGATTCTCTCCTTCGGCCTGTCGGACCGGCCTTTGCTGTTCCTGCCGGTGCTGGTGCTGGTGGCCGCCATGCTGTGGATCGACCTGATCGCGCTGAGCTGCATGTATGCGCTGCTGGCCAGCGCGGCGGTGGTGGTGGCCATGGAAGGCCATGGCCCGCTGACGCTGCTTCATGTGCCGTTTTCCGTGCAGCTGACCTCGGTGCAGGTCTATCTGCTGCTGACCATGGCCTGCATCACCCCCATCAGCGGGCTCGTCACCCAGTTGCGCCGCAGCCTTGGCGAATTGCGCGAAAGCGAAGCGCGCTACCGCCTGCTGGCCGACCATTCCACCGATGTGATCATGAGCACCGGGCTCGATGGCTGCATCCGCTTCGTCTCGCCCTCGCTGCTGACGCTGACGCATCACCAGCCTGAGGATGTGATGGGCCATCGCGCACTGCTGCTGGTCTGCGCCCAGCACCGCCGCCGCGTGATCGAGGCCCATGCCAGCGCCATCTCCGCCCCGGGCGAGACCGTGCTGGTGGAGTTCCAGAGCCAGCCGCTGACCGGCGCCCCGCGCTGGTTCGAGGCCCATATGCGCGCCGTGGCCGACCGGCGCGGCCTGACCGAATGCGTGGTCACCGTGATCCGCGACATGTCTGAGCGCAAGCGCGTGGAAAGCGCGCTGGCCGAGGCCGCCTTCACCGATCCGCTGACCGGCCTGCCCAACCGCCGCGCCCTGATGGAAGCGATGGAGGGCTGCATTGCCCAGAACCGCCCCGCGGCGCTGGCCGTGATCGACCTCGACCATTTCAAGCAGGTCAATGATCGGTTCGGCCATGCGGCGGGTGACGAGGTGCTGCGCAGCTTTGCCCGCGTCGCGCGGCAGGGTCTGCGTGCCACCGATATGCTGGCCCGCATCGGCGGCGAGGAATTTGCCCTGCTGCTGCCCGGCGCCGACATCGCCCTGGCCGAGCGCATCTGCAAGCGCATCGGCGCCACTTTGGCCCATACGGTCACGCGCCATGGCGAAATGGCGATTTCGGTCACCTCCTCCATGGGTCTGGCCGTGCTGGGCGAAAATGCCATGGAAGCCTTCGATTCTGCCGACAAGGCGCTTTACATCGCCAAGGCGCGTGGGCGGGCGCGGTTGCAGGTGGCCGCCTAGAGGGTGGTTTAGAAATCCAGCATTGCCGGATTTGTGACAGCAACCCCCTTGCGAAAATCCCACACACTTCCCAATTCGGGCCCGGCGCAGCAGCGCCCCCCCTTGCCAAATGTCATAAATCTCGTAAAGGCGCGCTCGAACCCGAGGCCCTGCCCGACGGGATGCACCCATGAGGTACAGGGCCTGTTATTCCCGCCGGGAATCCGGCGCAAAAAGGCACCCACGCCCGGCATGACCGACCATACGCACACCGCCGCCTCGTTCGATCGCGACTCGACCCCCTGGGATCTTGAGGACGATTGCCTGCATGAGGAATGCGGCATCTTCGGCGTGGTGGGGATGAAGAGCGCCTCCGCCTCCGTCGCGCTGGGGCTTCATGCCCTGCAGCATCGCGGCCAGGAAGCGGTCGGCATCACCAGCTTCGATGGCGAGGAATTCTTCTCGCATCGCGGCATCGGCCATGTGGCGCATGTCTTCAACAATCAGGACCTGTTCGCTCATCTGCCCGGCAAGATGGCTTCGGGCCATGTGCGCTATGCCACCACCGGCGGCTCGGGCCTGCGCAACATCCAGCCGCTGTTCGCCGATCTGGCGGGCGGCGGTTTCTCCATCGCGCACAATGGCAACATTTCCAACGCCATGACGCTCAAGCGCGATCTGGTGCAGAAGGGCTCGATCTTCCAGTCGACCAGCGACACCGAGGTGATCATCCACCTCGTCGCCACCAGCCGCTATCCCACCCTGCTCGACCGTTTCATCGATGCGCTGCGTCTGGTCGAGGGCGCCTATTCGCTGATCTGCATGACGCCCGAAGGCATGATCGCCTGCCGCGACCCGCTGGGCATTCGCCCGCTGGTGATCGGCCGCCTTGGCGATGGCATCATCTTCGCCAGCGAAACCGTGGCGCTTGACGTGATCGGCGCCGAATTCGTCCGCGAGGTCGAGCCGGGCGAGATGATCCAGGTCAGCCACGATGGCAAGATGGTCTCGCACCGTCCCTTCGGCAAACCTGCCGCGCGCCCCTGCATCTTCGAGCATGTCTATTTCAGCCGTCCCGACTCGGTGATGGGTGGCCAGTCGGTCTATGAAGTGCGCAAGGCGATCGGCAAGGAACTGGCCAAGGAATCGCTGGCCGAAGCCGATCTGGTGATCCCCGTGCCCGATTCGGGCGTGCCTGCCGCCATCGGCTATGCGCAGGAAAGCGGCATCCCCTTCGAGCTGGGCATCATCCGCAGCCACTATGTGGGCCGCACCTTCATCCAGCCCGGCGACGGCGCCCGCCACGCCGATGTGAAGCGCAAGCACAACGCCAACCGCGCGCTGGTGGAAGGCAAGCGCATCGTGCTGATCGACGATTCGATCGTGCGCGGCACCACCTCGCTCAAGATCGTGCAGATGATGCGCGATGCCGGCGCCAGCGAAGTGCACATGCGCATCGCCAGCCCGCCGACCGAGCACAGCTGCTTCTACGGCGTCGACACCCCCGAGCGGAACAAGCTGCTGGCCGCCCGCATGGATCTGCAGGCGATGACCGACTTCATCCAGGCCGACAGCCTGGCCTTCGTCAGCATCGACGGCCTGTATCGCGCCGTGGGTGAGCAGCAGCGCAACAATGGCTGCCCGCAGTTCTGCGACGCCTGCTTCTCGGGCGAATACCCCACCCGCCTCACCGACTTGATCGAGGCCGGCAAGGGCGATGACGTCAAGATCCCCGCCTAGTCTTGTGTTGCCGCGTTTTCCAAGCCACCGGGTGTACCACCCGGTTTGAAAACGCTCTGAATCAGTTTGTTGTCGCCTTTTCCGGGTCGCCGGGTGATATCACCCGGCGCAAAAACACTCTGGAAGGATACCCCGCATGTCTGACGCCCGCCCCTTCGAGGGCCAACTCGCTTTGGTTACGGGCGCCAGCCGGGGGATCGGTGCGGCCACCGCTCAGGCGCTGGCCGCGCAAGGCGCCCATGTGATCCTGACCGGGCGCGACACCAGGGCGCTGGAAAGCGTCGAGGAAGCGATCCATGCTGCGGGCGGCTCGGCCAGCATCGCCCCGCTCGAACTCACCGAGCCCGATGCCATCGCCCGCCTCGCCACCGCCATCTCGGGCCGCTGGGAAGCGCTGGATATTCTGGTCATCAATGCTGCGCAGCTACCGCAGCTGACATCGGTGCAGGACATCGACCTGAAAGCCTTCAACCGCGCCATCGGCACCAATGTGCTGGCGACTCAGGCGCTGCTCACCTGCTTCACGCCGATGCTGAAAAAAGCCAAACGCGCCAGCGTGATCGGCCTCACCACCTCGGTCGCCACCAAGCCCCGCGCCTATTGGGGCGCTTATGGCGCCACCAAGGCCGCGCAGGAGGTGCTGCTCGATTGCTATGCTCAGGAAATGAAGAATATTTCCGCAATTCGCGTGGCGATCGTTAACCCTGGCGCAACCCGCACCGCCATGCGCGCGAAAGCCTATCCGGGCGAAAACCCCGCCTCCGTCAAGGCTCCCGAGGTTGTCGCCGAAGCGATCACCGCTGCGCTGCTAAGTGATTTCCCCAGCCCATATCGTTTCGACGTTAACCCGTCCTGATAAGCGCCCGTCAAGCCGCGCGGGGCCAATGTGACCTCGCACGGCCCACCCCCGCACAGTGGGCCGCTGCCGAAGGGTATGAGGGTTCAAGAGACCTCCGCCCGTGACGGCCACGGCGCGCAAAGGCACGCCAGCCAATCTGGCGCGACCGGCTTTTACGCAGCCCCATATGCCGGTCGCGCCTTTTTGCGTTTCAGGTTCAGGCAAGACGTGAAGATGCGAGGGGGTTACCCCCTCGCGCTCCCATAAATGTCTGCGTTGCGCCCAGGGTTCGGCCGAAGAGCCAAGATTGCTGCGTCGCAGGCTTTGAATTTCTGGCATAGCCTATGCATCAAATGCATAAATGCCTGCGGCGCTTTACCTTAAGCAGGTGGAGCGGCGGGACACTACACTTCGGCACCACTGCCCTATCGCCGGAAGACGTCATGGGAGCGCGAGGGGATAATCCCCTCGCATCTTCCTTTTCCGACCTTTTTTCTCTGGCCAATCAACGCTACTCAGACGCCATGAAAGCTCATGCGCTCCTGATCGCCGCAACCTTGCTGGCAGGCTTGCCCGGCGTTGCATCCGCCAATGATTCCTCGGCTCAACTGGCTGCTGGGGGGCTGGTCCTCACCCGCAGCGATGCCATCGAGATGCGCAGCGAGGATCTGCGCATTTCCCGTTCCGAGGTGGTGGTGCGCTACACCTTCCTCAACACCAGCGGCAAGGATGTGACCAGCCGCGTGGCCTTCCCCCTGCCCCCGATCGGCGGGCCTTATTTCTTCGAGAGCGATGTTTCGATCCCGGTCAGCGATTCTGACAATTTCCTTGGCTTCACCACCAGGGTCGACGGCAAGCCGGTGACGATGGAGATGGAGCAGAAAGCGATGACCGGCACGGTGGATCGCACCGCCTGGCTGCGCAGCAATGGCATACCGCTCACGCCGGAGAGCGAGGTTGCGGGGGGCGCGCTGGACCGTCTTTCGGCTGCCAGACATGCCGAAGCGGTGCGCCTGAAACTGATCGAGGAGAATGGTGATCCAAGCTGGTCGCTGCACACCACCTATCACTGGGTTCAGCGCTTTCCTGCCGGCGTGCCGGTGGTGGTGGAGCATCGTTACAAGCCCTCTGTGGGGGGCACGGTGATGACCATGCTGGGCGAGGAAAAAGACCCGGAAACCGAGAAGCGCTATTGCGTCGAGCCGTCACTGCTGGCGGGGCTGCGGCGGACGGCGAAAGCGGGGCGTGTGGTCTATTCCGAAAACTGGCTCGATTACATTCTGGTCACCGGCGGCAACTGGAAGGCGCCGATCGGCCAGTTCAAGCTGACGGTGGACAAGGAACAGCCCGGCGATCTGGTCAGCTTCTGCGGTGACGGCGTGCGCAAGATCAGCCCCACGCGCTTTGAGGTGACGCACACCAACTGGCGCCCGACGCAGAATCTCTCGATCCTGTTTCTGGTCCGGAACGAGCGCACCCAATAACGGGCGCGCGAGGGGCCGGAGCGGCGGCCAACCATAGCGCCCCTCGCATGTCTCCCTTTTCTATCCTGCCGCTGTCTTCATCACCCGGTAAGCCCCCAAAGCCCGCTCCCGCCCCTCGACATGGGCGACGATCATCTCGGGATAGCCGGTCTTGTGGCGGATCAGGGGCGAGGGATCGTGGATTTCGTCACCGTCAACACCCGCCAGCTCGGGCACCCATTGGCGGATATAGTCCCCGGCGTTGAACTTCTCCGATTGCGTCAGCGGAGCCATGATGCGGGTGAACTGGTTGGCGTCCACGCCTGACCCCGCCGACCACTGCCAATTGACGCTGTTCTGCGCGTAATCGGCGTCGACCAGCGTGTCCCAGAACCAGCATTCACCCGCGCGCCAGTCGATGCCCAGATGTTTGATCAGCAGGCTGGCGACGATCATCCGCACGCGGTTGTGCATCCAGCCGGTGTGCCACAGCTGGCGCATGCCGGCGTCTACAATGGGGTAGCCGGTGCGGCCCTTTTCCCATGCGTGCAGATCATCGAGATCGTCGCGCCAGGGGAAATGCTCGAAAGCGGAGTTGGCCGGGCGGGCGCCGTAATCGGGCATGGTTGTGATCTGGTTCTGGGCGTAGTCGCGCCAGCCCAGTTCCGAGCGGAAGATCTGCGCGCCCTCGCTGTCGTCATCCTCCAGCGCGTGCCAGCATTGGGCGGGGCTGATCTCGCCAAAGGCCAGATGGGGCGAGAGGCGGCTGGTGCCTTCCCGCGAGGGCAGGTTGCGCGTCTCGCCATAATGGCGGGCCTCTTCGATGAAGTCATGCAGGCGGGTGTGGGCGCCCTTTTCGCCGGGCGTCCATTCGGCGCGGAAGCCGGCCGCCCAGTCGGGTTTGGTGGGCAGCAGATGCCAGTCGGCCAGATCGTCACTCCTGGGCCAATGGGCGGGCGCGGGAATATGGCGCGGCTTGGCCACGGGCGGCGGGGGAGGCATATGCTGCTGCAAGGCCCGCCAGAAGGGCGTGTAGATGCGATAGGGCGTCCCTGCCCCGCTGGTCACGCTGCCCGGAGGCGCAAGATAATTGCCGTGGTGCAGCTGCAGATCCAGCCCGGCCTTGGCCACCGCCTTTTCCGCGTTCAGCCACCATGGTTCGTGGTGATGCAGGGCGTGGACGGTCTGCGCGCCGCTCTCTTCCGCCAGAGCGGCCAGCACCGCGTCGCTGCGCCCGCGCCGCAGGATCAGGCGGCTGCCATGCTGCAGCAAATCCCGCGACAGGCTCTCCAGCGAGAAATGCAGCCACCAGCGGCTGGCCCCGCCCATCTTGCGGTGGCGCGGCGTTTCGTCATCCAGCACATAGACGGGAATCACCGGCGATCCGCTGTCCACGGCGGCGCGCAGGGCTGGCTGGTCGGCCAGCCGCAGATCGCGGCGCAGCCAGAGGAGAACGGGTTTGCTCATCCTTTCGAGCTAGGGGCAAGAACGGAGGATGACAGATGCCCTTTGGGGCAGGTGAGCGATCAGTTCAGCTCCACCGTGCCACCATGATTGACGATATCGCCGCCGACCGCGCCGGCCACTGTGGCATGGGCGCCCTGCTGCATGATGAGGTCACCCTTGACCATCCCCAGCAGATCCAGCCGCGCGCCTTCGCTCACGGTCACATCGCCATTCACCATGCCTTGCAGACGCAGCTTGGCGCCCGCCGCGATGATGGCATCGCCCTTGATCATGCCGCTGAAATCGCTGTCGCCTTCGAAGGTGTGATCACCGCCAATGATTGCTGCCATAAGCCTGTCCTTGCCGACTCATTGATATGGTGAACTATATCACCAATACACATGGCAGCAAGATATGTCAGGCTTCCACCCGCCATGTCTGGCCCTTGCTCAGCAGCTTGCGCAGATCGGTGCTTTTGCCTGATCGTGCCCGTGCATCCTGCGCCAGCATCTCATCCTCATAGGTGGGGCGGGGGTCGTCATAGATCACGCCCAGCGCCACGGGGAAGCTGTCCATCGGCAGCTCGACCAGCATATGGGCAAGGCTGCGGTTGGTCACATCATGGGTGATCACCCCCACCGCCTGCCAGTCGCCATCGGGTACGTCGACGATCTTCAGCGTCAGCCGCTGCGCATCCAGAGCAATGCCCTGCGTGCCCTTGTTGAACAGCATCGGCTCGCCGTTCTTGAGCCAGAGCTGCTTTTCATGGGCCACCGCCTTCTCGGTGAAATCGGCGAAACGGTCCTTGTTATAGACGATGCAGTTCTGGAAAATCTCCACGAAAGCCGCGCCGCGATGGGCATGCGCCGCCTTCAGAACCGCCCCCAATTCCTTCGACGTATCGTAACCCCGCGCCACAAACCGCGCCCCCGCCCCCAGCGCAAAGGCGCAAGGCAGCGCAGGCCGGTCCACCGATCCCAGAGGCGTTGTCGGGCTCTGCGTGCCGGGGCGGCTGGTGGGGGAATATTGCCCCTTGGTCAGGCCATAGATCTCATTGTTGAACAACAGGATCTGCGCATCGATGTTGCGGCGCAGGAAATGCATCGTGTGATTGCCGCCGATCGACATACCATCGCCATCGCCCGTCACCAGCCAGAGGTCCAGCGCGGGATTGGCCAGCTTGATCCCCGTGGCCACCGCGGGCGCGCGGCCATGGATCGTATGGAAGCCATAAGAGGCCATATAATAGGGAAACCGGCTGGAGCACCCGATCCCGCTGACAAACACGGTGCTGGCCGGATCGACGCCCAATTCGGGCAGCACCCGCTGCATGGCCTTGAGGATCGCATAATCGCCGCAACCGGGGCACCAGCGCACCTCCTGATCCGATTCCCAGTCCTTGAGGGTGGTGGTCATCTGGTTCATCGCTTGTCCCTCTCAGGCCAGTGCCGCTTCGATGGCGGCTTCGATCTCGGCGATGGTGAAGGGCTGGCCCGACACCTTGCTCAGCGGCCGCGCATCGACCAGATATTGATCACGCAGCACGGTCTTGAACTGGCCGGTGTTCATCTCGGGCACCAGCACCTTGGCATAGCCGCGCAGCAAGTCCCCCAGATTGGCGGGCAGCGGCCAGAGATGGCGGACATGGATGTGCGACACATCCAGCCCCCTGCCCCGCGCCCGCCGCACCGCCTGCCGGATCGGCCCATAGGTGCTGCCCCAGCCGACCACCACCAGCCTGCCGCCCGCCGCACCCTGATCGACCTCCTGCGCGGGGATATGGTGAGCGATGCCATCCACCTTCTCCTTGCGGGCATCGGTCTGGAGCTGATGCGTGGCGGGGGCGTAATCGAGGTCACCAGTATCCACCGCCTTCTCAATGCCGCCGATGCGATGCATCAGGCCGGGGGTGCCGGGCTTGATCCATGGGCGCACGCCGTTTTCGTCGCGCTTGTAGGGCAGCACCTTGCCCTCCTCGCCGTTGGTTTCGGTGAGGAAATGGGCCGGGAAGGGTTGGAAGCTGTCCGGGTCGGGCACAGCCCATGGCTCGGCGGCATTGGCGATATAGCCGTCGGTCAGCAGCATCACCGGGGTCATGAATTGGGTGGCGATGCGGCAGGCCTCGATGGCGCACTCAAAGGCATCGGCGGGCGAGCGGGCCGCGATCACCGGCATCGGCGTATCGCCATTGCGGCCATAGATCGCCTGATAGAGGTCGCTCTGCTCGGTCTTGGTGGGCAGACCCGTGGAAGGCCCGCCGCGCTGCGAATTGACGATCACCAGCGGCAGTTCGGTCATCACCGCCAGCCCCATGGCCTCGCCCTTCAAGGCAATGCCCGGCCCCGAGGAAGAGGTCACCCCCAAAGACCCGGCATAGGCCGCCCCCAGCGCCGAGGCGATGGCCGCAATCTCATCCTCGGCCTGAAAGGTGGTGACGCCGAACTCCTTCATCTTCGTGAGATGGTGCAGGATCGCCGAGGCCGGCGTGATCGGATAGCCGCCGAAAAACATCGGCAGATCGGCCAGCTGCGCCCCCGTCACCAACCCCAGACTGATCGCCTCGGCGCCGGTGATGGTGCGATAGAGGCCGGGCGCGGCGGGCACCGGATCAATATGCAGCTTGCGGACCTGACCGCCGATTTCGGCGGTTTCGCCATAGGCATGCCCGGCGTTCAACGCGGCGATGTTCGCCTCGGCCAGCACCGGGGCTTTGGCGAATTTGTCCTTCAGCCACTGGATCAGCGGCGCGCGGTCCCGGTCGAACATCCACAGCGCCAGCCCCAGCGTCCACATGTTCTTGCAGCGCAGCGCCTCCTTGTTGCCGAGACCGAAGGGCTTGACCGCCTCCAGAGTCAGCGCGCTGATGTCGAAGGCCAGCAGGGTCCATGTCGCAAGGCTGCCATCCTCCAGCGGGTTGGCGTCATAATGGGCCTTGTCGAGATTGCGGCGGGTGAACTCACCCGAATCGGCGATGATCAGCCCGCCCAGCTTGAGATGCGCCACATTGGTTTTCAGCGCGGCGGGGTTCATCGCCACCAGCACATCGGGCTGGTCGCCCGCCGTGGAAATCTCGCTGCTGCCAAAGTTGATCTGGAAGGCCGAGACACCGAACAGCGTCCCCTGAGGCGCGCGAATCTCGGCAGGGAAATCCGGGAAGGTCGCCAGATCATTGCCCGACAGCGCGGTGGAAAGCGTGAACTGCCCGCCGGTTAATTGCATCCCATCGCCCGAATCGCCCGCGAAACGCACGACAACCGCCTCGGGCACAGCTTCGGAAACATCTTCGATCGAGCGCGTAATCACATTCATCGTGATCCATCCCTCATCGCAGGGCATGGAGTATCCACGCCCATGAGGTCCGCGCCTTAACTCTGGCCGATCCGCCTCTTCCCATGCCGGGCTGCTCTTGCACGCCCGTGCCAAACGCGGAGCCATCCAGTTTTCTGTCAGCCGCCAAACCGCCCGCGAATCAAAAACCCTCAGGCCCACCTAGTCAAGCGCCAATCCACCCTTTAAGGGCCGCCTTTCGCGATTTTTCAGCAAGACAAAACCGCGTTTTCCGGACTATCAAAGGCTCCACACAAGGGGCCCCAAGGCAGCGAAAGCATGAATGATTTTACCCACCTTCCCTACCGCCCTTGCGTCGGGGTGATGCTGGTCAACGCCGCCGGTCAGGTGTTCGTCGGCCAGCGGATCGACCAGCGCGAGAACAGCGGTGGCCATGAAGGCGATTTCTGGCAGATGCCGCAGGGCGGCGTTGACGATGGCGAGGATCTGCGCGCCGCCGTCTGGCGCGAACTGGCCGAGGAAACCGGCGTGCGCGAGGAGCAGGGCGTGATCCTGGCCCAGACCCGCGACGAACTGCTCTATGACCTGCCCGACGAGCTGATCGGCAAGCTGTGGAAGGGCAAGTACCGCGGCCAGCGCCAGCACTGGTTCCTGATCCGCTTTACCGGACAGGACAATGACATCGATCTGGAAGCCCATGATCCGGCAGAATTCTGCGACTGGAAATGGGTGAACCCGGAGGCTCTGCCCGACCTGATCGTGCCCTTCAAGAAGCGCGTCTATCGATCGGTGCTGGAAGAGTTCAAGGCGCTGATCTGATCGGATCGGATCGGAGCACGAAAAAGCCGGGGCGCTTTGATGGCGACCCCGGCTTTTTTCATGCCTGCCTTTTGCGTGGCAGGCTCAGTTGTTCACCACACCCGAATTGGGCGTATCCGCGCTGACCACATGGGCCGCAGCGGGCGTCACCTGCGCCTGAGCCTGCGCCGCTGTCAGAGCGGAGGCCAGATTGCGCGCGGGCGGGCAGCCATCGCCGCAGATCGCCTCAAGCCGGGCCAGATTGCGCTTGGCCTTGTCGAAAGCGCCCTTCTGCGCCAGCGCCTGACCTTCCCCGGCCAGAGCATCCAGATTGGCTGGATCGCGCGCCAGCACCGCGCGGTAGTAATGCAGCGCCTTGCCCGGCATCGCCTGATGGCGCGCCACATCGGCCAGATCCATCACCAGCACCGCGCTGCCCGGCGAAATCGCCAGAGCGGCCTCGAAACCGTCCGTCGCCCGGTCCAGATCGCCATTGGCCAGAGCAACCTTGCCCTGAGCCTCCAGCGCGGCGGCGCGGGGATCAAGCACCTCGGGCGTGGCGCTTTGTCCTGCACTGGCCGTCAGAGCGGCAAGGGCCGAGAGGACCAGCGCAACCGGGGCATAACGCATGACTTTTTCCTTGAACGTACTTGGGCTTTCGCGCCTGTGTATGGACATCGTCTCCGACATGGAACCTGATGCTATCACACGCGTTTAAGGCGCGCGACGAAAAATCCGTCCGTGCCATCGCGCGCGGGCGTCATCCTGACGCCTGCCCCGCGCGGCTGGCCCGCGCCAAGTTCCAGCACGTCAGCCTGCCAGCGCGAATCGCGCCTGAGGAAGGCCTGCAGTTGATCCGCCCCTTCGGCATCCAGCAGCGAGCAGGTGACGAAAATGATCCGTCCGCCCGGTTTCACCAGAGCGGCGGCCAAATCCAGCAAGCGGCTCTGAATGCCGGTCACGCGGGCCAGTTCCTTTTCGGAGAGCCGCCAGCGCGCCTCGGGATTGCGCCGCCATGTGCCCGTGCCGCTGCAGGGCGCATCGATCAGCACCGCATCGGCCTTGCCCGCCAGATCGGCCAGAGCCTCGGCCTCGCGGTTGGGGTTCATCAGCAGGGTTTCGATCAGCGGAGCCCCGGCGCGTTCAGCGCGAGGCGCCAGACGCTGCAGCCGCGCGCGATCCACATCGCAGGCCACCAGCCGCCCCTTGCCCGCCATGCTGGCCGCCAGCGCCAGAGTCTTGCCTCCCGCCCCGGCGCAGAGATCGATCACGGTTTCTCCCGGCAGCGCCGCCACCGCCTCGCAGGTCAGCTGCGAGCCGCCATCCTGCACCTCGACCAAGCCCTGTTCGTAAGCCTCCCAGCTCTCAACCGGCGTGTTGGCGGGAAAGCGCAGCCCATAACGCGCAAGCAGAGGCTCACCCTCAACCGGCAGCACCAGCCCATCCCGCTCCGCCTTCAGCGCATTGACCCGCACATCGAGCGGCGCCCGATCCAGCAGCGCCAGAGCCTCCTCACCGGACACCCCGCTGCTTTCCAGAGCACGCTCCAGCCAAGCCGGAGCCACGCCACCCTGCGCCACAGGTTCCGCCGGGTCGATGGGCTCGGGCGCATGCCGCCCGCCATCGAACAGGCTCGCCAGCGCCTCATCGCCCTGCACCAGCCGCAGCATGGCCGCGCGCCCGCTCTCCGGGATGGGGCCGCAAGCGCGGATGGCGTTGTAGACCAGATCACGCACCGCGCGCCGGTCCTTCGATCCGGCAAAGCGGCGGGTGCGGAACCACTCGCTGAACACCCGATCCGCCGGAGCGCCGCCCGCCTTCGCCGCAGCAATCACCGCGTCGAGAATCTCAATGGCGGCTTGGACGCGGGCAGCAGGGGTCATGAGGAAGAGGTTACCAGATAAGGGGAAAAAGAAAATGCGAGGGTGGAGTCCTTGTTGGTCGCATCTCTCAAGAGAGATGCTCCGGGCCCCTCGCGCTCCCATGACGTCTTCCGACGAAATGGTGGTGGCACCCGATCCGAGTGCCTTGTCTCTCCGCCTGCGCAAGGCAAAGCGCCGCAGGCAGATCAACCATGATGCGTGGGCTGCGCAGGGTCTTGAAAGCCTGCGGCGCTGCAACGTTAGCTCTATGGCCGAACCCGAAGCGCAACGTACACATTAAAGGGAGCGCGAGGGGGTAACCCCCTCGCGCCTACCCCTTCAATCCCTTCAATCAACGCGTCGGATAATTCGGCGCCTCGCGCGTGATCGTCACGTCGTGAACGTGGCTTTCCTTCAGACCGGCGTTCGTGATCTGGATGAACTTCGACTTCGTGCGCAGATCCTCGATCGTCGCCGAACCCGTATAGCCCATCGCCGCCTTCACGCCGCCGACCAGCTGGTGGACCACATCCTTGGCGGGGCCCTTGTAGGGGACCTGGCCCTCGATGCCTTCGGGGACCAGCTTCATCTGGTCCTTGATGTCCTGCTGGAAGTAGCGGTCGGCCGATCCGCGCGCCATGGCGCCCACCGAGCCCATGCCGCGATAGGCCTTATAGGCGCGGCCCTGATAGATGAAGGTCTCGCCCGGCGCTTCCTCGGTGCCGGCCAGCAGCGAGCCGACCATGATCGAGCTGGCGCCAGCAGCCAGAGCCTTGGCAGCGTCACCGCTGGTGCGCAGGCCGCCGTCGCCGATCACGGGCACACCGTGCTTCGATGCTTCCTCGGCGCTTTCCATGATGGCGGTCAGCTGGGGCACGCCCACGCCCGCCACGATGCGCGTGGTGCAGATCGAGCCTGGCCCGATGCCCACCTTCACACCATCGGCACCCGCGCCGATCAGCGCCTTGGTGGCCTCGGCAGTCGCCACGTTGCCGGCGATGACCTGCGCGTTGGGGTTGAGCAGCTTCACGCGCTCGACGGCGCGGGCCACGTCACGGTTGTGGCCGTGGGCGGTGTCGATGATGACCACGTCGCACTCGGCATCGAGCAGCGCCTCGGTGCGGGCGAAGCCCTTATCGCCCACGGTGGTGGCGGCGGCGACGCGCAGGCGGCCAGCGGCATCCTTGGTGGCGGCGGGGTAGTTCACCGCCTTCTCGATGTCCTTCACGGTGATGAGGCCCACGCACTTATAGGCATCGTCCACCACCAGCAGCTTCTCGATGCGGCGCGCGTGGAGCAGGCGACGGGCCTCTTCCTGCGAGACGCCGGCGCGCACGGTGGCGAGGTTCTCATGCGTCATCAGCTCGCGCACGGGCTGGGCGATGTTGTCGGCAAATCGCACGTCGCGGTGAGTCAGGATGCCAACCAGCTTGCCGCTGCCCTCAACCACGGGGATGCCGTTGATCTTGTGCGCGTTCATCAGCGCCTGAGCCTCGCCCAGCGTGGCGTCGGGCCCGATGGTGATGGGGTTGACGACCATCCCGCTCTCGAAGCGCTTCACGGCGCGGACGGCGGCGGCCTGCTCCTCGATGGTGAGGTTGCGGTGCAGCACGCCAATGCCGCCCAGCTGCGCCATAACGATGGCCATGTCGGCCTCGGTCACGGTGTCCATGGCGGCGGAGAGCACCGGAATGTTGAGCGCAATGCCCTTGGTGAGCTGCGTGCGCGTGTCGGCCATCGAAGGCACGATGTCCGATTCCGCCGGACGCAGCAGCACGTCGTCGAAAGTAAGGCCGAGGGCGATGTCGATGCTAGCCACTATGCGTTGTCCCGCTTTGCGTGGGGCCTGCATGGGGCTGCAAGCCCGTGTCGATTCGTGGCGGCCCATGTAATCAAGCAAATGCCAAAGCGCCAGAGGGCTTTTTGCGGCAGTTTGGTGACAGGGGGTTTTGGCAAGAGGTTTAAGAAGGAAATGCGAGGGGATTATCCCCTCGCGCTCCCATAACGTCTTCCGACGAGAGGCTGGTGGCGCCCGGTCGTTGCGCGTTATCTCTCCACCTGCCCCACCTTGCCGCGCCGCAGGCTATCGGTCCCGGCCTGCGGCGCAGCGAAGTAAGCGCAAGGCCGAACCCGAAGCGCAACATAGACATTAAAGGGAGCGCGAGGGCGATGGCCCTCGCATTTTCTCTTTCTTCTTCAGCTCCAGGCTGCTTCCGGCGGCAGACTCATCAAAATGGCCTCGACATTCCCGCCGGTCTTCAGGCCGAAGGTCGTGCCCCGGTCGTAAACCAGATTGAACTCCGCGTAGCGACCGCGCCATTCCAGTTGGGTCTGCTTCTCGGCGGGCGTGTATGCCGCAGCCATGCGTCGGCGCACGATCTGCGGGAAGATGTCGAGGAAGGTCTCGCCCACGGCCTTGGTGAAGGCGAAGTTCGCATCCCAGCCCGCCTGATCGGCACAATCGAGGTGATCGTAGAAAATCCCGCCGACACCGCGATGCACGCCACGATGGGGGATGTAGAAATAGTCGTCCGCCCATGCCTTGAAGCGGTCGTAGTCGCCGGGTTCGTGAGCATCGCAGGCGGCTTTGAAGGCTGCGTGGAAGTCCTGCGTATCTTCCTCATAGGGGATCGGCGGGTTGAGATCCGCGCCGCCGCCGAACCATGCCTTGGTGGTCGTCAGGAAGCGCGTGTTCATATGCACTGCGGGCACATGCGGATTGGCCATATGCGCGACAAGGCTGATGCCGGTGGCGGTAAAGCCGGGGTTCTCGACACTGGCACCGTTGATGCTGGAGGCGAAATTGGGCGCGAAAGTGCCGTGGACGGTGGAGACGTTCACCCCCACCTTCTCGAAAATCTTGCCCTTCATCAGGCCGCGCACGCCGCCGCCGGTGTCGCCGTCTTCATCGTTGTGAGCGGCGCGCTGCCATGGGGTGTACTCGAACGACGCGTCCGATCCGGCCTCCCGCTCAAGCCCCTCGAAGGCGCCGCAGATCGCGTCGCGCAGGCTTTCGAACCAGGCGCGGGCTTGTTGCGTGTGGGCGGTCCATTCGGTCATCGTGTCATCCCGGGAGCATGGTGTTTCAACTCGGCGACAGTCGCTTGCCATCCCCCGCGCCGCGCGGCAAGGGTGAGCCATGCTTTCCCCTTCTGTTCCCTCGGATGCGGCCTGCGATGCGAGCGACTTCGGCGCGGCTTTCGGCTTTGCCGGGGGCGAGTGGCGCCTGTCGCCCTGCCGGGCTCTGTGGTGGGCGGAAGAGCAGGCGCTGGTGGTGGCCGATCTGCATCTGGAAAAGGCCAGCTGGTACGCCAAACACGGCCAGTTCCTGCCCCCTTACGACAGCCGCGAAACGCTGGAACGCCTGACCGCCGCGCAGGCCGCCACCGGCGCGTGCCGCATCTATGCGCTGGGCGACAGCTTTCACGACTCGCAGGGGCCGATGCGGCTCGAATCGGGGGCGGCGGATTTGCTGGAGGCTCTGGCACGCCGGGCCGAGGTGGTGTGGATCACCGGCAATCACGATGAGGGTCTGGCGGATAGCACCCTGCCCGGCACCGTGGCCGAAGAGCTGACCATCCGCGGCATCGCCCTGCGCCATATCGCCGAGCCCGGCACGCAAGGCGCTGAACTCTCCGGCCATTTCCATCCCAAGCTGCGGCTGCGCCTGCAAGGCCGCTTGATCTCCCGCCCCTGCGCCGTGCTGGCAGGCAACCGCATGATCCTGCCCGCCCATGGCACGCTGACCGGCGGGCTGGACGCCTCCGCCCCGCCCATTCGCGAGGCTCTGGCGCCCGAACGCAAGCTGGAAGCGCTGGTGACGGCCAGCGGCAAGGTGCTGCGCTTTCCCCTGCCCGCATAGGCCCGATTTTCCGCCGGATAAGCGGAAAATATCGCTTTGCCGCCTGCAGGAATCGCTTTAAAGACGCATTCAGGTTCGCGCGGCACCAGAGCGCACTCCCGATACGGCTTCGACACTTCGTGTCCGGCCCGGACGGGGGTGCGCTCTGGTGTCGCCCGTTCTTGTATCGGCTACCACAGGAGAGAAGACTATAGCTCCCCCACCCCGGCGCAGTATGGCGCCCCCCGTTAAGAGCGGGCCACGCTACAACGAATTTATCCAGTCGCCCAAGGTGCGCGTGATCGACGGCGAAGGTGAAAACCTCGGCGTGCTGAACACCCGCGACGCGATTGCGCAGGCCTTCGAGGTCGGGCTTGACCTGGTCGAAGTGTCGCCCAACGCCGATCCGCCGGTCTGCAAGTTCCTCGATGTCGGCAAGTTCCGCTACGAGGCGCAGAAGAAGGCGAATCTCGCCCGCAAGTCGCAGAAGACGCAGGAGATCAAGGAGATCAAGATGCGTCCGAACATCGACGACCATGACTACGACACCAAGATGAAGGCGATGCACCGCTTCATCGAGGAAGGCGACAAGGTCAAGGTGACGCTGCGCTTCCGCGGTCGTGAGCTTTCGCACCAGCAGCTGGGCATGAACCTGCTGCGCCGCGTGCAGGAAGACATCGCCGAGATCGCCAAGGTGGAGGCCTATCCGCGCATGGAAGGCCGCCAGATGCTGATGGTGGTTTCGCCGAAGTAAGCGTATAAGGATCGGACCTCGTTCCGCCTTGCGGCCATTTCCGGCCAATCAGGCAGGCAGTTCGATCTACGAAGAGGCGCCGCTTCCTTGGGGAAGCGGCGCCTTTTTGTTTGCCCCGTGAGCCGGTTGTAGCACCTGCCGCGACGAGCCCCTGGCATGACGCAGACTGCCGAGCGAGCCGAGCAGATCGCCCAGCCCCAGCCGGTGGGGCGCATCTCTCAAGGCACCG
This sequence comes from Novosphingobium terrae, assembly GCF_017163935.1. Lineage (NCBI taxonomy): Bacteria > Pseudomonadati > Pseudomonadota > Alphaproteobacteria > Sphingomonadales > Sphingomonadaceae > Novosphingobium > Novosphingobium terrae. The sequence goes on along the minus strand of NZ_JABVZR010000001.1, from coordinate 559,838 downwards.
AACATGGCCCTATATCGCGCCGGATCGCAGCCATAATCGACGTTCAGCTGTTGATGCCCAAGGGAATCGCTCCAGCCTATGGTCAGCCCGCCAGCCTCGGTGACGAACACGGAACAAGCGGTCGGCAGCTTCACCCTGCCCTCACTCGGGCGATAGGGCGCCAATGCTCTGGCGAAAGCCCGGACACGCGCCCGGGACACCTTGTCCTGCGTCATCACCGGGCCGGTATGTCCATAAGCGCCGGGCCCCACCCGCCATCGCGTGATCGACACCTGACCTTCAGACGTCACGGCGATCCTGACCCGGGTGCAATCATAGCACAGCCCAGGCGCCTCATTTTCATAGATGATCGCAGCTTCAGGCGCCGATGCCCCGGCTGCCTCCCGAGCACAAGCAACGGAAGCGAACCCCATGCCCATCGCCATCGTCATGATGGCGATGAAAGATTTCACACCCCGGCGCCCTTCCAGCTGCGCTGCTCCTCGGCCACGCGCAGCACCTCATAGGCGGCCTGAAGGCCCATGAAGGCCTTGGCCGCCTCGGCATCATTGGGGCGCACATCGGGATGCACAGCCTTGGCCTTGGTCCGCCATGCCTTGCGCACCGCATCGAAATCGGCGTCAGGATCGAGCCCCAGCACCTCCAGCGCCTTCAGCTCATCGCGGCTGCGCGTGCCGTCGCCCGATCCGGCCCAGCCATAATAGGCGCTCTCACGATAGCCGCTGTGAGTCTGCTGCTCGGCCTGCTCCCGGCTGGCGGCCTCTTCGGCGTCCAGACCGGCGAAATAGTCCCAGCCCGAATTGTATTCGGCGGCATGCTGCTGGCAGAAATACCAGCGGTCCGGATTGTTGGGTGACTTGGGCGCCGGGCAATTGCCGGGCTCATTGCAGCCCGCACGGTCGCACAGGCGGATCTGCGCCGCCTCGCGCCCAGCCTCATAGCCCCGCCAGCGCGGAAAGCCCCAGTCATTTGATCGACGTGCGCGGTTCATAGTCTTCCATTGTGGGGGGATTCGGGGCTGCGCGCAAGGATTCGGGTGGAAGAAGGTTAAGGGGCAAGGCAGAAGGAAAGAAAGATGCGAGGGTCATCACCCTCGCGCTCCCTTTAGTGTCCGCCTCAGCGCCACGGGTTCAGCCTCGCGCCCAGCTTGCCGCGCCGCAGGCAGGGATGCCATAGCCTGCGGCGCGGCGATGCTGGCGCAGAGATCGGGCGCCACTGCCCATGAGCCGGAAGACGGAATGGGAGCGCGAGGGGGTAACCCCCTCGCATCTTTCTAGCCTTCCAACCCCGAAAAAAGAAAACCCCGCCAGCCAACCAGCCAGCGGGGCGTTCTTCCAACCAGAGCGGCGTGATCAGTCGATGGCGACAGTCACAGCGCGGCGGTTGCGGGCATAGGCTTCCTCGGTCGAGGCGGTGTCGACCGGGCGTTCCTTGCCGTAGGAGATCGTCGTCAGGCGCGAGGCATCGACGCCCAGCGAGACGAGGTAGTTCTTCGCGGCGGTGGCGCGGCGCTCGCCCAGGGCGAGGTTGTATTCGCGGGTGCCGCGCTCGTCGCAGTGGCCCTCGATGGTGGCCTTCTTCGACGGATAGCGCATCAGCCACTGGGCCTGAGCCTGCAGGGCGGGCGTCTCGCCGGGATCGACGCTGTACTTGTCCAGCGCGAAGTGGATGGTGTCCTTGCCCATCATCTGTGCCACGAAGTCAGCGGCGCTGCCGGGCACGGGGCCCTGGTTGGTGGGCGCCGGGGGCGGCGCAGCCTGCGAGACGGCGGGGGCCGGCTCGGGCGGCAGGGTCTTGGGCGGCTTGTGGCCGCAGGCGGCCAGCGCCAGACCCAGGGTCAAGACCATCGCGCCGGGGACGACACCCTTGGCAGCGGTAGGGAGCTTGGAGAACATGAGAGACTCCTCTGCTTGGAAGACGGGAAGGCCGATTCCTTCCCGGGAAGTTGGGGGGAAACTTACTGGCGAATGGGGCCCCAGCTGGGGTCCGACCCGTCGACGGGCGTGGGCAGGCGGCGCTCATGGCTGCCGGTCAGATCGACCTGCCACAGCGACGAACGCCCGGCGGCACCGCGCTCGGTACGGAAGAACTGGATGATGCGGCCGTTGGGCGCCCAGGTGGGCGATTCGTCCTGCCAGCCATGGGTCAGCGTGCGCGCGCCCGAACCGTTGGGATCGGTCACGGCAATGCCGAAGCCGCCACCGCCGATGCGGGTGAAGGCGATCTGGTCGCCACGCGGGCTCCACTCGGGCGTCGCAGCCTTGCCGCCGAAGAAGCTGATGCGGTGCTGATTGCTGCCATCGGCATTCATCACATAGATCTGCTGGCTGCCGCCGCGATCGCTTTCAAAGACGATGCGATTGCCGTCGGGCGAGTAGCTGCCGCCGACATTGATGCCGGGCGTGTCGGTCAGCTTCTGGCTGGAGCCACCCGCTGCCGAGATGCGATAGATGTTGGTGTTGCCCGCCACCGCCATGGAATAGAGAATCCACTTGCCATCGGGCGACCAGCGCGGGGCGAAGGTGGGATTGCCCGTCTCCGCCACCAGCCGCTGGCTGGAGGAGGCGATGTCATAGATGTAGATGCGGGGCCGTCCGTTGAGATAGGACAGGTAGAGGATCTTCTTGTAATCGGGCGAGAAACGCGGCGTCAGCGCCATGGCCTGACCGGTGGTGATGAAGCGGTGGTTGGCACCATCCGAATCCATGATCGCCAGCCGCTTCATGCGGTGGTCCTTGGGACCGGTCTCGGCGATGTAGGCGATGCGGCTGTCGAAGAAGGGGCTCTCGCCCGAGAGACGCGAATAGATCACGTCCGAGCACTTATGCGCCGCACGGCGCCAGTCGCCCGCCGAGAAGGTCCAGGCCGCCTTGGTCAGCTGCTGCTGCAGCCGCACGTCATAGAGATAGCACGAGACCATCAGCGAGCCGTCGCCACCCGCACGCACGCTGCCATGCACCAGCATTTCGGCGCCGCGCGAGCTCCAGCCGGGAAAGTCGGGCTGGGTCACGTCGCCCATGCCGATGCCAGGCAGCTTGGCCGGGCCGATGGGCTTGAACAGGCCGTTGTTCTTCAGATCCGCCGTGATCACATCCGCAATCGCGCGGCCCAGAGCAGCGGTGCCGCCCGCGCTGGCCTGCGTGGGCACATCGGCGGGGGTGGCGAAGCTGGGAATGTCGATGCCCAGATCGACCCAGGCCGAATCGTCGGACACCGAACCGGTCAGACCGCCCGTATCGGCGGGCTTCTGCTGGATCTGCGGGGGCGGCAGGATCGAGGCCGGAGCGATTTGCTGAGCATCAGCAGCGGCGCCGATCAGCGCGCCGCCCATGCCTGCGGCCATCAACAGGGCCTTCATCGAAGTCTTCATTGTGCCAGATTCCTGTCGAAGCGGAAGGAAGCCACATGCTTCCATGCATCATAATACTCCGGCGGCAAAGAGAAGGGTGCAGCCAGCTTCACCGCGCGAACGGCATTTTCTGCATGGATATGAGCTTGAGTCTTGTTGCTGTCGGTGATGCCGGTCTGGCTCACCACCCGCACCGGCCCGGCCAGCGAGCCGTCCCGGTTGAGATCGAAGGAGAGGATCGTCACCAATTCGTCGGTATCGACGCCCTGAGGGACGCGCCAATTGGGCTTGAGCGCGCGCGAAATCGCACTGGCCAGCCCGGCCCGCACGCCCGGCCCGATGTTGGCCGCCGGCGGCGTCTGCGCCTTGCCATTACCCTGCGGCGCGAGGCCCTTCAGGAAGTCCGCGCCAAGGCGGCTGCCGCCAGCAGGCTTGGTGCTGGGCTTGGCGTCCTTGCTACCCTTGGTGTTGGCCTTGCCCTCACGCGCGGCAATGGCGCGGCCCACCGGATCATCCTGAGGCTTGGCCTTGCTGGGCGCCTGCTTGACCGGCTCAGGCTTGTGGGGCGCGGGCTTGGGTTCCGGCTTGCGCGGCTCGGGCTTGGGCACCGGTTTCGGCTCAGGCTTCGGCACCGGTTTGGGCTGGGGCTTCACCGGCTCGGGCTTGGGCTGCGGCTTGGGCTCGGGTTTCGGTTCCGGCTTGGGCATCGGCACGGGGACCGGCTTCACCGGCTCGGGCGCGGCCTGCTCCTCGGGCTGGGCCTGCCCCAGCGTGGGCGCCACATCGGCGGCGGCCTGCTCATGGCTGGGCGCCTCGGACTGAAGGCCGACATTGTCGCTCAGCGTCACCGTCATGCGCGGGGGCGGCGGCGGCACCTTGCCATGCCACGACATCGCCAGCACCCACACAAGCGCAACATGGCCGACCAGCGCAATCGCCAGCCCCCCCATCTCGCTCTTGCGCATTGTCGTCGCCATCCTTCGTCAGTTCCCGCGTTTGGCCGGCGCGCCGGGATCGCCCGCCGACACCGTCACCAGCGAGATCGAGGTGACCCCGGCATGGTTCAGATCGCCCATCAGGCCAATCACCCGGCCATAATCGAGCCCCTTGTCCGCGCGCAGCACCACCAGCGGCTCCTTGCCGTCAGCGTCCTTGGGCAGATTGGCCAGACGGTCCGACAGTTCCCCCGGCGACACTTCGGCATCGTCGATGAACACGGTGCCCTCACGGTCCATGCTGATCGTCACCTGCTTGGGCGTCTGATCGAGCGGCTTGGCGTGGCTGTCGGGCAGCTGGATCGGAATGCCCGCCTTGAGCAGAGGCGCGGTGACCATGAAGATGATCAGCAGCACCAGCATCACGTCAACCAGCGGCGTGACGTTGATCTCCGCCATCGGCGAGCGCGAACCGCGACTGCGGCGGCCTCCGCGTGAGAATTTGTGGATGCCCATCGCCATGGTTCAGGCTCCCAAGGAAGAAGGATGAACGCAGGGGGCCATCGCCCCCTGCACCCCCGTTACGTCTTCCGACGCGCGGGCACGGGGGGCCGAAAAGTTGCGTGCAACCTCTCCGCCCCGCAGGGAATAATTGCCTCCGGCGGTGGGACGTTGGCGCAACGATGCGGCGCCACTGCCCATGCGTCGGGAGACGTTATGGGAGTTTGAGGGGGTAACCCCCTCAAGCCTTCCCTCGTTCTGAATTGCCTGAATCACAGCTGATCCAGCTCCCGGCTCAGGCTCCCGTGGAACCGATCCGCAAAACGCTGCAACCGCGACTCAAACCCGTTCACGCGATGCGAAAACCGGTTGTAAGCGATCACCGCCGGAATGGCCGCGAACAGGCCGACAGCCGTGGCGAACAGCGCCTCCGAAATGCCCGGAGCCACCACCGCCAACGAGGAGTTCTGCTGCTGGCCGATCTGGAAGAAGCTGTTCATGATGCCCCACACCGTGCCGAACAGACCGACGAAGGGGGCCACCGAACCTACGGTGGCGAGGAAGTTCAGGCGGTCGGCCAGTTCCTCGGTCTCGGCGGCGACGACACTGTCCATCGCGCTGGCGAGGCGGCCGCGCGCGGCCTCGCGGTCCACCTTGCCGGTGACCGAGCGGCGCCATTCGGACAAGGCCGCGGCCACCACCTTGGCGGCGGGCAGATCGGCCTTCTGGCCCTGGGCGCCCTTCTGGAAGGCTTCCAGATCGCGGGCTTTCCAGAACTCGGCCTCGTAGGCCTCGGTCTTGCGGCGGATGGCCACGATGCGCATCGAGAAGGTGATGATGATCGTCCAGACCCACAGGCTGGCCAGCGCCAGCGCGCCCAGCACGCCCTTCACCACCGGGTCGGCGTCCATGAACAGGCGCACGGGGTCCAGATGGTCGGGGGCGCCATCAAGACCGGCGGCGCCCATCACGAGCAACGTCATCACACTCATTGTTCAAGCCTCATCCTTGATGCCCGACGGCGGAACGCGCCCCGCCAGAAAATCCTCGAAAGCGGCACGCCATGCCGCCGGTTGACGCCGTGGTCGCCCGCTGGGGCTGACAAAGCCCACCCGCAATTGCGCCTTGGCCAGTAGATCACCATTTCTGAACGCTGACTGACACATTCGACAGGAAGCGGCGCCAAGGTCCTCGACGCGGGTCTCGATCAGCACATCGTCGTCGAGCCGCGCGGGGCTGGCGTAGCGGATGGCGATCTCGGTCACGGCATAGGCGCCCTCGCCCGCCTCCACCGCCGCGCGCTGGTCGATGCCGAGCAGGCGCAGCAGGTCGGAACGGGCGCGTTCGAACCAGCGCAGATAGTTGGCGTGATAGACCACGCCCGACAGGTCCGTATCCTCGTAATAGGCGCGCACGGCGAAATAATGCACGGCGCCCGTCATCAGCCCGCTGGAGGGCTGAGGCAGGGGATGCGGGAAGACAGGGGGGGCTGCCTGAAGCGTCATTGTTCAGGCTCTAGCCCGGTGCGGGGCGGCAGGGCAAGGCCGAGCCGCCTTCTCGGTTCATTTACCTTAATTTTGCCGAGATTTTTAGCGTTTGAGGGCCGTTTCAGGCCAGCATCGGCCCCAGAGGCGCTCCGCCGAAGAGATGCACATGCAGATGCGGCACTTCCTGACCGCCATCCGGGCCGATGTTGGCCAGCAGGCGATAGCCCGGCTCCACCAGATCGAACTGGCGGGCCACCGTGCCCACCGCGCGGATGAAACCGGCGATCAGGGCGTCGGGAGCGTTGGCAGAGAAATCGTCCCAGCTGACGTAAGGGCCCTTGGGGACCACCAGCACATGGACCGGCGCCTTGGGGGCGATATCGTGGAAGGCCAGCGCGAAGTCGTCCTCATAGACTTTCTTGCAGGGGATTTCCCCGCGCAGGATTTTCGCGAAGATGTTGGCCTCGTCATAGGGCAGCCTTGCGTCGATGGGCATGCTTGGGCTCCTTATTGGGTGCGGGCAGCTTTTTCGGCCAGACCGCCGATGCCCTCGCGCTGGTCGAGCACGGCGCAGACATCGGCCAGACTTAACCCACGCGCCTGAAGCAGCACGATCAGGTGGAAGATCAGATCGGCGGCCTCTCCGGTCAGCGCCTCATCGTCTTCCGCGAGCGCGGCGATGACGGTTTCCACGCCCTCCTCGCCCAGCTTCTGCGCGATCTTCTTCAAGCCCTTGGCGTTGAGCTTCGCGACATAGCTGGTGTCAGGATCGGCGCTGCGGCGCGCGGCGATGGTCGCCTCAAGGCGTTCCAGCGTGGCGATCGGTGAAGGCTTCTGTTCCATGGGTTCAGCGATGCTTTGATGGCGCGCTCAGGTCAAGCCCGCGCGGGCAGACCAGCGGCGCGAAGGGCCTCATGGGCCTCGGCAATGGTGTGCTTGCCGAAGTGGAAGATGCTGGCCGCCAGCACCGCGCTGGCATGGCCCTGAGTAACGCCGGCCACCAGATGATCCAGATTGCCCACGCCGCCGCTGGCCACCACCGGCACATTGACCGCATCGGCAATCGCGCGGGTCAGCGCCAGATCATAGCCGTTCTGCGTGCCGTCGCCATCCATGCTGGTGACGAGCAACTCGCCCGCTCCCAGATTGGCCAGCTTCACCGCATGCTCCAGAGCATCGATGCCGGTAGCCTTGCGCCCGCCATGGGTGAAGATTTCCCAGCGAGCGGGCTCCACCTGACGCGCATCCACGCTGGCCACGATGCACTGGCTGCCGAACTTTTCCGCGATATCGCTGACCACCTCGGGCCGCGACACAGCCGCCGAGTTCACCGCCACCTTGTCCGCCCCCGCCAGCAGCAGAGCGCGCGCATCCTCGGCGCTGCGCACGCCGCCGCCGACCGTCAGCGGCATAAAGCACACCTCCGCCGTGCGGCGCACCACGTCGAGCAGCGTCCCGCGCCCCTCATGGCTGGCGCTGATGTCGAGGAAGCACAGTTCGTCCGCACCCGCCGCGTCATAGGCACGGGCTTGCTCCACCGGATCGCCCGCATCGATAAGGTCGACGAAGTTCACGCCCTTCACCACGCGGCCATCGCGGACATCAAGGCAGGGAATGACACGGATGCGAACGGACATGCGGTTTTCCAAAGTTAGAAGGGATCAAGCAGGGGGTGTTACCCCCCCTGCACCCCCATGACGTCTTCCGGCGAGAGGGCGGTGGCACCCGATCCTCTCGCTTAAACTCCTCGCCGCGCAGCGGCCTTAAAGCCTGCGGCGCCGCGACCTTGCGCAAGGCCGAACCAGTAGCGCAACGCAGACATTAATGGGAGCGCGAGGGGGTAACCCCCTCGCATCTATCCCTTTAACCTTCCTTGGCCGCCATCGCGATAGCCGCCGCCAGATCCAGCCGACCCTCGAACAGCGCACGCCCGGTGATCACGCCCTCGATCCCCTCATGCGCGTGCAGCGAGAGCATGCGGATATCGTCCAGCCCCTTCACACCGCCGCTGGCGATCACGGGAATGTCCACGCGACGCGCCAGATCGACGGTCGCCTCGATGTTGGCGCCCTTCAGCAGGCCGTCGCGGCCGATGTCGGTGAACAGCAGGCTGGCGACGCCCGCGTCCTCGAAGCGGCGGGCGAGGTCCACCACCGAAACGTCGGAGACTTCCGCCCAGCCCTCGGTGGCCACGAAGCCATCGCGGGCGTCCACCGCCACCACGATGCCGCCGGGGAACTCCTTGGCCATATCCTTGACGAACTGCGGGTCCTTCAGCGCGGCGGTGCCCATCACCACGCGGCTGACGCCCAGATCGAACCAGCCCGCGACAGCTTCGCGCGTGCGGATGCCGCCGCCGAGTTGCACATGGCCCTCGAAGCTCTGCAGGATGCCTTCCACAGCCTCGCGGTTCTCGGCGCGGCCCGCGAAGGAGCCGTCGAGGTCCACCACATGGAGGAACTGGCTTCCGGCGTTGGCGAAAATCTGCGCCTGAGCGGCGGGGTTGTCACCATAGACGGTGGCGCGGGCCATATCGCCTTCTGCCAGGCGGACGACCTGGCCGGCTTTCAGGTCGATGGCGGGGAAAACGATCATTGGTTTATGGCCCTATGCAGAAAAGAATTATCGAAGGGGCGTTACGCCCCTTCACCCCATTACGTCTCCCGACGCGAGGCCGGGTAAACCGCCACCTCTCGCCAGAAACTCCCTGCCGCGCAGCGGCCTTAGAGCCTGCGGCGCCGCGACCTTAACATAAGGCCGAACCATTAGCGCAACGCAGACATTAACGGGAGCGCGAGGGGGTAACCCCCTCGCATCCATCCCTTCTTACCCCTGCCACTCCAAAAATCGCGACAGTACATCCAGTCCGAATTTCTGGCTCTTTTCCGGATGGAACTGAGCGCCCACAATGTTGTCGCGACCGACAGCGGCCACCACGGGCACGCCATGCACGGTGCGGGCCAGCACATGGGCCTCATCCTCGGGCACGAAATGGTAGGAGTGCAGGAAATAGCCCTCGCCGCCCACAACCAGAGGCGCGCCCGGCATGGCGATCACATCGTTCCAGCCCATATGGGGGATCTTGATCGACGTATCGGCGGGTTCAAGCAACCGCACCTCGCCGGGAATCCAGCCCAGACCCTGCGTGATGCCATGCTCGACGCCGCGCGTGGCCAGCAGCTGCATGCCGACGCAAATGCCGAGGAACGGCACCTTGTCGGTCAGCACGCGGGTTTCCATCGCCTCGACCAGACCGTCGATGGCGTTCAGCCCTTCCGCGCAGGCCTTGAAGGACCCCACACCCGGCAGCACCACGCGGTCGGCTTTGGCCACCACATCCGGGTCGGCGGTGATGGCAACGTCGCTCGCGCCCGCCGCCTTCAGCGCATTGGCCACCGAGTGGAGATTACCGGCACCATAATCGATGAGTGCCAGCATCTTACATCGCGCCCATAGCCAGCTTGACGAACTCGGGGTCGATATGGCCGGGGGCGAATTCGATCACCTCGACCTTGGCCGCACCCTCGACGATGAACGGGTCCTGCGCGGCCAGCGCCTCGGCGAAAGCCTTGTCCGGGCCGACCATCCAGATCATCCCGCCCTCACGCGGCACCTTGCGGCCCCAGGCGACGATGTGACCGGCGGCGTGGTTGGCCTTGATCCATGCGACATGCGCGTCGAGCAGACTGTCGATCACCTCGATGGGCTTGATATAGGTCAGATTGCAGATGAACATGACTTACGCCTCCAGTGATCCGTCGCCGAGAAGGCCCTTGGTGCTGGGCACCGCGCCGCCCTTGCGGGGGTCCAGCTCGACCGCCTGACGCAGCGCGCGGGCGAGGCCCTTGAACAGGCCCTCGATGATATGGTGGTTGTTCTGGCCATAGAGCAGCTCGCAATGCAGCGTGATGCCCGCGGCCTGAGCGAAAGAGTGGAACCAGTGCTCGAACAGCTCGGTGTCCATCTCGCCAAGGCGCGTCTGGGTGAAGGCGGCCTTCCACACCAGCCAGGGGCGGCCGGAAATATCCAGCGCCACGCGGGCCAGCGCCTCGTCCATGGGCGAATAGACCTGACCATAACGCGCGATGCCTGCCTTGTCGGCCAGCGCCTTGCTCACAGCCTGACCGATGGCGATGGCGCAATCCTCGGTGGTGTGGTGCTGGTCCACATGCAGGTCGCCCTTGATCTTCACCGTCATGTCGATCAGCGAATGGCGCGAGAGCTGCTCGACCATATGATCGAGGAAACCAATCCCGGTCGAGACATCGAACTGCCCCGTACCGTCGAGGTTAATCTCGACGAAAATGTCGGTTTCATGGGTCTTGCGGGCGATGGTGGCTGTGCGCATGGCGCCCCCTATACGCGCGAGCGCCGCAATGTCCAGAAAGTCCGCAGGGGCAAAAACGGAGATTTGGATCGGAACACACAAGACTTCTGCGCGTTTCCAATTGCCGCGTCATCGCAAGAGGCGTAATCTGTCCGCTGGACGTCAAGACCCCCCTTGACCCGATCCGCCCCACAGGCCAACGAAAGCGCATGACCGACCATACCCCCGACAGCCTGATCCCCTATGACGAGATCGTGCAGGAGGCGCTGCGTGCCGTTGTTGGCCGCGTGCTGGGCCAGGTGGCCGACAGCGGCGGCTATCTGCCGGGCAGCCATCATTTCTACATCACCTTCAAGACGGGCGCACCCGGGGTGGACATTCCCCAGCATCTGCATGCCCGCTTCCCCGATGAGATGACCATCGTGCTCCAGAACAAGTTCTGGGACCTGACGGTGGCGCATGATCATTTCTCGGTGGGCCTCAGCTTCAACCAGATCCCCTCCAAGCTGACGATCCCCTTCGCGGCGATCACGGCTTTCGTCGATCCGGCGGTGGATTTCGGCCTGCAATTCCAGGCCAGCGTGCCCGATCTCGACCCCGAGCCGCATGATGAGGCGGAGAATGATTCGCCCGATGGCGCCCCCGTCGCCACCAGCGAGGATGGATCAAACGTCGTCACCGTGGATTTCGGTCGCAAGAAGTAAGGATCTTGCACCGATGCCCAAGCTGCCCTCTTTCTCGAAACTGCCGCTTTCCGTGCTCCCCACGGCAGCGGCAGCGCTGACCGGAAACCCCATCGCCACCCGCGCCGCCGACCAACTGCGCAAAGGCCATCGCCGCATCGCGGGCGAGGCGATCGAGGCCGTGCTGCTGGAAACGCAGATCGGCAAGAAGGGCGGCCTCTCCCTGCCGCGCAAGCTGGTGGGCGCCGCGCTGACGCGCATCGCCACCCGCTCTGTACCCGGGGCCATCGTGGTGGGCGGCGCCCTGCTGGCCAAGCACCTCTACGACAAGAAGAAAGAGCATGAGGCCGAAGCGGCGGCCAAAATGCGCGAGGCAGAGTTCGACAATGCCCTCCTCTCGCCCCTGCCGGTGAAAAAAGCGGATTGATCGCCCGGGCTTTTGCCCTCTTGATCCGCGCGCGCGGCTTTGCCATCAGCGTGCATGGCCGAAACACACCCCCACACCGGCGACCGCCTGCACCGGCGCGGTCTGATGTTCATCCTCTCCAGCCCCTCGGGCGCGGGCAAGACCAGCATCGCGCGCGCCATCCTTGAGAGCGACGACGAGATCAGCCCCTCGATCTCCGCCACCACCCGCGCGCCCCGCCCCGGCGAGGTGGACGGCAAGGATTACTACTTCGTCTCGCAGCCCGAATTCGACCGCATGGCGGAAGAGAACGAGTTCTACGAATGGGCCCACGTCTTCGGCAAAAGCTACGGTACGCCCAAGGCCGCCATCCGCGAGGCGCTGAAGCAGGGCCGCGATTTCCTGTTCGACATCGACTGGCAGGGCACCCAGCAGCTGTCGCAAAAGGCGGGCACCGACGTGGTGCGCGTTTTCATCCTGCCGCCCAGTCTTGACGAGCTGCAGCGCCGTCTGGTGGGACGCGGGACGGACAGCGAGAAGGTCATCGCCAGCCGCATGGCGCGGGCTCGGGCAGAGATTTCGCACTGGGATTCCTACGACTACGTGGTGGTGAACGAGGATTTCGACGCCTGTTTGCAGGAAGTCCGCCAGATCCTGTGCGCCGAGCGCCTGAAGCGTGTGCGCCAGACCGGGCTGATTCCGTTTGTGCGCGAGTTGTTGAAGGAAGAAGACGAAGAGTAAGGAAGATGCGAGGGGGTTACCCCCTCGCGCTCCCATAACGTCTTCCGACGCTTGAGCAGTGGCGCCGCATCGTAGCGCCCAACCTCTCCACCTGCGCAACGCAAAGCGCCGCAGGCAGCCAACATGCCAAGCTGCGCCATCAGGATCATGCCTGCGGCGCTGCGACGTTGCTCTATGGCTGAACCCTTGGCGCTGACGTAGACATTCATGGGAGCGCGAGGGTGTAACACCCTCGCATAATCCTCTTCTTCAATCCCTTTTCTCCCCCCTTCCCGCGCGCTGCATCTGTCGCTAAAGCCTGCCAATGCAGACCCAGCCGACAACCTCTTCCAACATCCCCCTGTCCCTTTTCGCCGGAGCCTTGCTCTACGGCGGCCTTTGCGTGCTTGCGGGGGTGCTTGGCACCAAGATCGCCAGCCTTGGCCACTGGCCGGTGCTGGGCGATCTGGCTGTGGAATCGGGGATTTTTGCCTTCCTGCTGCTGGTCGTGCTGGGCTCGGCCACGGCGGAGCTGCACGGCCCCCAGACCGCCAACCGCCTGGTGCGCTTCGGCTTCGTGCCGCTGATCGTCTCGATGATCCTGCTGGTGACGGTGATCAACGTCGTGCCGCCCGCGCCCTTCTGGCACGATCAGGACGCCTTTGCCCGCCTGCTGGGCCAGGGCGCGCGCATGCAGCTGGCCGGGCTGGTCTCCTATGGCACCTCGCAGACGCTGAACGTCGCCGTGTTCTCGCGGCTGGCGGCGGGCGGGCGCACCTCGCAGCTGCTGTGGCTGCGGGCGTGGATCGCCTCGATGCTCAGCCAGGTGGTCGATACGGTGATCTTCATCACCATCAGCTTCTACGGCGTGCTGGACAGCGCCACGGGCCATCCGCTGCCGCTGGGCGCGCTGATGACGGGGCAGATCATCTCGAAGCTGACGCTCTCCACGATCATGGTGCCGCCGCTGATCTATGTCTTCGTCGCACTGGGCCGCTGGCTGGACCGACGCTGAGCCCTCGCGGTCTTCCTTTCGTCACGAATTCACATTAAGGCCCCGCCCATGTCTGATGCACCCGCCACCCCGCTGTCGCTCGATACCCTGCTGGCCAAGGCCGAAACGCTGATCGAGGCGCTGCCTTACCTCAAGCGCTACGAAGGCCGCACCTTCGTGGTGAAATACGGCGGCCACGCCATGGGCGACCCGGCGCTGGCGCAGGATTTCGCCGAGGACATCGTGCTGCTGAAAGCCGTGGGCATCAACCCGGTGGTCGTCCATGGCGGCGGCCCGCAGATCGGGCGCATGCTGAAGGCGCTGGGCATCGAATCGCAGTTCGTCAACGGCTTGCGCGTGACCGACAAGGCCACCGCCGAAGTGGCCGAAATGGTGCTTTCCGGCGCGATCAATAAGGAGCTGGTCAGCTGGATCGGCAAGGCAGGCGGCAAGGCTGTCGGCATTTCCGGCAAGGACGGCGCCATGGTCACCGCACGCAAGGTCGTCGCCCAGAAGAAGGGCAAAGCCATCGAGGACCCCGAGGGCGGCGAAGCTCTGGTGGTCGACCTCGGCTTCGTGGGTGAGCCTGAAACCATCGACACCTCGGTGCTGGAAACCCTCTCGGGCGCCGGGCTGATCCCGGTGATCGCCCCCATCGCCGTGGGCGCCGATGGCGAGACCTACAACATCAACGCCGACACCATGGCCGGCAGCATCGCCGCCGCCATCGGCGCCGCGCGCCTGTTCCTGCTGACCGATGTGCCCGGCGTGCTGGACAAGGACAAGAACCTCCTCACCGACCTGACCCCCAGCGACATCCTCGCGCTGGAGCAGGACGGCACCATCAGCGGCGGCATGATCCCCAAGCTGCAGACCTGCACGCTGGCCGTGGAAGCGGGCTGCGAGGCGGCTGTCGTGCTGGATGGCCGCGTGCCGCATGCGATGCTGCTGGAGTTCTTCACCTCGCGCGGGGCGGGGACTTTGATTCGCAAGGCTTAAGGGGTTTAGGGAAAAGGTGAAATGCGAGGGTGTTACACCCTCGCGCTCCCGTTTTTTGTCGGCCTTGGCGCTTCGGGTTCGGCCTTAGGGTAACATCGCTGCGCCGCAGGCTGATATGCCCTGCGCAACCTGTCACCCATGACATTCACGGCCTGCGGCGCCTTAGCTGGCGCAGGTGGAGAGGCTGAGCGCACCGCGGCACCCGCCCCTGCCCTTTCGCCGGGAGACGTCATGGGAGCACGAGGGTGTAACACCCTCGCATTTCCTTCACTTTCTTCCCTTATCCTTCCGCCTGTCCCACTTACCTAAACCACTTCCCCTTTCCCGGGCCTTGGGCTAATCATCCGGGCCTTACCACGGCACAGGACTCTCCATGTTGCTTACCCTGCTCGATATCATCGCTTACGTTCTGGATCTGATGAGCACCTTGCTGATCGTCTATCTGGTGCTGGGCCTGCTGATCAGCTTCAACGTGGTGAATCTGCACAACCAGTTTGTCGCTGCCGTGTGGCGCGGGCTGTCGGCCCTGTTCGAGCCTGTGCTGGCCCCCATCCGCCGCGTTCTGCCCGATACGCGCCCGCTGGACCTTTCGCCCATGGCGCTGATCGTGCTGATCAACATCGCGGGCATCGTGCTGAGCCACACCTCGCGCGCCATCCAGTGAGGGGCGCATCGCTGCGGCGCATCGTTGCCGCTTGCACGATCACGGCGCTTCTGGCCACGCCACTGATCGCCAGACCCAAGCCAAAGGGCCCGCAGCAGGTTTCCGCGCTGGGCGGCTATGCGCAGGTGAGCGAGATCGTCGCCTCCGCCATCGCCTGGAACCGCCGCGCGGCGGACAAGGGCTGGGCCGAGGGCACCCATACCTATGGCGCGCCCGATGGCCAGATCCTGATCGGCACCACCGCCCAGCGCGCTCAGGGCTTTATCAAGAGCAAGGGCGCTCAGCCGCCTGTCAGCTTCGCCCCTGCCGCGCATCGCCGCACGCATCACGTCTGGATGAGCTGCGACGGCTCCATCGCCGCCGAGGAAGGCCTGTTCGAGAGTGGCGCCACCCATGGCTGGTATCTCACCCTGTGGCAGCGCCAGCCCAAGAAGGGCGATTACAAATGGGTGCTGGACCAGAGCGCCCCGGACGCCGCCACACCCGATTTCGACTTTATCGAAGGCAAGGTCGCCGATTGCGTGCCCCGCGCACGCGGTCAGGCCCCCGCGCCGGAAGTGACCGTCGGGCCGAACCTCACGCCGGATGGCAGCAGCACGGGCCCAGTCGAGGTCAAACCCATCGAGCCCGGCACCCGCCCCGCCCGCATCGAGGTGAAGGGCGAGACCAACCATATGGCCGACTATCTGATCGGCCTTGCCAAGGACCGCACGCTCAGCTGGGCGACCAAATTCGATCCCGACGGCACGCGGCACCTGACGATCCACCTGCTGCTCGACGGCAAGCGCACCGAAGTGCTCAACCGCACCGTTGCGCCCGGAGCCGCAAACGGGCAGTAACGCCCGCATGCTCGATCTGTTTATCTCCACCTTCGCCACGCTTTTCGTGGTGATCGACCCCGTGGGCTGCGCGCCCATCTTCGCGGGCCTTACCGCCGGCTACTCACCGGCCCACGCCCGCGCCACGGCCCTGCGCGCCAGCGTGATCGCCACGGTGATCCTGCTGGTCTTCGCCCTGTTCGGCAAGGCGCTGCTGGCGGCGCTCCACATCGAACTCAACGCCTTCCGTATCGCGGGCGGCATGATGCTGTTCCTCATCGCGCTGGAAATGGTCTTCGAAAAGCGCACCCAGCGCCGCGAAGAACGCGTCGAGAAGGTCAAGCACACGCCCGAACCGCATGAGGACGTCTCCGTCTTCCCCATGGCCATGCCGATGCTGGCGGGGCCGGGCTCCATCGCCACGGTGATGCTGATGATGGGCCACGCCACGGACCGCGCCAGCTCGCTGGTGGTGCTGGCGGCGCTGGGCAGCGTGCTGGTGCTGTCCTTGCTGGCCCTGCTGGCGGCGCATCCCTTGATGAACCTGCTGGGGAGCCGGGTGGAAGCCGTGGTGACGCGGGTGCTGGGCGTGCTGCTGGGTGCTTTGGCGGTGCAGTATGTGATTGATGGGGTGCGTGGGGCGATTTTAGGGGGTTAAGAAGGGAAGATAGATGCGAGGGTGTTACACCCTCGCGCTCCCTTTAATGTCTACGTGGGCGCCAAAGGTTCAGCCTTGCGCCCAGCTTGCCGCGCCGCAGGCAGTATGGCTTGCAAGGCGCTCTCATTCTGAAATTGGTTGCCTGCGGCGCCTTGGCTTGCGCAGGTGGAGAGGTTGGGCGCAACAATTCGGCGCCCCTGCCCTGGCGTCGGAAGACGTTATGGGAGCGCGAGGGCCCGGAGCCTTTCTCTTGAGAAAGGCGACCAACAAAGACTCCCCCCTCGCATCTTTCCTTTATTCCCTACTGCAAAGTCGCCCGTTGGTCGTCCCCATCGCGGCGCCCGTAGAACTGCATCAGCTGCACCAACAAGGCACACCGCTCCGGCACATCTGAAGCCTCCAGCAGCGCCTGCTTCGACGCCGCATCGAAAGGCGCGATCTGCGCGACGCCATTGATCAGCGATGTATCGTCCAGCCGCGAGACCTGCTCCCAATCCACACGATAGCCGTGGGTACGAGCGAAATCGCGGGCTTCCCGTTCAAACAACGCGCGTTCCACCGGAGCAAGCGCGCGACATTCCTCCTCCTCGATCAGCTCAGCCTCGATCTGGCGGAAGGGGGTTTTCACCTCCAGTTCGTGCAGCAGGCGGAAGCGCGAGACGCCTTCGAGAACGATGTTGAAGCGACCGCCCTCAAGCGTCTCCACATCGCCGATATGGCCCACGCAGCCCATCTCGAACAGAGGCGGATGGGTCCGCGATGGGGGAGCATCCTCGCGCGGCTGGATCATGCCGATGCGGCGATCGCGGGCGAGGCAATCGCTGACCAGCGCGCAATAGCGCGGCTCGAAGATGTGGAGCGGCAGGGTGAGGCCGGGGTAAAGGATCGCCCCGGCCAGAGGAAAGATGGAAAGCCTCGCCATCGCCCCTGCCGGATCAGCCGAACAGCACGGTCGACAGGCGGCGGCGCGTGGCCGAAACCCAGGGGTCTTCCAGACCGATCGCCTCGAAGATCTGGAGCAGCTTGGCGCGGGCGGCGCCATCGTTCCAGCCGCGGTCGGCGGTGATCATGTCCAGCAACGTGTCGGCGGCGGCATCGCGCTGTCCGGCGGCGAAGGCGCCATTGGCATAGGCGAGCCCGGCGTCCATATCCTGAGGCGCGGCTTCATGGGCGGCGCGCAGGGCGGCCAGTTCACCATCCTCGGGCTTGTCCTTGGCCAGCGTCAGGGCGGCGCGGGCGCGTTCGATGGCGGGGTCCTTATCGGCGCCTTCGGGCAATTGTTCGAGAACGCCCTCGGCTTCCTCGATCTGGCCCATGGCGATCAGCGAGCGGATCAGGCCCGCATGCGCCGGAGCGCTTTCGGGGGCCACTTCCAGAATCTGGATGAAAATCGAACCGGCGCGCTCGGCATCGCCCTCGTCCAGCGCCTCTTCGCCCAGCGCCAGCAGCGGAGCGATGTCGGGGGCGGCCTCACCGCCGGGCTGGATCGGCAATTGCGCCAGCAGCTTGTCGAGCAGCGCCTTCACCTGCGATTCGGTGCGGGCCTGCGTGAGGTCGGCCACGGGCTGGCCCTGGAACATGGCATAGACAGTTGGGATCGACTGGATGCGGAACTGGTCGGCGATGAAGCGTTCCTCGTCCACATTGACCTTGGCCAGAATCACGCCCTTGTCGGCATATTCGGCGGCAACCTTTTCCAGAACGGGCGTCAGCTGCTTGCAGGGGCCGCACCATTCGGCCCAGAAATCCAGAATGACCAGATTGGTCATCGACGGTTCGACAATGGCGTTGCGGAAGCGCTCGACCGCCTTGGTTTCCTCAATATTCAGGCCCAGACTTGCCACATGCTGCTCCATATTCCTGCCGGGCGGGGCATTTTTGCCCCCGCGCCCTTTGTGTTGCGCCCTTATGCCGGGCTTTGGGCAAAGATGGGAAGTGAATAAAGACGTGCAAGAGGGCATGAGGTGCGCAGGCGAGATGTGCACAGGCTTTCCACAGGCGCGAACATTTTCCTGTAATTTTTCTCTTGCCGAGTCAGACCATGCCGGTTAGAGGGCCGCCTCACCCCGCGACGGTGTCTTAAAAAACACAGTCGCTGAAACGTTCGAGCGGGCGTAGCTCAGGGGTAGAGCACAACCTTGCCAAGGTTGGGGTCGAGGGTTCGAATCCCTTCGCCCGCTCCAGTTTCACCCGATGGTGCATCTGCATCATCAAAGCCCGAGCGGGCGTAGCTCAGGGGTAGAGCACAACCTTGCCAAGGTTGGGGTCGAGGGTTCGAATCCCTTCGCCCGCTCCAGTTTTCTCAGACATTTGTGGTTGCAGGATAGGTCGCTTTAAGCGGCCCGCGAACCCTCTGAGTCTTTGGGTGCGCTGCGCCGCAAGCGGCTCCGCTGGGTGGTTCGAATCCCTTCGCCCGCTCCAGTTTTCTCAGACATTTGTGGTTGCAGGATAGGTCGCTTTAAGCGGCCCGCGAACCCTCTGAGTCTTTGGGTGCGCTGCGCCGCAAGCGGCTCCGCTGGGTGGTTCGAATCCCTTCGCCCGCTCCAGTTTTCTCAGACATGTGTGGTTGCAGGATGGGTCGCTTCAAGCGGCCCGCGAACCCTCTGAGTCTTTGGGTGCGCTGCGCCGCAAGCGGCTCCGCTGGGTGGTTCGAATCCCTTCGCCCGCTCCAGTTTTCTCAGACATGTGTGGTTGCAGGATGGGTCGCTTCAAGCGGCCCGCGAACCCTCTGAGTCTTTGGATGCGCTGCGCCGCAAGCGGCTCCGCTGGATGGTTCGAATCCCTTCGCCCGCTCCAGTCTTTCCTAGACATCGATGTTTGCAGGATGGGTCGCTTCAAGCGGCCCGCGAACCCTCTGAGTCTTGAGATGCGCTGCGCCGCTAGCGGCTCCGCCGAATGGTTCGAAGCCCTTCGCCCCGCCCCTGCTTTTCCAGACATTGATATTTGCAGGATGAGTCGCTTCAGGCGGCCTGCATATTTTCTGCACAGCTCCTGCTGCACATCCATACATGCCCGGCCATCGGCTGCGCATGGCTGAAAGGCACCTATCGCCTCTGTCCGATGGAGGTGGCGATGATGATGCGAAAGATACGGTCCCGCGGCGATTTTCAGATGAAGCTCTGCGCCGGTGTCGCCCTGATTGTGGCGGGCGACAGCATGATCTGGCGTCTGGATCAGGATCGCGCCGGTTGGGGCGCGCTGCTGCTGATGCTGCTGCCACCGGCCCTGGCCCTGCGCCCGGCCCTGCGCCATGACCGGCGAGCCCTGATCTGCTTTGCCCTGGCGGCGCTGATGGCGCTGGCGACCCTGTTCGACCCCGGCCTGCTGAGCTGGACTCTGTTCTGGATTTTCGCGGGCATGGGCACGCTGATGCCCAGCGTCGCGCGTTTTGGCGATGCCTGGCAATGGAGCCAGCGCCTGATGCTGCATGGTCTGCGCTCCTGTGCGGCACCATGGCTGGACGGGTTCAGAGTCACACGTCTGCGCCGCCGGAAAAAGGTGATCGGGCTGCGCGCCGTCTTGCCGCAGCTGGCTCTGCCTTTGTTCGGCAGCGTGATCATCCTCGGCCTGTTCACCGCCGCCAACCCCGTGCTGGAGCAGGCGTTCAACAGGCTGTTCTCGATCTCCCTCTTCGATTTTCCCGTCGAGCGGATGATGGTCTGGCCGCTCTTCTTCACCATGGCCTGGAGCTTGCTGCGCCCGCGCGGCTGGCGGCATCTGTTGGGCACCTTCGATGGCCGGGGCGATCTGGCCCTGCCCGGCGTTTCGGTGGCTTCGGTCCGCCTCTCGCTGATCGCCTTCAATGCACTGTTCGCCTTGCAGAATCTGATGGATCTGGCCTGGCTGTGGGGCCTGCTGCCGCTGCCCTCTGGCATGACGCTGGCCTCTTACGCCCATCGCGGCGCCTATCCGCTGATCGTCACCGCTTTGCTGGCCGCGGGCTTTGTGCTGGTGGCCCTGCGCCCCGGCTCGCAAACGGCGAGCATGCCGCTGATCCGCCGCATGGTGGTGCTGTGGATCGCCCAGAATGTGCTGCTGGTGGGCAATGCCGCGCTGCGCACGCTCGACTATATCGCCGCCTTTTCGCTCACCTCGTGGCGGATCGCGGCGCTGCTGTGGATGGGGCTGGTCAGCTTCGGGCTGGTGCTGGTGTGCTGGCGGATGCTGCGCAACAAAACTTCGGCCTGGCTGATCAACGCCAATGCTGCGGCGGCGCTGGCGCTGATGTCGGCCTGCTGCTTTGTCGATCTGGGGACAGTCTCGGCGCGCTACAACATCGCCCACGCCCGCGAGCTGGGCGGTGACGGCGCGCCGCTCGATATCTGCTATCTCCAGCAATTGGGGCCATCGGCGCTGGTGCCGCTGGCGGAGCTGGAAGCCCGCCCCGCGCCCGAAGCGATCCATCTGTGGGCCCGGCTGCTGCGCCAGAATGCGCAATTCACCCTGAGCAACGATCAGAGCGGCGGCCACTGGACCCTGCTGGGCGCGCTGCGACTGGCCGATGTGCGCACCCGGCTGAGGATGGCAGCACTCTCCCCGCGCTGGACAGACGCGCCCATCTGCCAGACCCGCAGCGTCTACGCCCTGCGCATCGCATTGAAGCTGGAACAGGCCCCGCAACCTCAGACCCAGCCCCAGCCCGCCCCCACCTTGACGACGCAGGCCCGGCCATGACAGATCGCCCCATGACCACGCCCGCCCGCAAGGTGCTTCTCGTCGATGACGATCCGCATATCCGCCAGCTGCTGGCTTTTGCCTTCGGCAAGGCGGGCATGGCCACCATCGAGGCAGGCGACGGCGAGGAAGCGCTGGCCCGGATCACGGAGGAAACCCCAGACCTGCTGGTGCTGGACATCAACATGCCCCGCATGGACGGTCTGGAGGTCTGCCGCCGTCTGCGCGGAATGGATAGCGCGGTGCCGATCCTCTTCCTCTCCAGCCGCGACGACGAAATCGACCGGGTGCTGGGCATCGAGCTGGGCGCGGACGACTATGTGGTCAAACCCTTCTCCCCGCGCGAGGTGGTGGCCCGCGCCGGGGCGATCCTGAGGCGCAGCGCTCCCCAGCCCATAACGCCCCCCGAGCCCATGCCCAGCCATGGCGGGCTCAGGCTGGACACCGCCAGCTGGCAGGCTTTCTGGCAGGGGCAGGAGGTGGCGCTGACCGTCACCGAATTCTCCCTGCTGGCCGCGCTGTTTGCCGCGCCTCAGCGCATCTTCTCGCGCGAGGCGCTGATCGACCGGCTGCACGGCCCCGGCTTTGCCGTCACCGACCGCACCATCGACAGCCATATCCGCAATCTGCGCCGCAAATTCGCCGAATGCGGCGCCAGCGATGTGATCGAGACGCGCGCGGGCATCGGCTATCGACTGGGCGCCTGCGGGCGCGGATGAGCTGGCTGCGCCTTTGGCTGGGGCGGATCTGGCCGGTGATGCGGCTGCGCACCATCATGTTCGGCCTGCTGCTGCTGGTGGCGGCGCTGCCCGGCGTGGCGGCGATCATGCTGCGGGTTTACGAGAACGCGCTGGTGCGCCGCACCGAGGCCGAGCTGATCGCGCAAGGATCGGCGCTGGCCGCCAGCGCGGCCCTGAACTGGCCGGAGAAGACAGCCCCAACCGCCGAAGCCGCCGAGCCGCGCGATGCCGATGATTATACGATCTCGACCAGTATCGATCTGCGCGCCAGCGCGATCCTGCCGGAACGCCCCGCAGCGCTGCCGTCCAGCACTGCCGCCGATCCCGAGGCATCGCGCATGGCCGCGCAGATGGCCCCGGCCATCGCTGAAACGCGCCATGTCACGCTGGCCTCGATCCTGCTGCTGGACCGGCAGGGCATCGTGCTCAACGGCAGGGATACCGGACGCAGTCTGAGCACCCTGCCCGAAGTGCGCGCCGCTCTGGCCGGGCATGCCACCACCGTGCTTCGCCACAATGGCGCCTATACCCATCCCTGGCCGCTCGAATGGGTCAGCCGGGCCACCGACATCCGCCTGCATCACGCCCGCCCGATCATGGCGGGCGGACAGGTGGTGGGCGTGCTGCTGGTCTCGCGCTCGCCGCGCGCGCTGTTTCGCGGCATGTATGAGGATCGCGGCAAGATCGCGGCGGGATCGGCGGCGATCTTCCTGTTTCTGCTGGCCATGACCGCGCTGCTGGGCCGCACCATCGTCCGCCCGATCGAGGCGCTGAGCCGCGCCACCCGCGCCCTGACCGAAGGGCGGCCCGCAGATCCCCCGCGCCCCACTTTGCGCATCACCGAAATCGACGGTCTGATCCGCGACTTCGCCAGCATGGCCGAGGCCATCGAGACCCGCTCGCACTATTTGCGCGATTTCGCCGCCGCGCTGGCCCATGAATTCAAGACGCCGCTGACCGGCCTGTCGGGCGGGATCGAGCTGCTGCAGGACCATGGCGCCAGCATGTCCGCCGATGAGCAGGCGCGCTTTCTGGCCAATATGGCAAGCGATGCCCAGCGGCTGAACCGGCTGATCTCGCGCCTGATGGATCTGGCCAAGGCCGATATGCGCCGCCCGGCGGACCGCGCGCGCTGCGATCTGGCAGAAGTTCTGGCGAGGCTGGCCGATGGCCTGTCCGGCGAAGGCTTTGCCGTGACCTATGCCATTGCCGATGGTTCCAGCGAGGCTCCGATCGATGCGCCCGCGCTGGAAACCGTTTTGACCACGCTGATCGACAATGCCCGGGCCGCCGGCGCAAGGCAGGTCGTGATCGAGGCCGGGCAGGATGCCGCAGGCTCTGTGATCGTCGTGACCGACAATGGCAACGGCATCCCCGAGGGCGATCGTGCGCGCATTTTCGAGCCCTTCTTCACCAGCAAGCGGGCACAGGGCGGAACCGGACTCGGCCTGCCCATCGCCCGCGCCCTGATCGAGGGGCACAGAGGGACGCTGAAGCTGGATAGGGTTGATAAGGGCACGCGCTTCCTCATCAGCTTGCCGTCCTGATTGCCGGGCCATCACTTTGAACAGAAGGGTCGGCTGCCGGGCTCATTCCCGCCAGCATCCTTTGCACAAGGGCGCGGCCCCCGGCAAAGTCACGGTTTCGGCCCGAAGCCGACACGACAAAGCGTGTCGACCAGCGCCGGGAGGGCTTTTGCTGGCCGACACGCCCCCGCCCGGATCGGTGGCCCTGAGCGAGGACGATCCGGCTAGCGGGACGATCCTGCCGGAGAGCTGAAGCAAGGGCACAGCCTGGGTTTACCTATGTTTCCTCAGGTTAAGGCCGCCGGTCCTGTTTGCCGGATGGATCTTGCGCTGCCTGCAGCCTGTGGCCGCAAATCCTGCCGCGGAAGGCATATGCGGGCCATCCCGAGCATTAGGGTGTAGACCCGGACGGCAGGGCCTATTAGTCACCGCCTTGCGGCCCGGGCATCAGCACGCCAGGGCCAATGCAACGGAAATGGAGCCAGCAGGCCAAGTGGACAAGTTCGTCGCCGTTATTGCCATGATCGGCTCGCTGATTCTGGTGACCAACAATTCGCGGTTTCGCAACCTGTCGGGCGGAAAGGCCATCCGGCTGGCGCTGATCTGGGCCGCGATCATCGTCGCTCTGGTGCTGCTGGTGCAGGCCAGCGGGTGGCAGGCCCAGTCCTGAAGCCCTAGGCCGCCACGGCGGGCAGGATCTCCGGCGTGGCCATGATGCGGACCGCATTGCGCCCGTCCCGCTTGGCCTCGTAAAGCGCGGCATCGGCGCGGGCGAGCAAGGTCTCGCCGCCCTCCTCATTCGGCCTGTCGGTCCAGCTGACGCCAATGCTGATGCTCACGCGCCCCAACGGCGCGGGCGACGGCAAGGCCAGATCAAACACCCTGCCCCGCATGATCTCGGCCAGTTGCATCGCCTGCTGGGCGTCGGTGGCAGGCAGGATCGCCACGAACTCCTCGCCGCCATAGCGGGCCACCAGATCGCTGGCACGCCTTGCACAGCCCGCCAGAGCCTGCGCCACATCGCGCAGCCGGGCATCGCCCTCCTGATGGCCCAGACCATCGTTCAGCTGCTTGAAATGGTCGATATCGATCATCAGCACCGCCAGCGTGCCGCCATGGCGACAGGCGCGCGCCCATTCGTCACGCAGCCGGTCATCGAAGCTGCGACGGTTGGGCAGACCGGTCAGCCCATCGATCTGCGAGAGGCGTTCAAGCCGGTCGCGCTCCTCCAGATTGGCCAGATGGACCAGAATGTTGCGCAAACCATAGACCAGCGTGGCCATGGCAAAGCCGATCATCGTCCACACCGGATGCGTGTGCATCAGCCCCGCCGAAACCGCCAGCACCGTGGCGGGCAGCATCAGCGGACTGGCGGCCTGCACCAGCCTCTCACGCCGCAGCGGCACGTCGGCAGGGCGATCCTGAGGCCCGCGCGGGTGCGAGGCCATCAGCACCAGCGCCAGAAAGGGCAGATCGATCAGCAGATCGACCGGATCGCTGAAATCGCTGTTTTCCTGCATATGGTTGATATAGGCCGCCATCAGCAGGTAGAAAAAAGCGAAAGTGGTCAGCGTGGCGAAGAAGTCGCGCTCACGCGGATCACGGCAGGCGCTGAAGCGGGCCAGCGCGAAAAACGCGATAAAGCTGTTCTCGATGTCGAACATGCGCACCAGATTGCCCGAGTCATCGGCGCTCGCCCCGGCCATGGTCGAGAAGACCGAGGTATGCGCGAAGAACAGCAGGCCCAGCAGCAATGCCAGCAGGCCATCGACAAGCCGCACCGGCCAGCGCTCACCCATGGGGCTGGCGGTGGCGAAGATCACCGGCACGCCATAGAGGATGAACAGCAGCATGGAGAGCGTCGTTTCGCCCGACTCATTGCCAAGCGCGAGATAGACCAGCCCATTGGCCGACATCCCCCCCGCCCACAGCAGCAGCGCCACCGCCAGCAGGGACCAGCCCTGAACACCGCTGGCGCGGGCGCGCTGCCGGCAGGTCCAGGCGGCGATCAGCACCGCGAGCGTGAGGAATGTCAGCGAGAGACCATAGGCATGCCTGGGCCATGCATGCGGCACCAGCCCATGGCATAGCAGAAACAGCCCGGCCCCGATCCAGCGCCCGCGCGACGGCGCCGATGCTTTGTCCTCGCGACCGAAAGCAAGCTTTGACAACATGACCTATCCCGACGGGCGATGATCCCGGGGGCCAGAATGATCCTATCGGGTTAGGAAAGGGTTTTCGCCTGCATCGGGGCAGTGATGGCTTCCGCAGAGGCTGGAAGGGAAAACCCGCCCCATCGCCGGATTGGCGGCAGGGCAGGCTTTTGGCACGTCTTACGGCAGGTGAAGCGCCTGCCTCAGGAAAGCATCCGAACGCGCCAGCATGGTGGTGCGCGCCTCTCTTGATGCTGTGAACAAGTGATCAAGGCAAGCATCGGAGCTTAACACGGCGATGATGCATGAGGGTCAAGCCCAGCTATGCCGGATACATGACATAGGAAAAGCCGGACATGTCAGACCACACAGATGTGGGGAAATGCCCCCAAGCGATCCGCCGAGGTTTCCAGGAAAAGAGATGCTAGGAAAGTGGTGCCGCTTAGGTGACTCGAACACCTGGCCCCATCATTACGAATGATGTGCTCTACCAACTGAGCTAAAGCGGCACTCTGGCTGGAAGGCGCCTTTAACCGGGGCTTCTCTCAAGCGCAAGAGGAAAGCCAAGGATTTTTTCCTGATCTTTCCATCGCCCCCCACAGATCGGGCAATCCTCACAGCCACCGTTCCCGACAGCACCCTTCAACCCATAGAAAAGGGGCGGCAGCCTCTCGGCCCCGCCCCTTCCCTAACCTGCAAAGGCAGCCTTATTCCGCCGCGATGCCCGCCTTGGCGAACATATCCTCGGTGGTGTCCTCAAGGAACTCCTCACCGTTGGCGGCATTCTCGCTGCCGCGTGCCTTGCGGCGGGCGTCGAAGCTGCTCCACACGGTGTTCCAGTCGCCCTTGGTGGCGCCCTTGGAGTATTCCGTCGCGCGCTGTTCGAAGAAGTTGGCGTGCTCCACGCCGTTCAGCAGCGGCTGCAGCCAGGGCAGCGGGTGATCCTCGATCATATAGATCGCGGGCAGACCCAGCTGGCTCAGGCGCCAGTCGGCGATGAAGCGGATGTAGCGCTTGATGTCCTTGGCGGTCATACCGGGCACCGGGCCCAGCTCGAAGGCCAGATCGATGAAGTTGTCTTCCAGACGCACCGTCTTCTGGCAGCAATCGATGATGTCTTCCTTCACCGCCTTGGTCAGGCAGCCGCGCTCCTTCACGAAAGTGTGGAACAGCTTGATGATGCCCTCACAGTGCAGCGATTCATCGCGCACCGACCAGCTCACGATCTGCCCCATGCCCTTCATCTTGTTGAAGCGCGGGAAGTTCATCAGCATGGCGAAGCTGGCAAACAGCTGCACACCCTCGGTGAAGCCGCCGAACATCGCCAGCGTGCGGGCGATATCCTCGTCACTGTCCACGCCGAAGCTGTGCATGTAGTCATGCTTGTCCTTCAGCTCGGCATATTCGAGGAAGGCGCCATATTCGGATTCCGGCATGCCGATCGTGTCGAGCAGGTGCGAATAGGCCGCGATATGGATGGTTTCCATGTTGCTGAACGAGGTCAGCATCATCTTCACCTCGGTGGGCTTGAAGACGCGGGCATACTTCTCGTGATAGCAGTCCTGCACTTCCACGTCGGCCTGCGTGAAGAAGCGGAAGATCTGCGTCAGCAGGTTGCGCTCATGCTCGGAGATCTTCTGCGCCCAGTCGCGGCAGTCCTCGCCCAGCGGCACCTCTTCGGGCAGCCAGTGGACCTGCTGCTGGCGCTTCCACATGTCGAAGGCCCAGGGATATTCGAAGGGCTTGTAGGTCTTGCGGGCTTCGAGAAGGGACATGGCGTGAGTCCTGAAAATGAAAAAGTTAGAAGGGTTTTTCGCAGGGGGGTTACCCCCCTGCACCCCATATTGTCTTCCGGCGGGACGTTGGCGCTAAGGGCAGCCTCATGCCCGCCTTCAGTGTCGGGAGACGTTCCGGGAGCGCGAGGGGGTAACCCCCTCGCATTCTCTTCCTTGCCTTACTGACAGGCGAGACATTCCTCGTAATCCGTCTCACCCTGGGCTTCCAGCTCGATGCGCGGCGCGGCGGAAGTGTTGTCCGCCTCCACACCGCCCGCGAAACCGGCGCGCTGGATCGACTTGGAACGCAGATAATAGAGCGACTTGATGCCCTTCTCCCACGCCTGATAGTGCAGCATCATCAGATCCCACTTGTCGACATCCGAAGGGATGTAGAGGTTCAGCGACTGGGCCTGATCGATGAAGGGCGTGCGGTCAGCGGCGAATTCCAGCAGCCAGCGCTGATCGATCTCGAAGCTGGTCTTGTAGACGGCCTTTTCGTCCGCCGTCAGGAAGTCCAGCTGCTGCACCGAACCGCCATGCTCCAGGATCGAGTTCCACACATTGGTGGAATCCTTGCTCTTGGAAGCCAGCAGCTTCTGCAGATAGGGGTTCTTCACCACAAAGCTGCCCGAAAGCGTCTTGTGGGTGTAGATGTTGGCCGGGATCGGCTCGATGCAGGCGCTGGTGCCGCCGCAGATGATGCTGATCGAGGCGGTGGGCGCGATGGCCATCTTGCAGCTGAAGCGCTGCATCACGCCCATATCGGCGGCGTCAGGGCATGCGCCGCGTTCTTGCGCCAGCAGGATGCTCGCCTCGTCGGCCTTGGCCGAGACATGCTTGAACATCTTGAGGTTCCAGGCCTTGGCCATGGCGCTCTCAAAGGCGATGCCCTTCTTCTGCAGGAAGGAGTGATACCCCATCACGCCCATGCCGACCGAACGCTCACGCGCGGCGGAATATTTGGCGCGGGCCATCTCATCGGGCGCACGATCGATGTAGTCCTGCAGGACATTATCGAGGAAGCGCATCACGTCCTCGATGAAGACCTTGTCGCCGTTCCACTCGTCCCAGGTTTCCAGGTTCAGCGAGGAGAGGCAGCACACGGCGGTGCGATCGTTCCCCAGATGGTCGCGACCGGTGGGCAGGGTAATCTCGCTGCACAGGTTCGAGGTGTAGACCTTCAGACCCAGATCGCGGTGATGCTTGGGCATCATGCGGTTCACGGTGTCGGAGAAGACCAGATAGGGCTCGCCAGTGGCCAGACGGACCTCGACCAGCTTCTGGAACAGGCTGCGGGCATTGACCTTGCCACGCACGCTGCCGTCCTTGGGCGACTTCAGGTCGAAATCGGCGCCATCGCGCACGGCCTGCATGAAGTCGTCGGTCAGCAGCACGCCGTGGTGCAGGTTGAGCGCCTTGCGGTTGAAATCGCCCGAGGTCTTGCGGATTTCGAGGAACTCCTCGATCTCCGGGTGCGACACGTCAAGATAGCAGGCCGCCGAACCGCGACGCAGCGAACCCTGCGAAATCGCCAGAGTCAGCGAATCCATCACACGCACGAAGGGGATGATGCCGCTGGTCTTGCCGTTCAGGCCCACGGTCTCGCCGATGCCGCGCACCTTGCCCCAATAGGTGCCGATGCCGCCGCCGCGCGAGGCGAGCCAGACGTTCTCGTTCCAGGTGTTGACGATGCCCTCAAGGCTGTCCTCGACGGTGTTGAGGTAGCAGCTGATCGGCAGGCCGCGCCCCGTGCCGCCGTTCGACAGAACGGGCGTGGCGGGCATGAACCACAGGCGGCTGATGTAGTCATACAGACGCTGGGCGTGGTCCTGATCGTCGGCATAGGCATCGGCGACGCGGGCGAAGAGATCCTGATAGGTCTCGCCGGGCAGCAGATAGCGGTCGTCCAGCGTTTCCTTGCCGAAATCGGTCAGCAGCGCATCGCGCTGCGCATCGGTGCGGATCGTGAAGCGGCGCGGATGCACCATCTTGGAATCGTTCTTGTCAAACGCCGGAGCGGCCTTGGGCGCGGCAGCAGCGGCAGTCGCCGCACCGGCCAGCATGCCCGCCAGCAGCGTGGAATCCAGCGAATTGTCCACCAGTTCAGCCGTAGCGAAATCAACCTTGTCGTTCATGGGCAGTGCCGGGCGTGCGCCCGCCTCCTTTTTCTTGTTGCCGGCCTTGGTACCGGTGGGGGCGGGCGCGTCGGCCAGCCGTTCGTCGGCAGCCGCAGCTGCCTCTTGATCCTGTCCGCCGAACGTCACTCTACAATCGCCCCTTCGAATCCACGCAGCCAGCGGTGTCCCGCTTCAAAAAATCCTGAGCCGGCTCCTCTATGAGCCGGGCTATGACTGAAAGCCCCCGCCTTCACCCCGTTCCGTCCGCCATGCGCGCCTCAAGATAGCCACAAAAGCCGGGAAACCCGGTGGATTGCAGCCAGAATCGAGGCATCGGCGCCTTACGGTCGATTACTAGGTGTTGAGGCGCCGAAGCACATTCAGACACTAGAGCTTGTGGCGCGGTCCGATTCAGGGCGCAAGAGGGCAAAAACATACCAAGCCCTTCCCTCCCTTTCCGCACAGCTTTTTGCAGTGCCGCGACGCGCCGGAAATCTGCCACCGCGCTGTCGCGCAAGAGTCAAAATTGCGTACTAAAAATTTTTCTCTCCACAGCGCAGATCGAGTCGATACGAACCCCATCCGCCTGCTTTACCCGACTCAGCCGGGCAGGTTTGGTGGCTGGTGCTTCGCGCCACCACAATCTCTGGTGTCATCCCGGTCTTGCGCCTAGAATCATCCCTCATGGAATCAAACACCTGACGCCATAAGGACACGCACCCCATGCTCCGCATCATCGGCGCCCTGTTTTCCGGCTTTTTTATCGGCCTGTTGGCCCGCTGGCTCTACCCCGGCGCGGTGCATCTGGGCCTGATCGCCACGATCCTGCTGGGCATCGGCGGTTCATTGCTGGCCGAGCTGGTGGCGCGTCGTCAGGGCTCCAGCCGGCAGGTGGGCTGTCTCGCCTCGGTGTTGGGGGCGATGGCGCTGATTCTGTTGGGCAGGTTGTTGGGTTAAGAAGGAAGAGACAATGCGAGGGTGTTACACCCTCGCGCTCCCATGAATGTCCACGTCACGCCACGGGTTCGGCAGCAGAGCAAAGGTCGCAGCGCCGCAGGCTTTTATGCCATGATGGGGGCGAAACTGCCCCTGCCTGCGGCGCCTTATTGTACAGGTGGAGAGGCTGGGCACACCGATGCGGCACCACTGCCCTATCGCCGGAAGACGTTATGGGAGCGCGAGGGGGTAACCCCCTCGCATCTTCCCTTCTCAATCCCCTTAAGGCACCAGAACCGTATCCAAAGCCTCGTCCAGAGTCTGCGGATAATCGCGCGTGCAATGCAGCCCCCGGCTCTCATGCCGCCTCAGGGCCGAGCGCACGATCAGATCGGCGCTCTGCAGCAGGTTGCGCAGCTCGATCAGATCGGTGCTGACGCGGAAGTGGCCGTAATAGTCCTCCACCTCGTCAAACAGCATCTTGATGCGGTGAGCCGCGCGCTCCAGCCGCTTTGTGCTGCGCTGGATGCCGACATAGTTCCACATAAAGCGCCGGATCTCGGTCCAGTTCTGCTTGATGATGACCTCTTCATCGGAATCGGAAACGCGGCTCTCGTCCCATGCGCGCACCGGCGGGGGCACATCGAAGGCATCCCAGTGGTCGAGGATATCGGCGGCGGCGGCCTCGCCGAAGACGAAACACTCCAGCAGCGAGTTCGACGCCAGACGATTCGCCCCATGCAGCCCGCTCTCGGTGCATTCCCCTGCGGCATAGAGACCCGGCAGATCGGTGCGGCCATCCAGATCGATCATGATCCCGCCGCAGGTGTAATGCTGCGCGGGCACGACCGGGATCGGCTGCTTGGTCATATCGATGCCCAGGCCCAGCAGCTTGTCATAGATGTTGGGGAAATGGTGGCGGACGAAATCCTCGGGCATATGGCTGATGTCGAGATGGACGTAATCGAGACCATCGCGCTTGATTTCGGCATCGATGGCGCGGGCCACGATATCGCGCGGAGCCAGTTCAAGGCGCTCGTCATAATCGGGCATGAAGCGCTTGCCGGTGCGCGGGTTGATCAGCCGCCCGCCCTCACCGCGCACCGCTTCGGTGATGAGGAAGTTCTTGACCTCAAGGTTGTAGAGGCAGGTGGGGTGGAACTGCATCATCTCCATATTGCCGACGCGCGCGCCCGCGCGCCAGGCCATGGCAATGCCGTCCCCGGTGGCGCCGCGCGGCGCGGTGGAGAACTGGTAGACGCGCCCGGCCCCGCCCGTCGCCAGAATGGTGGCGCGGGCAGTGTGCGTTTCCACATGGCCTGTGGCCTCATCCAGCGCATAGACGCCCCAGACCCGGCCTGAGCCCGAATAGCGCATCTCGTGCCGCCCGGTGATGAGATCGATGCAGGACCGCCCCGGCAGCAGGGTGATGTTGGGATGATCCTGCGCGGCTTTCAGCAGCGCCGACTGCACCGCCCAGCCCGTGGCATCATCGACATGGACGATCCGGCGATGCGAATGGCCGCCCTCGCGCGTCAGATGGAGGTGGTCGTCCTCCATGTTGAAAGGCACGCCCAGCTCGATCAGCCGGTCGATGGCATGGGGCGCGCGCTCGATCACGAATTCGACGGTCTCCTGCCGGTTGAGCCCGGCGCCCGCCACCATCGTGTCGCTGATATGGTTCTCGAACGTGTCGCCGGCATCGAGCACGGCGGCGATGCCGCCCTGTGCCCAGGCGGTCGATCCGCCGGTGAGCGAGCCCTTGGCCAGAACCAGCACCTTGAGCCGCTGCGCCAGCGCCAGCGCCGCCGTCAAACCGGCTGCTCCAGAGCCCACCACGATCACATCGGCCATCATCGACTGCCTCTCCCTGCATTTCGCTGCGCTGCCATGCAGGCATCGGCGCGCGGCATCAATCCTTCTGTGCTTTTTAAGGATCAGCCGGGCCGGTGAGCATGCTTTTGAAACACCGCCGTTAACCCTTAAAAACCGAATAAAAAACCGCAGAATTCCGGGGCCTAATCCCTATTTTCCAGCCCCTCCCCTTCCCCGTATGTCCAGCATGCGTTAACATTACGGGAATTACCTGATTCCCTTTGCACCAGAGTTCTTCGCTCACGGTCAGGCCAGGAGCAGCCCCACGGCTCCGCCTGCCCCTTATGTGGAGTTGCCGCCCATGGTTCTGCGCCTGTCTCTTTGCCTGTTCGGTCGTCACATTCCCCGCCGCAGCCGGGTGAAATGGGACGGAACGCAATTCATCGCCACCTGCCGCTCCTGCGAATGCGCCATCCACAGAAAGCGCAAGGGCGGCTGGCGCAAGACGACAGACGAAAGCGTGCTTCAGGGCCTGCAAACCGCGCGGCGCTGAACGCCCTGTCAGGCCTTGCTGGTCAGGCTGACGAAGACGTCTTCCAGATCGGCCTCGCGGGTGGAAACATCGACAATGCCCAGCCCCTGGCCCTGCACCAGCGCCAGAACCTCGCCCGCATTGGTGCGGTCCTTGTCGTAAGTGATCTCGATCATGCGCTCGCCCACCACGGCGCTTTTCGTGAGGCGCGCATCGGAGGCCGCCAGACCGTCCGGCCCAAGATCGCGGTCCACCGTCACCACCACCACCTTCTCGCGGGCCATATCGACCAGCTCGCGCGTGGGCTTGTTGGTGATCAGCTCGCCATGGTTGATGATGGCGATGCGGTCGCACAGCGCCTCGGCCTCTTCAAGGTAATGGGTGGTCAGCACCACCGTCACGCCCTCATCGTTGAGCTGCTTGACCAGCTCCCACAGCTGGCGGCGCAGCTCCACGTCCACGCCCGCCGTGGGCTCGTCCAGCACCAGCACCGGGGGCGTGTGGACCATCGCCTTGGCCACCAGCAGGCGGCGCTTCATACCGCCCGAGAGGGTGCGGGCATAGGCATGGGCCTTGTCGGCCAGATGCACGGCCTCCAGCAGGGCGTCGCTGATGCGGTCACCCTTTTCGATGCCATAGAGACCAGCCTGATTCTCCAGCACCTCACGCGGGGTGAAGAAGGGGTCGAAGACGATTTCCTGAGGGACGATGCCGATCGCGCGAGAGGCGTTGCGGCGCTGCTCGTCAATGTCGAAACCCCAGATGTTGACGGTGCCGCTGGTCTTCATCACCAGCCCCGCCAGCGTGTTGATCAGCGTGGACTTGCCCGCGCCATTGGGGCCCAAAAGCCCGAAGATCTGCCCCTGAGGGACATCGAAACTGACGCCCTTGAGCGCCAGCTTGCCCTCGCCCTCTCCTGCCGGGGCATAGCGCTTGACGAGATCACGGATGGCAATGGCGGGGGCGTTGGTCATGGGCGCTCTTTAAGGCGGGCTGTCGGGAAGGGGAAGAAGGTTTGAAGTGGGAAATGCGAGGGTCATAACCCTCGCGCTCCCTTTAGTGTCTGCGTTGCGCATCGGGTTCGGCCAAAGCGCCCAGATTGCCGCGCCGCAGGCTCTGAAATCGCCAAGCCAACCCGTTGCACCGGGCGTTGCCTGCCTGCGGCGCTTTAGATCGCGCAGGTGGAGAGGCTGGGCGCGCCACTTCGGCGCCACCACCCTCTCGTCGGAAGACGTCATGGGAGCGCGAGGGGGTAACCCCCTCGCATCTTCCTTCCCTTGACTACCCCATAACCCGAGCAAAAGCCGGAGCCGGAACCAGCCAACCCCGCCGCGCCCCGACCCGACGCTCCGCACGCGCCAAGGCTGCCGGATAAACATCGCCGATCAGCTGGTTGAACGTCCGCTCCCAACTGAAGCGGCTGGCGACATGCTCACGCGCGGCCACGCCCATCTCGCGGGCGCCGCGCGCCCAGACGGTCTGCACATGGCGGGCCATGGCGGCCATATCGTCCACCGGCGCCAGCAGGCCCAGCCCGGCGGGCACGCGGGCGGGCATGGCGCCCGAGGCAACACCGACCACCGGAAGACCGCTGGCCTGAGCCTCGATCACCGAGATGCCGAAGGTCTCATCGGCCATGGCCGAGACATAGATATCGGCGGAGGCCAGGCCACGCGCCAGCATATCGCGGTCATCCACGAAACCGGGCAGAGCGATGGGCAGGCCCTGGGTTTCGGAAATCAGCTTATCGCGCAGCTTGCCATCGCCGAACATCACCATGGCGGCGCCCATCTCGGGAGGCAGCTGGCGGAACATCTCGATCAGGCGGTCGGCGCGCTTTTCATTGTCGATGCGGCCGGCGTAAGCCAGCAGCGGGCCATGGTCGGGGAAATGCGGCGCCCCCAGCCCCAGCGCTGCGCGCAGGGAGGGATCGCGGCGCACGGGATCGAAGCGATGCGTATCCACACCCAAGGACAGCACATTGACGTGATGGATACCCCATTCGCTCAGCTGCGCCTTGACCGGCTCGTTGAGGGCATAGAGCCGGTCGAACAGACGATAGGTCACATTGGCATAGGCCACGCTGACCTGCTTGAGCGCATAGCCCAGCTTCGCCCCGAACATGTCGGAGGCAACGCGGTGGACATGCACATTGGGAAAATCGGTGTGATATCCCGCCACCAGCGCGGTTGCCGGGTGAGCGCGGGCGTAATGGATCGCCGTCCAGGGCAGCACCCAGGGGCAGAGCGATTCGATCACATCGGGGCGGTAATGCTCCAGCACTTCGCGCACGGCGCCGGTGCGCATGATAAAGCGGTAATTGGGGCTGCCGCGCACCTGTTTGGCGCCGACCTCGACCCAGATATGGCGCCCCTTTTCTACCACGCGGTCGTGCTCGCCCGGCACGATCTGCAGCAGGCGATGGTTGGTGCGTTCGAGGATGTGGCGCTGCTTTTCGCGCATATAGGTGCCAACCCCGCCGCCGCCCGTGGGGGCATAGCTCTGGGTCAGGTCACAGATCAGCATCGGCTTTTGAGAAACGGCCATGGGATCCCTTGCAGCGGGCAATCATTACAACTTCATGTCCCCCGCCCCGCGCGGTACAGACCCGCCACCAGCTTAACAGAGCGTGAACCTTAACGGATTGAAAGGGCATGCAAGCCGCATACATGGCGCAACTCACCAGAATTGTGCCGGGCGGGCGGATTTTCTGATCACTTCGCTGCTTCTTTTTACGACCAAATGACGGTGGAAATGGCCCGCGCCTGCTGCTATCGGCATGGGTCATGAGCACGCAGCCCGAAACCGTCACCACTCACTCCCACCGCGTCAGCTGCGACGGGGCGACCGCCATCCGCAGCACCGGGGGCTACACGCCCTCCGCGCTGGGCCACCCCAAGGTCTATCTGGAGATCGACGAGAAGGGCTTCGTTGAATGCCCCTATTGCGACAAGCGCTTCGTGCTGGCCGAAAACGCTCACTAAGCGTCGCTCACTGATCCACTGAAACGACGGGCCTGCCCACTGGCGCGGCAGGCCTGCCAAGCCTATATCGGCGTGATGACCTCTTCCGCCGACCCTCGCTCGCTCCTGTACCGTTCCGGCCAGCTTTCCCCTGAAGAGGCGCGCAAACTGGCCCGCCAGACCCTGAGCGCCTGCGACGATGGCGAATTGTTCCTGCAATTCGTCGCCTCGGAAAGCTTCACCTTCGACGATGGACGGCTGAAAACCGCCGATTACAGCCGCAACGCGGGGTTTGGCCTGCGCGGCGTTTCGGGCGAGATGACCGGCTTTGCCCATGCCAATGAGATTTCCGCCGCCGCCATCGCGCGCGCCGGGGAAACGCTCAGCCTGCTCGATCCGGCCAAGGGCCCGCTGGCAGCGCCACCCGCGCGCACCAACCGCCATCTCTACACCGATGCCTCGCCGCTCGACGGGATCGACTTTGCCCGCAAGGTGGCGCTGCTCGAAACCATCGATGCCGCCGCCCGCGCCCGCGACCCGCGCGTGGCGCAGGTGACAGCGCATCTGACGGCCAGCTGGAGCGTGGTGGAAATCGTCCGCCCCGACGCGGAGCCCATCACCGATATTCGCCCGCTGGTGCGCCTGAACATTTCCATCGTCGCCGAACAGAACGGACGGCGTGAGAGCGGCAGCTTCGGCATGGGCGGTCGCTATCTCTACGACGATCTGTTCGATCCCGCCGTGTGGAATCGCGGCATCGACGATGCACTGCGTCAGGCGCTGGTCAATCTGGAGGCCGTCGCCGCCCCCGCTGGCGAGATGCAGGTGCTGCTGGCCCCCGGCTGGCCCGGCATCTTGCTGCATGAGGCCGTGGGCCACGGGCTGGAGGGCGATTTCAACCGCAAGGGCACCAGCGCCTTCTCGGGCCGCATCGGCGAGCGTGTCGCCGCACCGGGCGTCACCGTGGTGGACGATGGCTCGATCCATGCCCGTCGTGGCTCGCTCTCCATCGATGACGAGGGCACGCCGACTCAGGAAAATGTGCTGATCGAGGACGGCATCCTCAAGGGCTATATCCATGACCGCCTCAGCGCCCGGCTGATGGGCATGGAACCCACCGGCAACGGTCGCCGCGAAAGCTTCGCCCATGCCCCCATGCCCCGCATGACCAACACCTATATGCGCGCGGGCAATGACGATCCCGCCGAACTGCTGAGCCGCGTGAAGAACGGCATCTTCGCCAAGAGCTTCGGCGGCGGTCAGGTCGACATCACCAGCGGCAAATTCGTCTTCTCCTGCACCGAGGCCTATCGCGTCGAGAACGGCAAGCTGGGCGCGCCGATCAAGGGCGCCACGCTGATCGGCGACGGCCCCTCGGTGCTGACCCGCGTGCTGGGTCTGGGCAATGATATGGAGCTGGACGAGGGCATTGGCCTGTGCGGCAAGGGCGGCCAGTCGGTGGCGGCGGGCGTGGGCCAGCCCACCGTGCTGGTCGAGGCGCTGACGGTGGGCGGCACCGCCTGAGGCGGGCGGCACCGCCTGAGGCGGGCGGCGGAAACGCGTAAATCCGCGCCTTTTCAGCCCTCATTCAGCATTGACGGTGTAGGCACAAAGGCGGAAAAGAAACACGACCGAGACGGCGACCCGCCCCGGCCTTGAATGCGGTCTCCCCCCGCCGTTTTGAAAGGTCACAAAACCATGAACCGCTCAACTTTCGCCCGCGCATTGATGGCCTGCTCGGCAGGCGCCTTGCTGCTGGCCCAGCCCGCCTCGGCCCGCGAACAGCTGACGGGCGAGCAGCAGCTCACCAAAATGCTGGGCAACCGCGTGGCGGGCAAACCGGTCAGCTGCATCAATCTGATGGACGCCACCAACACCACCATCATCGACAAGACGGCCATCGTCTATTCGGCGGGTGCCGGCGTCTATTACGTCAACCGCCCGCAATGGCCCGACCAGTTGAATGACGACGATATTCTGGTCACCAAGACCTGGGGCAGCCAGCTGTGCCGCCTCGATATCGTGCAGCTGCATGACCGCAGCGGCGGCTTCTGGCGCGGCACGGTGGGGCTGAACGACTTCGTGCCCTATCGCCTGCCGCCCAAGGAAAAGACGCCAAAGCAGGGCTGACCTCCCCCACTGCCCCCCGTGCCGAGCCATCAGCGCGGGGGCATCATCCCATCGGAGTACCAGCTGGCCAGCTCGGCCCAGCCGGGCAGATCGCGGCCATTGGCCTGCGCATCCACCGCCACATGGATCACCACCGGACCTTGCGCTGCCTTGGCTGCGGCAAAGGCAGCGGGCAAATCCGAAGCATGCTCCACATAGAGCCCCTCGGCGCCGAAGCCCTGAGCGATGCGGTCAAAGCGCGTCGCCTTGCTCCATAGCGTGCCGGGGCGTGGAGCCTCTTCGCCCGATTGCTGGCGATAGGCCGCCGCTTCCAGCCCCCATTGGTGATCCGCGGCGACCACGCAGACGATCTTCAGCCCCAGCCGCACCGCCGTTTCCAATTCAGAGATATGAAACAGCAGCGCTGAATCGCCCGTCAGCAACCATGCCGGACGCGGCGCCAAACCCATCGCCTGTTCCACCGCCAGAGCGCCAATGGCATAGGGCAGGCCGGTGCCCAGATGAGCAAAGGCACGGCTCCACAGCACACCGCCCTCATGCGCCCCGCCGCGCGACAGCTGGAACAGCACCCCTGCCCCGCCGTCACGCACCAGCAGCGCTTCGGGCGGCAGGACGGCCATCGCCTCGCTGACCAGCCGGGCGGGATGGATGGGGGCGGCGGGATGACTGCGCGCCACCTCATCCCATGCGGCGATGCGCGCCGCCTCGGCCTGCTGCCAGGCGGACAGATCGACCCTCGTATTCAGCTTGGGAAGCTGCTGCTCCACCATGCGGAGGGTCAGTTCCGCCTCACCGGTCAGGACCAGATCGATAGGGCGATTGGCTTCCAGACCCTCCTGATCCGTTGTGATGGCGATCCAGCGGCGCGCCTCGTCGCCAGCTTTCCAATGGCGGCGGCGACCGAAATGCACCGCCTCACCCAGCGCCGTGCCCACGGCCAGCACCAGATCGGACTGGGCGATGATCTCTGCGGCCACCGGGGAGAAAGCATAAGGGAAACAAAGCGCCCCCACCCCGGGCAGTGCCGAAGCCCCGGGCGTCAGCACCACCGGGCACCCCAGCCGTTGCACCAGAGCGCCAGCGGCCACGCGCGCCGCCGTGCTCAGCCCATGGCCAACCAGCAGCATCGGTGCCTTCGCCTGTTCCAGCAAGTGCACCGCCTGTTGCAGGGCCTGTAACGCGGGGGCAACGGGCGCGGGCAAGGGCAGGATCGCATCCTCGGCCTGCCCCAGCATCGCCGGGAATGCGCAATCGAGATAGGCCGGGCCGGGTGTGCCCGACAGCGCCACATCCAGCGCCTGCGTGATGGTCTGGCGCGCATCATGCGCGTTTTCGATCCGCGCGGCATGCTTCACCACGCCCGCCACCATCGCCATCTGGTCGCCATATTGGAAACGACCGCGCAGATGCGGTTCGCGCAAAGCGCCGCGCGCGCCGCCCAGAAACAGCACCGGGGCCTTCTCCGCCAAAGCACAGGCCATGGCGGGCAGCGCATTGGCCACCCCCGGCCCGGGCGAGAGCGCCACCGCCACAGACTTGCCCGTCAGGCGCGCGGCGGCCTCGGCCATAAAGCCGCCCGCCGCCTCGTGATGAGGCGAGATCAGCGTGAAGCCGCGCTGCTCGGCGCGCTGGAACAGTGTCAGGAAGGCCGGATCGGGAATGCCGACAAGGCAGCGCCCGCCGCGCGCCTCCAGCGCATCGAGGATCGCATCCGCCATGCCTGCCTGCCTGCCCATTGCGTTGTGGTCCTCTCCGGTTGATCAGCGGCTTCAACCGGCATCAGACCCCGGCGTCAACCGATTACGGCATCCCCATGCGCGCCACCTTGACAAACCATCCCCCCCAAGGCAGATGCGCCCCGCTTCCTGGGGAGTAGTCGCCCGCGCTTTTTCATATGCGGGGTTCGCGTCAACACACTTGGCTTCCAGCCATGGCGCGCACGGCCTGACCGGCTTGACGAGACCATGAATGAGCGCGTGTCCGGGCCGGGCATGGGCTGCATTCATGCGTTCTGTCACCCGGCCCCGGAGTTATGCGTTCATGTCCGCGACCTTGTTGGCCATCTGGCCGAACATCGCCCTGCTGCTGGGGTCAGCCGTGGTGATCTATCTGGCCTGCGAGTTCTTCGTGAACGGCGTGGAATGGGTCGGCCAGAAGATGGCAGTTGGGCAAAAGGCCACCGGCACCATTCTGGCCGCTTTCGGCACGGCGCTGCCTGAAAGCGTGGTGACGCTGGTGGCCGTGGCCTTTGGCGCGGGCGCCGCCTCCAAGGAACTGGGCGTGGGCGCGGCGCTGGGCGGGCCTCTGGCGCTGTCCACCATTGCCTATGCCACCGTGGGCTTTTCGCTGATCCTGTGCGGGCGCCATCTGCCCGTCACCGCCGCCGTGCGTGAGGAGTTCAGGCGCCTGAGCAAGGATCAGGTCTGGTTTATGGCGATCTTCGCCGCCAAGATCCTGCTGGGCGTGCTGGTCTTTGCGTGGAAGCCCTGGCTGGGTCTCGCCTTCCTTGCCGCCTATGCCTTCTATGTCCGTCAGGAAATCTCCGGCGAGAGCGAGGATGAAGAGGAAGAGCTGGAGCCCCTGAAGTTCCAGCCGGGCCGCGCCGAGCCTGCCACCGCCATGGCGCTGATCCAGACTCTGGCCGCGCTGGTGGTGATCTTCTTTGCCTCGCGCACCTTTGTGGCCCAGCTTGAGCATCTGGGCCCCGCGCTGGGCCTGCGTCCGCAATTGCTGGCGCTGCTGCTCAGCCCCATCGCCACCGAGCTGCCCGAGACGATGAACGCCGTGATCTGGGTGAGGCAGGGCAAGTACCGCCTGGCGCTGGCCAACATTTCGGGCGCAATGATGATCCAGGCGACGATCCCCACCGCGCTGGGCCTGTTCTTCACCCCCTGGCACCTGAGTGCCCCTCTGCTGGTGGCTGCCGCCGCCACCATGACCGCCATCCTGATCATGGCAGTGGCCTTTACGCGCGGCGCGATCAGCCGCTGGCTGCTGGCGGGCATGGGGCTGCTCTATCCGCTTTTCGCGCTGGTGATCGCCCTGCTGCATCTGGCGGGGTGAGCCGGCGCGGCAGGCGTCAAAGGCCTTGAAAACCTTCCACCGCCTTAACCGTATATTTGCAGATATCCTCCTATCGGGGTGGCATGACGCTTCCCCGGCCTGCCCCCCAACCCGGTTTGCGAATCGCCCGACGCCTGCCTGAATTCGCAAAGGAATTCGGGCGGCGGGTCCGGCGGCGGCTGGTGCGCCTGCCTCAGGCTCAGGAGGGCGGCGTGGCGATGGA
Source organism: Novosphingobium terrae (assembly GCF_017163935.1). Lineage (NCBI taxonomy): Bacteria > Pseudomonadati > Pseudomonadota > Alphaproteobacteria > Sphingomonadales > Sphingomonadaceae > Novosphingobium > Novosphingobium terrae. The sequence continues at coordinate 518,647 of NZ_JABVZR010000001.1, read as the reverse complement.
ATTCGCGCTTGTGGCCCCGGCCTTTATTGCGCTGGTGCTGGGTATTCTCCACATAGCGCTGATCTATCTGGCCCAGCAGGGGCTGGAAAGCGCGGTGGAGAATGCCTCACGCCTGGTGATGACCGGCGCGGTGCAGAGCCTCACCCTCTCCGGCCAGAGCAATCCCGGCGTCGCAGCCAGCGATTTCAAGAGCGCGGTCTGCAACGGCATTTCCGGCACGGATGCCAACAACACCGCCGTCTCCTACGCCGGCTCCCTGCCGCCCTTTCTGAGCTGCAACCGGCTGACAGTGAATGTGCAGGTGGTGCCCACCAGTTGCAGCGCGCCCACCATCACCGTGCCAACCTACACCTATGACAAGACCTCCCAGCAGGTCACCGGCACCAGCGCCGGCTTCGGTACGGTCAGCTGCGACGGCAAGACCACCGGCAGCGACGGCATCGGCAGCACGCAGGGCCGTCTGGTGATCATGCAGCTGGCCTATCTGTGGCCCACCGTGGCCGGACCGCTGGGGCTCAATTTCGTCAACCAGCCCTATGGCAACAACCGCCTGATCCTGGCGACCTACACCTTCACCGTCGAGCAATATCTGTGCCCTCTCGATTCCACCGGAGTGGCCAAGACATGCTGAGGCGGCTCGCGCAGAATGAAAGCGGCGTGGCGATGGTGGAATTCGCCATTGTGCTGCCCGTGCTGATCACGCTGTTCGTGGGCAGCTATGTGCTGTCGGACATGATCTCCTGCTATCGCAAGGTCACTGCTACCACGCGCGCGCTGACCGATCTGGCCAGCCGCAGCATCTCGCCCACCAGCGCGCCGGCCACCACCACCGTCACCACCTATATGAGCAGCGCCCAGCTGGTGATGAGCCCCTTCGACACCAGCAAGGCTGCCGTCCAGATCGCGCAATTGCGGGTCTGTGACACGTCCCACGCCTATGTGGTGTGGAGCCAGGCCCAGACCGGCAGCACCACCGCCACGCCCACGCTGACTGCCGGCTCGGTGGTCTCGGTGCCGGCCGGCGTGATCAGCTCGCCCATGGTGCCGACAACCAGCAATGCCTGCGCCACCGGCGTGGCAGGCACCGCCGGGGCCTATCTGTTCTATGGGCAGGCGGCCTACACCTACACACCGGTGATCACCTATCTGCAGAACATGGGCAGCACCATGGCCGACCAGATTTACATGAGCCCCCGGCTCAACTGACGCTTCCCCGAAAAAAGGCGCCTCCCCCCGATGCCCCCCTTGCCCCTTCACCTGCCGGATCGCCTGGTTGCCTTCTTCCGCCGCTTGCGTGCCGACCGGCGCGGCAATGTGCTGCTGATGACAGGGGCGGCGATTCCCTTGCTGATGGTGGCGGTGGGTTTCGGCATCGATTACGCCCGCGCGCAAAGGCTGCAGACCAAGCTGGATGCCGCAGCCGATGCCGCCGCTCTGGCCACGGTGGACCCCACGCTGCTGAGCATCACCGATGACACGCAGGTGGAGGCCGCCGCTGAAACGATGTTCGACGAGCAGATCAAAGGGCTGTCCGGCCTGACCGTGGTGTCGCGCCATGCCAATGTGAACGATACGGCGGGAGGCAGTCTGGCCACCTTGCGCAAGACCACCTTCACCTACACCGCCACCTCGACCAACATCTTCGGCGCCATTCTGAAGATGGCCAATCTGACCATCGGCGGCACATCGGTGGCCAGCGCCTCGGCGCCGCCCAGCATCAATTTCTACATCGCGATGGACACCTCGCCCTCCATGCTGCTGCCCACCACCAGCAGCGGCATCGCCAATCTGACGGCGGCAGCCTGGTGGAGCGGTGAACCTTCCGTTCTGAGCAGAGGCAGCACGCGCACGGATGGCTGCGACTTTGCCTGCCATTCCAACGATATGCAGGCATGGAACGGTGGCGTCTATGTGATCGACGCCAAGAAATACGCCATCTACATCAACAACAGCCCCAGCACGGACAACAACAACACACCCTTCTTCCGCGTATCCTGCACTGACAACAGCGTCTATGACAGCAATGGCAATCCGCTGGGCACCAATGCGAATGTCACCGCCACCGCAGTCTGGTCCAACTACGTCAAATATTCGGTCAGCAGCACCAAGGTGATGACCTATTGTACCGGATACAATTCCAGCCTCTACAGCGCTGCCAATCCCGCAACGCTGTCCTATGATGTGGTGACCACAACGACGACCACGACGACCAATAAAAAAGGTCAGCCCGTCACCTCGACATCGACCAGCACCAAGACCTACACGCCCTCGGTCAACTTTCCCGACACCTTCTGGCTGGTGAAGAATTACAGCACCGTCTATCCGGGTGGCGGCACGATTTCGCTGCGCACCGATGCCGAACAGAGCGCGGCGGCCAACCTGATCACCTATGCCTATGGCGTGCAGCAGCAATATGCGAAAACCAGCAGCCCGCCGACCTATCAGATGCAGTTCTTCACCTTCAATCTGGGCAGTCCGGTGGCGCTGGGCCAAACCTATGCCAAGATCAAGGCCGATCAGCAATTCGGCACGATGACGTCCGTCTCCACATTGCAGAATCTGACCTTTCCCTCGCTGGGCGACACCAACCATGTGCCCTTGCTGCCCGCGAACATCCAATGGGCGGACAGCGCGACCGGCACGGTCAGCACAACCAACAACAAGGACACCGATTTCAACACGACACTTGCCGCCTTGCAAAGCACCATCCTGCCTCAAAGCAAGGGGCTGGGCACCACGGCATCACCACAGAGCGTGCTGATCATCATCACCGATGGCATGTCGAGCAACGCCACTGACGGTGTCACCCAGCTGACCACAAGCAACATCAATGCATGCACCGCGATCAAGAAATATTCGCGCATCGCGATCCTTTACACGCAGTACATTCCTGAAACGATCAACTACACTGGAAACACCAGTTTCAACTCGATTGCCTCCACGAATGTCCCGCAGGTCCAGTCGATGCTTCAGCAATGCGCCACCCAGAACACCGACGGCACCTATCTGATGCAGACCGTCTCCACCGATGGCGACGTCTCTGCCGCGCTCAACACGCTCTTCGCCATGGCCGTGCAGTCGGCCCGACTGGTGCAGTGATCAGAAGGTAAAGGCGATTCCCGCGCCGCCCACCAGCTGTGTGGGCGAGCCGCGGATCGAGGTATAGGGATTGTCGCTGGCGTCATTCAGCAGCCGCGAATAACCCGCGATCCCCACCAGCGAGAAACCACCCTTGCGCAAATCGCCCGAGAGCGAATAGCCCACCACCATCGTCGCCCCCACGCTGGCCCAGCCGCCCTTCGCGCGATAGAGCGGCAGCCCGCTGGCAAAGCTCTGCGCGGGCGAGACCGAATAGTAATAATCGGCGTAATCATCATTCACATGCTTGGCCGAGACCGACAGCGCCACCACCAGCGCCTTGCTGAGCGGCGTGAGATAACTCACCGAAGGCGAAATCTGCATGCCGCCATGCGGCCCATGCACATCCCATTTCACATCCACCGCCGCCGACAGGCTGTCATATTTGTCGAGCACCCGGTAAAGCGTCACCCCGGTGCTGGCCCCCACCGCCAGATCGGCGTCCAGCCGCCCGGCGGCGCGCACCACCGGGTCGGCGATATGGCGATCGCGGTTGGCGGAATAGGTGGCCGTGGGGCCGAGCATGAAGCCCACCTTCGCCCCCTTGGGATCGGGCACGAAATCCAGCGCCACACCGCCGGCGCGCGGGTTGATCGCCACGCCCGCCACCTTCCCCTGGATCGCAGGAATGGGAAAGACGACGTAATTGTTCGAGCCCTCATAGCTGGGCCCGATCACCGCGCCGCCGCCGATGGTCAGGTAATTGCCTTCGAGCACATTTTTCTCGGGTGGCGAGGCGCTCTGGGGGGGAGTCTGGGGAGCAGCATCGCTCTGGGCCAAAGCGGCCACCGGCGTCAGAGCAAGAAAGATTCCAGCCAGTCCATGGGCAATCTGCATGCGTTCTCCCCCACACGTTTCATGTCGAAACGCGTGAGAAACCGCGATGTTGCGTCCGCTTTGGCTTGGCCCAGCGGCGCCCTGCCGCGCTCTGGCCGTATCCCCGGCCTTACCGGCGCCCTAGGGAATGGGCCCTGATGCGCCCGCAAGCGATGCTTGACCCCTATGGCGTATCCTTCCCTTTCAGGCGGCAGGAAGGAGACAGCCCCCATGAAAGTGATGATGATCTGCGGCATGGGCCTGCTGGCAAGTGCGCTGCTGCCCGCCAGCATCAGGGCCTCCGGCCTGCTGAGCGCCATCGCGGGAGAGGCTCCCTCCTGCGACGCCCCCGAGGTCAAGATTGCCCTGCTCGACCAGATCTATGGCCGCGCCCTGACCGAGGCGCGCCACACGCCGGGCTTTGCCCAGCGCCAGCGGCTGGGGGATGGACAAGCCAGCCTGTTCCAGCAGCTGGACGATCTGCGCAACAAGCCGCTGCTGCTGATCGAAACCTCTGTCGAGCGGCAGGGCGAACAGGGCCTATCGCATCACCGCCTGTCCTGCATGGCGACGATCTCCTATCGGCTGGCGGGCCAACCCGCCTCTGTGGCCGAGACCACCAGCCCGGCGCAGGTGCGCTTTACCACGAGAACCAACCGCAAGCTGGCCGAAACCACCGTGACTCTGCAAGAAGGCTGGCAAGAGCCTGTCGCACTGGTGAAGACCACAGCGCTGGATCGCTATCTGCACGAGACATAAGAGGCAGGCCCGCCCGGGCCGCCATCATGCAAACATCTGATTTTATTGAAAATCCGATGGTGGGCGATGACGGGCTCGAACCGCCGACATCTTCCGTGTAAAGGAAGCGCTCTACCAACTGAGCTAATCGCCCCCAAAGTCTGAAAGCCTTGGCTTCCAGGTCCGGGAAGCGGCGCTCTTGCTGCCTTTCGCGCGCCGCGTCAATCCCCAACCGTATCGCGCGCACTCACAGATCTGCGCACAAGCCGCAATCCATCGATCACCACCCGCAGCGCGGGCGAGACCTGCCTGCTGCTCGGGTAATAAAGATGATAGCCCGGATAGGGCTCGCACCAATCCTCCAGCAGGCGGATCAGGCGCCCCGCCGCGATAGGCTCCATCAGCTGGCATTCGGGCAGGAAGGCAATGCCGAAGCCATCCAGCGCGGCTTTCACCACCAGATCGGAGGTGTTGAAGGTCAGCTGCCCGCCCACCCTCACCCGCATCTCGCGCCCGTCCCGGTCGAACTCCCAGGCATAGAGGCCGCCCAGCGTAGCCAGGCGGATGTTGATGCAACTGTGCTCGGTCAGGTCGCGCGGATGGCGCGGCAGGCTGCGCCCGGCCAGATAGGCGGGAGAGGCGACGGCGGCCATGCGCTGGTCCTCGCCGATCGGCACGGCGATCATGTCGCGGTCGATGATATCGCCCGAGCGCACCCCCGCATCCAGCCCCGCCGCCACGATATCGGTCAGCGCATTGTCCACCACCACCTCAACCTCCACATCGGGATAATCGGGCAGGAAACGCGCCAGAGCAGGCCACAACAGGCATTGCGCCGCGCTTTCATCAGCGGTGATCCGCACCAGCCCCGCGGGCCTTTCGCGCACATCGCCCAGCGCCGCCAATTGCGCCTCGATCCCCTCGAAATGGGGCACGAGGCCGGTGGCCAGCCGCTCGCCCGCCGCCGTCGGCGCCACGCTGCGGGTGGTGCGGTTGAGCAGACGCACCCCCAGCCGCGCCTCCAGATTGGCGATCGAGCGGCTCAGCGCCGATTGCGACAGGCCCATCTGCGCGGCGGCGCGGGTAAAGCTGCGCTCACGCGCGACGGCCAGAAAGGCGCGCAATTCGTGGTGGTCGGCCTGCTGCATGGATGCAAACTCTTTCAGGGACAGCGCATTCATGCGCCCGGCTCATAGGTTCATGCCGCAATTGGCATATTATCGCGATAATGGCGATGGCCTACACAGGGCGCTCCTCCCCCCACCTTCGACAGGAAGATCCCCCCATGACCGTCAAGGCGCTCGGCACCTATGCCGCAGACAAACCCTTCGAAGCCCTTGCCATCACCCGCCGCGAGCCCGGCGCGCATGATGTCGCCATCAAGATCGCCTATTGCGGCGTCTGCCACTCCGATCTGCACACCGCGCGCAGCGAATGGGGCGGCACGCTGTACCCCTGCGTGCCCGGCCATGAGATCGTCGGCCATGTCACCGCCGTGGGCGAGCATGTCACCAAATTCAAGGTGGGCGACACCGTGGGCGTGGGCTGCATGGTCGACAGCTGCCAGCACTGCCCCAGTTGCGACGAAGGGCTGGAGCAATATTGCACCGGCGAGGGCAGCTTTATCGGCACCTACAATGGCGCCACCAAGGATGCGCCGGGTCACACGCTGGGCGGCTATTCCGAAGCCATCGTGGTGAGCGAAAACTTCGTGCTGCGCGTCAGCCACAAACCCGAACAGCTGGCCGCCGCCGCGCCGCTGCTCTGCGCCGGGATCACCACCTGGTCGCCGCTGCGCCACTGGAACACGGGCCCTGGCAAGAAGGTCGGCATCGTGGGCATCGGTGGCCTGGGCCATATGGGCGTGAAGCTGGCCCGCGCGCTGGGCGCTCACACCGTGGCCTTCACCACCAGCGAGAGCAAGCGTGAGGCCGCGCTGGCCTTGGGCGCGCATGAGGTGATCGTTTCGAAGAATGAGGACGAGATGGCGGCCCATGCCGGCAGCTTCGATTTCATCCTGAACACGGTGGCCGCCTCGCACAATCTGGACCCCTTCGTGGGCCTGCTCAAGCGCGACGGCACGCTGACTCTGGTGGGCGCGCCGGAACATCCTCACCCCAGCCCGACGGTGTTCAACCTGATCTTCGGCCGCCGCTCGATCGCCGGTTCGCTGATCGGCGGCATTGCCGAAACGCAGGAAATGCTCGATTTCTGCGCCGAGCATGACATCACCTCGGACATCGAGATGATCGCGGCCAGCGAGATCGACGAGGCCTATGATCGCATGCTGAAGGGCGATGTGCGCTATCGCTTCGTGATCGACAGCGCCACGCTGGCGTGATCAGACAGAGGGGGACGGGTTTACACCCGTCCCCCTTTTCGCATGCCACCGCCCCCTATGCCGCCGCCAGAGATGAGTGGCTGGCTCGACGGGGGGCACACCCCGCTTTGGCACCAACACCATACAGCAAACTGACTGCTGGCCCCGCCCTATGGATTGCCGCCTTAGCGTCCAGCGACTGGCGTTTTATCCGCCAGAACATAGGTCAGCACCACCCGCCCCTGAGCCGGGATCGATGTCTCCCACAGCGGCAAACCATCCTTGCGCCCCAGCCGTGCCGAACTCGACGCCACAGCCTGATCCTCGTCCAGCGCCAGCTTGCCCTCGAAACGGACAGGCCAGCGGTTGGCATTGGTCACGCTGAGCCGCACCACCTGCCGCCTGCGCCCCTGTTGCACGCTGTCCCGCGTGACAACCGCATTCAGCTGCACCTGAGGCGATTCTTCGAGCTGGATATCCACGGTTTCGCCCTCGGCCTTGTCAGCCATATGCCCCTCACCCGCCGGGATATGTGCACCGCGCAGCCCTTCCAGCACGCTGACCTGCCCGCCGGGCAGAGCCAGCCCCAACCCATCCTCGCGACGATTGCGCAAGCGCACCATGCGCCGCGCCGGGCCTTGCTGCCCCGGCTCGATCGTCGCCGTATGGATCAGCGCCAACTTGACCGGGCGCTCGGCGATCAGTGCGACCTGCTTCTGCCCATGCGCGGACACCGAAGTCGGCACCGGAATGCGGTAGAATTTCAGATCCCCCAGCGCCTCGGCCTGAGCGACATAGGCATCCTTCATCATCCGCCGCGCCGAGGTGACGACGATCTCAGCCGGCGCCATCATGGCCATGGGCGCGGGCGGTGGCGGAGGAGGTGGCGGCGCCTCCAGAGCAGAGAGATTGCAGGCCATCACCAACTGTTCGGCGGAGTTGTTGTATGTTGGGGCATCCGCCATATTCGGGCGCCCCGCCACCACCCCGGCCTGCGCCTGAGGGAAGCTGGTGTCATCACTGCTGGCCAGAGTCAGCCAGGCGGTCATCTCCGCCTCACGCGCACCGGGACGCAGCGCCAGCACATAATGCGCCCGCCAGTCAAAACCCCAGGCCAGATAGGACAGGCGAATCCGCACATGCTGTGCATGATCGGACTGCGTTGCCACCGAAAACGTAGGCCGCGCATTCATCCCCGCAGGCAGGCCATTGTAAACAATGCCATCCTTGAGACCGCCGCAATTGGCCACTTCGAAGCCCTGCCGCGTCTGCAGGATCGCCGCACCATCGGGGCCGGAGCGGATGATCGCCTCTTCCTCCGTCACCTGCCCGCCCGGGCGCTGCCGCCGCAGCATGACCGGCCTGCCGAAAGCCCGCGCGTAGAGATTGCGCGGGGACAGCAGGTCAGCATCGAGATTCTTCTCGCGCACACCATCGGGCAGACCGGTGATGATGGCGCTTTCCGCCAGCATCCCCGCCGCCACGCCCTCAAAGCGCAGCACCGCAGACCCTGCGGGCAGATCGACATCCCGCTCCTCGCTGACCAGCGCATAACCGCCCAGCCATGCGCCCGGCCGAAGCGCCGCATCGCCCCCGCCATGAGGATTACGATAGATCGTCACACCAACGCTGGCTGGCGCGGCGGAAACCACCGTGGGCCCCGCTGCAGCCTCCACCGGCGCTCCGCTCTGAAGCCCGACCTGCGCCCCGGCCTGCGTCACACCGCATGCCAGCGCCAGACCGAGCGACACGAGCCGCAACCCCGTCGCCGCGTTTCGCCGCACCAATGCCCGCGCCGCCACGGCGGACCTGTTCAAAGACATGCATCGCATGGATTGCAGCCTTTCGGTCAGTAACGCGTATCGAATTGCGCCGTCAGCTTCACCTCGCCATGGGCAGGCACCGTCACCCGCCACAGGCGCCGGTCGGCATTGACCTGCTCTCCCTTCACACTTTCCGCCGAAACGCGGGTGTCATGCCAGCCATTGTCCAACCCGTCCTGAGCCAGTTCCACCGTCACCGGCACAGATTTGGCGTTGGTGAGGCGATAGCTCATGCGCGTGCGCCAATAGGTTACCGTGCGATCGACCGTGACGATCCGCGGCGCCCCGCCTTCGGTGATACGATAGCTGGCCACCCGCTCCCACTCGGCCCCCGTGATGTGATCACGCCCCTCGACCACCGGCTGCACCTTCACATCGAAGGCCGAGCCAATGCCCAAAGCGACACTGCTGCCCATCGGCGTATGGCCGATGTTGTCCTCACCGATAAATTGCGGCTGACCGCGCGCATCGCGCATATAGACGCGCACCGTGCCGGCAGGCAGTGCATCGCCCAACCCGCCATCGCGCGAACTGGTGAAGCGCATTTGCGTGGTCGTGCTTTGCGCCTCATCCTGACTGCCCAGCCAGCCATTGGTGAAGACATAGGCCCGCTCTGCCTGAGCGCCCTTCACATCCAGAAAACCGATCTGCTTCTGCTGGATACCAGCAACGGACGTCCGCCCATCGATCGGATAGACGTAGTAATCGCCCAATTGCTCACGGTTGGCGCTCTGCGTGCCCGCCTTGACCAGCCCCCCCGTGCGTCCACGGAAGATGCGCGGCGGTGAGGGCTCATCGCCTGCGCCAACACTGCCAGCCACCAGCAGCACCTTGCCATGCGGGAACGCCGTGCCGGTGCTGTTGTTGAGCGTCACCCAGCCCTGCACATCCAGCTTGCCCGACGCTTCATCGAACAGCGCGACATAATCCGCCTTCCAGCCAAAACCTTGTGACAGATAGCTCAGCGTCACCGGCCTCGTGCCCGAAGCCCCCGAATCCAGCGTGACCGACAGGGTCGGATGAGCCTTCAGCCCCTCAGGCAGGCCGGGGAAAACCAGCCGCCCGCCCGTCTGCCCCAGCACCTCGATCCGGTTGCCGATCTGCACCAGCGTGCCGCCATTGTTGGCCAGCACCCTGGCCTGCTCGGTGGTTTCCACGCCGGTAGCCGGATTGGTCCGTACCAGGCTGACATCCTGCCCCACCGACTTGTCCAGCAAACGCTGCGGCGAGAGCAGATCATAATCGAAATTCTGCTCGATCACGCTGGTGTTCGCCGCCGCAATCGTCACCGTTTCAGGCCTGATCCGCGCCGAGACATCGGGCAAATCCAGCGCCACATGCCCATGTGGCAGGTTGAGCGAGCGCACATCCTGAATCAGCGCAAGATCATTGTTGTAGATGGTGAGCGACAGATCACCCTGCGCATTGCCCGGCTGCACCACCGAGCCCTGCGTCGGCGCATCCTTGGCCATCGCCTCCGCGCCATGCAGCGCAAAGAGCGAAACACCTGCACCGACAACCGCCATCCACCGCATCGTCACTCTCCAGATCATGCGCCCGCCCGCGATAACGGAGCGAGCGGTCTTAAGCCCCGCCTACCTCCCACATGAGAGGTTACCTCGGAAGAGCTTTCCTTGGCGCTTCATCGCGTCGAATCCGTGAACACGTGCTGAAAGAAAGACGAATAGAATATAGAAAAGCCATATAGAAGAAGAGCAGATGCGAGGGGGTTACACCCTCGCGCTTCCATTATGTCTTCCGGCGAAATGGTGGTGGCGCCCGATCATTGCGCAACATCTCGCTATTCGAGTAATAATCTTCGTATTAGCTCATCCGCGCCGCAACGAGGTCGATCTCCGCGAAATAGCGTGCCATCGCATCCACCGCCTTGTCGGTCAGGGTGATGAAAGCGCGGCGGCGATCGGTTTCATCCTCCACGCGCTTGAACAGACCCGCATCGGTCATCTGGCCGATCCAGCGCAGCGCCGTCGTCGGCGGCACGCCAGAGGCGATGCACAGGCTGGTGACAGACACACGCGCATGTTCCGCCCGCGCCGCCGTCAGATCCAGCAGCATGTCCCACGCCGGATCGGCAAACAGTTCGCCCTCGAAATGCCGCGCCCGCAATTGCCGTTGCCTGATGATCCTGCGCACAAGTCGCGGGTCGGGCAGCGCCGGACGCGCGGCGCGCCCCACGCGCTCCTCAGCCTCATCACCCGGCGCCGTATCAAAGCGGAAGGCAGAAACCACCGCAGGCGTCGCCGGAGCGGCGGCAGGCGCGCCTCCGCCCAGCCGGTCGATCCGTTCCGCGATCTGCGTCACCTGCTGGGTCAGGCGCAGCAGCACCAGCCGATCTTCCTCGGAAAGTTCGCGCACACGCCGTTGCGGCAGGCGGGCCAGCACATGCCCCAGCGCGATGATCCGTTCGGCCCGGCTAGGGCCGACCAGAATCTGCGGATCGCTCTGGTCCAGCGCGGCGAACACATCGTCCAGAGCTTCCACGCTGGTCGAGACGATCAGTTGCGCCCCCACATGGACCGCCCGCATATCCAGCCTTGCCAAGGCCGCCATCGTCGCGCCATCCACCTGCGGGCAATCGATCAGCACCACATCGCCGAGCGGCCTGGCCGCGCCATCCAGCACGGCATGCAAACGCCCCGTATCGGCCAGACGAAAGCCCGCGCTGGTGGCATCCTCGCCCATTTCATCGCGCAGATGGCCGCGATCGGCAAAGACCGAGACGCTCAGCCGCAAGCCCGCCGCATCATTGGCGGGGTGGCCATAGGAAAAGTCCGGGAAATCATCGGTAAAGCCTGCGAAGCGGGCGTGTGAGGCATGGCTGGGGTTTAGGCTCGACATGGGCGTTTTACTCCCTCGATGGCTGAGCCGTAAAGCAGGCCGCAGCGCCTTGATGAGAATAAAACTAGAACAAAATAGGATTTGGTCAAGATTGAATAAGAACAAATTAGGATCAAATATTAAGCCATCGCGATTGTTCTTCAATGCGTTGAAAATGAGGAACTTTCCTCAAACCCATACAGCAACGCCGCCGCCAGCACGGGGCTGACGGCGGCGTCATCGCATTCGAGAAAATGCGAATCAGTCGGCGAAGGGATCGCGGACCAGAATCGTGTCCTCACGCTCGGGGCTGGTGGAGACCAGCGCCACCGGCGTCTCGATCAGCTCCTGCACGCGCTGGATGTACTTGATCGCCTGCGCAGGCAGATCGGCCCAAGAACGCGCACCGGCGGTGGTGCCCTGCCAGCCGTCCATCTCTTCATAGATCGGCTCGACATTGGCCTGATCGGCGGCATGGGCGGGGAAGTAATCCAGCACCTTGCCGTTCAGGCGATAGCCGGTGCAGATCTTCACCTTCTCCAGCCCGTCGAGCACGTCCACCTTGGTCAGCGCAATGCCGGTCACGCCCGAAATGGCGCAAGACTGGCGCACCAGCACGGCATCGAACCAGCCGCAGCGGCGCTTGCGGCCCGTGACGGTGCCGAATTCATGGCCACGCTCGCCCAGACGCTGGCCGGTTTCGTCCTCCAGTTCGGTGGGGAACGGACCCGAACCCACGCGGGTGGTGTAGGCCTTCACGATGCCCAGCACAAAGCCGGTCGCGCTGGGGCCAAGGCCCGAACCCGATGCCGCCGTGCCCGAAACTGTGTTCGAGGACGTCACAAACGGATAGGTGCCGTGATCGACATCGAGCAGCACACCCTGCGCGCCCTCGAACAGAATGCGGGCGCCGGCTTTCTTCACCGAATTCAGGCGCTTCCACACCGGCTGGGCATATTGCAGCACTGAAGGCGCAATCTCGCGCAGCTCATTCAGCAGCGCCTCGCGATCGACCGCAGGCTGGCCGAAACCGGCGCGCAGCGCGTCATGATGCGCGCACAGACGGTCCAGCTGGGCTTCCAGCGCATCGAGATGGGCCAGATCGCACACGCGGATCGCGCGGCGGCCAACCTTGTCCTCATAGGCCGGGCCAATGCCGCGACCGGTGGTGCCGATCTTGCCCGAACCGGCAGCGGCCTCACGCATCACGTCCAGCTCACGGTGGACCGAGAGGATCAGCGGGCAGTTCTCGGCAATCGCGAAGTTCTCGGTGTTGATGACAACGCCCTGGCCTTCCAGCTTCTCGATCTCGGCCTTCAGGTGCCACGGATCGAGCACCACGCCATTGCCGATGATCGAGAGCGTGCCCGTCACGATGCCCGAAGGCAGGAGCGAGAGCTTGTAGACCTTCTCGCCCACCACCAGCGTGTGGCCGGCGTTGTGGCCGCCCTGAAAACGCACGACGGCATCCGCACGCGCGGCCAGCCAGTCGACGATCTTGCCCTTGCCCTCATCGCCCCACTGGGCGCCGATCACGGTCACATTTGCCATGGATAGAATCCCTCACCCTGCCAGGTGGACCCGGAAGCGCCCTTCGACAGGACTCGGCGCAGCGGGTGGGTCAGACGGGCGGCCAAAGCGGCGGCCCGGATATGCGCGGTGGCCGTTAGAGGGCCGGGAGAAAGCCGTCAACCCCAAGCAGACCGGTACTGGTGCAAGACTGGCCTTGCGCATAGATTGGCCGCGAAAATGGGTTCGCCGGGAGATGCCAAAATCATGCCATCAAGGATGCGCAAAGCCGCCGTGCCGATGGCCGCCGCTCTGGCTGCGGCGCTGATCCTGCCATGGGCTGCGGGTGCGCAGATGCTCGGCCCCGGCATGCTGGCGCGCGGGCTGATGCGCAACCGTCAGGCGATGGGCAACATGGCGCCGCCAGCCCCGCCACATCAGACGCTGGCCTATGGCAATGGCCAATCCTACGATTTCTACCCGCCACTGCATCCAGCCGGTCCTGCGCCGCTGGTGCTTTTCGTTCATGGTGGCGCATGGAGTCGCGGCAGCAAGGACACGGCCACCGGGCCATGGAAAGCCCCGCATTACACCGCAGAGGGCTATGCCTTTGCCTCGATGGATTACCGGCTCGTTCCCAAGGCGCGCGTGGAAGATCAGGCCAGCGATGTCGCCCACGCCCTGAAAGCCATCCTGCGCGATGCCGACCGCCTCGGTGTGGACCGCCAGCGTATCGTGCTGATGGGCCACAGCGCGGGGGCTCAACTGGTGGCGCTGGTGGGCACCGACGAGAGCTATCTCAAGGCCGAGGGCCTGTCCTTCGCCGATCTGGCCGGGGTCATCCCCATTGACGGCGCCGCCTATGACATCCCCAAGCAGATGGAGACCTCCGGCGCCTATATGGGCGCGCGCTACGATGAGGCTTTCGGCACCGACCCGGCACGGCAGAGGGCCCTATCGGCCACCTTGCATGCCGAGGCGCCCAACGCGCCGCGTTTCCTGCTGTTGCATGTGCAGCGGCCCGATGGGGTGGCTCAGGCGAAGGAGTTGGCAGAAGCCTTGCGTTCGGCGGGCACGGCGGTGGAAATCCAGGGCTTCCCCGGCACCGGACTGATGGGCCATCTGGCGATCAATCAGCGGTTGGGCGATCCGACTTATGAGGTCACGCCTGTCGTGGATGAATGGTTGAAGCAGGTTTTCGGGAAGTAGGAAGAGGTAAATGCGAGGGTCATAACCCTCGCGCTCCCTTTAATGTCTGCGTTGCGCTTCGGGTTCGGCCTTGCACTTGGTTCGCCGCGCCGCAGGCAGGAATTTATGCCTGCGGCGCCTTTGGTGGCGCAAGTGGAGAGGTTGGGCACACGGCTTCGGCTCCCCTGCCCTATCGTCGGGAGACGTTATGGGAGCGCGAGGGTGTAACACCCTCGCACCTTCCTTTTTCTCAGACTTCCTGAACCGCCCCATCCACCAAACGGTGGGTGCAACCCAAAGCAGCCGCATCATCACTGTCGCTCAACGCCGCCACGGTGCGCCACTCGGCACGCAGGGCAGCCGCCACGGCAGCGTCATGCCCCAAGGGCAGGAACAGCAACGGGCGCGGCGCTTCCTGCGCGGCCAGAGCGGCGATCAGCGGGTCGGGATAGAGCGAGAAGCCCGTCGCGGGCTCCGGCGCGGCGCCAGCGGGGCCGAGAATGCGATAGGTGCCGCCGCGACCAACATAGCCGCGCAGCCCATCGGCGAAGATCGTGAAGCCGAACCAGCTCTGGTATTCGAAGCCATGGCGTTCGGTGGGGTCGAGGGTCAGGCGGGCGGCGTCGCCCACGCGGGCGGCGATGAGGCGCAGCGCGGCGATGCGCTCGTCCAGCACGCCGCCGACATCCAGTGCGGAAAGGCGCTCGATGGCGCTGTCCAAAGGCCCGGTTGCGTAGAGCAGCGGCAGATAGGCCTGACCGCCAGCCGCCGCCAGAGCGCCAGCATCCTTGGAGTCCAGCGCGGTGCGCACGGCATCGCGGGCTTCCGGCGAGAGGGGCAGCGGGCCGGTGGCCAGATCATCGATCAGGTCGGGCATGGTGAAATCGACCGAAATGCCCTGAGCGCCAGCCGCCGCAAGCGCCTCGACCGCCACGGCCACCACTTCGGCGGCGGCGGCGACGCTGTCGCTGCCGATCAGCTCGGCGCCGAGCTGCAGGCGTTCGCGCACGGGATCGAGGCCATCGCCTTTGATGGTCAGGACCTGACCGTTGTAGCATAGGCGCAGCGGGCGGGCCTGAGCGGCCATGCGCGTGGCGGCGATGCGGCCCACCTGAGGGGTCACGTCGCTGCGCAGCGCCATCATCCGCAGGCTGGCCGGATCGACAAAGCGGAACATGCGGCGCGACTGAATGCCCGCCATGCGGCTGGCCAGCGACTGCTCGAACTCGATGCTGGGGGGCTGGACGCGGTCATACCCATGCGCGTCCATCACATCCATGATGGCGCGGGTGATGCGCGTGGCAGCCGCCGTGGCTTGCGGCAGGCGGTCCTCAAGCCCCTCGGGCAGCAGATCTCGGGTCGTGTCGTTCATGATGGGCCGGGCTTTAGCGTTGGTTTAAGGTTGGGGGAAGGGAAGAAAGAAAAGAAGGTGCGAGGGTGTTACACCCTCGCGCTCCCATAACGTCTCCCGACGATAAATCAGTGGCGCCGAAGCGGTGTGCCCAGCCTCTCCACCACCGCCACCTGAGGCGCCGCAGGCAATAGATCCTGCCTGCGGCGCTGCAACGTAGCTCTTTGGCCGAACCCGTGGTGCAACGTAGACATTAAAGGGAGCGCGAGGGCGATGGCCCTCGCATTTCCCCTTGTTCTTAAAACAAAAAGAAGGCGGAGCCTTTCCAGACCCCGCCTCCCTTAACTCACGAACCAGCGTTCAGATCAGAACGCCAGCCCCTTCGCGCGCTTCACGCCGGGCAGCTTGCCCGCCGCGTCCAGCACGCCTTCAGCCACCGGGCTATCCACGGACAGCAGCAGCACGGCCTCGCCACCGGCCTCGCGGCGGCCAAGGTTGAAGGTGCCGATGTTGATGCCGTTTTCGCCCAGCAGGGTGCCGATGCGACCGATGAAGCCGGGGGCGTCCTCGTTGACGATGTACATCATGTCGCCGGTCAGTTCGGCCTCGACCTTGATGCCGAAGAGTTCGACCAGACGCGGCTCGGCGTTGCTGAACAGCGTACCGGCCACCGAGCGCTCACCGGCTTCGGTCTTCACCGAGACGCGGATCAGCGTGTGGTAGTCGCCGGTCTTTTCGGTCTTCACTTCGCGCACTTCAAGGCCGCGCTCCTTGGCCAGGAAGGGGGCGTTGACCATGTTCACCGTGGCCGACTGCACGCGCAGGAAACCGGCCAGAACGGCGGCCACGATGGGCTTGGCGTTCAGGTCTGCGGCGGCGCCCTCGGTGTGGATCGAGATGCGGGCAACAGCGCTGGTGGTCAGCTGGCCGACCAGCGAACCGAGGCGCTCGGCCAGAGCCATATAGGGCTTGAGGCGCGGGGCTTCCTCAGCCGACAGCGAGGGCATGTTGAGCGCGTTGGTGACGCCGCCGGTGGTGAGGTATTCACCCAGCTGCTCGGCAACCTGCAGGGCCACGTTGACCTGGGCTTCGGTGGTCGAAGCGCCCAGGTGCGGGGTGCAGATGAAGTTCTTCGTGCCGAACAGCGGCGAGTCCTTGGCGGGCTCGGTCTGGAACACGTCGAGGGCGGCGCCGGCGATGTGGCCCGAATCGAGGCCAGCCTTCAGCGCGGCTTCGTCGATCAGGCCGCCACGAGCGCAGTTGACGATGCGGACACCCTTCTTGGTCTTGGCCAGATTTTCGGCCGAGAGGATGTTCTTGGTGTCGGCGGTCAGCGGCGTGTGCAGCGTGATGAAGTCGGCACGGGCCAGCAGTGTGTCGAGGTCGGCCTTTTCGACGCCGATTTCCACGGCGCGCTCGGGCGTCAGGAAGGGATCGAAGGCCACGACCTTCATCTTCAGGCCCAGCGCGCGGCTGGCGACGATGCTGCCAATGTTGCCGGCGCCGATCAGGCCCAGCGTCTTGCCGGTGACTTCCACGCCCATGAAGCCGTTCTTCGGCCACAGGCCCTGCTGGGTCTGCTCATTGGCTTCGGGGATCTGGCGGGCCAGAGCGAAGATCATCGCGATGGCGTGCTCGGCGGTGGTGATCGAGTTACCGAAAGGCGTGTTCATCACGACAACGCCCTTGGCGCTGGCGTAGGGGATGTCCACGTTATCAACGCCGATGCCAGCGCGGCCGATCACCTTCAGATTGGTGGCGGCGTCGAGGATTTCCTTCGTCACCTTGGTCGAGCTGCGGATGGCCAGGCCATCATAGTCGCCGATGCGGGCGATCAGCTGCTCGGGGGTTTCCCCGGTGATGACATCGACGTCGCAGCCCAGCTCTTCGAAAATGCGGGCGGCGTTGGGGTCCATCTTGTCGGAAATAAGAACGCGGGGCTTGGTCATGGGAAGTCCTTCCTCATGCGGAATATCGCTGTGTTCAGGGGAGATGGCGGCGCGGGTTCTCGCGCCGCCATGATAGCGTCAGGCTGCGACGGTCGCCTTGACCGAGGCATAGGCATAGTCGAGCCAGGGGCCCAGCGCCTCGATGTCCTCGACGTTGACGGTGGCGCCGCACCAGATGCGCAGGCCCGCCGGAGCATCGCGATAGCCCGCGATGTCGTAAGCGGCGTCTTCCTTTTCGAGGATGGCGGCGAACTTCTTGATGAAGTCGGCATCGGCGCCCTCGACGGTCAGGCACACCGAGGTCTTCGAGCGGGTGCCCTTGTCGACCGCCAGATGGCCCAGCCAGTCGCGCTCGGCGACGATCTTGTTGAGCGCCTCGGCGTTGGCATTGCTGCGCGCCTGCAGGCCTTCCAGACCACCGATCGACTTGGCCCATTCCAGCGCGAAGATCGCGTCTTCCACGGCCAGCATCGAGGGCGTGTTGATGGTCTCGCCCTTGAAGATGCCCTCGGCCAGCTTGCCCTTCGACACAAGGCGGAACACCTTGGGCAGCGGACGGTCGGGGGTGAAGTTTTCCAGACGCTCGACAGCGCGGGGGCCCAGGATCAGCACGCCATGGCCGCCCTCACCGCCCAGCACCTTCTGCCAGGAGAAGGTGGCGACGTCGATCTTGGTCCAGTCGATGTCGTAGGCGAAAACAGCGCTGGTGGCGTCGGCGAAGCTCAGGCCTTCACGGTCGGCGGGGATCCACTCGGCGTCGGGCACGCGCACGCCGCTGGTGGTGCCGTTCCAGGTGAAGAGCACATCGTTCGACCAGTCGACCTTGTCCAGATCGGGAAGCTGGCCGTAATCGGCGCGCATCACCGTGGCGTCGAGCTTGAGCTGCTTGACGGCATCCGTCACCCAGCCTTCGCCGAAGCTTTCCCAGGCCAGAGCAGTGACTTCGCGGGCGCCCAGCATGGTCCACATGGCCATTTCGAAGGCGCCGGTGTCCGAGCCGGGGACGATGCCGATACGATGGGTGTCAGGCAGACCCAGCAGCTCGCGCATCAGGTCGATGCAGTAAGCGAGGCGGTTCTTGCCGATCTTCGCGCGATGCGAACGGCCCAGCGACTCGGTCGCCAGCTTGGTCAGATCATAAACGGGGGGTTTGGCGCAGGGACCCGACGAGAAAAAAGGACGAGCGGGTTTGGTAGCCGGAATAGTAACAGTCATGTAGACTCTCCTCACAGAGAGCACGCGCGGCGTTGGGACCGCGTGGCCCGGCGCCGCTTGTAGATATGCGCCACGCGAAGTCAAGCAGACAAAGACGAAGCGAAACGAAAATTATTCACCCCGTCAAAGCAAGATTATTACGCGATACCTGCAATAAAATGTTAACCATTCCTGCCGCATGTTAACCATATGCACCCGTGGCCAGCCTCCCCCCGGCGCCGCCCAAGCGGCAAACTTCCTTCCCTTCGATGCGCTGTCAGTGCCTTGTCCGCGCTGGCTCTGGCCGCCTGTTCTTCCGCCCCACAGGCGCCGCAGACGCCCCGACGCACCGTCAACAACTGGTCGCCCGCGCCCGCCTATAACAGCTGCCTGGCCGACCTGGGCGCCAAGCAGGCTACCTTCACGCCCCTGCCCGACCAGTATTTCGGCGCAGGCTGCTCCACCATCCAGACGGTCAAGCTGCTCTCCGTGCGCGGCGACTACTCCGCGCTGGGCATCACCAACCTCGGCCCCGTCACCTGCCATCTGGCCGACGCCTTCGCCGGCTGGGCCCGCTATGGCGTGGACCGCGCCGCGCGCCAGATCCTCGGCAGCCAGTTGGTGCGAATTGAGACCATGGGCAGCTACAATTGCCGTAACGTGGCAGGCAGCGATCATCGCTCCGGCCACGCGACAGCTAGCGCCATCGACGTGTCCGCCTTCGTGCTGGCCGATGGGCGGAAGGTGTCTGTGTTGGGCCAGTGGAACGCGGGGACGCCCGAGGAGCGCGAGTTCCTGCGCGTGATCCACACCAGTGCGTGTCGGCGATTCGGGATGGTGTTGGGGCCGGATTACAACACCGCTCACCGCAATCACTTCCATCTGGAGGCGGTGGATTCGAAGTTTTGCCGGTAAGGGTTGAAGAAAAAGGTTGAATGCGAGGGTGTTACACCCTCGCGCTCCCATGAATGTCTGCGTTGCGCTTCGGGTTCGGCGACGGAGCAACGTCGCGGCGCCGCAGGCAGACAGGCCCCGAACAGCACTATCGATCCGAGATTCGCTTGCCTGCGGCGCACTATGTCGCACAGGTGGAGAGCCTTGGCGCACCATTTCGGCGCCACTGCCCTATCGTCGGAAGACGTCATGGGAGCGCGAGGGGGTAACCTCCTCGCATTCCTTCCCTTCCCTACTTACCTCGCGTGAAATGGATAATCCGGCAGCCCGTCCAGAGCCGCCCGCAGCGCCTCGCCCCATCCGGCGCTCAAGCTGCGATACCATGGATCGGAGTCCGTAATCCGCACCTCATGCAGCGGCTCGAACTTGTCTTTCGCCACCACCAGCAGGTCCAGCGGCATGCCGACCGACAGATTCGCCTTCAGCGTCGAATCGAAGCTCACCATCATCAGCTTCACCGCATCCTCGAAGCTCATCGTGCGGTCATAGCCGCGCAGGATGATAGGGCGGCCGTATTTGGTCTCGCCGATCTGGAAGAAGGGCGTGTCGAAGCTGGCCTCGATGAAATTGCCCTCGGGATAGATCAGGTAGAGGTGCATCCCCATGCCCTTGATCTGCCCGGCAAGGATCAGTGTGGCGCCGAACTGGCCCGAGGCTTCGGGGCCATTGTCGGCGTCGCGGTCGGCAATGGTCTCGCGCAGCAGCTTGCCGACATGCTCGGCCATGGCGAACATGGTGGGCAGCTGGAGCAGGTCGTTCTTGCGGTCGGCGCGGGCCTTGTTGCGCTCTTCGAGGCGGGCGACGACGGCTTGCGTGGTGGCCAGATTGCCGCTGGTCATCAGCGCGACCATGCGCTCGCCGGGCACGGACCAGCTGTGCATCTTGCGGAAGGTGGAGATGTTGTCGACGCCCGAATTGGTCCGGGTGTCGCTCATCAGCACGAGCCCGGCCTCCAGCATCATGCCAACACAATAGGTCATGTCGCGTTCCTGTTGCCGCCAGTCACGACCCGGCGTCGATTCGTTTCGCGGGGGTGCTGGGCATTCGATCCTGCCGCGTCAAGCATAGGGTCGCGCATTTAACATCGCCTGCCGTGCCCGGATCGGGCAATTTACAGAGGTGTCAGCAGCTTAGAGCCGTGGATTATTGGGCCATCAATTGTTGCGCCACATCCAGCGCCACTGAAAGCCCCGCATTGCCTCCCCCCGGGACAAGGCTGGTGACCGGCGCGGCCTCGGCATAATCGGCGCCAAGGGCGACGCGGACATAGCGGCTGTCCGGGCAGATCTCGTTGGAGGGATCAAAGCCCACCCAGCCGAGGCCGGGAATATGCGCCTCGGCCCAGGCGTGGCCGGCGTCCTGCGCGGTGCCGGTGTCCATCAGCAGATAGCCCGAGACATAGCGCGCGGGCACGCCCAGCAGCCGCGCCGCGCCGATGAAGACATGGGCATGATCCTGACAGACGCCCTTGCCCAGCTCCAGCGCCTGTTCGGCGGTGGTGGTGGCATCGGTGACGCCCTTTTCATAGGTCACCGCCTCGCCCACCGCGCGCGACAGGGCGTGCAGCGTATCGAGCGCATTGGCATCTTCCAGCGGGAAGTCGCGGGCCAGCGCCTTCAGTTTGGGGCCGGGCTTGGTCAGAGGCGTCTGATTGGTGAAGAGCCACAGCGGCATGAAACCGGCATGCGGGCCGACCATCCCCGCCGTATCGCGCACCTCGACCAGAGCGCTGGTGGTGATCGCCACCTCTTCCACATCATTGCCGAAGGAAATCAGCGTGGTGGCATTGCCGTTGTGATCGTCATAGGCCGCCTCGATCACCGCGCCATCCACGGCCATCTGCCATTCCAGCACATCCTGCACCGCGCATTGGCGCGGGCGCAGCCGCAGCCGCTGCACCCCGTAACGCGCCGGAGCATCGAAGCGATAGCGCGTGGTATGGCTGATGGCGATGCGCATGGGGCGGCTCCTGCCTATTCGGTGAAGCGATAATCGGCGGCGATGGCGTCGGCGATCTGGCGGTTGGTGTTGATGAACTGGGTGATGAATTCGTGCAGACCGAATTCGAAGATCTGCGCGATGCCGGTCTGTTGCAATCGGGCATTCGCCTGACGGAGCAATTCATGCGAGGGCGCCGCCTCGCCATAGCCATAGGCCAGGCTGGCCATATTGCTGGCCAGCTTGTCATAACAGAAGGCCAGCGAACGCGGGAACCGCCCGTCAAGGATCAGGAATTCCGCGATGCCCTTGGGGTCCAGCGCGCCCGCATTCATCCAGCGAAAGGCCCGCTCGCCCGAGACCGAGCGCAGCACCATCTCCCACTGGGCATTGTCCAGCCGCGAACCGACCCATGCCAGCGACGGCAGCAGCACATGGTATTTCACATCGAGGATGCGCGCGGTGTTGTCGGCGCGCTCGATATGCGTGCCCATATAGGCGAAATTGTAGATGTCATTGCGCAGCATGGTGCCTTCCATCGCGCCGCGCACCAGCATGGTCTGGCGGCGGATGGTGTCCAGCGCCTCGCCCAGATCGGCCTCGCGCACCGGGCGGGCCAGCACCTCTTTCAGGATCATCCAGCTTTCATTGGTCGCTTCCCAGACCTCACGCGTGATGGCGGTGCGGACCATGCGGGCGTTGGTGCGCGCATTCTCCATCATGGCCAGCACGCTGTCGGCATTCTCGGGCGAGCGCAGCACGAAATTGGTGATGATATGGCCGGTGTGCTCAAGGCCGGTGGCGGCGAAGGACTCCTCCAGCCCCAGCGTGATCAGCACGCTGCGCCATTCCTCGCTGGCGGCGGAGAGGCCACGCGTCAGCGCCATGCGGAAGCCCGCGTCGAGCATGCGCGCGGTGTTTTCGGCGCGCTCCAGATAGCGGAACATCCAGAACAGGCCCCAGGCGGAACGACTCAGCATCAGACGTTACCCCCCATCATTCCGCCAACACCCAGCTATCCTTGGTGCCCCCGCCCTGACTGGAATTGACCACCAGCGAGCCTTTCTTCAGCGCCACACGCGTGAGGCCACCGGGCGTGATGTTGATCCCATTGGGCGACACCAGCACAAAGGGCCGCAGATCGACATGGCGCGGCGCCAGCCCCGCCTTGGTAAAGATCGGTACGGTGGACAGCGACAGCGTAGGCTGGGCGATGTAATTTTCCGGCCTTGCGCGCAGTTTCTTTTCGAAGGCGGCAATCTCGGCCTTGCTGCTGGTCGGCCCGATCAGCATGCCATAGCCGCCGCTGCCATGCACCTCCTTCACCACCAGTTCGGGCAGGTGATCCAGCACGTAAGCCAGACTGTCGGCTTCGGCGCAGCGCCATGTCGGCACGTTTTTCAGGATCGGCTTCTCGCCGGTGTAGAACTCCACGATCTCGGGCATGAAGGAGTAGATCGCCTTGTCATCCGCAATGCCCGTGCCCGGCGCATTGGCGATGGTGATCCCGCCCGCGCGATAGACATCCATGATGCCGGGAATGCCCAGCACGCTGGAGGGATTGAACGTCAGCGGATCGAGGAAATTGTCGTCCACGCGGCGGTACAGCACATCGATCGCCTGCCAGCCCCGCGTGGTGCGCATGCAGACCCGGCCATCGACCACCCGCAAATCCCCGCCCTCGACCAGCTCCGCACCCATCTGGTCGGCCAGAAAGGCATGCTCGAAATAGGCCGAGTTGTAGATGCCCGGCGTCAGCACCGCCACCGTGGGGCGATGGCCATTG
This sequence comes from Novosphingobium terrae, assembly GCF_017163935.1. Classification (NCBI taxonomy): domain Bacteria; kingdom Pseudomonadati; phylum Pseudomonadota; class Alphaproteobacteria; order Sphingomonadales; family Sphingomonadaceae; genus Novosphingobium; species Novosphingobium terrae. The sequence goes on along the minus strand of NZ_JABVZR010000001.1, from coordinate 495,105 downwards.
GCGGCAGGCGGGGCGCAGGCGGCAAGGCTGCGGGCCAAAGCGCGCGGATAATCCGAAACCGGCTGCACCTGCACCTTGGTGAACAGCTCGGGGAACATCGCCATCATCGTCTCGCGGTTCTCCAGCATATAGGAGACGCCGCTAGGCGTGCGCGCATTGTCCTCCAGCACCATGAACTCATCGGGCCCGGTGCGGACCAGATCGATGCCGACGATATGGGTGTAAACCTCTCCGGGCGGCGTAAAACCCACCATCTGGGGCAGGAAAGCCTCATTCCCTTTCAGCAGCCGCTCGGGGAATTTGCCCGCCTTCACGATCTCGCGCTTGTGATAGAGGTCGTGCAGGAAGGCGTTGATCGCCCGCACCCGCTGCTCGATGCCGATGGAGAGCTTCTTCCACTCATTGGCGGTGACGATGCGCGGCACCATGTCGAAGGGGATCAGGCGCTCCTGCCCGGCATCCTCGCCATAGACGTTGAAGGTGATGCCGGTGCGGCGGAAAAAGCTCTCCGCCTGCTTGCCCTGCTTCACCATCCAGCGCGGGTCTTGCGCATCATACCACTCGCGATAGCCGGCATAGGCGGGGCGGACCTGCCCCTGGCCATCAATCATCTCGTCATAATGCGAGAAGGTGGTTGTTGTCATCGGCACCCCAATCAGCAAGCGGCTCCGCACGCCGCCTTGCCAGGGGAAGCTGCATCAAAGGGAAAGCCTTGCCAAGCGGTCATTGCTGCACTTGCGAAACTTATTTTTTCGGGGCAGGCTCCCGCGCAACTTTCTTAAGGCTGGTGCATTTCGCCTTCGGAAATCCGCGCCACCCTTGCGGAACGATAGGCGAACGCCCATAACCTCCCCATGGCCGAACTGATCATCCGCCGCGGGCTGGAAGAGCCCGACACCTCGGGCAATTTTGTCCCCCACCGCCCCGCACGCCCCGAAAAGGTGGAGCCGGGCAAGGCGCTGCGCATCGTCAGCGAATATTCCCCGGCGGGCGACCAGCCCACCGCCATCGCCGACCTTGTGCAGGGCATCAGCGCAGGCGATGACACGCAGGTGCTGCTGGGCGTGACCGGATCGGGCAAGACCTTCACCATGGCGCAGGTGATCGAGGCGACGCAGCGCCCCGCCCTGATTCTGGCCCCCAACAAGATCCTCGCCGCGCAGCTCTATGGCGAGATGAAAAGCTTCTTCCCCGAAAACGCGGTGGAATATTTCGTATCCTACTACGATTATTACCAGCCCGAGGCCTATGTCGCCCGCTCGGACACCTATATCGAGAAGGAATCCAGCGTTAACGAGGCCATCGACCGGATGCGCCACTCCGCCACCCGCGCCCTGCTGGAGCGGGACGATGTGATCATCGTGGCCTCGGTCTCCTGCCTCTACGGCATCGGCTCGGTCGAGACCTACTCCGCGATGATCTTTGATCTGGAGGCGGGCAAGGATCAGGACCAGGGCGAGATCATCCGCAAGCTGGTCGCCATGCAGTACAAGCGCAACGATGTGGCCTTTGCGCGTGGCAATTTCCGCGTGCGCGGCGACAATCTGGAGATTTTCCCCAGCCACTATGAAGACATCGCCTGGCGCATCAGCTTCTTCGGCGATGAGGTGGAGTCGATCGTCGAATTCGATCCGCTGACCGGCAAGGCGGGGGCGAAGCTGGACAAGATCCGCGTCTACGCCAATTCGCACCACGTCACCCCCGGCCCCACCATGCAGCAGGCGATGCACGCCATCCGCTTCGAGCTGGAAGAGCGCCTGAAAGAGCTGAACGCGGAAGGCAAATTGCTGGAAGCCCAGCGCCTTGAACAGCGCACCAACTTCGATCTGGAAATGATCGCCGCCACCGGTTCCTGCGCAGGGATCGAGAACTACAGCCGCTTCCTCTCGGGCCGCCTGCCCGGCGAGCCGCCGCCGACGCTCTTTGAATATCTCCCCGAAAACGCGCTGCTTTTCGTGGACGAAAGCCACCAGACCATCCCCCAGATCAGCGCCATGGCGCGCGGCGACCACCGCCGCAAGATCACGCTGGCCGAATATGGCTTCCGCCTGCCCAGCTGCATCGACAACCGCCCCCTGCGCTTCAACGAGTGGGAGGTGATGCGGCCCCAGACGGTCGCCGTCTCCGCCACGCCGGGCTCATGGGAGATGGAGCAGGCGGGCGGCGTCTTCGCCGAGCAGGTGATCCGCCCCACCGGCCTGATCGACCCTCCGGTGGAAATCCGCCCGGTGGAAGATCAGGTGCAGGACTGCATCGCTGAATGCCGCAAGACGGCTGCGGCAGGCTATCGCACCCTCGTCACCACCCTGACCAAGCGCATGGCCGAAGACCTCACCGAATTCATGCACGAGGCGGGCGTGAAGGTCCGCTACATGCACTCGGACGTCGAAACCCTCGAACGCATCGAGCTGATCCGCGACCTGCGCCTGGGCGTCTATGACGTGCTGATCGGCATCAACCTGCTGCGCGAGGGCCTCGACATCCCCGAATGTGGCCTTGTCTGCATCCTCGACGCCGACAAGGAAGGCTTCCTGCGCAGCGAGACGTCCCTGGTCCAGACCATCGGCCGCGCCGCGCGCAACGTCGATGGCCGCGTGATCCTCTATGCCGACCGCATCACCGGTTCCATGGAGCGCGCCATGGCCGAAACCGACCGCCGCCGCGCCAAGCAGCAAGCCTATAACGAAGAGCACGGCATCACCCCCGCCACCATCAAGCGCAATATCCACGATATCGTCGCGGATACGGCGTCGCGCGACGGCGTGCTGGTGGATATCGAGGACGATGGGGTCAACAACCTCGTCGGCCACAATCTGCGCGGCTATATCGAGGATCTGGAAAAGCGCATGCGCGCCGCTGCGGCTGACCTTGAGTTCGAAGAGGCCGGGCGTTTGCGCGACGAAATCCGCAAGCTGGAGGCGACCGAGCTGGGCTTGCCGGATTCGGAGCATAAAGCGCCGATTGTTGGGCGGTCGAATGAAGGGAAGCCGGGGACTCGGAAGACCCGATACGGGAAGATTCAGAAGAAGTGGGGGAAGTAAGAAGATGCGAGGGGGTTACCCCCTCGCGCTCCCATAACGTCTTCCGACGAGAAGGCAGTGGCGCCCTATCGTGGCGCCCAACCTCTCCACCAGAGCAACAAAAAGGCGCCGCAGGCAGGAAGCCCCGGCGCCTTTCTATCGTTAGAGCCTGCGGCACCGCGACGTTAGCCCTATGGCCGAACCCGAAGCGCCAACGTAGACACTAAAGGGAGCGCGAGGGTTATGACCCTCGCATTCTACCCTTCACCCCTTCTTACAACTTCCCGAACTTGGCCTCATACCCGGCCACATCGCCGGAGGCCAAGAACCCGGCCTGCTCGATCCAGCTATCGCGCTTGGGCCGCCCGGCGAAGGTGCCCAGCTGGGCATCCACTGCCGCCAGATCAGCCTCCGACCAGCCCGCAATCTGCGCAAAGCTGACCACGCCCAACTCCTTCAGCCGCGCCGAGAGCTTAGGCCCCACGCCCTTCAAGCGCGTCAGATCATCGCCCCCGGCAGCGGAAGCAGCAGCAGGCACAGGCGCGGCCTCAACCTCATGCACCACCGGCGCGGTCACCACCTCGGCCACTTCCTCGTGAGCGGAGGCAACCTCGGCGGCGGCGGCAAAGGCCGCCACATCGCCCAGCCCGCCCAGATTCGCACCGCTGCCGCCAAGGGCCGCCGAAACGCCCGCCGCCTCGCGCAGGTCCACGCGCGATGCGGCGCTGGGGGCATCGATAAAGGCCTGGTTGCGCTTGGCGGGGCCGGCGCCCTCGTCCAGCACGTCGGCGCTGCGGTGGCGCTCGCGGACCGGTTTCTTGCGGCCCCAGAGCAGCCATGCCACGATCAGCCCGACCACCAGCACGATGCCGAAGGCCAGGGCGTTGGTTTGAATTATCGTCTGCATCGCGGGCGTCCTTCAGGAAAATCTTGCGTCAGGCAGCGCGGATGCGCCGCCCCCACAGCGCCCATCCGATGCCCAGCCCCAGAGTATAGGTCAAGGCCGACAAAGCGGCAATTTCCAGCCACAGCGGCATGGGAGAAAGTGCGTCCCCGCCGCGTGCAGGTTCGGCGCCCGGCTGATCGACCAAAGTCGGCTCAAGACTGACCGGGGCGATCACCGAAAACTCGATGCGGCGGTTGGCCACATCCTCGGGCGTCAGGCCGGGCACGGGCTTGGCCGAGCCCATGCCCCGGGCACGCAGATCGGCGATATCGATGCCGCGCTGGCCAAGGGCGTAGCGCACGGCAAGGGCACGCTCATGCGAGAGGTTGAGGTTGAAGCCCTCGTCACCGCTGGCATTGGTGTGGCCGGTGATGGCGATCACGCTGCCCGCGCAGGGGCGCAGCGCGGCGGCCACCTCATCCAGCGCGCGGCGGCTGGCAGGATCGATGGCAGCGCTCGAGTCGGCAAAGCGGATGCTGCGGCTTTTGAGGATGGCGGTCACATCGCCCGCGCAATCATGGCTTTCAGCGCCGGTCGAGGCGGCGGCGTGGTTATGGCTGCCACTGGCCCAATGGACGCCGCCCATGCCCGGCACAGCGGCCACAGCCTGAGCGATCCTCGCGCGCTGATTGTCAGGCAGGGCATCACCGCCGCTCAGCACGGCATGGCGGGTGAACCAGCCGTGGCGGTCCTGAAACAGGGCATGGACGTCCGCGCCACCTGCTGCGGCAATCGCCCGCGCCGCCTCGCCATTCAGCCAGCCGACCATGGCCCCGCCCTGCGTAACCTCGTCGCCCAGCCCGAGTCCCAAGGATAGCGCCAATCCGCCCAGCCCCAGCGCCCAGCGACCCAGAACGCGGGGCCAGCCCATCAGCCTGTCTGCTCTTGCGCAGCGGGCTGGCGGCGGAACAGCATGCGGTCGTCGGGGCCGAAGCCGAAGTGCCAGATCACCGCGCAATAGCTTGCCAGAATGGCGGGCACGCCAAAGCCGATCTGCCACGCCTCGGGCAGCCAGGTCACGATGGCCCAGCCCAGCAGCGAGGCCACCAGCCCCGCCCCCGCCAGCGGCCAGCGCCAGGTGCTGATCGGCATCTTCAGGCGCCGCGACAACAGTCGCGACTTGACGATGGAGGCAATCAGCAGCGTGACCATCAGGGCCCCCGCCGCGCTGCTCGCCTGATCCATCTCGTCGAGGCCGAAGGCGCGGTCGATATACATGCCCGTTATGGTCAGCACGGCCTGCAGGCCGATGGTCGCCACCGAAACGAAGAGATTGCGCATGGGGGCAATGTAGATCAGCGCCGCCTCGGAGACCACCGCCGGCGCCGCGCTGACCTCGGCGCCCAGCAGGAAGCACAGCGCGCCAAGGCCGCCGACGAATTGCGGCCCGGTCAGCCCCAGCACGCCGCGCCCGGGGATACCCAACGCCAGAGCGATGCCGACCTGCGCCGCCGTAATCCAGAAGCCCACCTGGCTCACCTGCCGGGCGATGCCGGCGTAATTGTTTTCGCGCAGATTGCGGGTGATGGCCGGGCCCAGCAGCGGCTCGAAGCTGGTCTTCAGCTTCTGCGGCAGGCTGGCGAATTGCTGTGCCACATAATAGACGCCCACCGAGGTCGGCGTGGCGAAAATACCCAGAATGGCGATATCGAGCTTGCGCGTGCCCCATTCCACGGCATCGGCCACGGCCAGCGGCGTGTTCTCCAACGCCAGCCGCCCCAGCTTCAGCGGATGGGGGCGCCACTGCCGGGGCCAGCCATAGGAACGGATCAACGGCCCGATCATCGCCACCGCAGAGGCGAAGATCGAGATGATATAGGCCATCGACAGGCCGCTATCCTTCAGAATGTCGAACCAGCTCCAGGTCCCGGCCAGATAGAGCAGCCCGGCGGAGATCGAGAGCGACCACGGCTCCACGATGGAGCGCGCCCTTACCGTGGTGGCGATATCGTAACGATAGGCCAGCGCGGCCAGCGTGATATCGCCAAAGGCGGTGGGGAAGATCGTCAGCACCAGCAGGCGGTCAAGATCGGTATAATTGCCGCTGGGGAACATCGGCGCGGGCACGAACCACAGGAACAGTGCCGCCGCCGCCGACAGCATCAGCGAAAGCAGCAACCCATCGGCCACGATGTTGGCAGGATGCTGCTTTTCCTCGGCCAGCTGCTGGGCGATGCCGCGCTTCTGGCCCAGCGTGCAGAGCTGCGCCGCCAGCTGAACGATAAACACCGCATAGGCATAGCGGCCCAGAGCCGCCGCGCCATAGAGGCGGCCCGAAATGAAGAAGAAGGGCAGATTGCCCGCCAAACGCGTGAGAAAGCCAAGGAAATTGGTACGCCCGCCCTTGGCCAGCGCGGTCATGTCCTTCTGGCCATCGGCGTCGCGCATTGCCTCTGCACCGCCGCCGTTCAGCGGGAGATCATCGGCAGCAGCGGCGGGAACAGTGTGGGGGGAAGCACTGTGAGGCATGGGGTCAGTCACCCTGCTCCCGTCCGGCCTGTTCGGCCTTGAGCGGGCGGGCCAGCAGATCGGTCACCACGGCATGGGCGGGTGCTTCTCCGGCCAGCAGGCGGCAGACAGCCTCGACAATCGGCATGGACACGCCCGAGGCCTGCGCCAGATCGCGCAGCACCGGGGCGGTGTGCGAACCCTCGGCGACGGTCGCCTTGCCGGCCAGCGCCTCAGCCATGGTCATGCCCTGCCCCAGCGCGAAGCCCAGCGCATAGTTGCGGCTGGCGCGGCTGGCGCAGGTCAGCACCAGATCGCCCATGCCCGAGAGGCCTGAAAGCGTATCGGCGCGCGCGCCCTTCATGGCACCGAAACGCGCCATTTCGGCATAGCCGCGCGCGATCAGGGCGGCGCGGGCATTCTCGCCCAGCCCCAGCCCCTCGACCACGCCGCAGGCGATGGCCAGCACGTTCTTGATCGCGCCGCCGATCTCGGCGCCGGTGATGTCATCGGAATAATAGGGGCGGAAGGCCGGGCGCGCGATGGCGGCGGAGAGGCGCTTCCACTGCGGCTCGCCATCCGCGCAGGCCAAAGTGATGGCAGTGGGCAGGCCCATCGCCACTTCGCGCGCGAAGGTGGGGCCGGACAGCACCGCAAGGCGATCGTTCGGCGCGGCGGCACGCGCCACATCGTTCATCAACCGGCCCGAGCCCGCCTCGATCCCCTTGGCGCAGAGCACCAGATCGCGCGGCGCGGAACTGGCAGGCAGTCCGCCCAGCACCTTGCCCAGATGCTGCGCCGGGCAAACCACCAGCAGCACCTGCTTGTCGGCCAGTTGCGCCAGATCGCTGGTGGCGGCGATGGTCGGCGCCAGCGTGACGCCATTCAGATAGGCGCTGTTCACCCGCGTGGTGTTGATCTCTTCGGCAAGCGCCGGGCTGCGCGCCCACAGTGCGACAGGCGTGCCATCGGCGGCCAGCATGGTGGCCAGCGCGGTGCCCCAGGCACCCGCGCCGATCACGCCGATCCGGGCGTCCACCGCCAAAATCCCGGTCATGCCTTCACCCCCGCCCCGCGCACCGGGCTGGCATCCGGGTCGAGCGGCCAGCGCGGCCTTGCGGCCACATCCAGTCCATCGCTCACCCCGGTTCCGAATCGTTCCAGTCCCGCCCAGGCGATCATGGCGGCATTATCGGTGCACAGCGCAAGCGGCGGCGCGACGAAGCGCAAGCCCCGGTCGCCAGCCAGAGTTTCAAGGCTGCCGCGAATCGCCTTATTGGCCGCAACGCCGCCCGCCACAACCAGAGCATCGGCGCGGGCAAGCTGCTCGCCCAGCCCGTCCATGGCGCGCTTCAGGCGGTCCAGCACGCAATCGATGGCGGCCTGCTGGAAGGCGGCGGCGATATCGGCATCCTGATGAATGCCCGCCTGCTTGGCGCGCAGCACGGCGCTTTTCAGGCCCGCGAAGGAGAAATGCGGTTCTGCGCTGCCCAGCAGCGGGCGCGGCAGAGGCACCGCCTTGGCATGACCCGTGGCGGCCAGACGCTCCACCGCAGGGCCGCCGGGATAGCCCAGACCCAGAATCTTGGCGGTTTTGTCAAAGGCCTCGCCCAGCGCATCGTCGATGGTGGTGGCAAGGCGCTTGTACTGGCCCACACCCTCAACCCAGAGGATCTGGCAATGGCCGCCACTCACCAGCAACAGCAGGTAAGGAAAGGATAAGTCGCCATCGGCCAGACGCGGGGAAAGCGCATGCCCCTCCAGATGGTTGACCGCCAGCAAGGGCTTGCCGCTGGCCATCGCCAGCGCCTTGGCCGTCACCAGCCCGACCATCACGCCGCCGATCAGCCCCGGCCCCGCCGTGGCGGCAATGGCATCGACATCGGCCAGAGACATGCCCGCATCGGCCAGCGTGGCCTCGATCATCGGCGCAATGCGCTCGGCATGGGCGCGGGCGGCGATCTCGGGCACCACGCCGCCATAGGGGCGGTGCTGTTCATCCTGACTGGCAATATGCTGGGCAAGGATCACCCGCCCGTCGCTGACCAGCGCGGCGGCAGTTTCATCGCAGGAGGATTCTATGCCGAGAATGATCGTCAAGACGTCGTTTTTCCGAAGCTGGCCCGCAATTTTCCGAGAATGGGCCGGTTTTTGCGAGAAGAAGGTGCTCAGCCGCTTCCCCTTAGCGAGATTGCCCATTAGCACAAGCACCCATGGTCGATACGCATCCAGCCCCGAAAACCGCAGCCTTTATGCCACACTCTGATCGCGCGCCCGATCGCTCTTTGCGCCTTGGCACCCGCGCCTCGCCTCTGGCCATGGCGCAGGCCCATGAGGTGCGCGCGCGCCTCTGCGCCGCCCATGGCTGGGATGAGGCGGCGATCTCCATCGTCCCCGTCACCGCCAGCGCGGACAAGATCAAGGGCCCGCTGGCCGATGTCGGCGGCAAGGCGCTGTGGACCAAGGAGCTGGACGGCTGGCTGCATGAGCATGAGATCGACTTTGCCGTCCACAGCCTGAAGGATGTCGAAACGATCCGCCCCGATGTGCTGACCATGGCGGCAATTCTTCCTCGTGAGGATGTGCGCGATTGTCTGGTCGGTGCCGCATCCATCGAGGCGCTGCCGCAGGGCGCGCGCCTTGGCACCTGCGCGCCGCGCCGGGCGGCGCAGATGCTCCATCTGCGCCCCGATCTGCGGATCGTGCCCTTTCGCGGCAATGTCGCCACCCGGCTTGGCAAGCTGGAAGCCGGAGAGGCCGATGCCACGCTGCTGGCCATGGCCGGGCTCAACCGGCTGGGGCATGAGAATGTGGGCACGCCGCTGGATGAGGCGACCTTCCTGCCCGCCTCGGGCCAGGGCGCCATCGCGGTGGAATGCCGCAGCGACGATGCCGCCACCATCGCTCTGCTCTCCGCCATCGACCATGCGCCCAGCCGCCACGCCGTGCTGGCCGAGCGCGCTCTGCTGGCCGCGCTGGGCGGCAACTGCCACAGCGCGCTGGCCGTGCTGACCAAACCCGAGGGTGAGCAGATCCACCTCACCGCCGCCCTGTTCAGCCCCGATGGCGCCGCGCGCGTGGCGGGCGAAACCCGCTTCACCCCCGGCGATCACGCCCCTGTGGCGGCGCTGGCCCGTGATCTGCTGGAGCGCTCGCCCGCCGCCATCACCGATCATTTCTCAGGCCCCGGCAGGTGATACCGCCGCTGCTGATCCTGCGGCCCGAACCGGGCAATGCCGCCAGTTGCGCTGCCGCCGCAGCGCTGGGGGTGCAGGCAGTAGCGTCACCGCTTTTCGCCATCGAGATCTTCGCCTGGCAGGCCCCCGATCCCGCCGAGGTCGATGCCCTGCTGATCGGCAGCGCCAATGCCCTGCGCCATGCCGGCCCCGCCCTCGCTCACTATGCCGCCAAGCCTGCCTATGTCGTGGGCGAGGCCACAGCCGAGGCCACCCTGAAGGCCGGGCTGCAGGTGGCTGCCATCGGCACGGGGGGCCTGCAATCGGTCTTTGATCAGGTGCCCATCGCTCACCCGCGCCTGCTGCGCCTCGCCGGGCAGGAGCGCGTGGCACTCTCCCCGCCGCCCCATGTCCGCCTGATCGAGCGGGTGGTCTATGGCGCCGTGCCGCTGCCGCTGCCCTCCGCCATCGCCCGGCTGATCCTGACCTACGCCCTGCCCGCCGTGGTGGTTGCGCTCCATTCCGCGCAAGCCGCCAGCCATTTCGCCGCCGAGATCGACCGGCTTGCGTTGCCCCGCCAGCGCCTCCATCTCGCCACCATCGGCCCGCGTGTCACGCAGGCGGCAGGGCAAGGCTGGGGCTCCATCCACACGGCGCCCAAGCCGGAGGATCGCAGCCTGCTGGCGCTGGCCGCGCAACTGTGCCACACTCTCGCGCCGCGTGAGGGGGATAGAGAAGTTTGATCGAGGATTTTCCGAATCAGCCAACAGAAACAGCGCCCAAAGGTGCTGCGGGCTACCCACGCCCGCGCCGCTGGCCGCTGCTGGTGCTGACGATGCTGGTGGGCTTTGGCGCCGGAGCCGTTGCCATGGGCGAGGTTGCCCATGAAGGCTGGCTGAGCCCCTTCGGCATCGCCCCATGGGCGTTTACACCGCCGCCCGTGGCCGTGCCCACCCCGCCCCAGCCCTCCAGCGCCGCCCTCGCCCAGACGCAGGGCGCGATGGAAGAGCGCGTTGCGGGCCTTGAGCAGAAGCTCGACAAGCTCGACCTCGAAGCCGCCGCGGCATCAGGCAATGCCGCCCGCGCGGAAGCGCTGCTGGTCGCCTTTGCCACCCGCCGCCTGGTGCAGAAAGGTGCGCCGCTCGGCTACCTCGAAGATCAGCTGAAACTGCGCTTCGGCGCCGCCCAGCCCGATGCCGTGGCCACCATCATCACCTTCGCCCACGATCCCGTCACCCTCGACCGCCTGACCGCCCGCCTTGAGGCTTTGGGCCCGATGCTGGCAAAATCACCCCCCACCGAAAGCGGCTGGGCCCGGGTGAAGCGCGAAATCTCCGACCTCTTCGTGCTGCGCCACGAAAGCCCCTCCGCCGCGCCCGATCCCCGCCTGAGGCTGGACCACGCCCGCGTGGCGCTGCAAGAGGGCAAGGTGGAAGACGCCATCGCGGATGTGCGCCTGATGCCGGGCGCAGCTTTGGCATCTGACTGGATCGCGCAGACGCAGCGCTACGACACCGCCCAGCGCGCTTTGGACGCGATCGAGACGACCGCTCTGCTTGAGCCCAAGACGCTGCACGATGGTGCCGGGCGTGAGATCGCTCAGCCCAGCCCTCTGGAGACACCCGGTGCTTCGGCTTCGGGAACGCCCAGCCCTACGCCCGCGCCTGAGCCGAGTGAGGCGATTAAGGGCGATATTTGAAGCAGGAAGATAGATGCGAGGGGGTTACCCCCTCGCGCTCCCATTCCGTCTCCCGACGATAAGGCAGTCGCGCCCAATCCTTGCGCCTGACCTCGCCGCCCCGCAGGGAATAATTGCCTCCGGCGGCGGGACGTATGCGCATGATCTCCCGTTGCGCACCTTTTGTGTCGGGAGACGTAACGGGGGTGCAGGGGGCGTAACGCCCCCTGCTTATTCCTTCTTCAAGCCTGCAAGATCGAAGGCAGCTTCCCGCTCATCCCGCGCGCCTCATTCATGAAAAAGCGCTTCAGGGTCGGCATGCGCTGCACCGCGCCCATGCCCAGACGGCGCACCGCGCTGGCCGTGCGGCCCGGCACGCCGAAGAGGCGCACGATGCCATCCATCACGCTCATGGTGGTGAAATTGTCCAGCGCACGCCAGTTCTCGTAGCGCTTCAAAAGCTGTGCATCGCCCGGCTCAAGACCAAGGCGCATGCCATCGGACAGCACTTCCACCAGAGCGCCCACGTCACGCAGGCCAAGGTTCAGCCCCTGCCCGGCGATGGGATGCATACCATGGGCAGCATCGCCCACCAGCGCGAGGCGGTGGCCGGTGATGCGCGTGGCGTTCTGGTAGGACAGCGGATAGGACATGCGCGGGGCGCTCAGCTCCACCTTGCCGTAAAGGCCGTCCATGCGCTTGGAGACTTCGGCGACAAAGGCGGCGTCGCTCATGCCGATCACGCCCTTGGCGTCCTTTTCGGGGACGGTCCAGACCAAGGCGCTACGATGGCGGCCATCGGGCAGGTCGCGCAGCGGCAGCAGGGCGAAGGGCCCGGCGGAGTAGAAGATTTCCCACGCCACGCCTTCATGCGGCTTTTCATGGGTCAGGCCGGTGACGATGGCGCGGTGGCTGTAATCCCACTGGACCAGACCGATGCCGTCTTCGTCACGGCTGGGCGAGCGGCGGCCTTCGGCGCCGATCAGCAGGCTGCCTTTCACCACGCGGCCATCGTTCAGCGTGACGGCCACGCCGTGGTCGCCGCGCTCGCGCTTTACGGCTTCCACCTTGGTGTGCCAGGCGATGTTGGTTTCGTGGCGCGCGGCCTCGAACAGGGCGAGGCGGATGTCGCGGTTGGCGAACATGCGGCCCAGCGTGCCTTCATCGGGCTTGGGGCGGAAATCGATGCGGCCCGGGCGCATGGCGTCGGTCACGGCAATGGACTCGATGGGGCAGCCCAGATCCTTCAGCGCCTCTTCCAGACCGATATGGCGGAACAGGTTCCAGCTGGCCGAGGAGATCGCCGAGGCGCGGCCATCGGCGCCCTCGGCGGTGAGGTCGGCAGGGTCTGCGCGTTCGATCACATGGCTGGTGATGCCATTGCGCGCGGCGGCCAGCGCCAGCGTCATGCCCACCAGTCCGCCGCCCAGAATGACCAGATCGCGATGGTCTGTGACGTTCGGGCTCTCAGTGTTCGCAGTGCTCATGGGCACCCCCTTAGGAGATGATGGCCATCCAGCCAACCTGTGTTTGGGGGTAGGTCACTTTGGCACGCAGGAGTTGCCCGGTCCACCATCCACATCCAGACAGCGGCCATCGAACGCGCCCTGCGGCACCTTCAGCCCGATCAGCGCCGCCAGCGTGGGGGCGATATCGACCGTCTCCACCGGCTGGGGCTGCTCCATGCCGGGCAGACCCTTGCGCCAGAACAGCAGCGGCACGCGGCGGTCGTAATCATAGGGGCTGCCATGGGTGGCGGTGTAGCCGGGACGCGAGGCAATGATCGGCACCACCGCGCGGTTGAGCATCACATAGACATCGCCCGTCCGCTCGGGATCGAAGGAGGCGCGGGCGCGTTCGCGCATCGTCCAGTCCTGCGGGTTGGCGGCGGGCAGAGGCGTGCGGGCGATCTCTTCCTTGGTAAAGACATAGGCTACCTGCGGGTGGGCCTTCAGCAGGGCGACCAGCAGATCCTGCACCTTCTCGCGCTGGTTGGGCGTCAGGTCATGGCTGATGTAATAGTCACCGAAAGGCCCGTCTGCGCGGATGATCGGGGCTTCGGATTTGATGTTCAGCCTGGCCGCAATCACCTGCGACAGCCGGTTGGGCGCCAGCGCCACATCGACATGGCCCGCGCGCGGCAGGCCCTGCTCGGCGAGGCGCTCGGGCGTGTCGAGACCGCCATGGTCCGCCGAAAGCATCACCGCATAATCCAGCCCCATCGCATCGAGCCGGTTGAAAAACGCCCCCAGCTGCGAATCGAGCTGCGCCATCTGCACGCACATCTCCACGCCCTCGCTGCCATAGGCGTGGCCGATGTAATCGGTGGCCGAAAGGCTGACCGACAGCAGATCGGTGGCATCGCGCTTGCCCAGCGCCATATCGCTGGTGAGCCGCGCCGCCAGATCAAGCGTCGCCCCATCCATGCGCGGCGAGACGCGGAAGGTATCGGGCATCTTCTTCTCGACGGTGAAGCGGGTGGTGCCCACCACGGCCTCGCCCGCCTCAATGGCGCGGTCACGCGGGGCGCACCATGCCGGGATCGGCAGTTCGGGCGCGCCGCTGGCGATCAGCGCGGCGGTGGTGCTGTTTTCAGCCACGGCGGCGGGGGCCAGCTCGCGGCCCCGGAAGGTGGTGAAAGCCCCGCCCTTCCACCAATAGCCTTCATCGATGGTGTGGCCCCCCATCATCACCACGGCACGGTCCTTGGCGGACACCGCCACATTGCGCGTGGCCAGATTGGCCGCCTTCATCCGCTCGCCCAGCGTGGGCACGCGCAGATGCACCGCCGAAACCACCGGGTCTTCCACCGAGGATTGCGGGTCTTTCTCATCCTCGGCGCAATAGACGCGCTTGTCGGCGCGCTTGGCGTCCAGATCGAACCAGTTGTTGGCGATGATGCCGGTGCGGCTGGGGTGAGCGCCCGTCAGCAGGGTGGAGTGGCCCGGGCAGGTTTCCGTGGCGGCATGGCTCTGGAAGGCGCTGGGGAAGACCGCGCCCTGCATCAGCCGCGCAAAGCCGCCGGTGAAATGCTGGCGATATTGGGCGAAAAGGTCGGCAGAGAACTGGTCGATGGAGATCGCCACCACCAGCTTCGGAGGCGCTGTGGGTTCGGGCGCGGGGGCGCTTTGGGCGACAGGTGTGGAACGGGGATGGTCCTGCGTGCAGCCGCCCAGCGTGGCCAGCAAAGCCAGCAGCGCAACGCCCGGACGGCGGACATTGAAACCCCGCGCAAAAGAAAAACCTAGTGAAGTGATAGGATACACAGAGCTTTCCTTGCAAAATTCTGGCGAGCGCGGCAGATGCGTGTCACATATGCATGACAGGGCAATGTTTCGCGGTTGCGAAAGCACCCTGCCTGTCCGGAGTTCCCCATGCCAGTCCGTCTGCCTTCACGCCACCCCCTGCTGCCGATCCCGTTGGAAAAGCTGACACATCAGCTGATGGCGTGGAGCATGGCGCTGCTGGCGGCCTTGGGCGTCGGCATGGGTATGGGCATGGCCCCGGCGCGGGCAGCAGAGCCCACCCATATCGCGGCGCAGCTGGTGGCCGAAAACACCGTGCAGCCGGGGCAGGCGACCACGCTGGCGCTGGATATGCATCCTTCTGCGGGCTGGCACGGCTATTGGCTCAATCCGGGCGATGCGGGCCTTGGCCTGCAGCTGACATGGCATCTGCCCGCAGGAGCCAGCGCGGGGACGCCGCAATATCCTGTGCCCGAAACGCTGGTGGTCAGCGGGCTGATGAACCATGTCTATCAGTCGGATTATGCGCTGCTGGTGCCCTTCACCGTGCCCGCCGACGCAAAACCGGGCAGCACCCTGCCGATCTCGGTGAAGGCCGAGTGGCTGGCCTGCACCGAGCAGATCTGCGTGCCCGAAAGCGCCGATCTGTCCACCACGCTGAAGATCTCGGCCTTCCCCGCGCAGCATGATGCCCGCTTCGATGCATGGCGCGCCAAGCTGCCCGCGCCGCTGGGTTCTCAGGCCCATATCGCGGTGCAGGGCGATACGCTTCGCCTCGGCATCCCCTTCCCCGCCGGTGCCGCGCTGGAGCGCCCGCATGTCTTCTCGGCTGACGAACGCGCCATCGACTATGCCGCGCCTCAGGGTTTTGCCCGCTCCGGCGACACGCTGATCGTCACGCTGAAGCGCGCTCAGGGCGCCGCCGCCAATCCGGCCAGCTTCAATGCCGTGCTGCGCCTCAACCGCAATGGCGACGGCCTGACCATCGCCGCCGTGCCGGGCGCCGTGCCCACGGACGGCACGCCGATCGACACCGCCGCCACCGATGCTCCGCCCAAGCCTTCACCGCTGCCCTTGCTGGTGCTGGCGGCGATTGCGGGCGGATTGCTGCTCAACATCATGCCCTGCGTCTTCCCGATCCTTAGCCTGAAAGCGCTGAGCCTCGCCCGCGCTGGCGAGAGCGAGGCCGAAGCGCGCGTGGAAGGTCTGGCCTATTCGGCGGGCGTGATCGTCACCTGCGCCGCGCTTGGCGCGCTGCTGCTGGCGCTGCGCGCGGGCGGGCAGCAAGTGGGCTGGGCCTTCCAGCTTCAGGAGCCCGGCGTGGTGGCCGCGCTGCTGCTGCTCGCCGTGGCGATCACCGCCAATCTGCTGGGCCTGTTCGAATTCCTGACCCCCAGCTTCGCCACGCAGGGCGGCGCCCTGCCCGGCAAACGCAACACCGCGCGCGGCGCCTTCATCACCGGTCTGCTGGCCGCCTTTGTGGCCACCCCCTGCACTGGGCCCTTTATGGCAGGCGCCATGGGCGCGGCGGTGCTGCTGCCCTTTGCCCCGGCGATGCTGCTCTTCGTGGCGCTGGGCTTCGGCATTGCCCTGCCCTTCCTCGCCATCGCCTATATCCCCGCGCTGCGCCGCGCCCTGCCCAAGCCCGGCCCGTGGATGGGCTGGTTCAAGAAGGCCATGGCCGTGCCCATGGGCCTGACCGCGCTGGGCCTGTTCTGGCTGGCCAGCCGCCTTGGTGGCTATAGCTTCG
Source organism: Novosphingobium terrae (assembly GCF_017163935.1). Taxonomy (NCBI): domain Bacteria; kingdom Pseudomonadati; phylum Pseudomonadota; class Alphaproteobacteria; order Sphingomonadales; family Sphingomonadaceae; genus Novosphingobium; species Novosphingobium terrae. Next base: position 478,842 of record NZ_JABVZR010000001.1, on the reverse strand, counting down.
CCGGTGCCTGTCTGGTCTTCGCCATCGTGCTGGTCGGCATCCTGACGCATCTGGGCCGCACCCAGCGCATCACGCTGGGCGGCGGACGGCGGGCGCTGGGTCTGGTCGCCGTGCTGGGCCTGTGCGCCGCCGTGATCCTGCCGCGCACCGTCCATGCCCCCAGCGCCGAGGCCGAGGGCCTGCTGCCCACCCAGCCCTTCAGCCAGCAGGCGCTCGATCAAGCGCTGGCGCAAGGCCACCCCGTCTTCGCCTATTTTACCGCCGACTGGTGCCTTTCCTGCAAGGTCAACGAACGCGTCGCCATTGAGCGCGAAGCCACCCGTGACGCCTTCGCCAAAGCCGGCGTCGTCGTGCTGAAAGGCGACTGGACCCGCCGCGACCCGGCCATCACCCGCTACCTGACAACCCGAGGCGCGGCAGGCGTGCCGCTCTATGTGTGGTACGGTCGCGGCTCGGCTTCCACGCCGCAGAGCCTGCCTCAGGTGCTGACGCCCAAGACGCTGACGGACCTCGCTTCGCGCTGAAAAAATCGACGTTTTGACCGCGATCAAGGTCGGCGCCCTGGCACTGGCCTAGGACAGTCTCACGCATGGCGGAGGCGTCACCCGGCAAGTCCGTCTGCTACGATGGGGTCCTCGGATCGGGGGTTCCGGACAGATGAAGCCTCGGCTTCAAGAGACCCCATCGTTCCTTCCGCGTGAAGGATTTCTCCCCAACTTACAGGGCGGCTGCTTGCGGGTAGCCGCCCTTTTTTGGTTTTAAGGTTTGGAGAAGGGGAAAGAGAAAATGCGAGGGTGTTACACCCTCGCGCTCCCATGAATGTCTACGTGGCGCACAGGGTTCGGCCAAGGCGCATAGCTCGCCGCGCCGCAGGCTGGACTTGGCCAGCACCGTCCTATCGGGGAATGATTGCCTGCGGCGCTTCAGCTTGCGCAGCTGGAGAGGCTAGGCGTGAGGATTCGAGAACGCTGCCCTATCGTCGGAAGACGTTCCGGGAGCGCGAGGGGGTAACCCCCTCGCATCTATCCTTCTTACTTATTTCTCGGCCGCCAATCGATCCAGCCAAGCCCGCGCCTGCTTCGGCTCCCCTACCGCGTTGGACGCCACCGGACCGCGCGCGGCCAGAAATTCGCGATGCAGCTCGAAGGGTTCAAGGAACAGCGTCTCGCGCGCTTCATCGATGCTGTGGGCCAGATCCTCCAGCGCCTCGATCGTCGGAGCGACGGCCTTGCGGGCCACCTTATCAGCGCGGTGGTCGAAGAGGCCCCATTGGCCCGCTGCGGTCACTTTCAGGGCCTCGATCAGGGCGGCGCGGTAATCGGCCTCCCAGTCGATGCGTTGCTTGTCGAGGCGGTCGAGACGATCAGCTTTGGCCATGGGCGCCCCTTAGGGGGTTTTGAGCCGCCCTGCGATCAGAAAACGAGAAGCACCGAGATTTCGCACCACAGCACCAGCGCCAGAAACGGCGTCCACAGCCAGATGTAGAACCATGACACATGCTCGGGCACAGGTGGCAGAGGGGCTCCGCGCCTGATCGCGCGGATCGCATCGTGGATCGCTGGCAATCTGGCCGCATACCAGCGCACATCGAGTTGCAGCGGGCGGCCGCCATCCATGCGCGGCAGGTGGATCACGTCACGCCGCGAGCCTCTGCCGCCAATGCTTTCCTGCGTGGCCACGCCCAGTTCGGACCAGTCGCTCATGATGGTTTTGCCGAAAGTGGTGGTGCGGATGCTGCGGGCTGTCAGCACAATCTCGCCCGGTTGGATCAGGCGCCAGAGGCTGCGGACCAGCCCGATGCAGAAGGCCGCGGTGAAGGCGAAAAGGAGCACATAACAAGCCAGTTCCTGCCACGGGTGGCGGGGGCCGAGGCCACGATTGGCGATCATCATGTGGAACACCACATCGCAGATGCCCAGCGAAGGCAGGCAGAAAATCAGCCAGCCCAGCACAGAGGGCACAATCTTGGCGCGATGCTCGCGGAAGGTGATCGTCTCCATCGGCCCGGTCTAGGGCTTTGGGAAAGGAATGTCACACCGCAGAGCTGAAGCGCCTGGTGTTGTCCTGCCGGTAGGGGTCGAAAATGGCCGCGATGCTGCGCGCATAGGGCAGGCCCCCGGGCAGCATGGTGAGCAGCCCCGCCTCCACATCGACCAGCCCGCGCTCCATAAAGGGCGCGAGGGCGGCGGCATGCTGCATGGCCAGATCGCCGCCGATGCGGGCGCGGCCATGGCAGAGGATCTGCTCGATGAGGACGCCCAGAGCGCGGTCCGCGTCGGAGCGCAGAATGCCATGACCGCCGGTCAGCCGGTCTTGCGAGAGCAGCATGCGGTAGCGCCCGGCGTTCTTCTCGTTCTGGATGAGGGCGTGAGGAAAGCTGGAGATGGCCGAGGCGCCCAGCCCGATCAGCACCGGGGCGGCATCATCGGTAAAGCCCTGAAAGTTGCGATGCAGCCTGCCGCCCAAAGTAGCCTGAGCCATAGGGTCACCGGGGCGCGCGAAATGGTCAAAGCCCACGGGGCGATAGCCTGCTTCAACAAGGCAGGCATAGCCGCGCGCGGCCATAAAGAAGCGCTCCTCCTGCCCCGGCAAGGCTGACGCATCGATGCGGCGCTGGCGCGGCAGAAGATGCGGCACATGGGCATAGCCGAAGAGCGCGACGCGGTCCGCGCCCAGTTCTGCGGTGCGGGCCAGAGAGGATTGCAGATCGTCCCATGTCTGGCCCGGCAGGCCATACATCAGATCGTAGTTCAGCGAGGTGACACCCGCCTCGCGCAGCATATCGGTGACGCTTTCGATCACCGCGTCGCTCTGCACGCGGCCAATGGCGGCCTGCAGGCGCGGAGCGAAGGTCTGCACGCCAAGGCTGGCGCGGCTGATGCCGACCGCAGCCATCGCCTGCGCCCAATCGCGCGTCATGGTACGCGGATCGAGTTCGATCGACCACACCGGGTCGCCCAGCGAGAAATGCAGCGTGATGGCATCGACCAGCCGCACAAATTGCGTGGGGCTGATGGCATTGGGGCTGCCACCGCCAAAGGCCACGCGCTTGACCTTCACCCGCCCATCCAGCCTTTTGCCCACCAGCGCGATCTCCCGCGCCAGGGCGTCGAGATAGGAGGTCAGCCGCCCCTGCCGGTTGGCGGCGCCCGTGTTGCAGCCGCAATACCAGCAGATCTGCTCGCAATAGGGGATGTGGAGATAGAGCGAGATATCGCCCGAGGTTTGATCCAGCGCCTCGCCCAGAGAGCTGCCTCCAAGAGGCGCGAATTCCGCCGCCGTGGGAAAGCTGGTGTAGCGCGGCACGGGGCGCGCCAGCAGATCGGGGTGATAGGGCCAGACAAGCATCGTCATGCATCCCTTCTGCCAGAGGCGTGGCGCGCCATCCTTGCGCCCGATCAAGATCAGCGCGGAGTTTTTCCGCCTTTGCCACGCTTGCGCGCACCACCGTTATGGCAACCTTTCGCGCAGCATCCGGGCTGCTCCGCACCGGGCACATCATTGTGGCCCAGAGGCATGGTGATGCTGCGCACAATACCATCGCCAGAGCAGAGCGGCACCGCAACAGTCCGCCCGTCTGCCGCATGCGGAGCAGCGCCCACCGCAGCCGGAAACAAAGCGATCAGGCCGAAGAGGGCGATGAGTCTTGCGCGCCTCATGGCTCGCCCTCTTCCTCGATCAGGATGCGGGCGGCGGCGCCATCGAGATCCTCGAACTGGCCCGAGCGCAAGGCCCAGAAAAATGCCCAGAGCCCCGCCAGCCCCATCAGCAGCGCGACGGGGATCAGGAAAGCGAGGCCAGTCATGCGGCCTCATCCCGCTTCCAGCGGGCGGGCAGCGCCAGCCGCAGCGAATTGCCGATCACGATCAGCGAGGAGGTCGACATGGCGATGGCCGCCACCAAAGGCGTGACATAGCCGAAGATCGCCAGCGGCACCGCCAGCAGATTGTAGCCGATGGCCAGCGCGAAGTTCTGGCGCACCACGCGCATGGTGGCGCGCGCTCCGGCCACGGCGCGCGGCAAGGCCAGCAGCGACTCGCCCATGAAGACGAAGTCCGCCGCCTGCCGCCCGACATCGCTGGCGCTGCCCGGCGCGATGGAGGCATCCGCCGCCGCCAGCGCCGGGCCATCGTTGAGCCCATCCCCCACCATCAGCACGCGGTGGCCCATGTTGCGCAGCATGGCGATGGCCTGCTGCTTGCCTTCAGGGCTCATTCCGGCACGGGCGAAGAGGCCTGTGGCGCAAGCGGTCTCCACCACCGATTGCCCCCGGTCACCCGAGAGGATTTGTGCGCTGATGCCCAGATCGCGCAGCCAGTGGAGGGCCCTTGCATATTCGGGGCGCAGCCGGTCGGCGAAGGGGATCAGCCATGCCGGGCGGTTTTCGATGTCCAGCGCGCAGACCATACCGCGCGATGCTGCCCCGCCATCCGGGCGGCGCAGCGCAACGCGCTGACCTTGCCAGAGCGCGCGCATGCCCTCTCCGGGCACTTCAACCACATCGGCCAGTTCCGCTGCCTTCACGTCGCGTGTGGTCAAGGCTTCCACCAGCGCTCGGCTGAGCGGATGGCGCGAATGGCTGGCCAGCGCCAAAGCCACCTGCGCGGCATCGTCCGGCAGGCCATCCAGCACCGGGCCATCGGGCATGGGGCGCCCCAATGTCAGTGTGCCGGTCTTGTCGAGCAGCGCGGTGTCGACACGGGCGATGCGCTCCAACGCGCCGCCATCCTTCACCATCACCCCGCCTCGCATCAACGCCGAGGCGGCCACCACCTGAGCCACCGGCACTGCCAGCCCCAAAGCGCAAGGGCAGGTGATGATCAGCACCGAAATGGCGATCACCAAGGCGTGGTACACCCCCGCCCCGGCCAGCATCCAGCCGATCAAACTCGCCGCCGCCAGCGTATGGACGGCGGGGGCATAGAGGCGGCTCGCGCGGTCGGCGATGCGGACATAGGCGCTCCGGTGCTGGCCTGCGGCCTCCATCAGGCGGGCGATCTCGGCCAAGGTGGTGTCGGCCCCGGCGGCGGTCACCCGCACATCGACCGGCGTATCGAGATTGAGCATGCCCGCATGCAGGCCGTCGCCCGTGCGGGCAGCAACGGGGGCGCTTTCGCCGGTCAGCAGGCTGCGGTCGAGGCGCGTCTCGACCGTCAGCAGCGTGCCGTCAACGGCGAGACGTTCGCCTGCACTCACGCGGATCATCATGCCCGGCAGCAGGTCGCGCGCTTTCAGCCATTGCAGCGTGCCGTCCTTGTTCACCACCATGGCGCCGGTGGCGGCCTGACGCAGCAGGGCATCGACCCCGGCGCGAGCATGGTCGCGCATCATGGCGTCCAGCACGCGGCCCGCCAGCAGGAAGAGCAGCAGCATCAGCGTGCCGTCGAACCATGCCTCGGCGCCATGGGTGATTGTTTCGTAGAAGCTGAGGCCGGTGGCCAGCACCACCCCGATGGAGATCGGCACATCCATATTGGTGCGGCCATGCTTCAGGGCGCTCCACGCCGAGGCGAAGAACACACGGCCCGCATAGAGGATCGCCGGAATGCCGATCCCCGCCGAGAGCCAGTGGAACAGATCGCGCGTGGCGCCCCCAGCCCCCGACCAGACACTGACCGACAGCAGCATCACATTCATGCAGGCAAAGCCCGCCACCGCCAGCGGCGCCAGCAGGGGTTTCACCGCGCTGATCGGGGGCGTCAGATCCTCACCGCGCGGCTGGCTGGGGAAACCGATCCGCTCCAGCGCGGCGACCAGATCGGGCTCATGCAGGGCCGGATCGTGGCGCACGCTGACCTGCCGGGCCGACAGGTTGACGCGGGCGCTTTCCACCCCCGCCAGAGCGATCAGGCCCCGCTCCACCTTGCCCATGCAGCTGGCGCAATGCATGCCGGGAACCACCAGAACGGTGGTCTGCGGGCTCGGGGCTGTGTGCGGTTGCGTGGCCATCACAGCATTTCATTCGCGCGCCAGATGTGGCCTTGGGCGGCAACCTTCAGGCGCAGACGCCAGCGGCCATCGGGCAAGGCCTGATCCGAGAGGAAGTCGCCGCCAGCGATACGGTGGAAGGTCAGCGGGCGGTCTGCCAACTGGCCCAGCGGGTGCCAGCCTTCGCCGGTCAGCACAGCCTGGTCGAGGCCTTTGCCCTTCAGCGTCACCACCACATGGCCATCGGCCTGCCGCGCCACCTGAGCATGCCAGCCCAGCGCCTGTTCCTTCGCGGCCTCATCCAGCCAGCGGTCGAATTGCTGGCTGGCGTCATAGGAGTTCTCGACCACCACGCCGCTGAAGGTGCTGCCCGCCAGACGCGCCATGCCGATGTTCACCGCGATCACCACCGCGAAGAAGGCAACCAGAATGGCACTCATATGCCAACCGGTGAAGCGGAAGGGTTTTTGCGCAAGGCTGCTCATCATTGGCCTCCTTCAGGGGCGTCGAAGCGTGTGTCGTAGCGGACGGTGCCGCCCTGGGCGTCGGTGGCAGTCAGGGTGAAGCCCAGAGGCTGTTGCGCCGTGCCTGCCGGGGCTATCACATAGATGCGCAAGGGTTCTGTCTGATCGGCAGGGATGGTGCGGGTGAGTTGACGGGTGGCTTGGGCCTTGCCCATCTCCTCGCTCCACATGCGCGCGCCGGGGATACCATCGAGGGTGAGGCGCATGGGGCGCGGGCGGTCTTCCATATTGCGCCATTTCACCAGATAGGCGTTGCGGATGGCGCCGTCGCTCATCAGCATAAAGGGCGGGTTGCGGTCTTTCGCGACCGAGATCGCCAGATGTTCGCGTGTGCCGAGCGCGAACAGCAAAGCGCAGCCGATAGCGCTCCACAGGCCGAGGTAGATCAGCGTGCGGGCGTGCCAGATCAGTTTCGCGTGGCTGGTGGGCGGGGCTCCGGCGCGTTCTTTCTCGCTGTCTTCCAGTGTGGCGTAGTCGATCAAGCCGCGCGGGCGGCCTGTCTTGGCCATCACGCCGTCGCAGGCGTCGATGCACAGGGCGCAGGTGATGCAGCCGATCTGCGCGCCGTCGCGGATGTCGATGCCGGTGGGGCAGACGGCGGCGCACAGGTTGCAGTCAACGCAATCGCCGCCACTGCTTTTGCCCCGGGGTTCGCCGCGCCAGTCCTTGTAGGTGACGATCAGCGATTTTTCGTCGAGCATCGCCGACTGGATGCGCGGCCAGGGGCACATATAGACGCAGACCTGCTCACGCATAAAGCCGCCCAGCCACAGCGTGGTGCCCGCCAGCACGGCGATGGTGGAATATGCGATGGCCGGTGCGGTGCCTGTGAAGACCTGATGGGCCAGCGTAGGCGCGTCGGCGAAATAGAAGATCCATGCGCCGCCCGTCGCCACGTTGACCAGCAGGTAGAGGCTCCATTTGCTCAGGCGGCGGGCGAGTTTGCCCGCCGTCCATGGCGCGTTGGCGAGGCGGATCTGGGCGTTGCGGTCGCCATCGAACCAGCGGTCGATATGCTGGAACAGGTCGGTCCAGACCGTCTGCGGGCAGGCATAGCCGCACCATGCGCGGCCCACGGCGCTGGTCACGAGGAACAGGCCGATGCCTGCCATGATGAGCAGCCCGGCCACAAAGTAGAACTCTTGGGGCCAGATCTCGATGGAGAACATGTAGAAGCGGCGGTGCGCCAGATCGATCAGCACCGCCTGATCGGGCGCATAAGGCCCACGGTTCCAGCGCAGCCATGGGGTGAGGTAATAGATCGCCAGACAGACGGCCATCACCCCCCACTTCAGGCGGCGGAAGCGCCCGTCGATCTTGCGGGGGAAGACGGGCTGCTTCTTTTCATAGAGGCCTGATTGCGGTTTGGGTTTCAGGGCGGAGGGCAGCGGGCGCTGCTTGCGCGTGGGCTGGCCTTGGGGGTTCAGGCTGACCATGGCGTTTACTTTGCCACCGGGGTGGGCGCGGCGAAGGCCTCGCCGCCGCCCAGCGAGTGGACATAGGCCGCCAGCATCTTGATGGTGACCGGGTCGAGCCTCTGCCCCCATGCGGGCATCACCCCGGCATGGGCGTTGGTGATCGAGCCCACCACCTGTTCCCGGCTGCCGCCATAGAGCCAGATGCGGTCGGTGAGGTTGGGCGCGCCGAACTGGCGGCCTCCTTTGGCATCGGGGCCGTGGCAGGCGACGCAGTTGGTGGCGAAAATTTCGGCGCCGCGTTGGGCTGCGGCTCCCTTGGGTTCGAGGCCCGAGAGGCTGCGCACGAAGCTCGCCGCATCCTGCACCTGCGCTGGCGTCAGGATCTTGTCATGGCCGAAGCTGGGCATCAGGCTGGTGCGGGTCTGGTCATCTCCGGGATAGCGGATGCCGTGGGTGAGCGTCTGCTGGATGTCGGTCAGCGAGCCGCCCCACAGCCAGTCGTCATCGTTGAGGTTGGGATAGCCGACCGAGCCCGCCGCCCCCGCGCCATGGCATTGCACACAGTTCACCTTGAAGGCCGCGCGACCGCCCGCCACCGCCTGACGCGTCAGGTCGGGGTTTTTGGGCAGGTCTTCGATGGGCGTTTTCGCCAAGGCGGCCAGCATGGGAGCGCGCTGGGCGGCTTCGGCCTTTTTCTCGGCGGCGTATTCGCCTCGGCTGGTCCAGCCGAAGCTGCCATGGGTGCCTTCGTGGATCAGCGGCACCGAGGGATAGACCACAGCGTAGCCCACCGCGAAGGCGATGCACGCATAGAAGGTGTAAAGCCACCAGCGCGGCAGGGGCGTGTTGAGTTCCTCGATGCCGTCCCACTCGTGCCCCATGGTTTCGGTGTTGGTGGCTTCGTCGATGCGCTTGTCAGTCATCGTCTTCGTCCTTGAAGATCATGGTGGCGGCGGCTTCGCTGTTCTTCCGCCCGCCCGGCAGGAAGGGCCGCGCACAGAGCAGCAGGAACACGCCCATCATCAGCGCCAGCCCCCAGCCATCGGCGAAGTTGCGCAGCAGCGCGTAAAGCGCGGCGCCGCTCATCGGCCCTTCTCCTGTGCGAGGTGTTCTTGTGCGGCGGCGCTTTCGACATCGACCATCGTGCCCAGCACCTGAAGGTAGGCGACAAGCGCATCCATCTCGGTGATTGTGTCGGGCTTGCCGTCGAAGTCACGGGCCTGCGCCTTGGCGTAGCGCTTGGCCAGATCGGTGCCATTGCCGGTGGCCTGCGCCTTCAGATCATCGTCGGCCTTGGCGATGTCTTCATCGCTGTAGGGCACTCCGGTTTCGCGCAGGGCTTTCAGCTCGCCCTGCATCGAGCCGCCCTCGCCCGCCTTCAGTTCAGTGTTCGACAGGAAAGCGTAATTGGGCATGATCGATTCCGGCACGACCGAGCGCGGCGCGGTCAGATGCTGCACATGCCATGCGTCCGAATATTTGCCGCCCACGCGGGCCAGATCAGGGCCGGTGCGTTCGCTGCCCCATTGGAAGGGGTGATCGTACATCGATTCCGCGGCGAGGCTGTAATGGCCGTAACGCTCGGTTTCGTCGCGAAAGGGGCGGATCATCTGGCTGTGGCAGAGGTAGCAGCCCTCGCGGATGTAGATGTCGCGCCCGGCCTGCTCCAGCGGGGTGTAGGGGCGCACGCCCTTCACCTTCTCGATGGTGTTGTCGATGTAGAACAGCGGCACAATCTCCACCAGACCGCCGATGATCACCGCGATAAAGGCGCAGACGGCCAGAATGGTGACATTGCGCTCCAGCGTGCCGTGCCAGGCAAAAGGTTGTTTCGTTTCAGCAGACATTGGATGAGCCCCCCTTATTCGGCAGGCACGGCGACGGGCTGGCCAAGGGGCCGGTCCTTGTCGCGGTTCTGGTCGATGTTGTGCAGCGGCTTTTCGTCGCGCTGGTCACCCACAGCGATGGTGCGCCAGATGTTGTAGGTCATGAAGCAGGCGCCCGTCAGGTACAGCAGGCCCCCGAAGGCGCGCAGCACATACATCGGGTGGATGGCGGCCACGCTGTCGGCAAAGCTGTTCACCAGATAGCCGTCGGCGCCATATTCGCGCCACATCAGGCCTTGAGTCACGCCCGCCACCCACATGCTGGCGGCATAGAAGACGATGCCCAAAGTGGCCGTCCAGAAGTGCCAGTTGACCATGCGCAGCGAATACATCGCGGGCCGGTTCCACAGGCGCGGCACCATGTAATAGAGCGCACCGAAGGTCACCATGCCGTTCCAGCCCAGAGCGCCCGAATGCACATGGCCGATCGTCCAGTTGGTGTAGTGGCTGAGCGAGTTGACGCTCTTCACCGACATCACCGGGCCTTCAAAGGTGCTCATGCCGTAGAAGGCGAGGGACATCACGAACATGCGCAGGATGGGATCGGTGCGCAGGCGGTCCCACGCGCCGTTGAGCGTCATCAGACCGTTGATCATGCCGCCCCAGCTGGGCATCCACAGCATCACGCTGAACACCATACCGAGCGTCTGCGCCCAGTCGGGCAGCGCCGTGTAATGCAGGTGGTGCGGACCCGCCCAGATGTAGAGGAAAATCAGCGCCCAGAAGTGGATGATCGAGAGGCGATAGCTATAGACCGGCCGCTGCGCCTGCTTGGGCACGAAGTAATACATCATGCCCAGAAAGCCCGCCGTCAGGAAGAAGCCCACGGCGTTGTGGCCATACCACCACTGCACCATCGCCCCCTGCACACCCGCGAAATAGCTGATCGAGCGCGTGCCCAGAAAGCTGACCGGAATGGCCAGATTGTTGATCAGATGCAACATCGCCACGGTGATGATGAAAGAGAGGTAGAACCAGTTGGCCACATAGATATGCGGCTCTGTGCGGCGCACGATGGTGAAGGCGAAGACCAGCAGATAGGCGACCCACACGACCGTCAGCCACAGATCGACATACCATTCGGGCTCGGCATATTCCTTGCCCTGCGTGACGCCCAGCAGATAGCCGGTGGCCGCCAGCACGATGAAGAGCTGATAGCCCCAGAACACGAAACGGGCGAGGCCGGGGAAGGCCAGCCTCGCCCGGCAGGTGCGCTGCACGACATAGAAGCTGGTGCCGATCAGCGCATTGCCCCCAAAAGCGAAGATCACCGCCGAGGTGTGCAGCGGGCGCATCCGCCCGAAGTTGAACCACGGCTCTAGGTTGAGATCGGGAAACGACAGTTGCAGCGCGATGATAAGTCCCACAAGGAACCCGGCCATGCCCCAGAACACCGTGGCGATGGTGGCCCAGCGGATGACGTCATCGTCATAACGGCTGGTGTCGGCGGGCGGCAGGGCGCTCTGGCCACGGGCGAGGCGCGCATAGTCGGGGCGCATCACGCCGTGTCCCATAGCGATCAGCGCGGCGATGGCGCAGATGCCCATATGGATGGCGAAAGCAGAATCCTGCGCGGCCACCATCGCGATGAAACAACATAGAAATAGCACCAGCCACAGACCGGCGCGCGAAACGAGGATGCCCATGAGCCTTCCCTCTCATGACGGAACGGAAGGCTGGCCTATGCGCCAGGCGCGATGGAACGACATTGATCGGCGTCAAACTGAGCCACGCGGCAAAAATGCGGGATTTGCGTCAGGTCAAATACGCGGTTGCGCCCCGTCAATGATGGCGCCGCGGCAGGGGTGCAGAGCAGCCCTCAACGCCGCGTGCTCATCACACATCCATCTCCGCACAGGGCGGGGAACGCGGCGGTGAGGACTTGAGACATGCGCACACTGACCAAACCCGCCGCCCTTCTGGCCGCCCTCGCGCTGGCAGCCATGGCCGGAACCGCTCAGGCCGATGACAGCGATCAGGGGCACTTTCAGGTCAAGGTGCTGGGCACCGCCGTGCTGGCCAGCGGCCATGTCACCAAGGTCAACAGCGATGCGGCGGGGCTGGTGGCAAACGGCGCGGTGACGGGCACCAAAGCCAATGACAATGCCGTGCCCACCATCGCGCTTGAGTATTTCTTCACGAAGAACATCTCGGTGGAAACGATCTGCTGCGTCACCGGCCATCATGTCACCATCGGCGCGGGCGCGGCGGCAGGTCAGGGCGCGATCGACGACGTGAAGATCATCCCCGCCACCTTCACCGCCAAATATCACCTGCCGCTGGGCCATGGCATCAAGCCCTATGCCGGCGTAGGCCCCGCGCTGTTCATCATGCTTTCGGATCAGCCCAGCGGTTTTGTGCAGGGTCTGGGCGTGACGCGGACCAAAATGTCGAGCGAGTTCGGCGTGGCGTTGCAGAGCGGTGTCGATATCGCGCTGGGCCATGGTTATGGGCTAAGCTTCGACGCCAAGAAGTATTTCGTCAGCACCAATGCGCATTTCTATGCGGGCGGCACCGAGGTTCTCAGCACGCGCAACCGGCTGGACCCATGGGTGGTGAGCGGCGGTATTAGCTATCGGTTTTGAAGGGATAAAAGGGAATAATGCGAGGGGGTTACCCCCTCGCGCTCCCATGAATGTCTACGTAGCGCATCGGGTTCGGCCACAGAGCAACATCGCTGCGCCGCAGGCAATAATCCCTACACAGTGCTATCGGTTTGAAGGCCTGCGGCGCCTCAGGTGGTGCAGGTGGAGAGCCTAAGCGCAACGAACGGGCGCCACTGCCGCTTCGTCGGAAGACGTCATGGGAGCGCGAGGGGATAATCCCCTCGCATCTTCTCTTCCTTCTTCAACCCGCCTCAGCGATCAACGCATGGCGGTCAGCGATCACCACCTCGCGGCGACTGGGCAGGTCGATCAGCCCCTCGGTCTTCAACCGGGTGAACTGGCGGCTGACGGTCTCGATGGTCAGGCCCAGAACGTCAGCGATCTGCTGGCGCGAGAAGGGCAGATGGAAGCGTGCGGCAATGCCGTCCCCCTCGCCCTCGCAGGTCAAAGGCGCCAAACGGTCAGACAGCTCGATCAGGAAGCTGGCGACCTTTTCGCTCGCCGATTTGCGGCCCAGCAGCAGCATCCAGCGGCGCGTGCGGTCCAGCTCGCCCAGCGTGCGCTGAAGCAGCTTGTGCTCAAGCTCGGGATGCTTGCGGGCGAAACCGTCGAAATCCACGCGGCTGAACACGCAGACCCGCGCATCGGTCAGAGCCGTCACGCCATGGTTGGTGGTGCCGCCAAAGGGCCGCCCGATAAAATCGCTGGGATAGACCACGCCCACGATCTGCTCGCGCCCGTCTTCCGTGCCGGTGGAGAGCTTGAGCACCCCCTCGATCACATTGGCAACGAGGACCGAATCCTCGCCCTCCCAGATCAGGCTTTCACCGGCGGCAAGATTGCGCCGCCGCCCGATGGTGTTGAGCGCGCTGATCTCGGATTCGTCCAAAGCCGAACAGATGGCTCTGTTCCGCACGACGCAAGTATCACATGAAGACATGGCATTGTGACATAGCAGTTCCGCCCTGCCGCGACAATGGGACGCGCCTTGATACTTAGGTCGCCCTTGGGGGTCGCGCCTCTCATCACAGCAGGCCGGAACAACTACATCACATCGGCAAGGCCACTCAGCGCGCTGCGCAGCTTGTCGATGGCCTGCGCCTTCAACTGATGCACGCGCGGGATGGAAACGTTCAGCACCTCGGCGATTTCGGCAAGGTTCAGCTCTTCCACGAAATAGAGCTGGATCACCATTTGCAGGCGCTCCGGCAATTCGCCGATGGCACCGGCAACGCTCTGCCGCAATTCCTCATCCTGCAACAGGGTGAAGCTGTCGGGCTGATCGTCGGCAAAGGCCATGGAGCTGTCGGAATAGGTCTCATCCAGCGCCTCGAAACGCAGCGGTTCCGACGACATGCGCAGCCCTTCCAGCTCGGCCAGAGTCATGCCCATTTCCTCGGCCAGCTCGGTGTCCTTGGGTTCGCGCCCCAGCCGGTTGGTGAGCAGCGTGTGCTTCTCACGCACCAGACGCCGCCGCTCGACGGCCCCGCGCGACAAGGGCACATGGCGGCGGATCAGATCGACCATCGCCCCCCTCACCCGCATCTTGGCGTAAGCGGCAAAGCCGTCCTCGCCTGGGCCATTGTGCTTTTGCGCGCATTCGGTGAGGGCAACAAGGCCCGCCTGCATCAGGTCTTCCACCTCGATCCCGTCGCGCCCGCCCTGCAAATGCCAGGCAAGACGGCGGACCATCGGCATGAAGCGGCGCACGCGGTCGCCCGGATCGTCGCCATAGGCCGCGGCGATGCGGCGCCCGCCGGGTCCTTTCAGCTGGATGGGGTTGGCGGCAGCGAGGAAAGGTTTGTGGTCGTGGATCATGCAGCCATACTCTCGACAGGGCTGGATGGATAAGCGGCGGAAGGCTGGTGGGTCAGCTGCGGCTGCTGCTGGGGCTGTTCGCCCACCACACAGATCACCTCCACCGGCTGGGTTTCGGGCAGTTCGGTGATCGACATCACCACGCAGCCGGGCGCACGCAGCTTGAGCAGCGCGGCCAGAGCCCGGCGCAGGCGCGGCTGGACGATCATCGCCACCGAAGAGGCCGAAGGACCGCGCTGAGCAACCACACCGGCGACACGTTCGCCAATGGTCCGCGCCAGATCGGGCTCGATCAGCGGCTGGTTGGTGACCGGATCGATCAGCCCCTGCGAAATCATCGCCTCCAGCGAGGAATCGAGGGTCACCACCGGCAGGCGCTCGTTGGGCGGGCAGATGCTGCTGACGATCAGACCGCCCAGATCGGCGCGGACCATATCGATGATGCGGTCGTGCTCCTGCGTGATCTGCACCGCCTGGGCGATGGACTGCAGGATCGGCAGCGGATGGGCGATGGAAATGCCGTCTTCCAGCAGGTTGCGCAGCAGGCGGGTCATGGCCGCCAGGCTGAGCGGGGTGGGATAGACGGTTTCCACCAGAGCCCCGGCGCGCAGCTTGAGCGCTTCGAGCAGGGTCTTGACCTCATCGGCGCCCAGCAGGGCATGGGCACGCTCGGCCATCATCTGGTTGAGATGGGTGGCGATCACGGTGCTGGCGTCAACGGTCAGATAGCCCTCGGCAATCGCCATATCGCGCAGCGGCGGGTCGATCCAGTAGCCGGGGCAGCCGAAGGAGGGATCGCGCGTCTCGATGCCGCGGATATGGGCCTGAGGATTGGCCTCGCCCGCATCGATGGCCAGCACCTTGTCGACCATCACCGTCGATCCGCCCAGCACCACGCCGCCCAGAATGATGCGATAGTCGCTGGGGCCCATATCGAGGCTGTCACGCACGCGGAACTGAGGGACGATGAAACCGAAGGTCTGCGAGAGCTGCTTGCGCACACCGGTGATGCGGCTGACGAGCGGCGCGCCGCGCTTTTCATCGACCAGCTGCACCAGCCCATAACCCAGCTCGACCGTGACGAGCGTATGGTCGGAGACCTCGCCCAGCGTGATCTTGCCGGGATCGGCGGGCGGCACGACGGGGGGCATAGCGGCGATGGCCTTGGCCAGCTTGTCGCGCTTGTTGAGCTTGCGCCAGATGAAGAAGGCGATGGCGGCGGCGGGCAGGAAGACGCGCTGCGGCATGGCCGGGATGAAGCCGATGGCACCCAGAATCAGCGCCACGGGCAGCCAGATGTCGGGGCTGGCGAACTGGCCGCCGATCTGGCCGGCCAGATTGCGCGTATCGTTCACACGTGTGACGATCACGGCAGCGGCGATGGAGAGCAGCAGCGCAGGCACCTGCGCCACAAGGGCGTCACCCACCGACAGCGAGATGTAGCGGCTGGCGGCCTCGCTGGCGCTCAGCCCGTGCGAGATCATGCCAAGGCAGAAACCGGCAATCACGTTCACGGCAAGGATCAGCAGGGCGGCAACGGCGTCGCCCTTCACGAATTTGGAGGCACCATCCATCGAACCGTAGAAATCGGCCTCGGTGGAGATTTCGCGGCGGCGGGCCTTGGCGTCCTCGGCACTCATCAGGCCGGCGGCCAGATCGGCGTCGATCGCCATCTGCTTGCCGGGCAAAGCGTCCAGGGTGAAACGCGCCGACACTTCCGACACGCGGCCCGCGCCCTTGGTGATCACCACAAGGTTGATGATCATCAGGATCAGGAAGACGAAGATGCCGACCGCGAAATTGCCGCCGATCAGGAATTCGCCAAAGGCCTCGATCACATGGCCGGCCGCCGCGCCGCCCTCATGCCCATGCACCAGCACCACGCGGGTGGAGGCGACGTTGAGCGCGAGGCGGAGCAGCGTGGCAAACAGCAGCACCGAGGGGAAAGAGGAGAAGTCCAGCGGCTTGGCCGCATTCATCGAGGCCATCAGCACCGCCACCGAAAGGGCGATGTTGAAGACGAAGAACACGTCGAGCATGAAGGCCGGGATCGGCACCACCATCAGCACGATGATGGTGAGAATGCCGGCCGGCAGCGCGAAGCTCTGCGGGCTGAAGGCGGTGAAGAGACGGTTCATCAGTGTTTCCTCACAGGCCCATGGATTTCAGGCGGCCATAGGCGGCGCGCACCGCGGCAGGCGCGGCACTGCCGTCACCCCCGCCACCGAAGACATTCTGAAGCGTATCGGCCATCGACAGCCGCGTGTTGCCGCCATCCCCCGCGCCGGAGCCATTGCCGGACGAAGCGGCAAAATCGCCGTCGCGGGCGGCAGCAAACTGCCGGGCCAGCGGGCCGCCCATCGTTGCCGGATCGGGCAAAGGTGCGGGAACCGTGGCTTCCGCCCAGCTCACGCCGCCGCCATAGGCGCCGTAGTTTGCCGTGGTCAGCGGATCGAAATTGCCGTCCTCGCTGTTCATCGCGCGGGTCATCTTGCCGCGCAGCAGGTCCATCACCTGACCCAGGCTGCGGGGCATGCCGCCGGGCGCGAAAAAGATCGCCTGATTGCTGGCCGCCGCCTTGGGGTTGATCGCCGCCGCGCTCTGCGTGGGATCGGCAGCCATGGCGGAGAGGAATTTCGTGGCGCCCTCGGCACCCAGAAAATGCGCCAGATACAACTCGCTGGCATCCGGCGTGCGGCCCAGCGCATTGGTCAGCGCCACCTGATTGTCGCCAGCAAGGCCCGCCGCCATCATCGCCGAAGCGTTGGGATCGTCGCGCATCGCCATCATCTGCGCGCGCGCCATGGGATCGGCCACCGAAGCACCCGACAGGCCAAGCATAGAGCCATGTTTTTGCAGCGTATTCAGCCAGGTCGCATTGGTGAACTGATACAGTCCGCGCGCGCTGGAGGTCGCCGCCTGGGCGCGCGGATCGAGGCTCGATTCCAGCTTCGCCTGAGCGAGAAGATAGTTGAAGTCCACGCCGCTGGCCCCTGCCGCGCGGGCAATGGCCGCGCGCGAGGCATCACGCTGCGAGGACGGGTCCGTGGCGATGGAGGCGGCCCATTGGGCGCCTGTCAGATCTGGCTGGCTCAAGCCCTGCTCCCGAAACAAAGGGTTCCGAAAACAATTTAAGCAAGCCGCGTGCCAATTTCTAATTTTTGCCGCCCGAACCGCAGCTCAAGGGCGAAAAAACTGCAGGGGCGCTCAAAGGTTGTTTGAAAATCCGGCGAAAGAACCGGATTTTGCGGCACCGACCCGCTCTGAACATGCGCATTCGCGCATGTTCCAAACAATCCCAAGCGTCGCCCCGCCTCTGGCAGATCAGGCGCGCGCGCCGGTGTAGGTGTAGGCAGGCACGCCCTGGGGCCGCAAGGCCTGCCCCGTCTGTGCCTTGTAGAGAGCGGCACCGCCCGACAGCGCGCTGAGCCGCGCCGCGACATTGGCGGCAATCAGGTTGCGCAGCTGGCGGTTCACCTCGTTGAGGCGGCGCGCGGCATCGATCAGCCCCCGCGTTTCCTCGTCGATATGGTCATCGCCGGCAGCTTCAAGCTCTTCGCACAGGACATATTTGTCATGAGCGCAGCCCATGATCGAATCCATGTCCATGCCGGTCAGCGCTTCCCGCTCATGCCGCAGCAACTCGATCATACGACGCAGCGTGTCGCTGCGCGAGATCGGGTCGCGGGTCAGAAGAGCGCTGGAACCGGCAAACTGATGCTTCATTTGTTGATCCTCAGCAACATGCCCGCGGCGATCATGGCATCGCCGATCTTGGTCGGGACGAGGGGGTAATTACCGTCCTCGATCGCCTTTTTGATGGTGGCGACGCGGTCGGTATCGACGGGCGCCGCCCCGGCGCTCGCCTGTGTGGAGGTCACCACGGCCTGAGCGCTGGTGGCGCTGGTCGCGGCGGCGGTGCTGGCCGACACTTGCGTGTTGGCAGCCAGATTGACGCTCGCGGAGTTGGCCGTGGCCGCCGCGTTGGCGTCGGTGTTCAGCGACAGCCGGGATTCGGTCGCACCGACCTGCTGCACGCTTAAATCAACATTGTAGCCCGAACCGAGGCCGGGGCCGGATGCGATGCTCGACATGGTTCCGCTCCTTGCGTTTCCACTGTCAAGAACGGTGCCGCACCGCGGCTTTTAAGGCAAACAACAAATTCGGACGGCAGTTTTTGACAAGTCCCGACAGCGAACGGCAAATTCTTGCGGCAAGAAGCTGCCGTCACCCGCCGCGCCCGCTTTTCGGGCCCGTCCATCACTCTTCCAGCGGCACTTCGACCTCGCCCGGGCGCACGATCCGCGCGCGGATCGCATCGCTCGTCTGGCCCGGCTGGCGGTTGCCCGCATGCACCGAGCGCACCCGGATCCACTCGCCCACGGCGCCGGCTTCCATGGCCTCGCCCGGCTGGGTGACGGCAAAACCGTCCCCGGCCACCGCAATGGTCACCGCCTCGCCGCGCATGATGGCCGGCGTGGAGGAAACCGCAGCGGCAGGCGCCGCGCGCACCGGCACGAACAGGTGCCAGCTGCCCGGATCAGGGCATTCCACCACCAGCGAGTCATGGCGTGAGGCACGCCACGACACGCTCAGCGGCGAACGGCAAGCGGCAAGCCGCAGCCGCCGGTCAACCGGCAAGGTAGCGCCGCCCGTGCCGCCGATGGGCACGCCGGTGAAGGCAGCCACCTCGCGGTCGATCGCGGCAGGATCAGTGTAGGCGCCTTGCGCCATGGCGGAGCCGGCAGCCAGCAAGGGCAGCACAGCCATCAATTTTAGAGACAGTCGCATCGTTTGTGGCCCTGACATGATAAGGGACAGGATTATGGTCAGGATCAAGCAATCTTCGTGCCATATTTTGGGGAGGAAGAAGGAAGAGAAAATGCGAGGGTGTTACACCCTCGCGCTCCCGGGTTCTGTCAGCATCGCGCTTCGGGTTCAGCCTTGGGGAAGGTCGCCGCGTCGCAGGCAATCATCTCGGGATTTCATGCCTACGGCGCTTGAGGTGGAGAGCTCAGGCGCAAGGATCGACCTGCCCCCTCGCCTTTCCCTGCTATTGTCCTGAAAAACCTTACTGCGGCTGCCCACCCAGATCATAGGCGAGCGAGGCGAGCACCTCGGACGGCGCCCCGGCCGCTTCAGGCTCCATGATGATCCGCGCCTTCTGGCCCATGGCTCCCGCCTCCTGAGTCAGCCGGGCGATGTTGACGATCGCATGGGACTGCGCCTCGGGCGGATAGCGCAGGGTGATCGTCAGGCGCTGGCGGCTGTCCGGCTGCTGACTGGCGAGCCATGCGTCGATGCCGGGGCCACCGGGCGCCTCACGCCAGATCGCCAGCGGCTGCGCGCGCGTGGGATCAACCAGATCGGGCGCGGATTTCGGCGGCGGCGGAGGGGGCGGCGGGGGCGCCGGATGGGCCTGAGCCGCCTTGCCTGCGGGCTCCGTGGGCTCGGCCATGGCGGCGGCGGTCACCATAAAGAGGATCAGCGAGAGGTCGGCCAGCAGCGTCTGCCAGCCTATGCCGCCGCGAATGCTCACGCCTGACCGCCCGGCTGAACAAGACGCGGCGACGGCACCGGACCGTCCGCGCGGGAGGCGCGCTCACCGCGCCCATGGCTTTCGCGGCTTGGCGGGGTGGCGCCATTGCCGCCGGGCGTGGCCTCGGCGATCTCGGCCTCCAGCCAGTGGGCCAGCGCCTGACGGGCCTTGTCCTCATGGATCATGCGGCGCTCGACAAGGCGGGCCAGCGGGGCCAGCACAAGGTGCGCGAGGATCAGACCATAGAGCGTGGCATGCACCGCCATGCCGATGGCGCCCATATAGGCGCTGCGGTCCACACCATTGGCGGGCAGGCGCGAGAGCGAGATCAGCGTGCCGCCCAGCCCGAAGACCGGCGCCAGCTCGGCAGAGAGGCCCAGCGTGTTGACCGCGGCGATGGCCGGGGCAAGGCGCTTCTGGCGCGCCTGTTCGAGCAGGCCCTTCAGACCGGCGGTGGAGCGCTGGGTGATCATGGTGGCGATGGCGCTGTCGAATTCGGGGTCGCCGACGCGGCGCGGCTCGGCGCGCAGCAGGCCGTCGCGCTGCATGTCCTGAAGCGCGCGGGCGACGCGGCCGCGCATGGCCTCGGCATCGAAGGGGCGCGAGAGGCCAAAGGTCTGCCCCAACGCGCCGCCCAGTTGGGAGATCATAGACCGCCAATCGGCCCATCCCGCCCGCAGGAAGGTGGCCAGCACCGTCCCGCCCAGCACGATGGCCAGGGTGGAGGGGTCGATCATCGAGGAAAAGTTCATGATCCGCGCGCAGTCCTGATTGCAATTCAAGGTGGATTCTAGAGGCCCTGATCCGCCCCGGCAACCAGGAGAACGGGGCTTTTCAGGGGCTTTTCAGCATCTGGCCGAAGATTGCCGCCTTCCGGCAAACACTTGCCGCATGCCCTGCACTCCGCCCGGCAGCCATGCCCGAAGCGCGGAAAATTTACGATGCGCCGCCGCTTTTCCCACAATTGGCACGGCCTTTGCTTTTCCATGAGGGACCGGCCCTGCCTGGGCCTTAGGAGCTTGAACGAGACCGCCGATGAGTGACGCCGCCAACAACACCAGCCTTTTTGGCATTCATGGCATGGCGCTCGAACTGCGTTCGCAGCGTATGGGCATGCTGACCTCCAACATCGCCAATGCCGCGACGCCCAATTACAAGGCGAAGGACATCGATTTCACCGCCGCCCTCAAATCCGAGATGAGCGGCACCAACATCGATGCCGCCACCGCGAAGAACACGCAGTTCCGCGTGCCGGTGATGCCCAGCCTGGATGGCAACACCGTGGACCTCAACACCGAGCAGGTGGCCTTCTCGCAGAATGCGATGGGCTATTCGACCTCGCTCTCTTTCATCAGCGGCCGCGTGAACACCATCACCCGCGCGATCAAGGGGGAGTAAGCCGATGCCCACCTCTGGCAATCTGAACATCTTCGACGTCGCCGGGCGCGGCATGTCGGCGCAGATGGTGCGTATGAACACGGCGGCCTCCAACCTGGCCAATGCCGGCGCGGTCTCCAGCAGCGAGGCTTCCACCTACCGCCCGCTGCGCGCGGTCTTCGCCCAGCAGCTCGATGCGGCCAACGGCCTGTCCACCGTCAATGTGGCGGGCGTGGTGCGCACGGCGGCCACGCCCCTGAAAGAACACAATCCCAACCATCCCTTGGCGGATGCCAACGGCGATGTCTTTACCGCCCCGGTCGATGAAAATGCCGAGATGGTCGAGATGCTCGATTCCTCGCGCCAGTATTCCAATCTGGTCGAGGCCCTGTCCACCGCCAAGCAATTGATGCTCGACACTGTGAGGATGAAATAATGACAACCGTTTCCTCGACAAATTCCACCAGCTCGACATCCACGTCGAGCACCAGCAGCACGGCTTCGTCGAACACGACGCTGGGCCTCAACGATTTCATCAGCCTGCTGACCACGGAACTGCAGAATCAGGACCCGACCCAGCCGCAGGACAACACGCAGATGATCGCGCAGATGGCGCAGTTCTCGACGCTGTCGGCAACGACCACGATGAGCGACACGCTGAGCGGCATCTCGGACAAGCTGGACAAGATCCTGGCCGCCCAACAGGCCGCCGCCACCGGCACCACCACGGCCACCACCAGCACCGACACCACCGGTTCGACCTCGACCGACACGTCGTCCAGCGGCGCCACCGCCTGATTTTCCGCTCCATTTCACAAGAAGGCAGAAACCCATGTCCTATTACACTTCGCTGACCGGCCTGAAGAACGCCTCTCAGGAACTGAACGTCATTTCGAACAACCTCGCCAACGCCGAAACCACCGGTTTCAAGAAGAGCGACATCAACTTCTCCGACATCGTCGGCGCCAGCAGCTATTCGAACGCCAAGACCCAGGTTGGTCTGGGTTCGCTGGTGCAGTCGGTCGCTCAGGACTTCACCACCGGCAGCGCCAAGCAGACCGGTTCGGCGCTGGACCTGATGGTCAACGGCAACGGCTTCTTCACCGTGGTGGCGCCCACCACGGGCCAGGTGCTCTATACCCGCAACGGTAACTTCACCACCGACGGTTCGGGCAACATCACGGACTCGAGCGGCAACAACGTCCAGATCATGGCCTATGACTCGACGACCGGCACCTATGCCACCACGCCCAGCAACGGCCAGCTGCCCATCACCAATGCCGCAGGCTCGGCCTATACCGGCGTGCAGGTGAAGGACGATGGTTCGATCGTCGCCGCTTATGCCGATGGCAGCACCACCACGGTCGGCAAGGTTGCGCTGGCCAGCTTCGTTTCGCCCACCGGCCTGAAGGAAATGGGCAGCCAGCAGTGGGAAGTGACCGGCCTGTCGGGCCCCGCCACCTATGGCGTGCCTTCCTCGGGCGGCAATGGCAGCATCCTGTCGGGCACGCTGGAACAGTCGAACGTCGACACCGCCACCGAAATGGTCGGGCTGATCACCGCCCAGCGCTATTTCCAGGCCAACGCCAAGGCGATCGACACGAACACCCAGATCTCCGACGCCGTCATCAACCTGCGCAGCTGATAAACCATGGACCGGCTGATCTACACCGCCATGTCGGGCATGACCGACTCGATGAACCGCCAGCGGGTCATCGCGTCGAACATGGCCAACGCCCAGACCGTGGGTTTTCGCGCCGATATGATCGCCTCCACGCCGGTGACCCTCAAGGGCCCGGCGCTGGAAGCCCGCGCGATGTCCGACGGCGAGGTGCGCAGCGCCGACATGACGCCCGGCACGGTCAGTGCCACCGGCAACCCGCTCGACATCGCCATGCAAGGCACGGATATGATGGCGGTGCAGGCCAACGACGGGACCGAGGTCTACACCCGCAGGGGTGATCTCTCGGTCTCGCCGACCGGTGTGCTGACCAATGGCGATGGCCTGCCGGTGATGGGCAATGGCGGCCCGATCACCGTGCCGGTGGATGCCAAGCTGAAGATCGGTCCGGATGGCACGATTTTGGCCGTGGACCCCACCAACCCCAATCTGCAGCCCAGCGTGGTGGACAAGATCAAGATCGCCAGCACCGCCGGCAGCCAGATCGCCAAGGGTCTGGACGGCCAGTTCCGCGTGGTTGGCGGCGGCATCCTGCCCGCCGACGACAATGCCCAGGTGAGCGTCGCGGCGCTCGAAGGGTCGAACGTCAGCGCCAGCCAGGTGATGGTGGACATGCTTCAGGCCCAGCGCCTGTTCGACATCCGCACCAAGCTGCTCTCCACCGCCAAGGATATGGACCAGTCGGGCACCAGCCTGCTGCGCCAATCTGCCGGGTCGTAATGCCTGCCGGCTCCTAAGCTCTGCCGGTCCTCAAGGTTTATAGAAAGGTTCTGTCATGTCCGCTTCCGCACTTCAGGTCGCCCGCACCGGGCTCGATGCTCAGGACACGCGCATGCGCGTGATCTCGAACAACCTCGCCAACGTCAACACCACCGCCTTCAAGCGTGACCGCGCCAATTTCGCGACGCTGACCTATCAGGACATGCGCGTTGCGGGCCAGCAGAACACCTCGCAGAACAATTACGCCACCGGCCTGAACCTGGGCACCGGCGTGCAGATCCAGGGCACCTCGCGCCAGGAAGAACAGGGCACGCTGGACACCACCGGCAATGCCTATGACCTGGCCATCCAGGGCGACGGCTATTTCCAGGTGCTGCTGCCCACCGGCCAGTTCGCCTACACCCGCGCCGGCAATTTCTCGCTGTCGTCGCAGGGCGAAATCCAGACCTCGGACGGCTATCCGATCCAGCCCGCCATCACCATCCCGCAGGGCTCCACCTCGGTGACGATCGGTTCGGACGGCACGGTCTCGGCGATCCCGCCTGCCGGCGGCAATGCCGTGCAGGTCGGCCAGATCACCATGGCCACCTTCCCCAATGCGCAGGGCCTGCAGTCCATCGGCGGCAACATGCTTCAGGAAACCACCGCCAGCGGCACCGCGCAGATCGGCACGCCGGGCGTGCAGGGCGTGGGCACGATCAAGCAGGGCGCTCTGGAAACCTCCAACGTCAACATCGTGACCGAGCTGGTCGACATGATCGAGTGTCAGCGCGCCTATGAGATCAACTCCAAGATGATCTCCTCGGTCGATGACATGCTCAAGAACGCCAACCAGACCCTGTAAGCCCGGAGCATCGTGCGAAAAAGCGGGAACCGGTTTTTCGCGCACAACGATGCGGCAACAAAGACTCAAGGTGAGACTGACAATGCGTGCCTTTTCCCTTATCGGCCTGTCCATGGCCAGCGTGCTGGCCCTGCTGCCCGCCGCCGCCATGGCCGGCAAGCCGCCCGCCGGCTTTTCCGCCACCACCCCGCCGCCACCCGCGCCGCGCGTGGCCGACGGATCGATCTTCAACGCCTCGATGGGCTACAGCTCATTGGTGACGGGGGCGCAGGCACGCGTGGTGGGCGATGCGGTGACGATCCTGCTGATCGAAACCACCAGCTCGTCCAAGACCGCCAACACCAAAACCCAGCGTTCGGGCAGCGCCAGCATCACCCCGCCGACGCAGGGACCCTTCGCTCTGAACCCCAATGCCCTTAATGCTTCGAGCGGTTCGTCGTTCAATGGTCAGGGCAACACCGCCCTGACAAGTACCTTCACCGGAACGATCGCTGTCACGATCGCCGAGGTGAGATCGAACGGCACCGCCTTGGTGCGTGGAGAAAAGCGCATGTTGCTGAGCCAGGGTCAGGAGTGGATCCAGTTTTCTGGAATTCTGCGCCTGAACGACATCAGCATGGACAACACCGTGCCCTCGAGCCGGATCGCCGATGCCCATATCGAATATGCGGGCAATGGCGCCATCACGCGCAGCGCGCGCGAGGGCTGGCTTTCGCATTTCTTCAACATCATCAGCCCGTTCTGATGGAGACTTGTCCCATGTCCGCCGTTTTCCCGCCCAGATCCGATCATAAGCGCCCCATGGCTACCCGCGTGTTTCACGCGCTGCGCACCATGCTGCTGGCGCTCGCCGTGCTGGCCGTTCCCGCCCTTGCTCCAACGCTCGCTCATGCCGAGCGTATCCGCGATCTGGGCACCTTCCAGGGCGTGCGAAGCAACCAGCTGACCGGCTATGGCGTCGTGGTGGGCCTCTCCGGCTCGGGCGACGACAATCTGGAATATGTCACCTATGCGATGAAGGGCGTCTCGGGCCGTATGGGTCTGAACCTGCCGCTCAACATCTCGCCCAACCTCAAGAACACCGCGGCGGTGATGATCACCGCCGATCTGCCCGCCTTCACCAAGCCGGGCCAGCGCATCGACATCACCGTCGCGGCGATCGGCAAGGCCACGAGCCTGCGCGGCGGTTCGCTGGTGCTGGCGCCGCTCTATGGTGCCGATGGCAAGATCTATGCGATGGCACAGGGCAACCTGGCCGTCGGCGGTCTGGGCGTGACGGCGAAGGACGGTTCGCAGCTGTCGGTCAACGTGCCCACCGTGGGCCGCGTGGCCGAGGGGGCGACGGTGGAACGCGCGGTCGACACCGGTTTTGAAACCTCCGACGTGCTGCGCTGGAACCTCTTCACCGCCGATTTCCTCACCGCCCAGCGCGTGCGCGATGCCATCAACCGCCACTGGCCGGGCATGGCCGCCGCCGACGATGCCGTCAGCGTCTCGCTTCACCTGCCGCCGGGCGCCGACACGCGTTCGGGCATCATGGCCGCCATCGAGATGCTCGATGTCGTCCCCGCCGAAGCGCCCGCCAAGGTGATCGTCAACAGCCGCACCGGCACGGTGGTGATCAACAGCGCAGTGCGCCTCTCGCCCGCTGCCGTCAGCCACGGCAAGCTGGTGGTGCGCATCGATGAGAAACGCAATGTCTCGCAGCCCGGGCCCTTCTCCAATGGCCGCACGGTGGTGACACCCAGCAGCCAGATCAGCGCCAGCGAGGAAACCGCCCATATCGCGCTGCTGCCCAAGGGTGCCTCGCTCTCGCGCATTGTCGACGCGCTCAACCTGCTGGGCGTGACCCCGTCCGATCTGGTGGCGATCCTTGAGGCGCTCAAGCAGGCCGGTTCTCTCAAGGCCGAGATGGTGGTGATATGACGGATATTTCCGCCACGGCGGCCAGCGCGGCCTCTTCGGCTCTGGGCGGCACCTCGCCCGGCGTCGGCGGCATCACCGATGCCAAGAAGCTGCATGAGGTCTCCCAGCAGTTCGAGGCGATCTTCGTGCGGCAGATGCTGGCCGAATCGCGCAAGACCAATCTGGGCGACGAGCTGTTCAGCGGCCAGGGCATGGATACCTTCCGCGAGATGCAGGAACAGACCATCGCCACGGCCACCAGCAAGAGCGGCGGCCTGGGCTTTGCCAAGCTGATCGAGAAGAAGCTGGCCAGCCAACTGCATATCGGCAGCGGCGCCACCACCACCTCCGGCGCGACAAGCAGCGCCTCCAGCGCCGTTTACGGTGCAAGCACCAACGCACTCGGAAAGAAGGACTGACGCCATGGCATCCGATATGCTGAGCATTGCCGCCAGCGGCACCCGAGCCGCCCAGGCAGCGCTGAACGTCACCTCGCAGAACATCGCCAACGTCAACACCGACGGCTATGTGCGGCGCTCGGTCACGCAGGCCGATGTGGCCTCCACCAACACGATGGGCACCAGCTACGGCGTGGTCACGCTGGGCGGTGTGCGCGTCACCGGCACGGTGCGCGATGTCGATGCCTTCCAGCAGAGCGAAGTGCGCCGCACCGGCTCGGATGCCTCGCGCGCCGACACGCTGGTCACCGGCCTCACCAATGTGAACGACGCGATCGACAATTCGGGCCTGTATGACTCGATCACCGCCTATCAGACCGCGCTCTCCAAGCTGTCCGCCAGCCCCACCGACAGCTCGCTGCGCGCCAATGCGCTGGAAGCCGGCCGCACGCTGGCCCAGAGCTTCAACCAGGCCAGCAGCGCGCTGACCGCCACCAAGTCCGGGCTGGTGCAGGGCGCCACCGCCGGTGTGTCGCAGGTCAACACGCTGGCCACCTCGCTGGCAAAGCTGAACAACACCATCGCCCAGACCCCCGATCCCAGCGCTCAGGCCGATCTGCTCGATCAGCGCGACAACATCCTGCAACAGCTCAGCCAGTATGGCGACATCACCTCCACCATCGCCAGCAACGGCACGGTGCAGGTGCAGATGGGCGGCACGAGCGGCCCCGTGCTGGTCTCGGGCAGCACCGCCAACACGCTGGCGATGAGCCAGGATTCGACCGGCGCCATCAGCTATACGGTCGGCGGTTCGGCGCTGTCGCTTTCGGGCGGCTCGCTGGCCGGCCAGCAGCAGGCGATGACCGCCGCGATCAGCGCCGGCTCCACGCTGGACGGCATCGCCAACAATCTGATCTCCACCGTCAACACCGCGCAGAGCAATGGCGTGGCGCTGGACGGCACGCAGGGTCAGGCGATGTTCTCGGGCTCGGGCGCAGCGGGGATCACGCTGGCGCTCACCTCGGGCAGCCAGATCGCCACGGCGCCCTCGGGCTCGGCGGCGAACAGCAGCGATGCCAGCAACCTCAATTCGATGATCTCCTCACTCAAGTCGGTGGACATCGCGGGCCAGACCAACAATCTGATCCTGACCACCTCGACCGCAGTGTCGAGCAACACCACCACGCGCGATGCGCTCGATGCGATCTACAGCAATGCCCAGAGCACGCTGTCGGCCCAGTCGGGTGTCAGCCTGGACGATGAGGCGGCCAATCTGGTGCGCTATCAGCAGGCCTATCAGGCTTCGGGCAAGGTGATCCAGGTCGCCCAGACCCTCTTCAACCAACTCCTGCAGATCTGAGGACCTTACCATGACCTCCATCAGCACCAGCGCCTTCTACAATCTGTCCATCGCCAACATGGACAAGATCACCCAGGCGACCCAGAATCTGAGCCAGCAGCTGTCCACCGGCAACAAGCTGACCCATTCCTACGACGACCCTGTCGCCGCCGCGCAGATGCGCACGATGCAGGCCGCCGATACGCTGTCGACCGCCGATACGGCCAATGCCAGCGCCGCCAAGGCCAGCCTGTCGCTGACCGACAGCACGCTGAGCCAGTTCACCAACATCATCACCCAGATCCAGACGCTGGCGACCCAGGCGGCATCGGACACCACCAACACCACCGACAAGGCCAACATCGGCACCCAGATCAGCGCCTATTACCAGCAGCTGGTGGACCTTTCGAACACCAAGGACAGCTACGGCAACTATGTGTTCTCGGGCACATCGGGCAGCACGCCGGCCTACACGCAGGATTCCAGCGGCAATGCCACCTACACCGGTGGCAGCAGCGCCAGCGCCATCTCGCTGGGCGGCAGCCTCTCGGTCACCCCTTCGGTGACGGGCCCCGAGGTGATGGACTTCACCACCAGCGGCGGCGTGAGCGGCAATCTGCTCACCACCGTCAAGACGCTGGCCGATCAGCTGACGGCGGGCACCGCCACTTCGGATACGATGAACGCCAGCGGCGGCACCTTCGATCAGCTCACCGCCGCGCTCAACCAGGTGTCCGCCACGCAGACGGTGGTCGGCGCGCGCTCGGCCTGGATCACCACGGCCACCACGGTGCAGACCACCGCGCAAACCGCGCGCACCAGCACGGAAGCCACGGTGGGCGGCACGGATTACACCACGGCAACCGCTCAGCTCTCGCAGCAGATGCTGGCGCTCAGCGCCAGCCAGGCCAGTTTCGCCAAATTGTCGAGCATGAGCCTGTTCACCTACATCAACAATTGATACCTACCCCTGTGCCCGGCCCATGCGGGGGGCGGACACAGGGCGCATCTGACGTTTCTTCCAGGGGGTTGCTTAATGTTTCCGATCATCGGCCTTGTCGTCCTGTTTGGTGCCGTGTTTGGCGTGTTCGCCATGACCGGCGGCGCGCTGGGCCCGGTCTTCGAAGCCATTCCGCACGAAGTGGCGACCATTGGCGGCGCGGGTATCGCGGCGCTGGTCATCGGCAATGACATGCATGGATTGAAAGCGCTGGGTGGGGGCTTCGGCAAGGTCTTCAAGGGGCCCAAGCATAACAAGCAGGACCATATCGACGTTATCGCGCTGACCACCAAGCTGATGAAGCTGCTGCGCACCGAAGGCCCGGTCGCCATGGAAAGCCATGTGGCGGCGCCCAAGGATTCGCCGATCTTCGCGGAATATCCGCGCCTGCTGGCCAATCATGAACTCACTGACCTGATCTGCGACACGCTGACGCTGATCGTGGTGTCCTCCGGCACGCTGGAGGTGCATGCGGTGGAAGATGTGATGGACAATGCCATCAAGACCCACCTCACCGCGCTCGACCACCCCCAGCACGCCATTCAGGGCCTGGCCGACGCGCTTCCGGCTCTCGGCATCGTGGCCGCCGTGCTGGGCGTGGTCAAAACCATGGGCTCGATCGACAAGCCGCCCAGCGTGCTGGGCGCGATGATCGGCTCGGCTCTGGTCGGCACCTTCATGGGCGTGATGCTGGCCTATGGCATCGTCGCCCCGATGGCCGGTCGCCTGAAACAGGTGAACGAGGCCGACGAGCAGATCTTCCACGCCGTCAAGCAGGTGATCATCGCCTCGCTGCATGGCTGGCCCCAGCCGCTGGTGGTCGAAAGCGCGCGCTCGGGCCTGTCCCACGATTTCCGCCCCGGCCTTTCCGAACTGCTCGACGCGCTGCGTGGCCGCTAAGGGGGGCTGATCCATGGCTCCCCCAAAAAAGGGCAACAAGCAGGACATCCCTGCCCCGATCATCGTCAAGAAGGTCACCATCGTGGCCGCCGGCCATCACGGCGGCGCATGGAAGGTGGCCTATGCCGACTTCGTGACCGCGATGATGGCCTTCTTCCTGCTGATGTGGCTGCTGGGCGCCACCACCGAAAAGCAGCGCAAGGGCATCGCCGACTATTTCACCCCCACGCTGATGAAGATCCGCCAGGGCGGCGCAGGCTCGAACGGGCTGCTGGGCGGCTCCTCGATGGTCGATGCCGACAAGATGCCGCATCGCGCGGGCCAGACCGGCCAGCGCCCGATGACCATCCCGCGTGACGCCACCGGCGGCATGAAGGAAGGCGCCAACCAGATCAAGAAGGCCAGCCAGGTGCAGCAGCGCCTGCAGCAGCAGCTCAACGCCAGCGAGAAGCTTAAGAAGCTGTCGCGCGTGCTGAAGGTGACGGTGACGCCCGATGGCATCCGCATCGATCTGATGGATGATGCTGATTTCTCGATGTTCCAGCTGGGCACCACCGTGCTGACCCCCGATGCGGTGGAGCTGCTGGCGGCGATCTCTCACGTGCTCAAGACCGAGACCGGCGATCTGACCATTCGCGGCCATACCGATGCGCTGCAATGGCGCACCAACGGTCTGGTCAACAACTGGTCGCTCTCGGCAGGGCGCGCCGAGTCCACCCGCCAGCAGATGATGCGCGACGGGCTGGGCGAGGACCGATTCCGCCGCATCGAGGGCGTGGCTGACCGCGAACCGCTGATTGCCGACAATCCTTCCGATGCGCGCAACCGCCGCATGTCGCTGCTGCTGGCCAATGATGTGA
This sequence comes from Novosphingobium terrae, assembly GCF_017163935.1. Classification (NCBI taxonomy): domain Bacteria; kingdom Pseudomonadati; phylum Pseudomonadota; class Alphaproteobacteria; order Sphingomonadales; family Sphingomonadaceae; genus Novosphingobium; species Novosphingobium terrae. Next base: position 448,099 of record NZ_JABVZR010000001.1, on the reverse strand, counting down.
CCCCGCCGACCGACCATGGGCCTGAAAAGCCTGATGAAAAGGGCGCGGACAAGGCCCCCGCCAAAGCCGCTCCGGCCCCTCACGAGGCCAAGCCGGGCCACTGACAGGCGTTTCTACCTAGAAACAGGTGAAGCACCGCTTCACCTTGTTTGCTTACCTCTCGGCAAGCTAAAGTTCTGCCATTCCGGCGGAGTGCTTTCAGCCTGCCGAGAGCCAGCATGAACGCGCCGATCACACCCAACGCCTTCGCCAAAACCGCCGCGCCCTCTGCCGATCCGGCGCGCGTGGATCTGCTGCCGCATGAGCTGCCGCAGGCCATCGACTGGTTTCCGCAGGCCAGGGTTCTCAGCCTCGACTGTTTCGACACGCTGCTCTGGCGCGACACTCATGCGCCCGGCGATGTGTTCACCACCCTGCCCGGCATCAACCCCGTGCAGCGCCGCTGGGCCGAGGCGATCGCCCGCAAGGTGATGGGCTTCGGTCACAACCGCAACGAGGTCTCGATCGGCGAGATCTACAGCCAGCTGATGCCCCGCACCCCGCAGGCGACGCGCGACACCGCAATCGCCGCCGAGCTGGAAGCCGAGGCGCAGGCCTGCTTCGCCTTCGCGCCCGCCGTCGAGCTGATGCGCCGCGCCAAAGCACGCGGACTGCAGATCATCATTGTCTCCGACACCTATCTCGACGCCCCCCAGCTGCGCGGCCTGATCGAGCGCGCCGCCGGAACGGAGGTGGCCGCGCTGATCGATCGCATCTTCGTCTCCAGCGCCTATGGCCAGCCCAAGGCGCTGGGCCTCTACCGCGAGGTGCTGCGCAAGCTTTCGGCCAAGCCGCATGAAATCCTGCACATCGGCGACAATCACGGCGCCGATGTGGTGGGCGTGAGCGCCCATGGCGTCTCGACGCTCCATCTGAAACAATTCAGCACCGAGCTGACCCAGCAATTGCGGCTGGAAGCCGGGATCGGCGCCATGCTTCATCCGATCAGCAAGGCCGTCACCGCCGCCCAGCCGCATCGCGCTGCGCTGGCGCTGGCCCTGCCGCAGCAGGACAATGCGGCGGCACGCCTCGGCATGGCGGTCATGGGGCCGATCCTCACCGGCTATGATATGTGGCTGCGCCAGGAGGCCGAAGCACTGTCCGCAAAGCACGGCGGGCGCGTCCACTACCTGTTCCTGATGCGTGACGGCTGGCTGCCGATGCGGATGCATGCCGCGCGCGGCGATGCCTCAAGCACAAGCTTCACCGCCCATCCCATCGAAATCAGCCGCTTCACCGCCACGGCCGCCAGCTTCACCGACGAAGCTGAGGTAACCCGCTATTGCGATCAGGAGGCCACCACTCTGGCCGGCTCCCTGGGGCGCCAGCTGCTGCTGCCGGCCGAGGATCTCGCGCGGATCTGTGACACGGCAACCCATGAGGAAGCCTGCGCCAACCTGCGTCAGGAGATGCGCAAGACCGCGCGCAAGCGTGCCACCGTCGCGGCCTCTCGCGCTTTTGCCAAAAGGCTGATCGCGCATGTGCGAGCCGTGGTCGATCCCGCGCCGGGCGACACGCTGATGCTGGTCGATCTTGGCTACAACGGTTCGGTGCAGAACAGCATCGACAGGGTGCTGGCCGAAGCGCTCGATGTCCATGTCGCGGGCCGCTATCTGCTGCTGCGCGAGGTCAACATGCCCGGCCTCGACAAGCGCGGCTTCCTCGATGTCAGCCATTATGACGATTTCGCGCTCAATGCGCTGACCGCCAGCGCCTCGGTGCTGGAACAGCTGTGCACCACCGGCATGGGCTCGGTGATCGACTACACCGAAGCCGGTGATCCCATCCGCCGCACCAATGACATCTCGCCCGAACAGGCCGCGATCCGCCAGGCCGTGCAGGAAGGCGCCATCGCCTTTGCCCATGCCCAGCCGCATGCCACGCTGCGTGGCGACTGCGGGCGTGATCCGGTCGATCTGTGGCGCCAGGCGACGACCTCGGCGATGGCACGGCTGATGTTCATGCCGCTCGACCACGAGCTGGCGGTGATCCAGGGCTTCGAGCATGAGGTCAATCTGGGGAGCATGGAGCATCGCGCTCTGTTCGATCCCGCTCTGGCGCGCACCGGCCTGCGCCAGCAGGGCCTGTTCTACCTCAACAGCTCCGAGCGCATGTATCTGCCCGCCGAGCTGAAGGGCGAAGGGCTCGCCCCGCGGCTGACGGTGCTGGCGATGCGGCGCTTCGGCCTGCCCTTCAGCTTCGCGGATTTCACCGACAAGACGGTGGAACTGCCGGTGATCTTCGCCGACAACCAGACCAACGGGGTCTTCGAACAGACCATCGCGGCCAGCGCCACGCATGACGGCTTCTATGTCGCGGCGGTCCCCATGGGTGAGGCACGCTACGGCGTTGCGCTCAGGCTTGGCGCCAAATTCGAATGGGTGGAGCTGGACAGCGTCAGGATCATGCCTCAGGCGGATTTCCTGAGCGAACATCTGCCCTTCGTCGAGCGGCACATCACCCCCGAACCTTTGCTGGAAGGGATCGAGCGCGTGACGCCGCGCCTGCTGCGCTGCCACAATGAGGCAGGCTTCCTGATGGTCAACCCGCCCGCACAGGTCGCGCGGCGCGAGCCCTTGATCCTGCTGGTGGCCTTCCGCCCGCTAACGGACGACTGAACCTTAAAAAGCGCGCGCCTTTTCGCGCCCTTCTCACAAACGCCAGCGCCCGGCTCCCCCTTGGGGGACCGGGCCCAAGCCTTGAAAACCGCCAAACCCCGACTCCCTTGTGGGAGCCGGGGTTTGGGTTTTGGGCGCAGCCACCGGGCACGGTGGCCGCACAAGGCATGGCCGGGTCGAAGAGCGGGAACGCCCCCCCGGCCCGACCAAACTCTTACTTCAGCAGGGTCAGCACGTTCTGCTGGCTCTGGTTGGCCTGAGCGATCATCGCGGTGGAAGCCTGCGAGAGGATCTGGGCCTTGGCCATGGCGGTCGATTCTGCCGAGTAGTCGGTGTCCTCGATGCGCGAGCGTGCCGCCGAGAGGTTGGTCACGCTGTTGGTCATGTTGTTGACCGACGACTGCAGCTGGCTCTGGCCGGCGCCGAAGCTGGCGTCCACCTTGGCGACATTGGCCAGCATCGAGTCAACGTTGTCGATGGTCTTGAGCGCGTAATCCGCGCCATGGCCATCATAGACCCCGCCCGTGACATTGTCATTGACCTGGAAGCCCGTGACCGTTGCAGTGGTGCCCGTGTAGCTGGCCGTGGCGGTGCCGAACTGCGAGCTGTCGAAATCGCTCGCGGTGATCTTGATCTGGTCGGTGGTCAGGTTGTTTGCACCGGCCTGGATGTTGAAGCTGACGCCCGAACCCGAAGCGCCCGCCGAGGACGAGAAGAGGTTCACGCCGTTGAACTTGGTCGAGGTGATGATGTTGCTGATCTGGCCGGTCAGCGAGGTCACTTCCTGCTGCATCTGATCGCGGTCGGTCGACGAATAGGTGCCCGAGGACGACTGCACGGCCAGCTCACGAATGCGCTGCAGCATGTTGGTGACTTCCGTCAGCGAACCTTCAGCGGTCTGAGCTAGCGAGATGCCGTCATTGGCGTTCTTGATGCCCTGGTTCATGCCGTTGATCTGGCTGGTCATCGACGTCGCGATGGCCAGGCCGGCAGCGTCGTCCGAAGCCGAGTTGATGCGCAGACCCGTCGACAGGCGCGTCATCGCCTGGCTGGTCATCGCAGCTGCCGAGTTCGAAGCGGCAGTGGCCTGAAGGGCATTCACGTTGGTGTTGATAACAGTCATGGTCTACTCCGTTCGAAACCCGTTGGTGTTCTGTTCAGCCCGCCGACCCGTTTCGACCTGGCTGCCAGCCCCTAGAGCGGATGGCCGGTGGAAAATTTAAGGGCCCTGTTTTGCCCCGGGATCGACATCGCTGTTCGAGCGTTCGCGCACTCGGCCAACCGGCATCGGTCAACCGGCCAGCAGATGCCGGTCAGATCTTGCCTGCCATGGGCTGCCGGCCAGAGGGTGCCGGCCACACACGGCCAGCCGCTGCCGGTCATCCCTTGCCGATCATCACGGGCAGAATGTGGCCGGGCCGGATGCGCGCGCCGGTGATCGCGGCGTGAGGCCGCGGCGATGCTCGCAGAATGCAGGGAAAGGTGTCAGCGCCGAAGCGGCATGCGTAGCGGCAGGTCCTCGCCGCCCATGCCGGAATCCAGCAAACGATTGCGCCGCGAATCGGACAAGGTCTGCCGGATGATTCTTGCCGCCCCAAAAGGGGACCGATTCGCCCCGGACCTTTCCGCGGCGTTAACGATCATTACCCGTTCAGGCCCGTTTTGCCCCCTCTGACCCCCAGCCCTCGCGGCACGTACACACATGAAACGGCAGGTTCAGGGGTTTTTTAAGGGCTAAAGTGAAAAAAGTTTCCGTTATTTTTCAATTATCTAAGATTTTTCTCGAATGAATCTTCGGCCCTCCGGGCAAAATCTGTAGTTTTACGAGTACTTAATTTTCCGGCTCCTTGGGCGTTTGCGGGCCAAAAGACCCTCACTGAGATGGTTAATCAGGGGGCACACCGAACCATGGACGCGATCGAGTTCACCACGGCTACCGCAAAGGCGCATGCGCCACTGGTCCAGCGCGCAGCTGCGATCATCGCAGCGGTGGGCCGGGCACAGCCGATCTGGCTCGCCGACGCCGGTGAAGCCGCCACCATGGCCCCTGCCGGCCATCACCGCATCCTGCTGGACCGCAGCGCGCAGCCCGCCATCGCGGCTCTGCCTGCACCGCGCGGCGAGCGCCATTTCGCTCTGAGCTACACCGACCCTGTCAGTGACTCGAGCCTGGCCGCCCTGATCGCCTGCGCCACCCGCCCCGGTGCGCCCATCGCTGCCGATCCCGAAAGCATCTCGATCCTGGCTCTGGCCGAGCGTCTCGCCGCCAGCGACATCCCCGTGCTGATCGGCGGCCCCACCGGCACGGGCAAGGAAGTGCTCAGCCGCTTCATCCACGACCGCAGCCCCCGCGCCAAGGGCCCCTTCGTGGCCGTCAACTGCGCGGCCATGCCCGAAGCCATGCTTGAGGCGCTGCTGTTCGGCCACACCAAGGGCGCCTTCACCGGCGCCACCCAGGCCAGCGAAGGCTTCTTCCGCGCTGCCGATGGCGGCACGCTGCTGCTCGACGAAATCGCCGAAATGCCGCTGACGCTGCAGGCCAAGTTGCTGCGCACCCTTCAGGAAGGCGAGGTCGTCCCCATCGGTTCGACCCAGCCGATCAAGATCGACGTGCGCATCATCGCCGCCGCCAACCGCGATCTGCCCACCGAAGTGGCCGAAGGCCGCTTCCGCGCCGACCTTTTCTACCGCCTCAACGTCTTCCCCCTCGCCCTGCGCGCCCTGCGTGAGCGTCTGGACGATATCGCTCCGCTGGCTTTCGCTCTGGCCCTGCGCCACACGCCCAAGACCGCCACGGCGATGCCCTGGATCAGCGACGGCGCCCTGGCCATGCTGCGCATGCATGGCTGGCCCGGCAATGTCCGCGAGCTGGAGAATGTGGTGCGCCGCGCCCTGCTGCTGGCCGATACGGGCAGCAAGGGTGGCCGCATCGAGATCCGCCCGGAACACATCCATTTCGACAGCCCGGCCCGTCTGGTGGCGATGCCCGCCGCCGTGGCCGCCCCTGTCACTGCGCCCGCCGCGCCCGAAAGCGCCTCGGTCACCCCGATCGAGGATGTCCGTCAGGGCCGCCGCCTCGCCGGCATCGTGCAGGCTTCGGAAGCCAAGGCGATCATGGAAACGCTGGCCGCCTGCAACGGCAGCCGCGTCGCCGCCGCCCGCGCGCTGGGGATTTCGGAAAGGACGCTGCGCTACCGCCTCGCATCCTTCCGTGACGCCGGCATTCCCGCCACCGCCTTCGCTGGAGGCCGCCGGTGAGCAGCATCTCTCCTGTCGGCGGCGTCAGCTATAATGGCGGCGGCATTGCCGAGATCATGGCCCTGCGCCAGCAGATCATCTCACGCTCCACGGTGCTTCAGCAGGTGCATGCACCGCAGGCGGCATCGAATGTGCAGGCGGCCACCGCAACCAACGCCAATGGCGCCACCAGCGGTTTCGCCAATGCGCTCAACGATGCGCTGGGCGGCGTCAACGCCAGCCAGATGCGCGCCGAAACCCTGTCCTCGGATTACGAGCAGGGCAAGACACAGGACGTCGCCAAGGTGATGCTGGCACGTCAGGAAGCGCAGGTCGGTTTCGAAGCCACCCTGCAAGTCCGCAACAAGCTGCTGTCCGCCTATCAGGACATCATGAAGCTGGGGGTCTAAACCATGGCCGAGGCCATTCCTGCCAATCCCGGTATGGCGCTGGTTCCAGCGCAGCCGCAGTCGCTGATCGGCACACTCACCGATCCGGCGGGCGGCACACCGCTGGAACGCGCGCGCGGCTTCCTGTCACAGGGACCGGTGAAAAAGGCTCTGCCCTGGTTCGCCGGCATGGCCGTGCTGGGCGGCGCCGCTGTCGCCTGGACCACGCTGGCCCCCGCGCCTCAGCGCGTGCTCTATGCCCAGCTTGACGATGCCGAGCGCGCCAGCGTGGTCGGCGCGCTGGACAAGGGCAACATCCATTATCGCATCGACAGCAGCACCGGCGCGCTGACGGTGGATGAAGGCGATGTCTATAAGGCCCGCATGCTGGTCGCCCAGAATGGCGCGCTGGCCCTGCCCGACACCGCCAATGACAGCCTCGACAAGCTGCCGATGGGCGCCTCGCGCGCTCTGGAAGGCGAGCGTCTGCGCGCGGCCCGCGAACATGAACTGATGCTCTCGATCAAGGAGATCGATGGGGTTCAGGCGGTGCGCGTCCATCTGGCCGAGGGCGAGAAATCGGTCTTCGTGCGCGATCAGATCGCCCCGTCCGCCAGCGTGATGCTGCGTCTGGCCGATGGCCGCCAGCTGTCGGAAAATCAGGTTTCGGCCATCGTCAATCTGGTCGCCGGTTCGGTGCCGGGCCTGACGCCCGACGCGGTGAAGGTTGTCGATCAGCGTGGCCATCTGCTCTCGCAGAAGGGCAGCGTCGACTCCGACCGCATGGATATGCAGAGCCGCATGGAGGAAAAGCTGCGTGGGCAGGTCGCCACGCTGCTGACCCCGATGCTGGGCGACGGCAATTTCACCAGCGAGATCCAGGTCGATCTCGATATGGATCAGGTCACCTCGGCCCGCGAAAGCTACGACAAGCAGGGCGCGGTCCGCAGCGAGACCAGCCAGCAAAGCCAGCAGCCCGCTTCCGCAGCGGCGATCGGCGTGCCCGGCACGCTGTCGAACACGCCGCCGCCCTCCACCCAGCCGGTGGCAGGGGCCCCCGGCGCGCCGACGCCGCCCGCTCCCGGCACGCCGCCGCCTGCCGCAGGTGCTGCGGGGGCTGCCCCCGGCGCTGCGGGCGCGACGCCTGCCGCCACGCCTTCGCCCACCGCCAGCGAAAGCTCGGCCACCAAGAATTACGAGCTGGGCCGCGAGGTCGCCGTCTCCAACACGGGGCCGGGCAAGATCAAGCGCCTGTCGGTCGCGGTGGCGCTGTCCGCCTCGGCGATGGCCAAGTTCAAGCAGAGCGACATCGACCAGATCAAGCAGCTGGTCTCCGCCGCTGTGGGCGCCGACACCTCGCGCGGCGACCAGATCGCCGTGGTGGCGCGCGCCTTCGATACAACGCCCGTCGCCAAGACGCCTTTCTATGAAACGCCGTGGTTCGCTCAGGCGCTGCATTATGGCGGCGCGCTGATCGGCCTGCTGATGGTGCTGCTGCTGGCGGTCCGCCCGCTGATCAATGCGCTGAAGGGCGGCAAGCCCGCCGGCGGCAAGAAGGGCAAGACCTCGGCGGTCGAGGAAGCGCTCGCCAATGCGCCGATGGCCGCCCTGCCGCTGGCCGCCGGCGCGCCGCCCATCGTCAACATTTCGGGCGCTGCCGCCGCTGCCGCGAATGGCGCGCCTGCCCTGCCCGGCCCCAGCATGGGCAACAACAATGCCGAGGCGCTCAACCGCCATGTCGGTCTGGCGCAACAGATCGTGACCGAAAAGCCTGACAGCGCCGTGATCGCACTGCGCCAGATGCTGCAACCGCCCGCCGAGAAGGAAGACGCCTGATGAGCGCGATCGACGATGAGGCCATGCTGGAGGAAGGGCTCGAAAGCCTCTCCGACGCCGAGGCCGCAGCCATTCTGGTGATGCTGCTGGGTGACGATCAGGCCAGCCGCCTGCTGGGCCAGCTGACCCCCACGGAACTCAAACTGCTCGGCGAAAAGATGATGGCGCTGGGCGATATCGGCCCGCAGGCGATCATGAAAGCGGTCGAGGGCTTTGTCGCCAAGACCGAAAAGCTGGGCATCGACGGCTATGGCCGCCAGAAGCGCGTCCACGACATGATGTCGCGCGCGGTGGGCGGGGTGAAGGCCGACAATCTGATGCAGCGCATCATCCCCGATGCGCCGCCAGCCTCCAGCCTGGAGATCGCGCGCTGGCTCAACCCGCCCGCGATCATTCCGCTGATCAAGGGCGAGATGCCGCAACCCATCGCCGTGCTTCTGGTTCAGCTTGAGCCCGACGTTGCCGCGCAGGTCCTGCATTCGCTGCCGCCTGAGGTGCAGACCCAGGTGGTGCATCGCGTCGCCACCATGGGCCCTGTCGCGCCCGAGGCGATCATCATGCTGGAAGAGCTGCTGACCCGCCGCATCGACGAGCATCATGGTGCCACGGCCCTTACGTTGGGCGGCGCGCGCAATGCTGCCGAAATCATCAACAACTCCGGCAAGGTCGTCGAAAAGAGGATCATGCCCGAGATCACCAAGATGGACAAGAATCTGGCCAAGGCCATCGAAAACGAGATGTTCAAGTTCGAGCATCTCTTCGTGCTGGGCCCCAAGGATATGGGCACGCTGCTGCGCGAGGTGGAGAACGATACGCTGATCAACGCCCTGAAGGGCATTCCGGAAGATCAGCGCGACGTGTTCTTCGCCGCCATGTCCAGCCGCGCCGCCGATGGCGTGAAGGACGAAATCGCCGGTCGCGGCCGCCTGAAGATGGCCGAATGCATCGAGGCGCAGAAGATCATCGTCAATGCCGCGCGCCGTCTGGCCACGGAAGGCACCATCTCCTTCGGCGCGGGTGACGACGAATATGTCTAAGGCTCCGATCGCCAAAGCCGCCGCCAAACCTGCTTCACCCAAGGCTGCCGCTGCCAAACCGGCGGCAGCGAAGAAAGCCGCTGCCGCCGCGCCCGAACCTGCCACGCCCCAGCCAGAGCGCCGTGCCGATCTGGCCAGCCTGTTCGCCCGCCCGGGCGGCGGCTTCTCGCTCGACCAGCGCTATATCGCGAATGCGGTCGAGACGATGGCCCCCACCGGCTCGGGCCTGGCCTATTCCGATCTGCGCCCGACGCGTGTGATCGACCCGGCCCTGCCGACCATGCCGGTGATGCCCGAGGCACCTCTGGTCGATCCGGTGGTTCAGGCCCGCGAGGAAGCCCATGCCCAGGGCTATGCCGAGGGCCATGCCGAGGCCGAACATGATTTCCTGCAGCGCGAGGCCCTGCGCGCCCGCTTCGCCTTCTCCTTCGACCGCATCGACGGGCAATGCGCCGAGCAATTGCGGGGCCGCCTGATGGATACGGTGATGGCGCTGTGCGAGGCCACCCTCGCCCCTCTGGCGCTGGACAAGGAAGCGCTGGCCGCAAGAGTGACGCGCGCGGTGGCAATGTTCTCACGCGCCGATGACGACCGCGTGATCCGCCTCAACGCCGAGGATCTGGAGCTGGTGCGCGATCATCTGCCCGAGGACTGGACCTTCGTGGTCGATCCGACGTTGGAACCGGGAGCGCTGCGTGTGGAAACCAGCAGCCGCGGCATGGAAGGCGGCGGCGTGGAAGACGGCCCCGCCCAGTGGCGCCGCGCCATCGCCGAAGCGCTGGATCTGACGCTGCCCGAGAGTGATTGAAGCATCGCGTGAAAAGCGGAAACCGGTTTTCCGCAAAAGCGATGTGAGAACAGAAATTTAAGTCGAAAGACGCTCTTATGTTGAAACTCTTCGACGGGCTGCTGGCCGATGCCGCAGCCACACCGATCGATCTCACGCCGCGCCGCTATGGCACGGTGTCGAGCTGCGATGGCGGTCTGCTGGAAGTCTCGGGCCTCTCGGTGCCGGTGGGATCGCTGCTGCGCGTCTCGCATGGCAACGGTAAATCCCTGCTGGCCGAGGTGATCGGCTTTCGCAACGGGCGCACTTTGGCCATGCTGCTGGGCGACACGGTGATGCTGCGCCCCGGCGCCCGCGTCCGCCCCGAGGGTCGCCCCGGCATGCTGCCGGTGGGCGAGGCCTTTCTGGGCCGCGCCGTGGATGGCGAAGGCCTGCCCATCGACGGCCTGGGGCCCATCCACGCCCGCCATTTCCATCCCGCTGGCGGCGTGCGCGCCGGTGCGCTCGATCGTTCTCCGGTGCGTGTGCCCTTCGATACCGGCGTGCGGGCGCTCAATGCCATCACCACCTTTGGCGTGGGCCAGCGCATCGGCATCATGGCCGGTTCGGGCGTCGGCAAATCGGTGCTGCTCGATATGATCGCCCATGGCGCGTCTGCCGAGATCATCATCGTCGGCCTGATCGGTGAGCGTGCGCGCGAAGTGTCTGATTTCGTCGAACGCCATATGGTCGGCCCCAAGCGCAGCTGCACCGCCGTGATCGCCGTGCCTGCCGACCACGCGCCCAATCTGCGTCTGCGCGGGGCGATGCTGGCCACCTCCATGGCCGAATATTTCCGCGCCCAGGGCAAGCGCGTGCTGCTGATCATGGATTCGCTCACCCGCGTCGCCCATGCCGGGCGCGAGATCGGGCTGTTGCTGGGCGAGCCCGGCGCGGCGCGCGGCTATCCCCCTTCGGCGCTGGCCACCATCACCAAGCTGGTGGAGCGCGCGGGTAACTCTGCACAAAGTGGTGGGTCGATCACCGGCATCTATACGGTGCTGGCCGATGGCGACAGCCAGGACGATCCGGTGGTGGATACCGCCCGATCCATTCTGGACGGCCATATCGTGCTGAGCCGCGATCTGGCGCAGCGCGGGCAATATCCCGCCATCGACATTGCCGCCTCGCTCTCCCGCGTGATGACCGACATCACCAGCCGCGAGCATGAAACGGCCGCCCGCGCCTTCCGCGCGCTGGTCGCCGCTTACGAGGCCAACCGCGATCTGGTGCTGATGGGCGCCTATCGCGCCGGGGCCGATCCGCAGCTGGATCGCGCCATCGCCATGCATCCGCATCTCGTCGCCTTCCTCACGCAGGAAGGCCGCAATCTGGTGCCGCTGGGCGACAGCATCGCCCAATTGCGGCAATTGATGGGAACGTAAGGCCATGAAAGCCGAACGCGCCAAACTTGCGCGCCTGCAAAGGCTGGAAAAGCTGCGCGCCATCGCCAAGCAGAATGCCGTGACAGAGGCCGCCCGCGCCGAAACCACGCTGTCCCAGCTCACCACGCTGGTTGAGCGCACGCAATCGCTCACGCAGGAATATGCCGCCCGCCGCGATATGGCCGATGGCGCCGATCTGGCAAGGATGGTCCGTTTTGTCATGGGGCTGCAAGGCATTGCCGCCACCACCGATGCCGACCGGCAACGCGCCCATGCGCTGGCCGACCGGCGACAGGCGGAACTGGTCATCGCCGAGCGCCGCCGCGCCGCGGTGGAGGAACGCGCTGCGCAACAGGCCCGTTTTATCGCCGCAAAGCTGAGCAATGCCAGCTTTTCCGGGCAATCTTCGGGGCGTGTCCCATCTGGGGACGATTCTGGCACGGACCATGCATAACTCTTGAGGCAATTGCCGCACGGAGTTTTTGTTCATGTCCGATACCGCTGCCATCTCTTCAGTTCTTGCCGGTTCGGGCCTGACCTCGGGCAATGTTTCTGTGGCCGCCAAGGGCGCTGCCACCACTGCCGCTTCCACCGGCAAGAGCCGCAAAGGCACGGATTTCGGGGCTGTGATGGACAGCCAGAACGCTGACACCAGGCAGAGCGCCGCCAAGGCGACCAAAATCGCCAAGGCTGACAGCAAAACCAGTGACACCACCACCTCCGCCAATCAGAATGACGGGCAGGATGACGACCAGACGGCAACCGGCAAGAGTTTGCCGCTTGCCGGTCTGGCTGCCGCCGCTTTGCCGCTGCCGATTTCGATGGCGGTGAATGCCGTGGCCAATGTCGTGGCCCCCGCCGATCAGGCTGCCAGCAGCGATGCCGATCAGACGGCAACCACCACGGCCACCACCACCGACGCCGCCAATGCGCAGGCCGCTGCTCTGGCCGCCCTGTCGCAGAATGCCGCTCAGCCCACGCCCGCCCTGCCGCAGGTTGCCGCGACCTCGGCCAGCACCCAGCCGGCAGCCACCGTCACGGCTCAGCTCCCCCAGCAGGCTTCTTCGGACAGCGCGCATATGTCGGCCCGACTGGCCGCACGCCTTTCCACTGACACCGCCACAGCACAGGCCGCAAACACCGTGCAGACCGCAAGCACCACACAGGCAATGCCCCTTGCGCAGGGTGCCTCCACCGCCGCGGCTCCAGCCATCACGCTGACCGTCGGCGGGATCAACGCCACCGTCGATGCAGGCAGCCTGCCTGCCGCGGCGACCACCCCGCCCGTCACCACCGACGCGACCGCTGCCGCTCAGGCCGCCGCCAGCGCCAATGTGCCGGCCACGCCCATCCATGCCGTGCTGGCCCTCAACAACACGCCGGTCACGCCCGCGACCACCACCGTGCAGCCCGCCGCCGCTCAGGCCACCACGCCTGCTGCGCCCGTGGGGCAGACGGCCGTGGCTCAGGCCGCTGCGGTTCAGGCCGGTGTCGCTCAGCCCGCGCTGGCACAGGCCGATGCCTCCGCCGATGCCGACACGCAGGATGCTGTCGCCGCCAACCCCAAGCTGGCCGCCCGCACCGTCTCGGCGCAGGGCAAGACCGCCAACACCAACGCTCAAAACACGGCGCCCGCCCGCAGCGACGCCGACAGCAATGACACCACCGGGCAGGACGCCTCGCAAAGTGGCGCTTCGGGCCTGACCACCTCCTCGCATCTGCCGGTGGCCTCATCGGCGGATGGCGTCAGCGTGCCGGACAACGCTCCCAATCATGTCCAGGTGCTGGCGTCGGCGGGAACTGTGGCCGCGACATCCCCTGGAGCGGCAGCCAGTCCCGCCACCCCTTCCGCCGCGCAGGCCCAGCCCGATATGGCCGCTCTGGTCGATCGCCTGGTCGAGGCGCGCGCCGCCGCCCGCTCGGGCCTTGGCACGCAGAGCGTTCAGGCCGCGATCACCCATGCCGATTTCGGCAAGGTCTCGCTCAGCTTCAACCAGAGTGAAGACGGGATGAGCGTCTCCATGGCGAGCAGCGACCCCGCCTTCGCTCCTGCCGCGCGTGCCGCCATGGCGCAGGCCTCCACCGTTTCGGCGGCGGGCAGCAGCGCTCAGGGCAATGCAACAGGTCAGCAGAGCAGCGGCCAGCAGCAGCACAATCAGCAGCAGCAGGCCCAGTCTCACAGCTGGGCTCAGAACAGCAGCCGCAGCGCTGACGCCAACACCGGCTTTAGCGGGCAGCAGGGCCAGAGCGCCCGGCAGGATCAATCCGCCCGCAGCAACCGCCCTGCCACGCAGAGCACCCGTTCTTCCAAGGCCAGCAGCGATACCACCGTGCAGACGCCCGGCGGCATCCTGGCCTGATCGCGCCGATCCGGCACCCTCCCGGGTTTCGCGCCCGCCACCCCTTTTGACAGAGACCGACCATGAGCAAGGCTGAAGCAGCGACCGAAGAAAAACCCGCCAAGAAGGGCAAGAGCATGGTGATGATCATCGCCATCGTGGCCGTTCTGATGCTGGCGGTGGGCGGAGGCGCTGCCTTTGCCATGGTCAAGATGGGCATCATCGGTGGCGGTGGCGCCAAGGCGAAGGAAGATCTGGGCCCCAAGCTGGTCCGCAAGGGCGAGGTTGACCCCTATGCCCCCAAGGCCGAAGGCGGCAAGGAAGGCGATGCCGGCGCCGAAGTGGAAGGCGAAGGCGGCAGCCCCTACAAGACCAGCTATTACAACTTCAGCGAGGATTTCACCTCGAACCTGAAGGGCTCGGCCCAGCTGATCCAGGTCAGCCTCGCCTGCTCCACCCATCGCGATGGCCGCGTCCTTATGTGGCTCAAGAAGCATGAGCTGGCCGTGCGCTCGTCCATGCTCAGCGTGCTGGCCGACACCCCTGCCGATGACATCGAAACCATCGAGGGCAAGGACAAGCTGACCAAGCGCCTGACCGCTGCCATCAACCAGGTTCTGGTGAAGGAAGAAGGCTTCGGCGGTGTCGACGATGTCTACTTCAAGACCTTCCTGGTCCAGTAATTCCCTTCCGCCGCCCTTTCCTCCCCTTCACGATAGCGACGGTCTGACCCGATGAAACCCGAACGCGCCTTTATTGCCGAACGCACCCTGGCCCAACACGCTCCTGAACTGCTGCGTCAGGGCCCCGGCGCCAGCGAACTGCTGCCCCTGCTCAACCGCCTTGGGGACCGTCTGGCCCGCCGCATGGCTGCCGCTCTGGCCCCGCTGCTGGGCGGCGAGGCCCCGCTGGTGAAAGCCACGCAGGCCAAGGAGGGCGACCTCTCGACGCTGCACGGCTCGATCGCCACGCTGGCGGCCAACAGCATCTTTGCGGTGGGCGGCAATGCGCCCCTGTTTGTCTCGGTCGAGGCCGAGCCGGTGCTGCGCATCGTCGACCGTGCCTTCGGCGGCAAGGGTGAGGCCCCGGCCCCCCTGCCCGAAAGCTTCCCCATGGCCGCCGAACTGATGATCGGCCGCATGGAAGTGCTGATCGGCGATCACCTCTCCTCCGCGCTGACCGCCACAGCGGGCCGGGCGGCAGGCATGCCGGTGCCCAGCATCACCCCGCTGCGCCGCGACGGCAATCTGGCGATGCTGGCCCCCTTCCCCGAGGAGCAGACGCTGGCCGTCCTCACGCTGGAAGTGGATGATGGCGGCACGCTGCCCTGGCTGATCACCTACGCCATGCCCATCGGCACGCTGGCCCGCCTCTTCGGTTTCGCCGAGGGTTCGGAAGTGCTGTCGCTTGGCCGCTCGCACCCGCTGGGCAGCCCTTCGGACGCGCCTTTCAGCGATCTGCCGATCGAGGTGCGCGCCATCGTCGTGGATATGCGTATTCCTTTTTCCACCATCGCCAATATGGCGCCGGGGGATGTTTTGCCGGTGTCTGTGGCGCGCGCAGTACCGCTGCGTGTGGGCAACGCCACCTTCGCACAGGGGACAATCGGTGCGGTGGATGAGCGCGTTGCCGTGCAGATCACCAAAGCCTTTGACGACACGATCTGATTTCTGATCTAGACCTTTTTGGATTTTCCGGGAGCAAATGACCATGAACCTCAATCCCCGCGGCTTCGACTTCCTCAAGGATGTGGATGTGCGCCTCTCGGTCGAACTGGGCCGGGCCGATATGAAACTGCGTGATGTGCTGTCGCTGGGCGAAGAGAGCGTGGTGATGCTCGACCGTCTGACCGACGAGCTGTTGGATGTTATGGTTAATGGCAAGGTCATCGCCAAGGGCGAGATCGTGGCCCAGGGCAACCGTTTCGGCCTGCGCATCGTGGAAATGGCCAGCGGTGATGCTGCTCTGGACAGCGCCGCATAATGGTCTGGTACGTCCTCAAGCTGTTGATCCTGCTGCCGATCATCGGCGGCATGGTCTGGGGCAGCCTGAAATTGTCTCAGGTGATGCAGAACCGCATGCAGGGGGGCGATGGGCGCCGCCGTTCGGTGAAAGTGGTCGAGACGCTGATGCTCTCGCCCACGATGAAGCTGGCGGTGCTGGAATTCCACGGGAAGGAGATTCTGGTCTCCACCTCACGCCATGGGCTCACCCGTCTGGCAGAGGCCCCCGCGCGTTCCGCCACGATCATCGACCATGATCCGGATGACGGTTTCGACAGCGATTTTGATGGCGACTTCTCTGGTGACCAGGATGGCCCCAGCTTCGCCCGCACCCTGCGCCGCACGCAAAGGTAAGATGATGCGCAAGTTTTTCGCCCTGCTGACGCTGCTGGCAGGTTCACTCATATCGGGCACCGCCTTTGCCCAGAGCGCAGCGCCCGCCGCTGCGTCCGGTGGCCCTTCCATGCCCAGCGCCATCCCCGGGGCGATGGACCGCGCCTTCCAGTCTATGAACGGCGGGCCGGGCGGAGGTTTAACCCTCTCGCTGCAACTTCTTATCATCATGGGCCTGCTGACGATCCTGCCCAGCCTGATCCTGATGATGACCAGCTTCACCCGCATCCTTGTCGTGCTCTCGATCCTGCGTCAGGCGCTGGGCCTGCAGCAGAGCCCGCCCAATCAGGTGCTGATCGGTCTGGCGCTGTTTCTCTCGCTCTTCGTGATGGCCCCCACGCTGGACAAGCTGAACACGCAGGCCATCGCCCCCTATTCGGCAGGGCAGATCAACGCCCAGCAGGCGATCACCGTGGGCGGCGCGCAGTTCCATGAGTTCATGGTGCGCCAGACCCGCAAGACCGACCTGCAGATGTTTGCCGATATGGCCAAGGCGCCGAAGTTCGCCAATGCGCAGGACATTCCCTTCTCGATCCTGCTGCCCGCCTTCGTCACCAGCGAGTTGAAGACGGCCTTCCAGATCGGTTTCATGCTCTATCTGCCGTTCCTCGTGATCGACCTTGTGGTTTCCTCGGTGCTGATGTCGCTGGGCATGATGATGATGAGCCCGACGATCATCTCTCTGCCCTTCAAGCTGCTGCTCTTCGTGCTGGTCGATGGCTGGGCGCTGTTGATGGGCTCTCTGGCATCGAGCTTCGGCTAAGGGAGCGCGCGACATGGACGACACATCGCTGATGCTCAACCTGGCGGACCGCATGCTCTGGGTGGTGACGCTGTGCGCCGCCCCGGTGCTGCTGGGCTGTCTGGCCGTGGGCCTCATCGTCGGCATCTTTCAGGCCGCCACCTCGATCAACGAGCAGACACTGACCTTTCTGCCCAAGATCGCCATCACCGTGCTGCTGCTGATGCTGCTGGGCGCCAGCATGATGGGGCTGATCGGCGACTTCACCAAAGACATCTTCGCCGCCATCGCCCGCCTCGGCGCGGGCACGGGCAATGTGGGCTAAGAGCGCATGCTGGGTCTCAACTTCGGCTTTGGCGACCTTGAGGTCGAATTCTGGCGCTGGGCCTTCCTGATGACCCGCATCGGCGCAGCTCTGGTGGCTGCCCCCTTCTTCGGCACCGGCAATGTGCCGCCGCAGGTGCGCGTCATCATGGCCGGGGCCATCGCTTTGCTGGTGGCCAACAGCACCAAGGTGGCCGCGCCCGCCGACCTCATGTCGATGTCGGGCTATCTGGCGATCATCGGCGAGGTGGCGATTGGCACCATGCTGGGCTTTGTGCTGCAGCTCAGCTTTGCCACGCCCGCCATTGCCGCCGAACTGATCGGCGGCGGCATGGGTTTGAGCCTTGCCGCCACAGTCGATCCCAACTCCGGCGCGCGTTCGCCGATCCTCGGGCAATATTTTGCCGTGGTGCTGACGCTGATCTTTCTGGGCCTTGGCGCGCATTTGCAATGGCTGGCGCTGGTGGTCAAAAGCTATGAGGCTTTCCCGCCCGGCCATGTGCTGGGTTCGGCGGTGATGTCGGCGCCACGCCTTGGCGTGGTGCTCAGCTTTGCCTCGACGATGTTCGCCACCGCCGTGATGATGGCCCTGCCTGTCACGCTGACCCTGCTGCTGGTGCAAATTCTTGCCGGTCTGCTCAGCCGCTCGGCGCCCTCGCTCAATCTGTTTTCGCTGGGCCTGCCCGCCGGGATCGTTGCCGGGCTGGCCGCGCTGCTGGCCACCGCGCCGATGATCAGCGACCGCATGACCGACCTCTCCGCTGCGGCGATCGAACAGGTCACACAGGCGATGGGAGGCTAGGATGGCCGAGACCGCCGGTGAGAAAACCCAGGAACCAACCGACAAGCGCTTAAAGGACTCCGCCGAGGGTGGTGACGTCCTGCGCTCACGCGAGTTGGCCGTGGCCGCCACCGCGCTGGTCGCCGCCGCCTTTATGAAGGCCTTCGGGCCCTGGCTGCTGTCGGGCATGACCAATGCCATGCGGATGGGGCTGGTGTGGAACCGCGCCGATCTGGAGGATTTCCGCCCCGGCCTGCTGATCCTGAAGCTGGGCGCCGCAGTGGTTGTCCCGGTGATCGTGCTGGCGGTGATGGTGATCGCCGCCACGCTCTTCGTGCAATTGGGCATGGCCGGGAAATATGGCCGCTTTGTCGCCAGCAATCTGATGCCCAAGGGGTCGCGGCTCGATCCGATCAAGGGGATGAGCAAGGTCTTCGGGCCGCAGGGCTGGATCGAGGTGGGCAAGGGCCTGCTGAAACTGGCGCTGCTGGGCACCATCGCCTGGTTCTGGGGCAAATCGCGGATCGAGGGCCTGCAGGAGCTGGCCGATGTGGGGCTGGCCGGGCAGCTGAATTTCGCCTGGGAGGCAATCACCTCGCTGATGCTGCAGCTTTCGGTGGGCTTCGTGATCATCGCCATGTTCGACTGGCCGGTGCAATGGCTGCGCCGCCGCAACCGCCTGCGCATGAGCCTGCAGGAGGTGAAGGACGAACATAAGGAACAGGAAGGCAGCCCCGAAGCGCGCGCTCACCGTCGCCGCCGCCAGCGCCAGATCGCCATGGGCGCGATCGGCGCGGCCATGCGCAAGGCGGAGTTCGTGGTGACCAACCCGACGCATTTCTCGGTGGCGCTGGTCTATGATCCGGAGATCGCCCCCGCCCCGGTGGTGGTGGTGAAAGGCAAGGGCGAAAAGGCGCTGGCGATCCGTGAACTGGCCGCCGAACGCGCCATTCCCTGTCTGGAATTCCCCGGTCTGGCCCGCGCGCTCTACTACACCACGCGCGACAATCAGATGATCCGCGAGGAACTCTATGTGGCGGTGGCAGGCGTGCTGGGCTTCGTCATGTCGCTGAAACGCGGCGAGCAGCGCGATGCCCCCATCGTGGATGTCCCCGTGGAGCTGCGCTTCGACACCGATGGCCGCCCGCAGCCCGACGAACCGGAGGAGGAGTAAGCCGATGGAGCGCATCGGACACCACTGCGGTCGCGCCGGAAGTCGCCATGGAAGCGCGCAGACCCGGAGCATGTCTCCTCAGGCATGCGATCGACTCGAAACTCCCCCCTCGCGCCTCTCTTCTCCCTTCCTCTCCGCCAAAAGTTAATCGTCTTTCATCCTTAAGCCCCAGCGACAGGAGCCGTTCTTACCGTCATGACCACGACATCATCCACGAGCTCCTCGACATCGTCTACGGCCTCGACCGCGACGACGTCGACGACGAGCACTTCGGCGAGCAAGGCAACGATCGGGTCCCAGATCCTGTCTTCGCTCGGTGTCAACACTGGGGCCAACTTGACGTCGCTGGCGTCAAGCATCGCGGCGGCGCAATATGCCAGCCAGAACGATGCCTTGAACACGCAGCTTTCCACCGTCCAGTTGCAGATCACCGAGGCCGGCCAGCTGAAAAGCGACCTGCTCTCCTTCCAGAGCGCGCTGTCCACCCTGATCGACGGCGGCAACCTGCTGCCCTCGCCCACCGTGGCCAACAGTTCGGTGGCCACCGCCACGCTGCCGGTCGGCAGCGCGGGCGCGTCGAGCAGCTACTCGCTGGAAGTCACCCAGCTTGCCAAGCCCCAGACCATGGCCGCCACCAGCCTGGCCAGCGGCGCGACCGTCCAGGGCGGCACGCTGACCTTCAACTTCGGCACGGTATCGGGCAGCACCTTCTCGGCTGATTCCACCCATGCTTCGGCCACGATCACCATTGCCGACGGTTCCTCGCTGTCCTCCGTGGCCAGCTCGATCAACGGCGCCGCGATCGGCGTCACCGCTTACGTCACCACCAACACCGACGGCACGCAGCAGCTGGTGATGAAGGGAACCGAAGGCGCCGCCAACGGCTTCACGATCAGCGCCAGCGGCACCGGCACGACCGGCACCACCAGCCTGTCGAACTTCGCCTATGATCCCACCTCCACCACCAGCAACTACACGGTGACGACGCCGGCGACCAATGCCGCCTACACGCTGGACGGCGTGGCGCGCACCAGCACCAGCAACACCATCGCCAATGCCGCCCCGGGCCTGTCGCTCAAGCTGACGGGCACCAACACCGGCAATCCCACCACGGTGAGCTTCGGCGATCCCTCCTCGGGCATCACCACGGCGATGCAGAACATCACCTCGGCGCTCAACAGCATCCTTGGCGATATGAACACCGATACGGCTGCCGGCGCGGGCCTGGCCAATGACACCGGCGCCAAGGCGATGGCACGCCAGTTCGCCAATCTGGCCGGCACGATCATCATGCCCAACGCCGCCTCCGGCGCGCCGCAGACCCTGGCCGATCTGGGGCTGAGCGTGCAGAAGGACGGCACCTATACGCTGGACACCACCAAGCTGGCCACCGCGCTGCAGAACAGCCCCAGCGGTGTCGCCGCCATGTTCACCAAGGGCGTCAACGGCGTCTATGCCACCGTCAACAAGATGGTCAGCGCGCTGACCACCACCACCGATCCGGGATCGCTGGCGGGTTCGGTGAGCCGCTACACCACGCTGCAGAGCTCGATCACCAATCAGCAGAGCAGTCTGGCCACCTTGCAGAGCCAGCTGCAGACGCGTCTGACCACGCAATATGCGGCCACGGACGCCACGGTGGCGACCTACAACTCCACGCTGTCGTATCTCAAGCAGCAGATCGCTGCCTGGAACAACACCAACAGCAGCAGCAGCTGAGGGCGATGAGTGATGCTCGCCCTGCGTGATCCTGCTCAGGCCTACCGCCGCGTCGATTTCGAGGCGCGCGTGTCTGGTGCCGACCAGCGAGAGCTGGTGCGGATGTGCTATGAGCGGGTGATCTCATCGCTGGGCAGCGCCATTCACGCGCATGGCAAGGGCGACAATGCGGTCAAGAGCAAGGCTCTGACTCAGGCGCTCTCCGCCCTGACCGCCTTGCAGGTGGGCGTGAGCGGCGACGATACGATGGCGGGCGCTCTGGCGCATTTCTACACCGCCGCGCGCCACGCTGTGCTGGACAGCGTGCTGGAGTTCGACGGCCGCACACTGCGCAATGTGCGCCAGGACGTCATCGACATTGCCGCCCATCTGATGGGCGGGGATCACTGAGAGATCAGGTCGGGCCGGGGCAGCATGCTCCGGCCCGCTTGCCATGGCCGTGATGCCCGGCTTCTCCCGGCACCCTGTCCCGACGGAGGTCCAAAAGCACGCGGCGGCATCTCCAGATTGGTTGTATCCGCAAGCCCTCTTCTGACCGCCCGGATTGACAGCAACCCTTCTGCGGCGCAGCATTCCGGCATTCCCCGGGCCGTCAAGCACCATCTTCCGGATATTCCACAGGATTGCCCGCGAGTGAGTCGCGGCGGGTGCGAATTTTACATGCTGCGCCTGCAAAAATTCAGGGTTTGTTCATGGCTGATGCTGTCTAAGGCCCTCCTCCAGACCGCAGCCCCTTCCCCGGGCCGCAGAAAAAACGCCCCATTATGGTAGGAATACCTCGGTGATATTACTCAGATTCGGATCAAAACGATCCGAAAACGGGCCATTCTGGGCATTTTCCCTTAGCAACCCCTCAACCCTTCAGTTTCGGACCTAAATGTATTCCGAAATGGAGGAGTTTACCGTCCAAAACCTAAGCGGAAATTGCTAGGCGTTAACCATGAACTCAGGGGGAGCCATCATGACCAACGGGACCAGTCTGTTTCTTGTTGATGGGGATGTCCGGCGGCGCGCTGCGATCTCGCACCTGCTTGCCGGGGGCGACATCCATGTTGAACCGTTTGAAGACGCTTCGGAATTGATCGCACGCTGGCCCAAGAACGGCCTGCTGCTGGTGCATGACGATGGCCGCTCCATCGCGGCTCTGCTGGCCCAGATGGGCCGCTCCGGCCAGTGGCTGCCGGTGATCGGCTTCGCCCAGGCACCCGAGACCCGTATGGTGGTCCGCGCGGTGCTGGATGGCGCGATCGACTATATCGCCTGGCCTTTCACGCGTGAAGAAATCGGCCATGTCGTGTCCGAGGCGGAGGCCAAGGCCGAAACCTTCGGCAGCGCCAAGCTGCGCGAGGCGCTGGCCCGCAGCCGCGTCGACCGCCTGACCAAGCGTGAGCGCGAAGTGCTGGCCGGCGTGGCCGGTGGCCTCTCCAACCGCATGATCGGTGAGAAGCTGTCGATTTCGCCGCGCACGGTGGAAATTCACCGCGCCAACATGCTCACCAAGATGGGCGCCAACCACACTTCGGAAGCGATCCGCATCGCCATCGAGGCAGCCCTGGTCGACTGAGCCTGTCCGATCGACAGCGATCGGACAGAACATCTTTTCCATCAAAGCCGGGCGCCCTCCCCCTGAGGCGCCTGCAACTCACAATCGCCAAAGCGGAGCGTGAGGATCGGCTCGACGCCACCCTGTTGAACCGATCCACCAAAGCCGCCCCTCCCGTTTGCGACACGGGACGGGCCAGAGAACGGCACAGGTCTCCGCATGGAGGCTCCGCATGGGACAGGGGAAACCCTGAGCCCTTTCGCCCTTCCGGCAGCAATCCGCTCCGGGAGGGCGTTTCGTGTTCAGCGCTGATGATGGGCGCGATCTGCGTGAGAGTCTGCGTGGGCGCCGGGCTTCCGGCACAGTCTTTGGCGAACCATGGCCGGGTTCAGGTCCCCATGCCGGAGACGCTCTAAAGCGATCGGCGGAGCAAGCTACGCCCAAAACAAACACCAAAACGGATCTGATCAGGCAGCGGGCTCGCCCACAATCAACAATGGAGCCCGGCACCAGCTTCGGCAACGATGCATCAAAGCAATGCCTCGACGGCCTCCACCGTGAGGCTTGGATGGGCAGCAGGATTGTCGGGATAACATCACAGGCACGTCGGCCATAGATGCCAACAGATCCCATGCCTGATCTCACAGCGAGAACCGTTCGGTATTGAAGTCAGCGCGATCCTCTAAACGAAATCAGCGCGTTCAGAACACCCCTCATCGCCCGCCCACAAAGTGCAGCAAGCAGCCCCCGTTACCGCTGATGGCACACCGCGATCATCGCATCACCCAAAGCATCGAGCGGCAGCACCGTCTCCACCGCTTCTGCCGCAATGGCTGCTCGGGGCGCCTCGCCGACGGTGGCGCTGGCCGGGTCCTCGGCAAAGGTGTGGCATCCGGCATCGCGCATCAGCTTCAGCCCACGCGCGCCATCGCTGCCCATGCCCGTCAGCACCGCGCCCACCGCAGGCACGCCCGCCCGGGCGATCGTGCCGAACAGCAGCGTGGCCGAAGGCCGCGCGCCATCCAGCGGATCGCGCAGCACCATGCGCAGATGCGGGAAAGGCGCCAGCTCGAACACCGCATGCTGCTCCGGATCGGAGACGATATGGATCGTGCCCGGCTCCAGCCGCGCGCCATCCACGGCCAGCATCACCCGGCCGGGCATGACCTCTTCCAGACTGTCGAGAAAGGCCTGGATCAGCCCCGCCTCGCCCGGCAGCACGATCACCGTGGGCGGGCCGTCTTCCGGAAAACTCTCCAGCAGGTGAGGCAACGCATCCATCCCGCCCATCGAGGCCCCCAGCGCAATGATCTGGCTATGCCAAACCGAGGTTTCCACACGCGGCGTGGGCGCGGCCCGCGGGGTCGTGCGGCGGCGGCGGTTCACATTGGAATTGGCCGCCGTCAGCACCACCTTGCCCAGATGGCTGATGGTTTCGGCAAATTGCTCCAGCGTCGTCTTGAGCGGCTTGGGAAAACACTCCACCGCGCCCAGCTCCAGCGCCCGCAGCGCGATCTGCGATCCCTCCTGCGTGCGCGAGGACAGCATCACCACCGGCAGCGGATTGGTCGCCATGATCTCGGCCAGGAAAGCGATGCCGCTCATCCCCGGCATCACCACGTCCAGAGTCACCACATTGGGCTGCAGCAGGGCGATCTGCTCACGGGCTTCATCGGCATTGGCCGCCGTGCCCACCACCGTCACCTGCGGCGCACGCTCCAGCACATCGCAGAACAGCGCCCGCATCGCGGGGGAATCGTCAACCACCAGAACCCTGGCTTCCTTCATGGACGCCTATCCTCCAGTCTGCTTCCGCCTTATGGCGCCGAAATGGCTACAACAAGGCGCCTGAACCTCTCCTAAACCGCAAGATCACAGTAAATAGCTCTGGGCGATTACGGAGTTAAGCGTAGGGCGCTCCCAAGCAAAAACAAGCCGTCGCATGGTTGACGCAGGATGACTGAAAGCATCCCAATGGCCCTCACCTCGTTCCGCAAACCTACGGATGTGCCCACAAACAGGACGTTGCGGCTCAGGCCTTAGGATTAACCACGAGTCATGGGCGGGATTCCGTCATGAACGCCCTGTGGCCCGGGTTTGACGGCGGAGTTTTCGATGTTCGACCGTTTCGAGAAAGACACCTCCATCCCCGCCAAGCTGCACAGCCTGGCCTGGGCGGTGGCGGCATGCGCGGCGCTCAGCCTGGCAGGCGTGATCGCGGCATGGCAGGAGCTGGTGCCGATGATCGCGGCGGTGGCGGTGTCCGGCGCGGCGCTGCTGGCCACCGGGCTGATCATGGGGCTGGGCGTGCGGATGATCGCAGCCCCCTTCCCGGAGATGATCGAGCGTTTCGAACTGCTGGCCCAGGGCGATCACGCCGCTCTGGTCGAACACACCGAGCGGGAGGATTGCATCGGCCGCCTCGCCCGCGCCTGCGACATCCTGCGCGGCCATGCCCAGCAGGCCGAAGCGCGTATCGCTCAGGAAGAGCAGGTCGCCAGCGCCCTGCGCGACAGCCTGACGCAACTGGCCGACAACCGCCTCGATTGCCAGATCACCCGCGACCTGCCGCCCCGCTATGAGGAGCTGCGCCGGGATTTCAACGCCGCGATCGATGCGCTGGCCCAGCTGGTGCTGGCGGTCCGCGCCAGCGCCCATTCGGTGCTGAACGGAGCGGCAGAAATCCGCTCCGTCACGGATGATTTCGCGCATCGCAACGAACGTCAGGCCAACACGCTGGCCGAAACCGCCACGGCGATGAACCAGACCACCAAGGGCGTGCAGCAATCCGCGCAATCCATCCACGAAACCAAGGAAGCCATGGCCGAGGCCCGCGCCCGATCCGGCGATGTCGGCGTGCTGATCACCGAGGCGATCGTGGCGATGGACCAGATCGAGGACTCGACGCGCGAGATCAATCACATCATCGCCACGATCGACAGCATCGCCTTCCAGACCAATCTGCTGGCGCTCAACGCCGGGGTGGAGGCCGCGCGCGCAGGGGATGCCGGGCGCGGTTTCGCGGTGGTGGCCACCGAGGTGCGCGCGCTGGCCCAGCGCAGCGCCGAGGCGGCCAAGGACATCAAGGCGCTGATCACCGCCTCCACCCAGCAGGTCGCGACCGGCGTGGGGCTGGTGCGGCAGACCAGCGGCATGCTCGAAGGGCTGCGCACGCGCGGCCACAATGCCTATGATCTGATGGCCGCACTTTCTGCCGCGGTCGAGGTTCAGGCCAGCAATCTGCATCAGGTCAACACCGCCGTGGCCGATATGGACCGCGCCACCCAGCAGAATGCCGCCATGGTCGAGCAATCCACCGCCGCCGCCCGCAGTCTGGCCGATGAGGCGCAGGAGCTGGCCGGAATCGTCGCACGCTTCCACACCGCCCATGGCGCGCCGGAGCCGGTGCGCGCCACGCTCCGGCAGGCGCCTCCCGCACCCCGGCGCAGCCGCGCCATCCCGCTGGTGCGCGGCAATCTGGCGCTCAAACCCACGTCGCCCCTGCCCGAACTCCGTGCAGAACCCGCCGCCAGCCCTGACGACTGGTCGGAATTCTGACTCGATAGGACGCGAGAGCCATGCGCATCATCCATCTCCCCGCCCGCTGCGACAGGGCCGCCGCTCAGGCGCTTTTGCCGGAACTTCAGGCAGAGCTGGGCTCCGGCCCCCTGCAGATCGACGCCAGCGCCACCGAGCAGGTGGGGCAGGCCATGCTGCAGGTGCTGCTCAGCGCGCGGCGCACCGGTGAGGGCGCGCAGATCACCCCCTCGCCCGCGCTGCTGCACACCGCGCAACTCGCCGGGCTGGATGTCGCCCTTTTCGACCGGAGCGAGGCATGACCCCGGAGGACATTCAGGCCATCTTCTTCGTCGAATGCGAGGAAGCCCAGGGCGCCGCCGAAGCAGGTCTGGCCGCCTGCCGCGCCGGCACGCAGGACGCTGACACCGTCAATGCCGTGTTCCGCGCGATCCATTCGATCAAGGGCGGCGCAGGCGCTTTCGGCTTTACCGCGCTGCAAGCCTTCGCCCATGGCTTCGAAACGCTGCTCTCCGAAGTGCGCGAGGGCAATGCGCCGCTCAACCCGCCGCTGGTGGATCTGCTGCTGCGCGCGCTCGACAAGCTGGCCGACCATGTGACGGCGGCGCGCGAGGGGGCGGCCTCGCCTCAGGATTCGGCGCTGCTGATGGAGCTGGAGGCCGCCGCACGCTATGATGCGGCGGGGCGTTTCGATGCGCCTGCGGGCAAGTCCAGAGCGAAGAAGGCCAGCTCGAAGGCCACCGCGCCCTCCCCGGCTGACAGCGCGCGGGATGACAGCGCGCTCGATGCGCTGCTGGCCGAGCTTTCCGCGCCTGCGCCAGCCCAGCCTGCGGCGGGCGATCAACCGCGCGAGCAGGGCTGGCAGATCTGGCTGCGTCCGCTGGCCGGGGCGATGCGCAATGGCGGCGAGCCCTTGCTGCTGCTGCGCGAGCTGAGCGAATTGGGCGCCGTCTGCCTGCAATGCGACACCAGCGCCGTGCCCGGCCTCGACAATCTCGACCCCGATCAGGCCTATCTGGGCTGGACCTTTGTGGTCCCCAAATCGGTGTCCGAAGCCACGGTGCGCGAGATCTTCGATTTCGCGGGCGACGATTGCCCCATCACCATCGGCGAGGGCGAAAGCAAATGGGCCGATATGCCCCATCGCCCCGCAGCGCTGACGCCGCCCCCGCCGCCGCCCGCCGCCGAGGCCCCGGCAGAGGCTGCGAAACCCGAAACCACCCCTGCCAAAAACCCCGCGCCACCGCCGGTCGGCCAGTCGATCCGCATCGATCTGCTCAAGCTGGACAAGCTGATCGACACGGTGGGCGAGCTGGTGATCGCTCAGGCCATGCTGGCCCAGCGCCTGCACAATGACGGCGTGGCCGCCAATGAAGAGCTGAACATGCTCGAAGGGCTGACGCGCGACATTCAGGACAGCGCCATGTCGATCCGCGCCCAGCCGATCGGCAGCGTGTTCAGCCGCGTGCCGCGCATTTTGCGCGAGCTGGCGGCCAGCACCGGCAAGCATGTCACGCTGCAAACCTCTGGCGAGGCGACCGAACTCGACAAGACCGTGATCGAGCGCCTTGGTGAACCGCTGACCCATCTGATCCGCAATGCCGTCGATCATGGCATCGAAAAGCCCGATGAGCGCCTCGCCAAGGGCAAGAGCGCCGATGGCACGCTGACGCTTTCCGCCGAACATCGCTCGGGCCATATATTGATCCGCATCGCTGACGATGGCGCGGGGATCGATCATGTCCGCGTGCTGGCCAAGGCGGTGGAAAAGGGCATTGTCGCGCCCGATGCTGTGCTCTCCAAGGAAGAGATCGAAAGCCTGATCTTCGCGCCCGGTTTCTCCACGGCGGCCAGCATCACCAATGTCTCGGGCCGGGGCGTGGGGATGGATGTGGTCCGCCAGAATGTGAAGGAGCTGGGCGGGCGCATCACCATCGATTCCACGCCCGGCAAGGGCACCACCTTCACCCTGACCCTGCCGCTCACCCTCGCCATTTCCGACGGCATGATCGTCAAGGTCGGCGACCAGACGCTGGTGGTGCCGCTGGCCCATGTGGTGGAAAGCCTGCGCCCCGCCCCCGCCGATGTGCAGGGCATGGGGGTGGAAAGCATGATGCTCAATGTGCGCGGGCGCTTTATCCCGGTGATCTCGGTGGCCCATGCCGTGGGCGCCTTCGATGCCGTGGAGCGACCCGAGCAGGGCGTGCTGATCGTGGTGGAGACCGAAAGCGCCGGGCAAGCCGCGCTGCTGGTCGACAACATCTGGGATCAGCGGCAATTCGTGATCAAGAGCCTCGACACGCATTACCGCAGTGTGGAAGGCGTGGCAGGCGCCACCATTCTGGGCGATGGGCGCGTGGCGCTGATCCTCAATGTCGATACGCTGGTGGCGCGCGCCGCAGGGCCCAAAGGCCTTAACCCCCTCAACCTTGAACCGATCGGTCTGGAGGCGGCATGACGGGCGAAACCGCCCCTTCTGCCTCCAAGGCCGCGCCGCCGCCTGCGCCCCTGTTCGAGGCGCTGCCCGGCGTGAGCCCGAATGTCTATGGCGAGAAGGACTTCCTCGCCATGGCGCAGATGATGCGCGCCGAAGCCGGGATCATGCTGCCGCCGGGCAAGGCCATTCTGGTCTATTCGCGGCTCGCGCCTCTGGTGCGGGCCAGCAATCTGGGCACCTTTGCCGCCTATATCGTGATGATCCGCAAGAATGCCGAGGAGCGCCGCAAGGCGGTCTGCGCGCTCACCACCAACCACACCTTCTTCTACCGCGAGGCCCATCACTTCGAGCATTTCACGCAAGCCGTGCGCCCGCAGCTGGTCGAGATGCTCGATGCCGGGGAAGCGGTGCGCCTGTGGTCGGCGGGCTGTTCGAGCGGTGAGGAGGTCTTTTCCCTCGCCATGGCCATGCTGGGCCCGGACCGTTCCGAAGGGCGCCGTCTGGCCAAGCTCGATCTGCGCATTCTGGGCAGCGATATCGCCGATCCGCCGCTGATCAAGGCGCGGCAGGGGCGGTATGATCTGCGCGATGTCACCCATCTGCCTTTGCCTCTGCGTGCGGCATGGGCCAGCGCGGACGCCACCCATCTGGAGATCGGCCCCGAACTGCGCGAGGTGGTTCAGTTCAAGCGGCTCAATTTGCATGAGGACTGGCCGATGCGCCGCAGCTTCCAGCTGATCCTTTGCCGTAATGTGATGATCTATTTCGACCAGCCCACCAAGCAGAAACTGGTCACGCGCCTTGCCGAGCAGCTGGTGCCCGGCGGCTTCCTCTACATCGGCCACAGCGAGCGGGTCAGCGGCCCGGGCGAGGCGCTGCTGGAGCATGTCGGCCCCACGATCTATCGCAGGAGGGAGCCGTGACCATCCGCGTGCTGATCATCGATGATTCGCCCACCATGCGCGCCGTGCTGGGCGCGCGCCTGTCAGGCCTGCGCGATATCCATGTGGTGGGCGTGGCCTGCAACGCCACGGAAGGCCGCGCCGCGATCAAGGAGCTGGAGCCCGATGTCGTGACGCTCGACATCGAGATGCCCGGCATGAACGGCCTCGATTTCCTCGACAAGATCATGACGCTTCGCCCCATGCCGGTGATCATCGTCTCGGGCCTGACGCGGGAGGGATCGGATGCCACGGCGCGCGCCCTGGCGCTGGGCGCGGTGGATTGCTACTGCAAGAGCGACCATGCCGGCTCCGCGCTGGAAGACGGCGGCAGGCTGGCCGATATGGTGCGCAATGCCGCCAAGGTGCGGGTGCGGCGCCATGACACGCCGGTCATCTCCCAGCCGGTGCGCCACGCGGCGCATGCGGCGGAAACCGATCTGATCGCCATCGGCTCCTCCACCGGCGGGGTCGAGGCGCTTCAGGTGCTGCTGCGCGGCTTCCCCGAGGATTGCCCGCCCACCATGATCGTGCAGCATGTCGACAGCCGCTTTGCCGCCGCCATCGCCCGCACGCTGGATGCCGCCTGCCCTGCCGCAGTGCTGCTGGCCGAACCCGACATGCCGCTGCGGCGCGGCCACGTCTATCTGGCCCCGGGCAATGACCGCCATATGATGATGGCGGGCAAGGCTTCCATGTATGTGAAGATGCGGCCCGGCGATCCGGTCTCCGGCCATCGCCCCTCGGTCGATGCGCTGTTCCATGCGGTGGCGCAGCATGTGGGCTCCCGCGCTGTGGGCATTCTGCTGACGGGCATGGGGGCCGATGGCGCCAAGGGCCTGCTGGCCATGGCCCGCGCGGGCGCGCTCACCATCGCTCAGGATGAGGCCACCTCCACCGTCTTCGGCATGCCGCGCGCGGCCATCGCGCTGGGTGCGGCCCAGGTGGTGGCGCCGCTGGCGCGCATCGCCCAGCATGCGCTGACGTGAGGGGGAAGCAGCGATGTCGATGCATTTCATCCCTCCGATCTCCTCCATCACGCGGACCAGCATTCTGCAGGGGCAGTCGCAGGTTTCGGACCAGCCGCTGGCGGAGTTCTCCACCCTGCTGGGCAGCTGCGTGGCGACCTGCCTCTTCGATCCGGTGGCGCAGGTGGGCGGCATGAACCATTTCCTGCTGGCCGAGCCGCCCGCCGCCGCCTGCCGCGCCGATTTCGACGAGCATTACGGCGTCTACCTGATGGAAGTGCTGATCAACGACATGCTGGCCCATGGTGCGGCCAAGGCACGGCTGCGCGCGCATCTCTATGGCGGCGCCAATCTCAACGCCGGGCTGGAGCGCATCGGGCTGCGCAATGGCGAATTCGCCCGGCAGTTCCTCAACCACGAAGGCATCACCATCGCGCGCGAGGATCTGGGCGGCATTCACGCCCGCCGCGTCGATTTCCGCCCGGCGCGCGGCCAGGTGCGCTGCCGCATCGTTGAAAACACGCTGGTTTCTCCCACCACTCCAACTCCGCGTCCGCTGCGTGCGGATGGCAATGTCGAACTGTTTTAAGGAAAGCGAGCAATCCATGACCACCCGAATTCTGACCGTTGATGACAGCGCCAGCATGCGCGCCCTGCTGAACCATGCCCTGACCGGGCAGGGTTTCGACGTGGCGCAGGCCGAGGATGGCGAAGTCGCCCTCGAATGGCTGGCGATGAATGAGGTCGATGTCGTCATCACCGATATCAACATGCCCCGCCTCGACGGCTTCGGCCTGATCGAGCGCCTGCGCCAGGGCAGCCGCCACCGCGACCGGCCCATTCTGGTGCTGACCACCGAAAGCAGCGAGGAAAAGAAGGCCCGCGCCCGTCAGGCCGGGGCCACCGGCTGGATCATCAAGCCTTTCGATCCGGAAAAGCTGGTCGCCGCAGTTCGTCGCGTCGCTCACTGATCGGGGCGTTCGTCGCCTCGCTCACCGAATCGCAAACTTTTGCAGGGCAGGATATCACCCCATGCAGCGCGAACTCATCACCTTCGAAGTGGCCGGGCAGGTCTTCGGCCTCGACATCATGGCGATCCGCGAGATCCGCGCATGGACCCCGACCACCCGCCTGCCCCATGTGCCGACCTATGTGGCCGGCGTGGTCAATCTGCGCGGCACGGTGCTGCCGGTGGTCGATCTGGCCGCAAGGCTGGGCTGGGAACCCACCGTGCCCACCCCGCGCCATGCCATCATCGTCACCCAGCTGGGCGGGAAATCCTGCGGGCTGATCGTCGATGCCGTCAGCGACATCGTCACCATCGATGGCGAGACCTTGCAGCAGCCGCCCACCACCAGCAGCGATCCCATCGTCAGCTTTCTGGAAGGGCTGGCCGCGATCGATGAGCGGATGGTGATGGTGCTCAATCTGGCCGCGCTGGCCGAAGACCATCAGGCAGGTGAAGCGGCATGACCGATGAACGCCATATAGCGGCGCATCTCACCACCGTGGCCGATGTGCTGCATGAGCTGGCCGCCGAGATCGAGGATCTGGGCACGGTGCTGTGCATCGATCCCGCCGTGATGACCAGCCATCTGCGCACGCTGCAATCGATCGATCTGATTGCTCAGAAGCAGCGCTGGCTGGCCACGCTGCTGCAGGCCGATTGCCCTTTGTCAGCCGTCAACACCATCGGGGTGGAGGCGCTGAAGGCGCGCTTTTCGCCGCCCAGCGGGCCGAACTGAAGCATCGCGCGAAACGGTGGGAGCGGCTTTTCGCAACCAGCGGTGCCGCAGCAAAAACGCAGCAATCAGTGCAGGGCAATGCCTGCGGGGCGGCGATAGAGATCGTCCCGCAGGGGGTCGGGCGTGGCCGTCAGAGCGGCATCGCCCTTCAGGGTTTCCTCACCCAGCGCGGGAATCTCGCGCAGCATCATGGGCACATCGCTGCGCAGCTCCACCTCGGGGGTCAGGCTCGCCAGAGCGGCAGCAAGAGCGGAGACCAGCGCCAGCGCGGGGGTGGTGCCCTCGCTGGTCATCTCCTCCTCCAGCCCGGGCAGCAGCACCGAGGCCAGACAGGTGCCATCGCCATTGCGGCTGAGCAGGAAGCTGCCGCTTTCGGGAATCAGCGTCAGCGCCGCCGTGTCATGCGCGCCGGCGGCCAGCAGCGTGTCGAACTGGGCCTGCGGCGGCAGGTGATCACCCAGCAGGCTGTCGGTCTCGGGCAGGCAGGCCAGCAGGCGATAGGCCGTGCGCAGCATCGCATCCTCATCCTGCATGGGCGCCAGCGCGCTCATCCGGCACAGATCGGTCAAGCGCATCCGCCATTCGCGAATGGTGATCGGCATTCTGGTGAGCAGCGAAGCGGTCATGAGCATGTTCCTTGTCGTCACCACAAACCTGCGCCCGCACAGCGCAGGCAATCAACACTGCAGTAACGACGACCCGACAAGAAAGTGTCCCAAAAAGGGGAAACCAGCGAATCCCGGCAAACCGATTCCGCCTCCCGTGCGAAATCGGCACAATGTCTGGCGCAATTCTCGCAGTTGCAACATCCGTAGAATCCCGTGAATTTTAGGTCTATTCCCGTAAACGATTGCAACTGCTTGCCTACATGAAACCCGACTCTTAGCTTTTTCTATGCGCCGACTGCCACGCCGCTCCCCGGCGACTCGGCCCGCTTCAGGGACAACCATGCCACAGCTCTATTTCAACCACCTCCAGACGGGTTTTCTGCGCGCCCTGGCCGAGGCTCTTTTCGACGATTTCACCGAGATGGCGATCACCACCGATCAGGTGGTCGACAATCTGCAGACCATCTTCAGCATGATCGGCGGCACCAAGGCCGAGGAGATCAGCACCGCCGTCACCCTGGCCGATATCGCCATGGGGCCGCTGTTCACCGCCCTGTCGGTCGAACACCGCAAGGAGCGCATCGAACACCGCATGCGCGACACCGAGTTCTATCTTTTCAAGGATATGGCCCGGCTGCGCGCGCTGCTCTATTTCAGCTATTACGGCTATTGGCAGGACGCCGAGGATGGCGATGCCATGATCGAGGGGCAGAAGGCCAACAAGGACAATCCGGTCCATCGCCAGATCGGTTTCACCCTGCCGCTGTTTCGGGAGCGCACGCCGGAGGAACGCCCCCTTACCCGCATCGCTGGGCGCGACATCAACCCGCGCCATGTGATCAACCGCGAGATGGTGGCTGAGGATATCGACATCATCGTCATCGGCTCGGGCTCGGGCGGTTCGGTCTCGGCACGCAATCTGGCGCGGCGCGGTTACAAGGTGCTGATGATCGAGGCGGGGCCTTTCTACCCCTCCTACAACATCACCCATGAAGAGCGGGCGATGGCCTCGCATCTCTTCAAGCATGGGGCGCTGCAATCCTCCAAGAATGACGAGTTCATCGTCTTTCAGGGCCGCAATGTCGGTGGGTCGCCCACGATCAACAACGGCATCTGCATTCACCTGTTCGATGATCCGCTGACTCATCCGGACGCCCCCAACCCGCTCGACCTGTGGGACACGATGGGCGCCTCGCTCGACCGCAAGCGGATGAGCGCCAGCTTCGATGCGGTGCAGGATTATCTGCAGATCCGCCCCATCGAGCCGCAATCCTCG
This sequence comes from Novosphingobium terrae, assembly GCF_017163935.1. Classification (NCBI taxonomy): domain Bacteria; kingdom Pseudomonadati; phylum Pseudomonadota; class Alphaproteobacteria; order Sphingomonadales; family Sphingomonadaceae; genus Novosphingobium; species Novosphingobium terrae. The sequence continues at coordinate 414,202 of NZ_JABVZR010000001.1, read as the reverse complement.
CGCAGCAATGGCCCGCATCTGCTGCGTGGCTGGGGCAAATTCGTCACCGAAACCGATGAGGTCTGGGCGCAGCGTGCAAAAGCAGGCTGGTTCTCCAAGAACTTCGGCCCCGCCGGCACGGACGACGCCTGCGCCTATTGCGGCTATTGCAACACCGGCTGCGGCTATGGGCGCCGCAATGGCATGGGCCAAAGCTATCTGCCCGATGCCTGCACCAACCACGGCATGCGTATCCTCGATCGCACCCGCGTGGAACGCATCCTGTGGCAGAAACTGCCCCATGGGCGCCGCCGCGCCACGGGCGTGGAGATCATCGACGAGGATGGCATGAAGCACACCATCGCCGCGAAAAAGGGCGTGGTGGTGGCCTGCGGCACCATTGCCTCCTCGCTGCTGCTGGATCGTTCGGATGTGGATGGCACCGGCAAGGGTATTTCGCTCAACATCGCCTCGCCCATCCCCTGCCTGATGCCCGAAGGCACAAGTCCGGCCTGGAACGAGGATCAGATGGCCACCATGGTCGATTGCGGGGATTTCCTGCTGGAAAGCCATTTCCAGCCGCCGCTCTCCATGGCCTCGCTGATGCCGGGCTGGTTCGGCGAGATGGACCGGCGAATGCGCAATTACAGCCGGATCTGCTCGGCAGGTGTGCTGTTCCCGGGGGACCGGCGCGGGCATATCTCGGGCGGCAAGCTGGACTTCCAGCTGGAGGAATGGGATCGTGCCCTGCTGCGCCGCGCCGCCGCCACGCTGGCCAAGGTGCATTTCGCAGGCGGCGCGCTGGAGGTATGGCCCGCCACGCTCAAAGGCCAGACGCTCTATCCCGGTGACGATATCGGCGCCTTCTTCGAGAATGCGATCCGCGCGCCGGGCGATGTCACCCTCTCCTCCTCGCACCCCCATGGCGGCAATCCGATCCACAGCGATCCCGACGAAGGCGTGGTGGACACCGAATTGCGCGTGCATGGCACGGAGAATGTGCTGGTCACCGATGCCAGCGTCTTCCCCTCCTGCATCCGGGTGAATGCGCAATTCTCGACCATGGCCATCGCGCACTACGCCACCGGCTTTGGCGATCCTTTCGCGAGTTGCTGAGGATCAGGCACGAAAGGCAGGCGGGGGGAGAAAGGATCATCCCCCATCGGGCGCTGCGCAAACTGCGCGGCGCCCGCGTCTGTTATGCTGCGCCCGGCATGACCCCACTCTGCCGGGCAGAAAGCCGCGCGCGGGATTGAGCCCTCCCCCGCGCCCCGCTACACCGTCAGCGGAAAGAGAGGTCCCATGGCAGACTATGGCCTGATCGAGGCTGGCGGCACCAAATTCGTGCTGGGCATCGCCGATGAAGCGCGCAACATTCACGCCCGCCACCAGATCCCCACCACCACGCCACAGGAAACGCTGGGCACCGCCGTCGCCTGGTTCAAGGATCAGGGCCTGATCCCCGAAGCCATCGGCATCGCCAGCTTCGGCCCGCTCGACCTCGACCGCGCCTCGCCCACATGGGGCCATATCCCCCGCACCCCCAAGCCGCACTGGACCGGCGCCGATCTGGTCACGCCCTTTGCCAAGGCCTTTGACTGCCCCGTCGCCATCGACACCGACGTCAATGGCGCGGCCCTTTCCGAATACCGCTGGGGCGCCGGCGTGGGGTACCAGTCGCTGCTTTATCTCACCATCGGCACCGGCATCGGCGGCGGCTTCGTGAGCGGCGGGACATTGCTCCACGGCCTCTCCCACCCCGAGATGGGGCATATCCGCATCGCCCGCCACCCGCAGGACCAGAACTACCCCGGCTGCTGCCCCTTCCACGGCGACTGCTTCGAGGGCCTCGTGGCAGGCCCGGCCATCAAGGGCCGCTGGGACGCATCCCTGTCGGACCTGCCGGAGGACCATCCCGCCCATGCGATCATCGCATGGTACATCGGTCAGGCCGTCTGCACCTTCCAGGCCGTGATGGAACCTGCCCGCATCGTGCTGGGCGGCGGCGTGATGCACACGCCCGGGCTGATCGAACTGGTGCGGGAGAGCGCCACCGGCTGGGCCAACGGCTATTTCAACGGTGATCCGGCAGAAATCATCGTGGAGCCCGTGTTGGGGGACAATGCCGGCTTGCTCGGGGCTTTGGCTCTGGTGCTGGATGAAGAAGGGTAAAAGAGACATGCGAGGGTGGTGTCTTTGATGGTCGCATTTCTCAAGAGAAATGCTCCGGGCCCTCGCGCTCCCATTACCGTCTACGTGGCGCACCGGGTTCGACCAAGGCGCCAAGGTTGCAGCGCCACAGGCATAAAAACGCCTGGATCTGGGGCAACGGCCTGCGGCGCTTTAGCCAGCGCAGGTGGAGAGGCTGGGCGCTGCATTTCGGCGCCACAGCCCCATCGTCGGAAGACGTTCCGGGAGCGCGAGGGGGTACCCCCCTCGCATCTACCTTTTCTTCTTAACTGGAAAGCCGGACCACCAGTTCCGGCTGCATGACGATGCTCCTGGTATCCTCGCCAGCGATCCGCCGCAGCAGCATATCCACCAGATGCTCAGCGCCGCGCGTCAGATCCTGAGCCACGGTGGTCAGACGGGGCGAGGTCTGCTCGCCCAGCGCCAGACCGTCATAGCCCACCACCCGCACATCGCCGGGCACGGACAGGCCCTGCTCCGCCAGCACGCGCAAGGCGCTCATGGCGATCACGTCGGACGCCGCGACGATACCCTGAGGGCGCTGGCCCTCCTGAGACAGGAAGCGCGCGATATCCGGATGAGCCGCTTCCGCCACCAGATGCGCGGGCAGCACCGTCAGCTGATCGGCCAGACCGGCGCGGGCCATGGCGTCACGCGTGCCTTCGAGGCGCTGGGAGATTTCCGGAGCGCCGGGATCGCCGAAGAAGGCGATGCGCTGGCAGCCGCGTTCGATCAGGTGGCTGGCGGCCAGATCGCCGCCCCTGCGGTTATCGGAGCCGACCGAGCAATAGCTCTGGCCCTCCGCATGGCTGCCCCAGACCACCAGCGGGCGGTAATGATCCGCCACGATGTCCAGCGCGGTGGACTGGTCGGACTGGCCGATGACGATCACGCCATCGACCCGGCCCGAGCCGGTGATGCGGTCCAGCCAGCGCTCGTCCGTGGGGATGACGCGGCTGAGCAGCAGGTCATAGCCGCGCTCGGTCAGGGCGTCGGCGAGCAGGCCCAGCATGGTGATGAAGAAGGGGTCGGAAATGTGCTGCCCGGTTTCATGGCCCAGCGGAATCAGCACGCCAATGGCGCCAGTGCGCTGGATGCGCAGATTGCGGGCCAGAACATTGGGGCGAAAGCCATGTTCGTCGGCCAGGGCCTGAATACGATCGCGCGTTTTCTGACTGATCAGCGCTGATCCGGCCAGCGCGCGTGAAACGGTGCCTGTCGATACACCAGCCAGTTCGGCCAGCTCCTTGATATTCTTGATCCGGTTCATCTTGTTTTTGCCGCTGCCGGCCCCCTCTTGGCGCGCGTTGTTTTCTGCGACCCAGAAACAATTGCAAGGTATTTCTACATCAGTGGTTGCCCCGGGGTTCAGACCTTGCGGGGCCCTGAATCACTCAAACCTGCCATGCTTCTGGAAAGCCACTCTTTATCACAAATAATTTCAGGGGCTTACAGTCAATTTTCACTGTTTTGCCACGCTTTTTGCACGCCTCTCGCCCCGTCATGACACAGCTGCATCGCGGCAGTTGCCGGGGCCGACGTGGTGCGAATTTGCCCTTTAGCACCCAGCATGGGATAAAAAGTTCATAAAATCTACTACACCCAGCCCCCCTTGCGAAGGGCCATCAGGCCGCGCCCCTACGGGAAGCCCACCAGGCTTTATTGCCTGCTTCGAGGCTGGTTTTCCGGCGCTGCGGCACATTTCGGGGTGGATTCAACGCTGGTGCGGCACGGCCTGTCGCCATCTCAACCTTTTGGACGCAGCATTGCCGCGTAAGCCTCAGCCAAGGCCATTCATAATGGTTAACAACAATGCCCGATTCCGGGGGTGACCTTATGGTGACAACTACCCAGAACGCGGTGAAGAACGCGCAAAGATCAGCCTGTCATAATCCGGCAAAACGGAGAACGAAGGTTGCACCATAATCTGGAAAATTCGCCGAGCTGGGGTCGCTGGAGCCGCGAGCTGGAATTGCTGGTGGACTGGTTGCTGGACAATGAAGCCATGAGCGACGGCGATGCCCTTCGCCGTCTGGCCGAGTTGATCCGCCATGCCCCGCATCCCGAGCTGGCCGAGGGCGTCGTTGCTCTGGAGCCGACGATGATCGAGCATCTGCTGGCCGCCGGCGCCGCCGAAACGCTGGCACTGCGCCTGATCAGCGCGGACAGCGGCTTTTTCGTCTCACGCGGGGCGGCAGGAGAATATCTGGTCTCGGTGGTGCTGGCCGATCGCGGTGGGGAAACCACGGCGGCGGGCACATCGCTGGCCCGCGCGGTGGTCTGCGCCTTGGCCATGACGCTCTCGCGCCCGGTCCAGCCCGCTACGGCGCCGCTGATGGCGCAGGCCGCTGCCGGAGCGACGCTGCACTGATCAACCTATCGAGCGTGCAATTCTATCGGGCGGGCAGGCGCGCCATGGGGCGGCGCGTATGCCATAGCCGCCGCAAATCGATCACCACCTGATACCATTGCCCCCGCACCGCTTTCGGAGCGGAGGCCGGACGGCCTGCGGAGGGCTTGGGCGCAGGCAGGAAGGCGGCATGGAACGGCGCATAGCGCTTGAGAAACGTCGCCGAATCCTCAGGCGCCATATCGTGGAAACGGTCCTTGCGCCCCTGATTGAACTGGCCGATCATCCTGGTATCGGCAAAGACCGCTTCCACAGCGGCAGGGTCGATGCTCACACCGATCTGGCGGGCCAGCAGAGCAATCGTCTCGCGCATCTCGAAGCAGATCGCGGCATAGGTGAGCGGCAGCACACCGGGGACTTCGCACAAGGCCTGAAGCGTCGCCACCTGATGGTCGATCGAGGGCAGACAGTCCTCCAGCGTAACGCATTCGGAAAATTCGGGAATATGCCAGCGGCGTGAACGATCGCCATGGTCGATCATCGACAAGGCGATCTCACGCGGGTCGCGCAGGGTGGCACTGGCCAGGATGTCACCTTGCGCGATCATCGCCAGCACCTCTGGCGCAGGCAATTGATGGGTCTTGAGAACCACGTCACGGCCAGACGCCATGCTCTGGATCTGCTGGATCAGCGCCCCGTCAATCGTGTCGAAATAGTTGGTGACGGACAGGGCCGGTCGCAGCGGCGCCCCAAGCATCAAGGGGGGCCTGCCCGCCTGGCGCAGAATTTCCTCGATGATCTGATAGGTCAGCGTACTGGCCGATTTCAGCATGCCGAAGCTGATGTAGATCACGCGAACACCCCCGGCCAAGGGGAGAGCCTGTTGCCGCCAGACATCGACAGGGCAGCAGATGCGGTGCGGTTGGGGGGCATGGCATCATCCACATAAAAAATTCATAAAAATATCGCGCGCAGCCCCCTGAACGCTCGGTGAATAAACGCTGACCTCCAAAATGTTTCCCGCAACATGCGACGAAAAGTGTTTGAAATCACACGAAACGATGCAACTGCTGATCCGCAGGCACCAGATCCCACACCGTGCCCGGCTCGGCGGCGGGGAAGCGCTCGGCCGGAATGCTGCGCGCATTCAGGGCGCGGGCAAGGTCTTCGCGGGGCGTATCGCGGCCCTCGTCGCTCAGCGGGAAGACGCCCCAGTGGATGCCCAGAGCCCGGCGCGCGCCCAGATCCTGCATGATCTGCACCGCTTCGTCCGGATCGGTATGCTGCGGGCCCATAAACCAGCGCGGGCGATAGGCCCCGATCGGCAGCAACGCCAGATCGGGAGCGCCAAAACGCGCGCGCAGATCGCGGAAGATACCGCCATCGCCATAGGCCGTGTCGCCCGCGAAATAGAGCAGCCCGTCGCGCAACCGCAGCATAAAGCCGCACCACAAGGCATGGCGCCGATCACGCAGCCCCCGCGCCGACCAGTGCTGAGCCGGCACGATCACCGCTTCCATCTCCTTGCCCAGCCAGTGCTGGCTCCACCAGTCGCCCGCCTCGGTGCGGGCGCGGGGGATGGATTTGCGCAAGATGGTGTCATTGCCCAGCGGGGTGATGATGCGCGGATCGTCACGCGCCACCAGCTTTTTCAGCGTCGCCACATCGAGGTGATCGTAATGATTGTGGCTGAGCAGCACGATATCGATCTTCGGCAGATCCTCGAAACGCACACCCGGCGGGCAGACGCGGCGCGGCCCGGCAAAGCTGAAGGGGCTGGCCCGGTTCGAGAAGAGCGGGTCGGTCAGTATGTTCACCCCGCCGCTCTGGATCAGCAGCGTGGCATGGCCGACGACGGTGATGCGTGTCTCCTGCTCGCGCGGATTGGGCACCGCCGGGGTGATCGGCACGCTGGCGGGCCAACGCTCCCGCTTGGAGGTCCAGCTCCAGCGCAGCACCTCGCCGAAGCTTTTGTCAGGCGTGGGGATCGGGCTGGTGAAGCACTCGCCGTCGAAATGGTCGGAGACGGGGCCGGCGTAATAGCGGTTGCGGGTCAAGGGGATACCTGAAAGGCCAAAGGGGGGGCTTCCTCTATGGGAACGCCCCCAGCCTCTGCCAAGGGGGCCGCTGCCAGAGGAAGCACCCGATTATCGCTGAAACTGCGCCACCAGCCGATCGAGCGAGATGGTGGCAAAGCGCGTGTAGTCATCGGCCACCGCATAGGGCAGCAGCAGGTTGCGGCCCCTCACCAGCGCGCCGCAGCTGTAGACCACATTGGGCACATAGCCATCGCGCTCGCTGTCGCCCGGCTCGATCAGCGGTTCGGCAAGGCGCCCGATCAGTTTCGAGGGATCGTCGCGGTCGAGCAGCATCGCGCCCATGCAATAGTTGCGCATCACCCCCACACCATGGGTGAGCAACAGCCAGCCCTCCTCGATCTCCAGCGGAGAGCCGCAATTGCCCAGCTGGATGCTTTCCCAGGGATAGGCGGGCACGGCCAGTTTCGTGCCGCCCTCCCAGGTGAAGATATCTCTGGAAGAGGCGAGCCAGAGGTTCTCATTGTCCTGCCGCCCGATCGCCAGATAGCGGTCGCCCATCTTGCGCGGAAACAGGGCCATGCCCTTGGAATGGGCCAGATCGCCCCCCACCGGATGCATCTTGAAGGAGCGGAAATCGTCGGTCTGCAGCAATTCCTGACAGGCGCCATCCGCGCTCACCGCCGTATAGGTGCCGATGAAGGTGGTGCCCGGCCGGTCGCTGCGCTCGAAACGGGTGAGGCGCAGATCCTCGATCCCCCGGCTTTGGCTGGCCAGCACCGGGAACAGCACCGCTTCGGAAGGATCGCAGGCGCCCGTGCAGTCGATCTGGATGGTCTGCGCATCCTTCCAGCCCTGCACCTCGCCCAGCACGGGGGGCACGCCGGTCGGCCCCGGCTCATCCACCGTCACCGAGCCATCCTTGTGCCATGTGCCCGTGCGGAAGGTGACCGAGGACAAATGCCCCTCCCCGATCCCGCGCAGCGAGAGGATAAAGCGCGTCTCGCCATCCTTATCCTCGGCATGGTCAGGGTGGCGCACGATGCTGGGGTTGAAGAGAGCCGCCGCCTCAAAGGCATATTCCGCGCTGAAATAGGCGCCGAGCAGCAAACGCCGCGATTCCGGCAGGCCCGCAACGCCGCCCAGCATATCGTCCAGCTCCTCGGCCCGGCGCAGCAGCGCGGAACGCGTGCCGCTGTGCCGCGCCTCCAGCGAGCGCCAGGTGCGATCGAGCTGGCGCACCAGCTCTTCATCGTCGAACGCCATGATCCGCTCGACCGTGGCCCTGATCCGAGCCTTGCCCGCCTCATCCGAACCGCCGGGCCAGAAGGGGCGGATCACCGTGCGGGTGGGATCGGGATGCAGCTCCAGATCCTGCACGCAGACCAGTGGCAGAGGGCCGGTCATGCCCGGGCCCCAACGCCGCAGGCAGGGATTCGATTCGCGCCGATGCAGATCATGGCTTGCGCACTCCTTGCCCCCGTTTGCCATCGCCCCGCCTGTGCAAGACGCTTCGCAGGGGGGTAGGGTTCCCTGACGCACTGCCCCTGGCCCAAGAAAAGCTTGCGAAAACAGGACAGCCACCCACCGATTGCCCCAAAGGGCAAGACCACGCGGAAATGCGGATCAGCGTAGCTGCCCGACAGCACACTGTTAAGGCGATCGCGGCTATGCAAACGATCATGGTCGACCGCACAAGCCTTGGTTACAGCCCTGCTCCCCTGCCGCCCACCGAGGCGGAGCGCATGGCGATTCTGGAGCATCTGGGCCTGCTCGACACCCCGCCCGAACGCGAATTCGACACCATCGTGCGCATGGCCAGCCACCTGCTGGGCTGCAAGATCGCACTGGTCTCGCTGGTCGACCGGGACCGCCAGTGGTTCAAGGCCAAGACCGGGCTTGAGGTGAGCCAGACCCCGCGCGAAGTGGCCTTCTGCGCCCATGCCGTGGCCGCCAATGACGCGCTGGTGGTGCCCGATGCCACCGTGGACGAGCGTTTCGCGCAAAACCCGCTGGTGACCGGCGCCCCGAACGTGCGTTTCTACGCCGGCGTCCCCCTGCGCGCCGGGCAAGCCGAGGGCGAGGCGCTGCCGATGGGCACGCTCTGCGTCATCGACGACCAGCCGCGCGACTTCGGCCCGGAAGAGCTGGAGCTGCTGGGCGAACTGGGCGAGCTGGCCGAGGCCCTGATGGATGCCCGCGCCGCCACCGCCGATGCCCTGCGTCTGGCCGAGGAACGCGGCGAAGCCCTGCGCAAGCTGGACCAGACCAACCGCAAGCTGCGCCAGGCCGAACGTATGGCCAATGTCGGCTCATGGCGGCTGCGCCTCCATGACAATCAGACCGAATGGTCGGAACAGACCTATGCCATCCACGGCGTCCCCGTGGGCGATGGCACCCCGCTGACCGAGGCGATGGAGTTCTATCCCATGGCCTCACGCACGATCATCGAGGCGGCGATAAACCGCACGATCCGCACCGGCGAACCCTTCGATTTCGAAAGCGATTTCATCACGGCCCAGGGCCAGCTGCGCCGCGTGCGGAGCATGGCCGAACTGGAGCTGAAAGACGGCCAGCCCAGTGCGCTGATCGGCGTGTTTCAGGACATCACCGAGCGCTATCAGATGGAGCAGGCCCTGCGCCGCACCGCCAACACCGATGCGCTGACGGGTCTGGCCAGCCGCGGCCATTTCAACCACCACCTCGATGAGAGGCTGGCGCAGATCACGGATCGCGATGCCCCCATGGCGCTGCTGCTGATCGACCTCGACAATTTCAAGGCCGTGAACGACCGCTGCGGCCACCCGGCGGGCGACGATCTGCTGCGCCTGATGGCCTCGCGCCTGCAAGCCTCCTATCTCGAAGGGAGTTTCGCGGCCCGGCTGGGCGGCGACGAATTCGTGCTTATGGTCAGCGACCGCCTGTTGCTGGCCGACCTCCCCGGGCTGATGCAGCGCCTGCTTCAGGACCTGCGCCACACGGTGAGCAACGCGATAGAGAGCGTCCATGTCTCCGCCACGATCGGAGCCTGCTGGCTGGAAGCGGGCGACGAAAACCGCAGCGATCTGCTGCACCGCGCCGATGCCGCTTTGTATGAGGCCAAGCGGGTGCAGCGGGGGACCGCCAAAATCGATGGGCTGGGGCGGTTGATCATGCCCAAGGCGATCAGGCTTTCGGCTTAAGGGGGTGAAGGGGAAATGCGAGGGTGTTACACCCTCGCGCTCCCGTGAATGTCTACGTGGCGCGCAACCTATCCGTTCGGCACGGATTCATGGCGCCGCAGGCTTTAAAACTTGGATCATGGGACAACTGCCTGAGGCGCTTTGCACAGCGCAGGTGGAGAGGCAGCGCGCTTCATTTCGGCGCCCCTGCTCTATCGTCGGAAGACGTCATGGGAGCGCGAGGGTGTAACACCCTCGCATTTCCCCTTTTAATCCCCTTGAAAATCAAACAAAAATCCCCGAACCAACCTGCCCCGACGGCACAATCGGAAGATCGACGGGCACCAGAGACGCAGGAACAGCCTGCTCTTCCAGCAACCGGTCCAGCAACAGCCGCAACCAGCGCGCATCGGCCCCGGCGCGATGACGCTCGGGGCAAAGGAGATCGGCCTGCCCCTGCGCGGCCATGATCTGGCCGTGAGTCGCGCCGATTTCATCGAAGAGCGTGTCCACATGCTCGATGCGGATCGCCGCGCCCTGCCCTGCCGAGGCTTCGCTCAACGTGGTCCACCAGCCGGCGTCGATGCGGCTGTCGGCAATCACGCGCGATGTGCCGATCGCCCGCAGAGCCTGAGCCATCACGAAATCAGGGGCAAGCCCTTCCCGTTCGAGTTGCTCGCGCGAGATGCCATGGAGATCGAAGGCTTCCTGAGTCCAGTCCCACCCCTGCCAGCTGTCATGCGGGCGGATCAGCCAGGAGAGCGTGCCTTGCGGGCCGGAGATTCCCAGCTCGATCGGGAAAGACCGGCCATGGCGGGGCAGGCAACTGGCTTCGAAATCGATCGTGACAAAATCCATCGCGCAAGACTCCGCTGGCCGGGCCAGAGCAGTTTCAAGTTGACCGTAAACGGCCAACGACTCGGAAAATGCTGCATCGAAAGACGCAACACTCGGGTCATCACAAGCTGTCATGCCTTCTTACGCTCTGCCGGGCCGGCATGCGCGATAGAATTTCTTCCAATACCTAGCGCATTGGTAGAGATAAAAATATGACGGTCAGGACGATCCATGCCCGAAACCATCGGCCCGCCAATTGGGTCCCGATAAAGCATCCGCCTTGGACGCGATCCGGCGCAAATTCCGCAGCATCGGCGCCGAATGGAAAAGCGCCTCTGTTCGTCGCACTCAGCCCGGCAGAGTGCCCGTCTGACGCAGCGCCTCCCCCAGCGCCAGCGCCGCCGATGTGGCCAGATTCATCGAGCGCACCTCTGCCCGCATCGGGATACGCACCCTGGCCTGACAGGCATCGGACACTTGCGCGGGAACACCCGCGCTTTCCTTGCCGAAGATCAGCACATCATCGGGCCTGTAGCTGAAACCATAGGCTGACTGATCGGTCTTGGTGGTGAAGAGCACCAGCCGGGCCGGGCCGATCGTGGCCTTGAACGCCTCGAAACTGGCATGGCGGGTGACGGAAACGTGATCGATGTAATCCATGGCCGCGCGGCGCACCCGGCGGTCGTCCCAAAGAAAACCCATCGGCTCGATCAGATCGACCGCCGCGCCGAAACAGGCGCAAAGCCGCAGCACAGCACCGACATTGCCGGCGATTTCCGGTTCGAAAAGAGCAATACGCATCGTGGCTCCTTGGCGTTGGAGAGGCGGCGATGCAAGCCGAAGCATCCCGCGAACAAGCGGGCACCGGCTTTTCGCCAGAAGGATGCGACAGCAAAAGCGCGGTCAGCGCAGCCGCTCGGCCAGAAAATCGACGAAAGCACGGATGCGCGTGGGCGTGCCCGCCCCGCCGACAAAGACCGCATGGATCGCCTCGACATCGCCCGGGTTAAACGCTTCAAGGATCGGCACAAGCTGGCCCGAGGCCACCTCATCGGCCACGCTGAAGCTGCCCACCCGCGCCACGCCCACGCCCGCTGCGGCCAGTTGGCCCAGCGTCTCGCCATTGTTGGCCTCGATGTTGCCTTTGACCGAGAGGGCATAATCGCGCCCATCGCGGCGAAACGGCCAGACCGGCTCAACGCGGCGAAAGTTGAAGTTGAGGCAGTTGAAGCGGTGCAGATCCTCCGGCACCTCGGGCGTGCCATGGCGTGCCAGATAAGAGGGCGCGGCCACGATCACCCGCCGCGTCTCACCCAGCTTGCGCGCGGTCAGCGTGCTGTCGGCCAGAGGACCGAAGCGGATCGCCACATCGGCCTGCCCGCCCGCGACATCGACCAGCGTGTCGGTCAGCGCGATATCCAGCAGGATATGGGGATAGAGCGCCGCGAAATCCCCCAGCAGCGGCACCACGGAAAGCCGCCCATAGGCCAGCGCCGCATTGACCCGCAGCCGCCCGCGCGGCGCGCCCTGATCGGCGATCTGCTGCTCGGCATCATCCAGATCCGCCAGAATGCGGCGCGCCATCTGGAGATAGGCCTGCCCCTCGGCGGTGAGTGTCAGGGCGCGGGTGGTGCGCAACAGCAGCCGCACGCCGAGGCGCGCCTCGATCCGGTCGATGGCGCGGCTCACCGCCGAGGGGCTGAGGTCCAGCAGGCGCCCGGCGCCGGAGAAGCTGCCCTGCTCCACCACGGCGGTGAACAGGGTCAGGGCGCGGGCCCGGTCGGTGCCGCCTGCCAATGTGGTATCCAGCGCCATCTTTGCTCCTGATGCAAAAATCCTTCGCGTTCACCCCGGCTACCGCCTGATGCCGCTGAAGTCCATCTATGCGCTGTCATAGCAAGGCTCACAGCAAGGCAGGAATTGGCCATGGAATACCGTCAACTGGGCGCTTCGGGATTGCGCGTGCCCGCCCTCAGCTTCGGCACCGGCACCTTTGGCGGGCAAGGTCCGCTCTTCAGCGCATGGGGCAGCAGCGATGCCGCCGAGGCGCGCCGCCTGCTCGACATCTGCCTTGAGGCAGGCGTCACCCTCTTCGACACGGCGGATGTCTATTCCGGCGGCGCCTCGGAAAAGATTCTGGGCGAGGCCCTGCGCGGTCGGCGTGACGAGGCGCTGATCTCCACCAAGACCGGCCTGCCGATGGGCGATGGCCCTCAGGATTGGGGCGCATCACGCACCCGGCTGATCCGCGCCGTGGAGGACTCGCTGCGCCGCCTGCAGACCGACCGCATCGATCTGTTGCAGCTTCACGCCTTCGATGCCTCCACTCCGGTGGAAGAGCTGATGGGCACGCTGGCCGCGCTGATCGATCAGGGCAAGCTGCGCTATGCCGGCGTCTCCAACTATCCCGGCTGGCAGCTGATGAAGGCGCAGGGCATCGCACGGCAGCATGGCTGGCCGGTGCTGGTGGCGCATCAGGTCTATTACTCGCTGATCGGGCGGGCTTATGAGGCCGATCTGATGCCTCTGGCACAGGATCAGGGCGTGGGCGCTCTGGTCTGGAGCCCGCTGGGCTGGGGCCGCCTGACCGGCAAGATCGGCCGCAACCGCCCCCTGCCCGAAGGCAGCCGCCTGCATGAGACCGAACAATTCGCCCCGCCGGTCGAGACCGAACTGCTCTATCGCGTGATCGACGCGCTGGAGGAGATCGCCGCGGAAACCGGCAAGACCGTGCCCCAGATCGCCATCAACTGGCTGCTGCGCCGCCCCACCGTCTCGTCGGTGATCATCGGCGCACGCAATGAGGAGCAGTTGCGGCAAAATCTCGACGCGGTCGGCTGGGCGCTGAGCTCCGAGCAGGTCGCCAGGCTCGATGCGGCCAGCTTCGTGCTGCCGCCCTATCCGCACACACCCTATCACCAGCAGGAGGGCTTTGCCCGCCTGAACCCGCCTCTGGTCTGAGGAAAAAGTCATGAAAATCAATCCCGGGCTTCTGGCCCTCTCCGTCGGCGCCTTTGGGATCGGCGTCACCGAATTTGCCCCCATGGGCCTGCTGCCGGTGATCGCCGGGGATCTGGGCGTTTCCATCCCCACCGCCGGTCTGCTGATCAGCGCCTATGCGCTGGGCGTGGTGATCGGCGCCCCCTTGATGACGCTGACCACCGGGCGCGTGCCCCGGCGGCAATTGCTGATCCTGCTGGCGGGAATCTTCACGCTGGGCAATCTGCTGGCGGCAGTGTCTCAGGGCTATGCCATGCTGCTGGCGGCCCGGGTGATCACCTCCTTCAACCATGGCGCCTTTTTCGGCGTGGGCTCGATCGTGGCGGCCAGTCTGGTGCCGCCGCAACGCCAGGCCGGAGCCGTCGCCACCATGTTCATGGGGCTGACCATCGCCAATGTGGTGGGCGTGCCGCTGGCCACCTGGGCGGGCGAGCATATGGGCTGGCGCGCATCCTTCTGGGGCATTGCCGCGCTGGGCGGCGCAACGATGGTCGCCCTGCGCCTCACCCTGCCCGCCCTGCCCGCGCCCAAGGGCGGCGATGCCGGCGCGGAGCTGCGCGTGCTGACCCGCAAGCCGGTGCTGGGCGCTCTGGCGCTGACCGTGATCGGATCGAGCGCGATGTTCACCGTCTTCACCTACATCACCCCGATTCTGCGTGAGGCCACCGGCGCCTCGCTGGGCTTTGTGACGGCGATGCTGGTGACTTATGGCGTTGGCCTGACGGTGGGCAACTGGCTGGGCGGCAAATTCGCCGACCGCTCGGTGGACCGCACGCTGATGGTCACGCTGGCCTCGCTGGCGGCAATTCTGGCCGCTTTCGCCCTGACGATGAACCATGCCGCGCCGACCGCCGTGCTGGTCTTCCTGTGGGGCATCGCCAGCTTTGCGCTGGTGCCGCCGCTGCAGGTGCGGGTGATGAAGGCAGCCAAGGATGCGCCCAATCTGGCCTCGGCCATGAACATCGGCGCCTTCAATCTGGGCAATGCCGTGGGCGCGGCGCTGGGCGGCGGGGTGATCTCGCTGGGGCTGGGTTATCCGGCGGTGGCGCTGGCCGGAGCGGTCGCTGCGGCTTCGGGACTGGTCTGTGTGCTGGCGATGCGCGGCGAGCCTGCGCCAGAGCCTGTCGCGGTTGGTCAGGCCTGCTGAATGAGGGGCCGGGGCGTGAGACGCTCCGGCCCTTTTTTGCATCAGCGGCGGCGCAGGGCCGCCAGCTTTTCCTTCACCGCCCGGGTCAGCGCGGGCAGATCGGCGACCTGCTGCACCCCGTAACGCTCGGCGGTGATATCGACATTGCCCTTGCGCCAGAACCCTTGCGGACACAGCACGATCAGCTTGCCCGAGCGGGCATGCAGCCCCATCTCCAGCAGGCTGATCGGGCTTTGCGAGCCGGGCGCCAGATACAGCACGATCACATCGGCGCTCTCCAGAGCCGAGAGTTCCCATTCCACCTGTTTGCGGAATTCCGGCTCATTGGCTTCGGGGCGCCATGCGGGGTTCCAGTCAGGGCGGCGGGGGTTGAGGATCTCGACATCATCCTGCGCCAGCGCTGCGATCATATCCTTCTGCCAGTCCGGCGCATGGCCCATATCGATGCTGCCGCCCAGAAAGACGCGCAGACGGTGATGCGCCGCAGGCAAGGGCTCCGGCGAGGTGATGACAATGGAGCGATGCTCAGCGGTTTCAGCCTGAGCCGAAGTGCCATTCAGGGCAGCAGCGGCCAGCGCCACAGCGGGAAGGATAGGTTTGCGGATCATGCCCGCATCCTAGCGCGATCCGGCGCTGTTTCATAAGGCATTTGCAGTCCAACACGGCATAAGCTACACTGCGCGGGCTTGGCCATTTCGCCAGCGGCTCACAGGAGGATGACATGGACCGGAAGACGCGCTGATTTTCGCCCGTCTCTCAAGTTGTTCCGGTGCCTGTCATGTCTGCTTTCCTTACCCTCGATGCTGTGGCGTTGGCGACGCCTGCTGGCCGCCCGCTGTTTTCATCCTTGTCGCTAGCTCTCGGGCGAGAGCGCATTGGCCTTGTCGGCCGCAATGGCACGGGCAAATCATCGCTGCTGCGGACCATTCTTGGCGAGATTCCGCTTCAGGCGGGCAGCATCGCCGTGGATGGCACGGTCGGTATGCTGCGGCAAACCACCCAGGCCGATCACCAGACCGCCTGCGAAGCGCTGGGCTTGGCCGAAGCCATGGCCTGTTTACACCGCATCGAAACCGGCACCGCCGACGAACTGGATTTCGAGCAGGCCGACTGGTGCCTGCTCCAAAGGCTTGAAACGGCGCTGCTTGCCGCCGGTTTGCCATTCATCGATCTGGAACGCCCACTGGGCAGTTTCAGCGGCGGAGAACGCACACGCATCGCCATCGCCGGATTGCTGCTCGATCCGCCCGACCTGCTGCTGCTCGATGAGCCGACCAACAATCTGGATCAGGATGGCCGCGCCGCCGTTACCGCCTTGCTGGCCGGTTGGCGCGGCGGGGCGCTGGTGGTCAGCCATGATCGTACCCTGCTGGAGGGCATGGACCGCATCCTCTCGCTATCCTCTACCGAAGTGGCGATCCACACCGGCGGCTGGTCAAGCTGGGCGGCCAAGCGCGATGCCGCCACCGCGCGGGCCGAAGCAGAGCTTGAAAGTGCCACCCGCCAGCTGCGCTCAGCCAAGCGCGAGGCGCAGCAGGCCCACGAAAGGCAGGCTCGGCGCGATTCAGCAGGCCGAGCCTATGGCGCCAGCGGCAGCGCGCCCGCCATCCTGCTGGGCCGCCAGCGCGAAAGGGCCGAAAACAGCGGCGCGCGCGGGTCTGTCCTCTCGGAGCAAAAGGTGGCGGCGATGGCCGGATCGCTGGCCTCCGCGCGCGAGAAGGTGGAGGTGATCACACCGCTGACCATGGCCATGCCGCCCTGCGGCTTGCCCGCAAACAAGCTGCTGATCGCCTTTGAGGATGTCTGCTGGCAGGCGGGCGAACGCAAGGTGATCGACAACCTCTCCTTCGAGCTGCGCGGCCCCGAAAGGGTGGCGCTGAGCGGGCGCAACGGCGCCGGCAAGACCAGCGTGTTCCGACTGGCCGCCGGCCTGCTGGCGCACACCTCGGGCCACATCCAGCGCAGCGACAGATTCGCATGGCTCGATCAAAGCGTGGGCATGCTGGACCGCCAGATGACGCTGGTGGAAAACATCCGCCACCTCAACCCCGCGCTGGACGAGAATGCCGCTCGCGCCGCGCTGGCCCGCTTCGCTTTCCGCAACAAGGAGGGCGAAAGGCTGGTCCGAGACCTCAGCGGCGGCGAATGCCTGCGCGCCGGTCTGGCCTGCGTGCTCTCGGCCCAGCCCATCCCGCAACTGCTGCTGCTGGACGAGCCCACCAACCACCTCGATCTCGACTCCATCGAGGTGATCGAACAGGCCCTGCGCGCCTATGACGGCGCCCTGCTCGTGGTCAGCCACGATCCGCGCTTTCTGGAGGCCATCGGCGTCACGCGGCAAATCGCGCTGTAGCCGAGGCCAAGAGAAAGGCCCCTTATCCAGCGAAGGATAAGGGGCCTTTTCAAACCATCAGGCGATGCGCGGGATTATTCCCACTCGATCGTGCCGGGGGGCTTGCTGGTGTAGTCATAGACCACGCGGTTGATGCCCTTCACCTCATTGATGATGCGGGTGGCCACGCGGCTCAGGAAGGCGGCGTCGAAGGGATAGATGTCCGCCGTCATGCCATCGGTGCTGGTCACGGCGCGCAGGGCGCAGACGTTGTCGTAAGTACGGCCATCGCCCATCACGCCGACCGTCTTGACCGGAAGCAGCACGGCGAAAGCCTGCCAGATCGCGTCATAGAGGCCCGCATTGCGGATTTCCTCAAGGTACACGGCATCAGCCTTGCGCAGGATGTCGCAACGCTCGCGGGTCACCTCGCCGGGGATGCGGATCGCCAGACCCGGCCCGGGGAACGGATGGCGGCCCACGAAGATCTCGGGCAGGCCCAGCTCGCGGCCCAGCACGCGCACTTCATCCTTGAAGAGTTCGCGCAGCGGCTCGACCAGCTTCATGTTCATGCGCTCGGGCAGGCCGCCGACATTGTGGTGGCTCTTGATCGTCACCGAGGGGCCGCCGGTGAAGCTGACGCTCTCGATCACGTCCGGATACAGCGTGCCCTGCGCGAGGAAATCGGCGCCGCCGATCTTCTTGGCCTCACCCTCGAACACGTCGATGAAGGTCTTGCCGATGAACTTGCGCTTGGCTTCGGGATCGGTGACCCCGGCCAGACCGTTCATGAACAGCGTGGCGGCATCGACATGCACCAGCGGAATGTTGAAGTGGCCGCGGAACAGGCTGACGACCTGCTCGGCCTCACCCTGACGCAGAATGCCGCCATCGACGAAGACGCAGGTCAGCTGATCGCCCACCGCCTCATGGATCAGCAGCGCGGCCACCGCCGAATCGACGCCGCCCGAAAGCCCGCAGATCACGCGCGAGGACCCGACCTGCTCGCGGATTTCCGCGATCTTGGTCTTGCGGAATTCGGCCATGGTCCAGTCGCCCGACAGGCCGCAGACATGGCGCACGAAGTTCTTCAGCAGCTTGGCGCCGTCCGGCGTATGCACCACCTCGGGGTGGAACTGCATGGCGTAGATGCGCTTCTCGTCATTGGCGATGACGGCGAAGGGCGCGCCCGGGCTGGCCGCGACGGGGCGGAAGCCGGGAGCCAGCTTGGTCACCTTGTCACCATGGCTCATCCAGACCTGATGGCTCTCGCCGACATTCCAGAGGCCGTTGAACAGCGCGCAACTGTCATTGATCTCGATAAAGGCGCGGCCAAACTCGCCGGAGTCGCCCAGCACCACTTCGCCGCCCATCTGATGCATCAGCGACTGCTGGCCATAGCAGATGCCAAGGATCGGCAGGCCGCTCTCCAGAATGGCCTCCGGGATCGCCGGGCCGCCTTCCAGCACCGAAGCCGGGCTGCCCGAGAGGATGATGCCCTTGGGGCTCATACGCTCGAAGGCGGCCTGCGCGGTGGTGAAGGGGGCGATCTCGGAATAGACCCCGGCTTCGCGCACGCGGCGGGCGATCAGCTGGGTCACCTGGCTGCCGAAATCGACGATGAGAATCGAGTCGGAGTGGTCCGAGGCGGAGGCGGTGGAGATGGGGTGCTCGCTCATGGCCACCCGTTAGTCGCGAGGGGGCGATATGTCCAGATCATGGGGCCGCGCTGGCGCAATCAGGGCGATTTTTGCTGCATTGCACCCAAACTACGTCATTTGACCTAGTGAGTTGCAAAAAACGCACGAAATATTGTTGCGTTCGCACGTGATTGGCCGACGAAACGGTGTATAGGCACGTCCAACGGAGACTTCGCACTTGCACAAATCAAGAGCGATCCTCCTGAACCCGAAGGAGATAACGCCATGATCGCACGTAACCTGGTCGCCCTTGCCCTCGCGCTCGGCACCAGCGGTCTGATGTTCGCCGCCACGCTCGCCTAACCAGCTGCGATGCGGCGGCCACTCAGCCGCCTGACCCAAGAGCCGCCCGCCGCAAGGCAGGGCGGCTCTTCGCTTTTAGGCATTAATGATTCGCGTAATCCTTGACCAGATCGCTCAGGAAATCGCGCCCGATATAGACCGAGGCCACGCTGCGCCGCTCATTGAGCCCATGCGTGCCATTGCCATCAGGATCGCCAAAGCCGCCCGGCGGGCCGTAAGAAGGAATCCCCACGGCTTCCAGAAAGATGCCATCGGTCGCGCCGGTCGACATGGTGGGCACCAGCGGCACGCCGGGGAAATATTGCGCGCTCAGGCGCTCCACGGGCCCAAGGATCTGCGGGGTGAGCGGCGGAGCTTTCGCCACGGGACCGCGCATCTTTTCCATGGTGATGGTCAGGCGCGGGTCGGCCATGATCTCTTTCAGCTTTTCCTGCACCGATTCGACGCTGATGCCCGGGAACACGCGGCAGTTGATGTTGGCCGTGGCTTTCTGAGGCAGCGCATTGTTGGCATGGCCGCCCTCTACCAGCGTGCCGACGCAAGTGGTGCGCAGCATCGAATGGAACGAACGATCCGTGTTGAGCGTCGCCTCGGCGGCCTTCGATTCGGGGCTGCCGATCGGCGCGCTGGCGATGGTGCGCATCGCCGCGCCCATCGCGTCGCTGCGGCTGGCGCCCAGCTTGCCGAAATAGGCCTTGGTGGTGTCGGAGAGCATCAGCGGGAATTCGTAATCGCGCACCTTCAGCAAGGCCTCGGCGATCTCGTAAATCGCATTGTCGCGGATGGGGATTGAGGAATGGCCGCCCGGATTGGTGGCGGTAATCTGGTAATTGATCGCGAATTTCTCGCCGACATGCAGCGATTGCTGGACGATGTTGCCATGCCCGTCGGTGCGCCCGCCGCCGCCTTCATTCAGAGCGAATTCGGCATCGATCAGATCGCGCTTGTTGTTGGCCAGCCAATTGGCGCCATTGAAGGCCCAGCTGGTTTCCTCGCCGCAGGTCAGCGCCATTTTGACGGTGCGCTTGGGCGTGTAGCCCGCCTTCTTCCAGCGTGAGAGCAGATCGATCCAGGTGGCATCCATCGCCTTCATGTCGGAGGTGCCACGACCATAGAAATAGCCGTTTTCCTCGATCAGCGTGTAGGGATCGCGGGTCCAGTCCTCACGCTTGGCGACCACCACATCGAGATGGCCCAACAGAAGGATCGGCTTGAGGGTCTTCGAACTGCCCGGCAGCACCGCAACGATCCCGCCCTCCTTGGGGTGATCCGGCACGGCAAAGCGGGTGATCTGGGCGTCGGTGAAACCGGCGGCGCGCAGATGCGCCTCCACCTTGTCGGCCAGAAGCGTGCAACTGCCGGTGGTGATCGAGCTGTCGGTCTCCACCAGCTCCTTGTAGAGCGCGCGGAACGCCAGTTGATCGGGGCGCGTGCCCTTGCCGATCTCCACCGCCTGCGCCGAAAGCCCCCCATTGCCTGCTACGCCCACCGGCGCCGCATGCGCGCCCGTGGCCATCACCCCGCACGCCACCGCGCCGGTCAAAACCTGCCGCAACCGCTTCATATCCGTCCCCTTGCTGCACTTTTGCGCCAATTTGTTGTGGATGGCCGATCGCCCGCGCGCGCGATAGTGGCAAAACGCCTTTCCCCCGCCCGCCACAATGCCTATTAGGCGATGATGAGCAGCAATCCCGAGAACACCCAGCCCGTCCCCGCCCAGACCCCGAACACCAACGCTTATGGTGCGGATTCGATCAAGGTCCTCAAGGGTCTGGACGCGGTGAGAAAGCGCCCCGGCATGTACATCGGTGACACCGATGACGGTTCGGGCCTGCACCACATGGTGTTCGAAGTCTCCGACAATGCCATCGACGAAGCGCTGGCCGGTCACTGCGATCTGGTCCTGATCGAGCTGAACCCTGATGGCTCGGTTTCGGTGGAAGACAATGGCCGCGGCATCCCGACCGGCATCCATGCCGAGGAAGGCGTTTCGGCGGCAGAGGTCATCATGACCCAGCTGCACGCGGGCGGCAAGTTCGAGAACACCAGCGACGACAACGCCTATAAGGTTTCGGGCGGTCTGCACGGCGTGGGCGTCTCGGTGGTGAACGCGCTGTCGGAATGGCTGGAGCTGACCATCTGGCGCGACGGCAAGCAGCACTGGATGAAGTTCGCCAATGGCGATGCCGTGGCCCCGCTGGAAATCACCGGCGACGCCCCCATTGCCGAGCGTGGCGGTCGCAAGGGCCAGCCCAAGAAGGGCACCCGCGTCACCTTCCTCGCCAGCGACGAGACCTTCAAGAACGTACTGGTCTATGATTTCGACAAGCTGGAGCATCGCTACCGCGAGCTGGCCTTCCTGAACAGCGGCGTGCGCATCCTGCTGCGCGACCTGCGCGGCGAAGAGCCCAAAGAGCATGACCTCTATTATGAGGGCGGCATCGGCGCTTTCGTGCGCTTCCTCGACCGCAACAAGCAGGCGCTGATCCCCGATCCCATCGCCATCACCAGCGAGAAGGACGGCATCGGCATCGACGTGGCGCTGGAATGGAACGATTCCTATTACGAAAACGTGTTGTGCTTCACCAACAACATCCCGCAGCGCGATGGCGGCACCCATCTGGCCGCCTTCCGCGCCGCGCTGACGCGTACCCTCAACGGCTACGCCGAGCGTTCGGGCCTTTTGAAGAAGGAAAAGGTCTCGCTTTCGGGTGAGGATATGCGTGAAGGCCTGACCGCCATCGTCTCGGTCAAGCTGCCCGATCCCAAATTCTCCTCGCAGACCAAGGACAAGCTGGTTTCGTCGGAAGTGCGCCAGCCGCTCGAAGCGCTGATGGCCGACAAGATGAGCGAATGGCTGGAGGAAAACCCCGCCCACGCCAAGACCGTCATCCAGAAGGTGATCGACGCCGCCGCCGCCCGCGAAGCCGCCAAGCGCGCCCGCGAGCTGACCCGCCGCAAGGGCGTGATGGACATCGCTTCCCTCCCCGGCAAGCTGGCCGATTGCCAGGAGCGTGATCCTTCGAAATGCGAACTCTTCCTGGTCGAGGGTGACTCGGCAGGCGGCTCGGCCAAGCAGGGCCGCGATCGCCATTATCAGGCGATCCTGCCGCTCAAGGGCAAGATCCTGAACGTGGAGCGCGCACGTTTTGACCGCATCATCAGCTCCAAGGAAGTCGGCACGCTGATTCAGGCGATGGGCACCGGCATCCGCGACGAGTTCAACCTCGAAAAGCTGCGCTACCACAAGATCGTCATCATGACCGACGCCGACGTCGACGGCGCGCATATCCGCACCCTGCTGCTGACCTTCTTCCACCGCCAGATGCCCGACATCATCCGCGCCGGGCACCTCTTCATCGCCCAGCCGCCGCTCTACAAGGTGACCAAGGGCCGCAGCGAGGTCTACCTCAAAGATGCCGCCGCCTATGACCGCTATCTGATCGAGGCGGGCATCAACGGTCGCGTGCTGGAAGCCAGCGGCGGCGCGCGCAGCGGCCCCGATCTGGTCGAGCTGGTCGAACACGCCAGCCGCATGCGCAACCTGATGGCCTTCGCCCCGCGCCGCTACAACGCCGCCGTGATCGAGGCCTTAGCTCTGGGCGGCGCGCTTGAGCATGACCTCACCCCGGCAGAACGCAGCGAGGCCCTGCAAAAGGTCGCAGGCATCCTCAACATGGGCGACCGCGAGGCGAAATGGACCGCCGAGCTGACGGAAGACGGCCATGTCGAAATCCGCCGCCTGTGGCGCGGCGTGACCGACTACCACAAGATCGACGCCCACTTCCTGATCAGCGCCGAAGCCCGCAAGCTGGCCAAGCTGGCCGCCGAACAGGCCGATGCCTATGGCAGCCCGGCCCGTCTGGTGCGCACCACCGCCGCCTCCGCCGAACCCGAGCCCGAGGCCAATGAGGACGAAGAGGCACCCGCCCGCGTCCGCCCCGTCTCCGGCGACGATGCCATCACCCGCCCCAGCCAGCTGCTGGATGCGGTGCTGGAGGCCGGCCGCAAGGGTCTGTCGATCTCGCGCTACAAAGGTCTGGGCGAGATGAATGCCGAACAGCTCTGGGAAACCACGCTGGACCCCAACCACCGCGTGCTGCTGCAGGTGAAGGTGGAAGACGCCGACGTGACGGACGAAATCTTCACCCGCCTGATGGGCGACGTTGTGGAGCCGCGCCGCGACTTCATTCAGGAAAACGCCCTGAACGTGGCCAATCTGGACGTTTAATCACCAATTTTCAGCAGCCAACACGCTGCCGAAACGAACATTGCAACGCGCATCGGGGGCTGCCTCCGATGCGCGTTTTGCTATGCTGCGCCCGCACCGTCTCACACCGCATCACAGGGCCTAACACCCGCCTCACACGGAAAGCGCTATCAAGGGGTCATACCAAACACCCACCCCAGGGAGATCACCCATGTCGAACAAGCCTCTTGGTATCGCCGACCTGCCCCGCCGCGATTTCCTGCGCTTTGCCGGGATCGCCGCCGCAGCCACCACCACGCTGGCCGCCGGCGCCATCCCTGCCCGCGCCGCCGCTGCCGTGCCCGCCATCAAGCAGATCAACGCCGGCGTGCTGAACATCGGCTATCTGGAGTATGGCCCCGCCTCGGGCGCGCCGGTGCTGCTGTTCCATGGCTGGCCCTATGACATCCACGCCTTTGCCGAGGTTGCCCCGCTGCTCGCCGCCAAGGGTCACCGCGTGATCGTGCCTCATCTGCGCGGCCATGGCACCACGCTGTTCCGCTCGGAGTCCACCATGCGCAACGCCCAGCAGGCCGCTGTGGCTGCCGATGGCATCGCGCTGATGGATGCCATCGGCATCGCCAAGGCGGTGGTGGCAGGCTTCGACTGGGGCGGGCGCACCGCCGACATCATGGCCGTCCTCTGGCCGGAACGCTGCAAGGCGCTGGTCTCGGTCAGCGGCTATCTGATCGGCAGCCCGGCGGGCAACGCCAAGCCCCTGCCCCCCGCCGCCGAGCTGCAATGGTGGTATCAGTTCTACTTCGCCACCGAGCGCGGCCAGCTGGGCTACGCCGCCAACACCAAGGCCTTCAACAAGCAGATCTGGCATCAGGCCTCGCCCGACTGGCACTTCGACGATGCCACCTACGACCGCTCGGCAGCATCCTTCAACAACCCCGATCATGTGGCCATCGTGATCCACAACTACCGCTGGCGCCTCGGCCTGGCGCAAGGCGAGAGCCAGTATGACGCCATGGAGGCCAAACTCGCCGCCGCTCCGCCGGTGACGATCCCCGCCATCACCATGGAAGGCGACCGCAACGGCGCCCCTCACCCCGCGCCCGAAGCCTATCGCGCCAAGTTCACCGGCGCCTACGAACATCGCACCATCACCGGCGGCATCGGCCACAACCTGCCGCAAGAAGCGCCGCAAGCCTTCGCGCAAGCCGTGCTGGATGTCAGCGGGAGGGCCGCATGATGCGCGGCGGGTTTCTGGCGCTCGCCACGCTGGCTCTCGGGGCCTCCGCCGTTTCCGCCGCAACGCATGAGCGGGTGCCATCGACCTTGGAGGCCTCCCCTGTTTACGGCGTCACCCTGCCCAAGGGTTACCGCCACTGGACGCTGATCAGCGTGGCTCAGGAAAACGGCAAGAACAACGATATCCGCGCCATCCTCGGCAATGATATCGCGGTGAAGGCCTATCGCTCGGGCAAGCGCCCCTTCCCCGATGGCGCTGTGATCGTGCGTGTGGCGTGGCACTATCAGTCCTCGCCGCGCAACGATGCGTTTTTCCCCTCACCCCAGTCCTTCGTGGCAGGCGCGCCGACCAATGTTCAGGTCAGCGTGAAGGATTCCAAGCGCTTCGCTGCCAGCGGAGGCTGGGGCTATGGTCAGTTCGAGAAAGGCGTGGCCAATCAGGATGTGAAGCTGATGCAGTCCTGCTTCACCTGCCACAACAAGCTGGAGAAGAGCGAGGATCTGGTTTTCACAGCCTGGGCGCCCTGATTTCTCTGTTTTTGGATGGTGTTGGAACCCGGTGGCGCTTTGGCGTTGCCGGGTTTTTCAGGTTTGGAAGAGAAGAGACATGCGAGGGTGTTACACCCTCGCGCTCCCATGAATGTCTACTTTGCGCATCGGGTTCGGCCTTGAGGCAGGTCGCTGCGCCGCAGGTTTTCACATTCGCAGCGCGGTCTGGCGCTCAACAGATTCACTGCCTGCGGCGCCTTATTTATGGCGCAATGGATTCGAAAATGGCCGTTGTCCGAGGTGCTGCGATTGCCTACAACTGTTCCATGGATCGGGCCTCTGCCATCACAGCACTGCAATCTGAAGGCTTCTACGTCTTTGGGCACATATGGTCGCTTGGGGATAGCATCGGGATTGCAGCCTCACCAATCCAACTTGGAGACAGCCAAGCCTTTCTAGATATTATATACATCTAACCGGTTGACGACGACTTCTGGAGCATCGCCGACAGCGCCGCTCCGCTTTCCACCCTCGAACCGGCAAAACTCTCTCTTGAAGAAGCCGTAAAAGCGGCTGTTACGACGATGCAAGCCAAAATAGCCATAACGCAAGGCAACCGCATCAGCTGACACAGGTGGAGAGCCAAGATGCTCCATTTCGGCGCCCCTGCTGCCTCGTCGGAAGACGTTATGGGAGCACAGGGGCCCGGAGCATTTCTCGCAAGAAATGCGACCAACAAAGACTCCCCCTCGCATCTTCTACGTCCCCCTTCCCAACCCCAAACGAACTCAAGCCCGACAACGACTGAGCGTTGCCGGGCTTGAGCGTGAAGCACCGGAGGGGGCGGGACGTGCCCCCAAGGGGAGGGAGGGAACACCGGCACCGCACATTCTGTCTGGGTTATTCCGCCTTGGCAGCCTTCTCGATCAGACCTGCGACCTCCATGGCATGGGAAACCATCACCACATGCGAGGCCCCCTTCACCACCACCGTCTGGCGGGACTGGGCGCGCTCGGCCATGAAGGCCATGGCGGCGGGAGGGATGTTGCGGTCGGCGTCGCCATAGATGAACCAAGATGGCGTATGCTTCCATGCCGGAGCGGTCTCGGGCTCCCCCAGAGCGGCCTCGGCGATGGGGCGCTGACCTGCGGCCATCAGGCGAGCCGACGCAAGCGGCACATCCGCCGCGAATTGGGCGGGGAAGAGGTTTTGCTGAATATAGAGGTCGTTACCACCGCTGCTCAGCTTCACCGGAGGTGCCAGCGTCGGGCCCAGCGTGCTGCCGGGGAACTTGCCGGTGAGGCCGATGGCGGTCTCGCCCGCTTCGGGGGCAAAGGCGGAGACATAGACCAGCGCCTTCACGTTGGCTGCCCCCTCCGCGGCCTCGCTGATCACCGAGCCGCCATAGGAATGGCCAACCAGCACCACGGGACCAGCGACGCTTTTCACCACATCGGCCACAACATCGGCATCGGCGCGCACACCGCGCAGATTGTTGGGGGCCGCGATCACACGGTAGCCGTCATGCTCCAGCACGGTGATCACGCCGTTCCAGCTGGCGCTATCGGCAAAGGCACCATGGACCAGCACCACAGTCGGTTTCACAGGCTGAGCCTGCGCAACCGAGGCCATCATCCCGGCGGCGAGCATCAGCCCGCCGCGCATCATCATCTTCTTCATGATCTTACCTTTCAGGCCAGCGTGACAATGGCGTCGATGTTGCCCTTGATCGCCTTGGAATAGGGGCAGGTGCGGTGGGCGGCCTCGATGATCTGGCGTGCCACATCTTCGGCAAGGCCGGGGACATGGACCGTCAGGCGCGCGGCCAGCGAGAAACCGTCATCGCCATGGCGCAACTCAACCTGCGCATCGATGGCGAGGGTTTCAGGCAGGGTCACGCCCTTGGCCTTGGCGGCCAGCCCCATCGCACCCTCGAAACAGGCCGACCAGCCAGCAGCGAACAGTTGCTCGGGGTTGGTGCCCGCGCCGGGGCCGCCGGGGGTGGACAGCTTGATGTCCAGACGGCCATCGCTGCTCTTGGCATGGCCCCTCGCGGGCGCCGGTGACATGGACATTGGCGGTGTAGAGCGTCTTGGTATCGGACATGGTTGTTCTCCTTGGAATGGGGTTCAGCGCAGAGGGCGGAAAGCGTTGCGCACTTCCTGAGCGAAGAGCGCGGGTTGTTCCCAGGCGGCGAAATGGCCGCCGTCACTGGCTTCGTTGAAGTAGTAGAGGTTCTTGTAGCAGCGCTCGGCCCAGCTTTTGGGGGCGCGGAAGATCTCGCCGGGGAAGACGCTGACGGCGACGGGCATGTCGATGATGCCGCGCGCGTTGAAATTGTTGGTATGGTCTTCCCAATAGATCCGCGCGGCAGAAGCCCCGGTCCTGGTCAGCCAGTAGAGCGAGATATCATCGAGGATCGCATCGCGGCCCAGCACCTTCTCAGGCTGGCCGTTGCTGTAGGTCCATTGCGCGATCTTCTCATACATCCACGCCGCCATGCCGACGGGCGAGTCCACCAGCGAATAGCCGATGGTCTGGGGCCGCGTGTTCATCATCGCGGCATAGGCGGAATTGTCGCGGTAGAAGGCAGCAAGTTGATCGAAAGCCCCCCGCTCCTTGGGCGACAGATCAGCCGGAGCCGCATCGCCAGCGGCCAGCGTGCGGGCAATGTCGGCAGGCACCACGGCGGGCATATTGAGGTGAATGCCCAGCAACCCCGGCACATGCTGCAAGGCCATGCGCTGCGAAATCACCGAGCCGCAATCGCCGCCCTGGCTGACGAACCGATCATACCCCAGCCGCAGCATCAGCGCCGACCACGCCCGACCGATATGGTCCGAACCCCAGCCCACCACCTTGGGCTTCTCCGAAAAGCCGAAGCCGGGGATCGAGGGGATCACCACATGAAAGGCATCCTCGGCCTTGCCACCATGGGCAACAGGGTCCGTCAGCGGGCCGATCACCTTCATGAACTCCAGCACCGAGCCCGGCCAGCCATGAGTCAGGATCAGCGGCATGGCCTTCTCATGGCGTGAGCGGACATGGATGAAATGGATGTCCAGCCCGTCGATCTGCGTCATGAACATCGGCAGGGCGTTCAGCTGCGCCTCCACCTTGCGCCAGTCATAAGCGCCGGCCCAATAGGCCATCAGCGGCTGCAAGGTCTCGCGGCGCACGCCCTGGCTGTCATCGGTGGCAGGCTCGGGATCGGCCCAGCGGGTTTCGGCGATGCGGCGCTTCATCGCGGTGATGTCGGCCTGAGGGATCGCCACCTTGAAAGAGCGGATCGCCGTGCTGCCGGTGGCGCCGCTGGCAAGGCCCGGCAGAGCGCCCAAGGCCCCGGCCAGAGATGCGCCGACCGCGAATTGGCGGCGCGAAAGGTTCAATGCATTCCCCACTGTTCGTCTCCTCGATTGGATGACGGCCAGCATAGACAAGCCCCTGAAAGACGCCCGTTAGGTGGAGTGAGTTGGTGTTAGCTGCGCAAAGCAGCCCTCTCGCAAGCTAACACCGCCGGGCGCCACCTAACGGGCGGATCGCGGCGGGAAGCCTAAGATGCAACCAACGCCAAGCGGATCGATCGCTTGCCTGTTTCGGAGACACATCATGGCCCAGCCCCGCTCCTCACGCCCCCGCTCTCTCGGCTTTATCGCCAGCGCCCTCATCGCCGGTGGCCTGATCACCGCCGCCTGCTGCGTGGAGGCGCTGACGCCCGCTTACGCCAGCCCCGTGCCCATCGGCGCCACCGCCCGCCCCATCGATGTGCTGAGCGATGCCGGGCCATGGCTCACCGATGTGCCGGGCGGGGTGCATGCCTTGCGCGGCAAGGTGGTGGTGGTCAATTTCTGGACCTACAGCTGCATCAACTCGCTGCGCGCCCTGCCCTATCTGAAGGCTTGGAATCAGCGCTACAAGGACAAGGGTCTGGTGGTGGTGGGCGTCCACGCCCCCGAATTCCAGTTCGAGCATGATGCCGCCAAGGCCCGCCTCGCCTTCCGCCAACTCGGCGTGACCTATCCCAACCTGCAGGACAACAGCTACGCCACCTGGCAGCAATTCGCCAATGAGGGCTGGCCCAGCCTCTACTTCATCGACGCCAAGGGCCATATGCAGGGCTACCACATCGGCGAAGGCAATTATGCCCAGAGCGAAGCGCTGATCCGCAAGCTGCTGACCGAGGCCGGGCAGGATCTGTCCAGCGTGCCCACCCCGCCCATCACCGGCAAGGGCATCGAGGCGGAGGCCGACTGGGCGCAACTGGGCTCACCCGAAGCCTATCTGGGCTATGACAAGGCCGAAGGCTTCCGCTCGCCCGGCGGCCCCTCGCGCAACCGGGCCAAGCTCTATGAACCCGCCGCCGATCTGGAGCGCGGCACCTGGGATCTGACCGGCAGCTGGACCATCGGTTCGGAGTATATCACCCCCGCCAGCCCCGCCGCCTTGCTGCGCTACCGCTTCCATGCGCGCGACGCTCATCTGGTGCTGGGCGGCGCGGCGGATGGCCAGCCCGTGCGCTTCCGCGTCACCATCGATGGCAAGGCCCCCGGCGCCGACCACGGCACCGATGTCGACGCCAATGGCTGGGGCGAAGTGCGCGAAGACCGGCTTTATCAATTGGTCCGCCAGAGCGGCACCATCGCCGATCACACCGTCTCGATCAGCTTCGAGAAGCCCGGCATCCGCGCCTATGTCTTCACCTTCGGCTAATCCGGGATGCAATTCCTGCCCGAATACCTATATGATCGGGCAGGGCGCAGATGCGCAGGATCGCATGCGCAAAGGATTGAAGAGATGAGTGAAGACAAGAAACCCGAAGCACCTCACCCCGATTACACCTCGGTGGAGGCCTATGTCGGCGCGGCGGAACCGCATGTGAAGGCCACCGTGGCCAACATCCCCTGGGATCAGCCCGCCACGATGATCGATCTGGAAGGCCGCACGCCGATCATCGGCTTGATCCGCGAATGCGCGCTGCATTTCTCGCTCTACAAGCCGCATGCGCGGGAGCAGGCGCGTATCCTGCTCACCGTCCCCGTCCATCGCGAGGGCCGCAAGACCCGAACCTGG
Source organism: Novosphingobium terrae (assembly GCF_017163935.1). NCBI lineage: Bacteria > Pseudomonadati > Pseudomonadota > Alphaproteobacteria > Sphingomonadales > Sphingomonadaceae > Novosphingobium > Novosphingobium terrae. The sequence goes on along the minus strand of NZ_JABVZR010000001.1, from coordinate 384,162 downwards.
ATTCTGGAACCGGGCGAGATCGCCGCTCTGGCCCAGAGACTGGCCGAAGAGGGCTAAGTCATTGCCGCGCCGGGTGGAAACACCCGGCGCTAGGCCGCGAAACCGGCACCCGAAGGCCAGTCTTTCCCGGCCAGCCCCAGCACCTTGAACAGCGTACCCATCTGCTCGGGCGCCACCAGCCGTTCGAGCGCCCCGGCGATCTCCCCGGCCCGCGCGGGCGAGGCCTTGGCCAGCGCCCCGGCCCGCTGCGCAATCCCCAGAGCGCCCAGAAAAGCCCCCTGCCCCACAGGTCCTGCCACCTGAGCGCCCGACGCCTGCGCGGCAGCCACGGCGGCGGAAAAATCCACCAGAGTGGTCAGATCCGCCTCGCCCGGCGTGGCGAAAGGATCGGCGGCGGCATGGCCCTTCAAGGCCTGAAGCGTCGAACCGGTCTGAGGCGCGGTGTAGCCATAATCAACCACCAGCCCCGCTCCGCCCTGCGCCGCCAGCAGCCGGGCCACTTCACCCATCACCACGCTGGCGGCGGGGGCGATCTCGACAATGGTCTGGGCATCAGCCTCGCGGAAGGCCTCGGGCACGGCGAGGTCCAGCGGCATGGTGCCCGCCATCGGCACGAAGCGGTCATCCTGCAGGCCCACCATCCGCTCGCGCCAGCCCTGCGGCGTTTTCACGATCTGGCGCACCGGCAGCGCATCGAGGAATTCATTGGCGACGATCAGCAGCGGGCGGTCTTCGGGCAGGCTGCCCAGATCGTCATGCCACTGCGCATCGGGCTCGGCGCGGGCCTGAGCCGCGCGCATGGTGGCCGAGGTCTCGACAAAATGGACGCTGCCCGCCCAGCCGAAACGGCGCAAGACCCGCAGCGCATCGCGGGCCAGCGTGCCGCGCCCCGGCCCCAGCTCGACATAAGCGGCATCCACCGGGCTGCCGGCGCGCGACCACACATCGGCCAACCACACGCCGACCATCTCGCCAAACATCTGGCTGATTTCGGGCGCGGTGGTGAAATCGCCATCCGCGCCCAAGGGATCGCGGCTGCCGTAATAATGGGCATTGGCCTGCCCCATCCACAGCGTCAGGCTGATCGGCCCCTGCAGGGCGATCAGCCGCGCGAGACTCTGCTCCAGTGTCATCTCACCAAACATCAGACGGCCTTCATCAGGCCACCACAGGCGCGCCCGCAGCCGAGCCCAGCGCCGGGCGGCGCAAAGCCCGCACCACCAGCACCACACCCAGCACGATCATCGGCACGCAGAGCCACTGGCCCATCGACATGCCGGTGGCATGGGCAAAATCCTCAAGCTGCTTGTCGGGCTCGCGGAAATATTCGACGCAGAAACGCGCCACGCCATAGCCGCCCACGAAGATGCCGCTCAGCAGGCCGGGGCGCCAGCGCGCGCCGCTCTTCCAGAACAGCGGGATCAGGATCAGCGCCAGCACCAGGCCTTCCAGTGCCGCCTCGTAAAGCTGGCTGGGATGGCGCGGCAGCGGGCCGCCATCGGGGAAGACCATCGCCCAGGCTACATCCGGCGTGGTGACACGGCCCCACAGCTCGCCATTGATGAAGTTGGCGCAGCGCCCGAAAAACAGGCCGATCGGCGCGCAGGGGGCGATATAATCGCTCACCCGCAGGAAGCTGAGCCCATTGGCACGGCACACCCAGGCAATGGCCACGATCACGCCGGTGAGGCCTCCATGGAAGCTCATGCCGCCATCCCACAACCGCACCAGCAGCACCGGGCTGGTCAGCATCGCATGGTCATAGAACAGCGCATAACCCAGGCGACCGCCCAGAATGATGCCGATGGTGCACCAGAAGAACAGATCGTCGGCATGGCGCTGCGCCAGCGGAGCGCCGCCCGTGCGCAACTCGCGCGTGAGATGCCAATAGCCGAAGAGGATGCCCGCCAGATAGGCCAGCGAATAATAGCGCAGCGTGAAGCCGAAATGGGTGGTCAGCGGCCCCAGTTCGATGCCGCGCTTCAGATGCAGATCGACCCATTGCAGGGGCTGATGAACGGCGCTGCCTGCGGTGGTCACGGCATCCAGTACAAGATCAAGCGTCATGGAAATCGAAAATCCGCCTCTGTCCGGGGCCATAGGGTATAACGGGATCAACCCGCTTCGCCGCGCCTTTTGGCATAGAGGAAGGCGCGATGATAGGTGGTTCCGCGCTAAGGGCCTGCTCGCTCACCGCTTCTTCATGCGATGGCGCTATGCTGGCCGCTCGCAACAGGATAAGAGCCGCGTTCATGAACGACCTGCGCATCCCCAACCAGCGTGCCGTGATCGACCGGCGGGCGCTGACCGCCGCCATCGATGCGGAGGTGGCCGCCAAGCCGCCTGCCGGCCAGCGGATGAAAGTGGTGGAAGCCCTGCGCGCCGCTCTGGCCCATGGCCGCGCGGAAATCGCCCGCAGGCTGGAGGAACGCCCCGCCGCCGGCCATGATGCGGCGGCGGCACAGGCCTTTCTGGTCGATCAGCTGCTGCGGGTGATCCACGATCACGTCGTCAACAATGTCTACCCGTCAGGCCATCGTTCCAGCGGCGAAAGGCTGACGATCATGGCCGTGGGCGGCTATGGGCGCGGCGAAATGGCGCCGCATTCGGACGTCGACATCGCCTTTCTCACCCCCTCCAAGCAGACCCACTGGTGCGAGCAGGTGATCGAGGCCATGCTCTATTTCCTGTGGGATCTGGGGCTGAAGGTCGGCCATTCCAGCCGCAGTCTGGATGATATGGTCCGCATGGCCAAATCGGACATCACCATCTGCACCGCCCTGCTGGAGGGCCGCTATGTCTGGGGCGATCAGGAACTGTTCGAGGAAGCGCGCCGCCGCTTCTTCGCCGAGGTGGTGGCGGGCACGGAACGCCAGTTCGTCACCGAAAAGCTGATCGAGCGCAACGAGCGCCACAAAAGGCTCGGCGATTCGCGCTATGTGGTTGAGCCCAATGTGAAAGAGGGCAAGGGGGGCCTGCGCGACCTGCACACGCTCTACTGGATCGGCAAATACATCCACAAGGTGCGCTCTGTGGCGGAACTGGTCGATGTCGGCCTGCTGACGCCCAAGGAATATCGCGATTTCCGCCGGGCGGAAAACTTCTTCTGGGCGGTGCGCTGCCACCTGCATCAGCTGACCAACCGCGCCGAAGACCGCCTGACCTTCGACCTGCAGCGCGCCGTGGCCGAGCGCATGAACTTCGCCGACCGCCCGGGAAAAAGCGCCGTCGAACGTTTCATGCAGTATTTCTTCCTGCAGGCCAAACAGGTCGGCAGCCTGACCGGCGTCTTCCTCGCCCAGTTGGAAGAGCAAAGCGCCAAGAAGCAGCGCAAGGGCCTGTTCGCGGGTTTCCGTGGGCGGCCCAAGACCGTGAAGGGCTTCAAGGTCGCCTCCAGCCGGATTGCCGCGCCGGACGATGGCTGGTTCGCGGCTGATCCCGTCCGCATGCTGGAAATCTTCGCCATCGCGGACGAACAGGGGCTGGAAATCCACCCCGAGACCATGCGCCTGCTCACCCGCGACTGCCGCATGATCGATGCGGCGGTGCGCAAGGACCCCAAGGCCAACGAGCTGTTCCTCGGCGTGCTGACCAGCAAGCGCGACCCCGAAACCGTGCTGCGCTGGATGAATGAGGCGGGCGTCTTCGGCCGCTTCGTACCCGAGTTTGGCCGCGTCAACGCCCAGATGCAGTTCGATATGTACCACCACTATACGGTGGACGAGCACACCATCCGCGCCATCGGCCTGCTGGTGCGCATCGAAAAGGGCGAGCTGGCAAAGGACCACCCCCTTGCCACGCTGCTGCTGGGCAAGATCCACTCACGCCGCGCGCTGTTCTGCGCCGTGCTGATGCATGACATCGCCAAGGGGCGCGGCGGCGACCATTCCATCCTGGGCGCCGAGATCGCCAAGCGCCTCTGCCCGCGCTTCGGCCTGACGGAAGAGGAAACCGCGTTGGTCAGCTGGCTGGTGCGCCAGCATCTCATCATGAGCGCCACCGCCTTCAAGCGCGATCTGGCCGACTGGAAGACCATCACCGATTTCGTCTCGGTGGTGCAGTCGCTTGAACGCCTGCGCCAGCTCACGCTGCTGACCATCGTGGACATTCGCGCCGTGGGCCCCGGCGTGTGGAACAGCTGGAAGCGCCAGCTGCTGGCCGAGCTTTACAATGCCGCCGAGGAGCGCCTGCGCCTCGGCCACGTCCAGAGCCACCGCGCCGAGCGCATCGAGGCCAAGAAGCAGGCCGTCGCGGCCCGCATGGACGACAATGGCGCGCTGGTCGAGCGCATGGGCAAGCTGATGGCCGACGCCTACTGGATCGCCGAAAGCGAGGACGTCATCGCCCTCAATCTGGCGCAACTGGATCAGGCGGCGGGCGAGCCGCTCTCCATCACCACCACCTATGATGCCGCGCGCGGCGCCACGCTGGTGATGGTGATCGCCGCCGACCACCCCGGCCTGTTCTACCGCATCGCCGGGGGTATCCATCTGGCGGGCGGCAACATCATCGACGCCCGCATTCACACGGCCAAGAACGGCACCGCCGTCGACAACTTCCTGGTGCAGGACCCGCTAGGCCGCCCCTTCTCGGAAGAAGCGCAATTCGCGCGCCTGAAAACGATGATCGGCGACGCTTTGGCGAACCGCGTGCCGCTGGTGCCGCAGCTGGCCGCCCGCCCCCTCGCCCGGCCCCGCGCAGAAGCCTTTGAGGTCCGCCCGCGCGTGGAGTTCGACAATGATGCGTCGAACCGGTTCACTGTGGTGGAAATTTCCGCCCGTGATCGGCCCGCATTGCTGAACCGTTTGGCGCGCGCTCTGTTCGAGGCGCGGCTGATCGTGCATTCCGCCCACATCGCCACCTATGGTGAGCGAGCTATCGATACGTTCTATGTGACGGATTTGTTCGCGGGGAAGATCGATACCGCCAGCCGCTTGAAGTCGATCGAGAAAAGGTTGCTGGAAGCAGCCAGTGAAGATGTGCCGGAAGTAGCATAAGAAGGATAGATGCGAGGGGGTTACCCCCTCGCGCTCCCATGAATGTCTACGTTGTGCACGACCTATCGGTTCGGTGCGGGTTCTTCGCGCCGCAGGCAGGAACGATGGCTGGCGCTGTTGGTGGGTTTGCTTGCCTGCGGCGCTGCAAGTTAAGCGCCTTGGCTGAACCCTTGGCGCTAACGCCGACAACTAAAGGGAGCGCGAGGGCGATGGCCCTCGCATCTATCCTTCTTAAACCTTGAGCCGTTCCACCACCTGATCCTTCCCGATCAGCGGCAGCAGAGCCCCCATATCCGGCCCATGCTCCATGCCCGTAATGGCCTGACGCAGCGGCAGGAACAGGGTCTTGCCCTTACGCCCGGTGGCCTCCTTCAGAGCGCCCGTCAGAGCGGCCCAGGGCGCCTCGACCCAATCCAGCCCGGCGGCCACCTCGGCGGCGGAGGTGAGGAAGGCGCGGGTTTCGTCATCGAAGGCGGGCGCGGTGATGGGGCCGGTGACGATGGCCCACCAGTCGGCGGCCTCGGCGATGGTCGAGAGGTTCGGGCGGATCGCTTCCCAGCCCGCCGCATCGATGCCTTCCGGCAGGCTGGCAGCAACACGCTCGAACGGCAGACGGTGGAGGATCGAGGCATTCAAACGCGCCAGCTCGGCCTCATCGAAGCGCGCGGGGGCGCGTCCAAATCGCGAGAGATCGAAAGCGGCGATCAGCTCGGCCAGCGACAGCGCCGGATCGACCGGATCGCTGGTGCCGAGGCGCGCCAGCAGGGCGATCACGGCTTCGGGCTCGATGCCCTGCTCGCGCAGTTCGCCGATGCCCAGCGAGCCGAGGCGCTTGGAGAGCTTGCCCTCTGCGCCCGTCAGCAGCGCTTCATGGGCCAGCGCGGGCACGGGGGCGCCCATCGCCTCGAACATCTGCACCTGCACGGCGGAGTTGGTGACATGATCCTCGCCGCGCAGGATCTGCGTGACGCCCATATCCACATCGTCGATCACCGAGGGCAGCATATAGAGCCAGGAGCCATCCGCGCGGCGCACCACCGGGTCAGACATCTGCGCCGGGTCGAAGCGCTGTGGGCCACGGATGCCGTCCACCCACTCGATGGGCGCATCGCGGTCAAGCAGGAAGCGCCAGTGCGGGGTCTCGCCCGCTGCGGCTTTGGCGGCGTGGTCTTCCTCGGTCAGGTTCAGTGCGGCGCGGTCATAGACCGGCGGCAGGCCACGGCCCAGCAGCACCTTGCGCTTCAGCTCCAGCTCCTGCGCGGTCTCATAGGCGCGGTAGACGCGGCCACCCTCGACCAGCTTCTGGAACTCGCGCTCATACAGCGCCGAGCGGGCCGATTGGCGTTCCTCGCTATCGTAGTTGAGGCCCAGCCAGTTCAGCGTGTCGCGGATGGCATCGACATAGCGTTCTTCGCTGCGGGCGGCGTCGGTGTCGTCGATGCGCAGCAGGAACCGCCCGCCCGACTTTTGCGCCAGCATCCAGTTGTGCAAAGCGGTCCGAATGTTGCCGATATGCAGCAGGCCAGTGGGCGACGGGGCGAAGCGGGTTACGGTGGTCATGGGGGCGCTATAGAAGGCAGGATAAGGAAAGAGAAGATGCGAGGGTCATAACCCTCGCGCTCCCTTTAATTGTCGGCGTGGGCGCTATGGGTTTGGCCTTGCGCTCAGTTTGCCGCGCCGCAGGCAAGCAAACCCGCCACCACAGCGCCAGCTATCGTTTCTGCCTGCGGCGCCAAGAACCCGTGCGAAACCGAGAGGTCGCGCACAACGTAGACATTCCCGGGAGCGCGAGGGGGTAACCCCCTCGCATCTTCCCCTTCAAACCTTAAGCCGTCCGAAACGCCTGCGTAATCGGATACCGCCGATCGCGCCCGAAATTCCGCGTCCCCAGCTTCACGCCCGGGGGGGCTTGGCGCCGCTTGTACTCCGCCAGATGCAGCAGACGCTCGATCCGCGAGACCACCTCGCGCTCGAAGCCTTCCTTCACCAGTTGATCGACGCTCTTTTCATGCTCGACCAGCCCGATCAGGATGGGGTCCAGCACGTCATAGGGTGGCAGCGAGTCCGAATCCTTCTGGTCCGGGCGCAGCTCGGCGCTGGGGGGCTTGGAGATGATGTTCTCAGGCATCACCGGGCCGCTGGGGCCAAGGCCGATGCGCGGCTTGTTCTCGTTGCGCCATTTGGAGATGGCAAAGACCGTCAGCTTGTAGGCATCCTTCAGCGGGTTGTAGCCGCCGTTCATATCGCCATAGAGCGTGGCGTAACCGACGCTCATCTCGCTCTTGTTGCCGGTGGTGACGACCATGGGGCCGAACTTGTTCGACAGGGCCATCAGCGTCACGCCACGGATGCGGCTCTGCACGTTTTCCTCGGCCAGATCGGGGGCTTTGCCGGCGAAGGCGGGGCCCAGCATTTCGTCAAACGCCTTCACCGCCGGGACGATGGGGATGGTGTCGTAACGCACACCCAGCAGATGGGCGCATTGCGTGGCATCGACCAGACTTTCCGTGCTGGTGTAGCGGCTGGGCAGCATCACACACCACACCTTGTCCGCGCCCAGCGCGTCCACCGCAATGGCGGCGCACAGGGCCGAATCGATGCCGCCCGACAGGCCAAGCACCACGCCGGGGAAGCGGTTGCGCGTCACGTAATCGCGCAAAGCCAGCACCATGGCGGAGTAGATGCTCTCCTCCTGCCCGACATGCTGGGCGATCTCGCCATGGTCGCAGCGCCAGCCCTTGGCGGTTTTGGTCCAGCTGGTGAGCACTTCCTGCTCCTCCCAGTCGGTCATCTGCACGGGCAGGCTGCCGTCGCCATTGACCACGAAGCTGGCGCCATCGAACACCAGCTCGTCCTGACCGCCGACGCGGTTCAGGTACGCCAGCGGCACACCAGCGGCCACGGCGCGGCGCTTGGCGACGCCATCGATGCGCAGCGAATCCTTGTCGATCTCATAGGGGCTGCCGTTGACGCAGATGAAGATCTCCGCGCCGAAATCGGCCAGATGCTTGCAGACATTGGGGTGCCAGATGTCCTCGCAGATCGGCACGCCCAGCATGATGCCGCGGAAGATGATCGGCTCTGGCAGCGGGCCGGGCTGGAACAGGCGCATCTCATCAAAGGTGCCGTAATTGGGCAGCTCATGCTTGAAGCGGATGGCCTGCACCTTGCCCTGATCGAGCAGGGCGACGCCATTGTGAAGCGCTCCGTCCTGCACGAAGACGCTGCCCACCAGCATCGCCGGGCCCTTGGAGGCGGTGGCGGCGGCCAGCTTTTCCAGCTCGGCGGCGGCGCGCTCGATCAGGGCGGGCTTCAGGATCAGGTCTTCTGGAGGGTAGCCGATGAGCTGCAGCTCGGGAAAGACGATCAGGTCGGCGCCCTTGGCGGCGGCGCGCTCACGCGCGGCCAGCATGGCTGCGGCATTGCCGGCCAGATCGCCAACGGACTGATTCAACTGGGCGAGCGTGATCTTGAGTGTGTCAGGCATGATGGCGCCTTGTGTAGGCAGGGATTGTGAAGGGGGCAAGAAGGAGGAAAGTTTGATGCGAAGGGGATTACCCCCTCGCGCTCCCATCCATGTCTACGTTGCGACTTGTTCTTGACGTCTCGACCTGAAGTTGGGGCAAAGTGCTTACACTTTGCCATGGCGAGAGCAGTCAAGAAGCGCAGAAAAAACTTTCAGAACATTTCCAGGTTTTTACGGAGCATAAAATATCACTCTTTAACCAAGGCTCTAACCTTGCCCTTCAAGAGAGATGATATGACCGATTTTTCTTTCAACGCCTCCAGCCTTTTCGACAGTGGGGCCACGCCTGTCTCCAGCCGGACGGTGATGCCTGATGCACCCGGCGCGGGAGAACAACTTGCCCGATCGAAAAAATGCGCTTTGTGGCTGCGCGCCGAACTCATCGCGCGCGGCTTTGCACCCCAGGCGCTTGATGCCGATGAAGGCGGCTGGATGATCACCGTATCGGCTCCTGCGGAACAGGGTCACGCCATGCTTATCCTCAATGGGGGCGGCAGCGCGGGAGAAGCCTTCGATCTGGTTTCGCTGGAAATCGGTTCCGCGCCGCAGATGATTGAACACATGGATGCAGCCGTCACCGAACTTCTGAAAGGCGCACCATTCGTCACCCATCTGTCGATCACGGATTAAGGTCGCCTCCCACCCAGCCCTCTCGCCGGGAGACGTCATGGGAGCGCGAGGGGGTAACCCCCTCGCACCTTCTCTTCCCTCAAAACCCCTAAAACCCAAAACAAAACCGCCGGAGGTTTCCCCCCGGCGGCCTCGTCACATCAGCAATCCGAAAATGGATCAGCCGACGATTTCTTCGGGCTTGAAGAAGTAGGCGATCTCGATCGCGGCGTTCTCTTCGCTGTCCGAACCGTGGACCGAGTTGGCCTCGATCGATTCGGCCAGTTCCTTGCGGATGGTGCCGGCATCGGCGTTGGCGGGGTTGGTGGCGCCCATGATGTCGCGGTTGCGCTTCACGGCGTCTTCGCCTTCCAGCACCTGCACGACGACGGGGCCCGAGATCATGAACGACACCAGGTCGCCGAAGAAGGGACGCTCGGCGTGGACGGCGTAGAAGCCCTCGGCCTGCTCCTTGGTCATCTGGATGCGCTTGGAAGCAACGACACGCAGGCCGGCTTCTTCCAGCATCTTGGTGACGGCGCCGGTCAGGTTGCGGCGGGTGGCGTCGGGCTTGATGATCGAGAAGGTGCGGGTCACCGCCATGGGAAATTCCTTGCGTATTGGGCTGCGGAACGGGCTTTAGGGCCCTGTTGCGCGGCGCCCTAGCCGGGATGCATCCATTTCGCAAGCGGTGTGGTGACGCTGTGCGACACCGGCACAGCCATGCAGGTTCAACCGCGCGCCACCCAGCGGCCTTCGACATATTCGTGGAAGTGGCGTTCAACGCCCTCGCGCTGGCCCAGCATGGTCCAGACAGCGCGGGCCGCGCCGCGTGTCGCCTCGCCAAAGAGCAGCAGGGCGCGGTCGAAACCTTCACCCATTTCGCGCCACTGGCCATCGGCCAGCAGGGCGATGCGGGCGCCATTGGCGGGGTCGGTGACGTCTGGCGCGATCAGGATCGGCTGGCTGGCGTCATGTTCGGTGCCTGCCTCGCCATGGGCGAGGAAGGAGGTCGGGCGCCAGCCCCACAGCGCCTGGGAAATGCGCTGGCGCTGCCCGCCGTCGCCCGCAACCACCAGCATGCGCTGGCCGGCCTTCATCGCGGCGGCGGCGAGCGGCGGCAGGGCGACCAAAGCGTCCCCCTGCCCCACCAGATAGAAATCGACGCGCAGGGGCATTACCCTTCGGCGGTATCGCGCACGAAACGGTCGAGCAGACGCACGCCGTAACCGGTCGCGCCCTTGTCCCAGCTGTGGCCGGGCTTGTCGGCCCAGACCATGCCCGCGATGTCGAGATGCGCCCAGGGGGTGCCCTTCTCGATGTAACGCAGCAGGAACTGCGCCGCCGTGATCGAGCCGCCGAACTTGCCGCCGATGTTCTTCATGTCGGCAATGGGGCTGTCGATCATGCGGTCATAGACCGAGCCCATCGGCATGCGCCACAGCTTGTCGCCGGTGGCGTTGCCGGCGGCGGTCAGCTGGGCGGTCAGCGTATCGTCATTGCTGAAGATACCGGCATATTCATGCGCGAGGCTGGCGATGATCGCGCCGGTCAGCGTGGCCAGATCGATCACCAGCTTGGGCTTGTATTCGCGCTGCACGAAGGTCAGCGCGTCGCACAGCACCAGACGGCCCTCGGCATCGGTGTTGATCACCTCGATGGTCTGACCGGACATGGAGGTCACCACGTCGCCGGGGCGCTGGGCGTTGCCGTCGGGCATGTTTTCCACCAGACCGCAGACGCCAACCACATTGGCCTTGGCCTTGCGCAGAGCAAGGGCCAGCATGGTGCCCGCCACGGCGCCCGCGCCGCCCATATCCCACTTCATGTCTTCCATGCCGGCGGGCTGCTTCAGGCTGATGCCGCCGGTGTCGAAGGTGACGCCCTTGCCGACGAAGGCCACCGGCGCCTCGCCGTCCTTGCCGCCGTTCCACTCGATCACCAGCACGCGCGGCGGACGGACCGAGCCCTGAGCCACGCCCAGCAGCGCGCCCATGCCCAGCGAGGCCAATTCGGCCTGCTCCAGCACGCGCACCTTCAGCCCGGTGCCCTCATAACGGGCCTGAGCGCGTGCCACGAAGCTTTCGGGATAGATCACATTGGCCGGTTCGGTGACCAGCTCGCGGGTGAACTCCACGCCCTGTGCCAGAGCGAAGGCCTCTTCCCACGCCGCCTCGGCACCCTCGGGCGCGCCGACGACGTCGACGGTGGTCAGGCTGACCTTCTTCTCGTCCTTCTGGGTGGTGCGATACTTGTCCCAGCGCCAGGCGCGCAGGCGCAGGCCCAGCAGCAGCGCGGCCACTTCGGCGCCGGTCAGATCGGCACCGGCCAGATCCACGGCCACCGTGCTTTCGCCGCTGGTGAGATACTGCGCGGTCAGCGCCGCACCGGCCTTTTCAAGGCCCGCCACACGGTCGGCAGCGCCCTTTTCACCGATGCCCAGCAGCACGGCGCGCAGGGTGACATCGCCGCGCGACACAAAACCTTCGAACAAATCGCCCGCCTTGCCGTTAAAACGGTTGGCCCTGGCTCCAGCGGCCAGCAACGGATCGAGATCGGCGGGCCAGCTGCCCCCCTCGATCAAACGCGCGCGCGTGGTGGCGGAGGACTGGTCGGATGTGGAAAACTGGATCTGCATGACAACTCCATGGCAATCGGGCGACAGCAAGGCTCTGGCTTTCCGCGTGAATTTTCACGCGTTCAGAGCCACCGCGTCGCGGGCGACACACTCTGCTCAACAGAACGCACCGCGATCAACGCGCATTGCAGTTAGGACGCACCGGTGCGATAGGCAAGCCATGCTTCCCTTAAGGCGTTCTCGCCCATCTCTTCTGCGCGCCCGGCAAAGCGGCGGTTTTCCGGGCCTTTCGCTTGGTGCGATGGCCGTTGTGTTGGGCCTTGCGGCGAATCCCGCTGTGGCTTTTGCACTGCCGACAGGCTCGCTGGGCCAGCCGATCAGCACGGGCGCGGGCATCACGCCCTCCCCGCAGCTGGGCGCCCAGAGCGAGTCCGGCGAACATGGTGACACGGCCCCCGCCAAGCCCGCAGCCGACCGCAATGTCGATTTCGAGGCCGATGAGGTCGATTATTCCGACGATGACAACCTCGTCACCGCCAAGGGCAATGTCTTCCTGAGGCGCGGCGACCGGACCATGCGCGCCGATTCCGTGGTCTGGAACCGCGACACCGGCGATATCGTGGCCAATGGCAACATCCGCGCGGTCGATGCCGATGGCAATGAGATGTTCACCGGATCGATGAAGGTCGATCAGGACATGACGGTGGGCTTCACCACCAACATGCTGCTGCTGCTGCGCGAAGGCGGCCGCCTTGCCGCCGACAAGGGCGAAAAGCAGGCGGATGGCACGGTGCTGCTCACCCGCGTCAGCTACACCGGCTGCGATGTGGTCAATTCCAAGGGTTGCGCTACCACGCCGAGCTGGCGCATCAACGCCCGCCGCGTGATCTACGACCAGAAGCACAAGCTGGTGAAGTTCAAGGCCGCGCGTCTGGTGGTCTTCGGCGTGCCGCTGGTGCCGCTGCCCACGGCCATCATCGCCACGGACGGTCGCGCAATCACCGGGCCGCTGATTCCCGATCTGCGTTCGACCGCGTCCAACGGCTTTGAACTGTCCGAAGCGGAATACATTCGCCTGGCCGACGACAAGGACGTCACCGTCAAGGGTTATGTCTTCTCCAAGGTCGACCCGATGCTTCAGGTCAACTATCGCCAGTTGACCGATCTGGGCGCCTTCCAGCTCACCGGCTATGTCACCCGCAGCCCGGTGGTGTCGGCCACGGGCACGACCATCGGCAACGGTCAGGACCAGCTGCGCGGCTATATCGACGCCAATGGCAAGTTCCAGCTCTCGCCGGAATGGAGCGTGACCTTCTCGGGCCGTCTGGCCAGCGACCGCACCTTCCTGCAGCGCTATTACATCAACAACGACGACCTTCTGCGCTCGACCATCAATGTCGAGCATATCGACAAGAACTCCTATTTCTCGCTCTCCGGCTGGGCCTTCCAGACGCTGCGCACCGACGAATTGCAGGGCAGCGTGCCCATCGCCCTGCCCGTGCTGGACTATCGCCGCCGCATCGCCGACCCCTGGCTGGGCGGCCAGTTCGAGATCGAGGCCAACACGCTGGCCATCACCCGCACCGCCGGGCAGGACACGCAGCGCGCCTTCACCAGCGCGCAATACAGCCTGCGCCGCACCACCCCCTGGGGCCAGCAGTTCACCTTCACGGGCCTGGCCCGCGCCGACGCCTATCACTCCAGCGACAACAGCCTGACCGCCACCTCGATCTATCAGGGCCTGCCCGGCTGGCAGACCCGCGGCGTGGTGCTGGGCGCGGTGGACATGACCTGGCCGCTGGTGGGTGCGGCCTTTGGCGGCACGCAGGTGATCACCCCGCATGTGCAGGTGGTGGCGGCGCCCTCCACGCCCAACCTCTCGATTCCCAACGAGGATTCGCGGGCGATCGAGCTGGAGGATGACAATCTCTTCGCGCTCAACCGCTTCCCCGGTTACGACCGGATCGAGGATGGCACGCGCATCACCTATGGTCTGGAATGGAAGCTGGATGTTCCGCGCTGGAGCATCAACGCCAACATCGGCCAGTCCTATCGCATGACCAGCAAGCCCACGCTGCTGCCGGATGGCACGGGCCTTTCGGGCCGCATGTCCGACATCGTGGGCCGCACCGAAATCCGCTATCGCGATCTGTTCAAGATCACCCATCGCTATCGCCTCGACAAGGACACGATGGGCTTCCGCCGTAATGAAATCGACGCGGCGGTGGGCAGCAACAAGACCTATTTCGAGGTCGGCTACGTCAAGCTCAACCGCCATTTCGATCCCACCATCGAGGATCTGCAGGACAGCACCGAGCTGCGCGCCGCCGCGCGTGTCGCTTTCGCGCGCTATCTCTCGATCTTCGGCTCGGGGATTCTCGACATTGACGACAAGACCGTGGTCAATGGCCAGACGCTCGACAAATATCAGCCGCTGCGCACCCGTCTGGGCTTTTCCTACAATTCCGACTGTCTGGAAATCGACCTGACCTGGCGCAAGGACTATGTCACCATCGGCGACGTGGCCAAGGGCAGCAGCTTCGAACTGCATTTCAGCCTGAAGAACATCGGTTTCCGTTGATGTGTTGCCAACAGGCTTTGCCTGTTGGCAAGCGGCACCGACCCGCTCCCCCACCCGGCCACCCAGAGGATACCACCTTAGGGTAACCAGGTGGGGGAGCGGGCCGGTGCCGCAAAATCCGGCTGAAGAGCCGGATTTTCAAACAATCCCTCATGCCATTGGCATGGGGGCGCAAACAGGCTATCGCCCCAGGCGTTCACAGCCCGGAAGGCGGCTCGGCCCTGATTTTCCATCAGGTCTGGTTCAGCCGCAGGCCGGTATGTGGGGGGAAAGCCCCGCGCGTCTTCCCGGCGCAGGGCCAGTCAAGCAGGATCGACCAGACGGTGATGATGAAGTCCAAGAACCGCGTTTCCTTCCTCCGGGCAGGCGTGGCCCTTTCCGTCGCTATGGCACTGGCGCTGCCCGGCACCGCGCTGATGGCGCAGGGCCAGCCCGGCGGCGCCCCGGAAGCGGCGGAGGCCGGTGGCCCCGGTGGCGATCCCTTCAACCTGCCCGATACCGTCACCCTGTTCGGCAAGAACACGCCCAATCTGCGCCGCGCTACCGCCATCGTGAACGGCGACATCATCACCGGCACCGATGTCGATCAGCGTCTGGCGCTGGTGATCGCGGCCAATGGCGGCAAGATTTCCGATGAGGAGCGCACCCAGCTGCGCGCGCAGGTGCTGCGCAACCTGATCGACGAAACGCTGCAGATTCAGGAAGCCAAGAGCGCTGACGCCACCATCGATGATTCCGAGGTGGACGATACTTTCGCCCGCGTGGCGCAGGAAAATTTCCATCAGGATGTGAAGGCGCTCGATGCCTATCTCACCCGCGTGGGATCGTCCTCGGCCTCTCTGAAGCGGCAGATCAAGGGTGAGCTGGCCTGGCAGCGCGTGCTGCGCAAGAATGTTCAGCCCTTCATCAACGTCAGCCAGGAAGAAGTGAAGGAACTCATCGCCAAGATGCAGGCCCAGAAGGGCACCGATGAGTATCACGTCGGCGAAATCTATCTTTCGGCCACGCCCGAAGCCAAGCCTTCGGTCGCCGCCAATGCCAACCGCATCATGGACCAGCTGCGCCAGGGCGGCAGCTTCGTGGCCTATGCGCGGCAATATTCGGAAGCCTCGACCAAGGTGGTCGGCGGCGATCTGGGCTGGGTGCGCCTGAGCCAGCTGCCCACCGAACTGGCCGCTGCCGCGCGCGACATGCAGCCCGGCCAGCTGACCGGCCCGGTGGAAATGCGCGGCGGCTTCTCGATCCTGTATCTGATCGACAAGCGCAAGGTGCTGACCGCCGATCCGCGTGACGCGATTCTGGCGCTCAAGCAGATCTCGATCGAATTCCCCAAGGGTATGAGCGAGGCTGACGCCAACAAGCGCGCCACCGAATTCTCCACCGCGATCAAGGCGGCCAAGGGCTGCGGCGGCGTGGATGCCGCGGCGCAGAAGATCGGCGCCAATGTGGTGGCCAACGATCAGGTCAAGGCGCGCGATCTGCCCGCCGCCCTGCAGCAGACCGTGCTGGCGATGCAGCCGGGCGATTCGACCCAGCCCTTCGGCTCGGTGGCCGAGGGTGTGCGCATGCTGATGCTCTGCGGTCGTGAAGAGCCCAAGGATGCCGGCGCGCCCAACTTCGACGCCGTGCTGGGCCAGATGGAAGATGAGCGCGTCAACCGCCGCGCCCAGATCTACATGCGCGACCTGCGCCGCGACGCGATCATCGAATACAACTGATGGTTGCCGCGCTGCCTCTGGTTCTGTCGCTGGGCGATCCGGCGGGGGTCGGCCCCGAGCTGATCGCCGCCGCATGGGCCCGGCGCAAGGAGGAAGGGCTGGCGCCTTTCTTCGCCATGGGCGGCGCGCGGCTGATCGCGGCGGCAGCGGCCACACGCGGGCTGGATGTGCCGATCGAGCGCATTGCCTCCCCCGCGCAGGCTGCCGAGGTTTTCCCCCGTGCCCTGCCGGTGCTGGGCGATCTGGACGGCCCCTATACGCCGGGCGAGCCGAATCGTGAGGGGGCTGCTCTGGCACTGGCCTCGCTGTCGCTGGCGGCACGGCTGACGGTGGAGGGCGAGGCTGGTGCCATCGTCACCGCCCCGATCCATAAGGCGCGGCTGGCCGAAGTGGGCTTTGTCCATCCCGGGCAGACCGAATTTGTCGCTGCCGCTGCCGGTGTTGCCGCCGAGGATGCGGTGATGATGCTGGCCGGGCCGACTTTGCGCACCGTACCGCTGACAGTGCATACCTCGCTGGCCAGCGTCCCCAGCCTGATCACGCCTGAGCTGGTGGAACGCCGCAGCGCGATCACCGCTGCTGCCCTCACCCGCGATTTCGGGCTGCCCAGCCCCCGCCTCGCCATTGCCGCGCTCAACCCGCATGCGGGTGAAGAAGGCCGCATGGGCGATGAGGAAGGCCGCCTGATCGAACCCGGTATCGCCGCCCTGCGCGCGCGCGGCATCGACGCCACCGGGCCTCACCCCGCCGATGCGCTGTTTGCCGAGCGCGCCCGTGCCACCTTCGACGTGGCGATCTGCATGTATCACGATCAGGCGCTGATCCCCTTGAAAGCGCTGGATTTCGACCATGGCGTGAATGTCACGCTGGGTCTGCCGATCATCCGCACCTCGCCCGATCACGGCACGGCCTTTGCCATCGCCGGGCGCAACATCGCCGATGCGGGCGCCACCATCGCCGCGATCCGCATGGCGGGCGACTGCGCCGCGCGCCGGGCTGAAGCCACCATTCTCGCATGAAATATCCGCCAACTCATCCGCTGCCTCCCCTGCGGGAGGTGATCAACGCGCATGGCCTTTTCGCCACCAAGGCGCTGGGGCAGAACTTCCTCTTCGATGAGCAGTTGCTCGACCGTCTGGCCGCCATCCCCGGCAGCCTGATGGACGCCAATGTGCTGGAGGTCGGCCCCGGCCCCGGTGGCCTGACCCGCGCCCTGCTGCGTGCCGGCGCCAAGGTCACCGCCATCGAAATGGACAAGCGCGCCCTGCCGGTGCTGGAGGAGCTGTCGCAAGCCTTCCCCGGCAGGCTGACGGTGATCCATGGCGATGCCACCAAGGTCGATCCGGCCAGCATCTTCGGCGCCGAACCTTATGCCATCGTCGCCAATCTGCCCTACAATGTGGGCACCAACCTCTTCACCGGCTGGCTGAGCGGCGCGACATGGCCCCCGCAATGGACCAGCCTGACGCTGATGTTCCAGCTTGAAGTGGCCGAGCGCATCATCGCCGCGCCGGGCAGCGATGCCTATGGGCGGCTGGCGGTGCTGGCGCAGTGGCGCTCCAAAGCGAAGATCGCGGTCAAGGTGCATCGCAGCGCCTTCACCCCGCCGCCCAAGGTGATGAGCGCCATGGTCCATATCGTGCCCGGCGAGGCGCCCGAGGGCGTATCCCCCCGCATGCTGGAGCGTGTGACCGAAGCCGCCTTCGGCCAGCGCCGCAAGATGCTGCGCCAGAGCCTGAAGGGTGTTCCCGGCGCTCTGGAAGCGCTCGAAACGCTGGGCATCGATCCGGCCCGCCGCGCCGAAACGCTGGGGATCGAGGATTTCGTGGGCATCGCCCGCATCCTGTCCTGACCCGAAACATCCCTGATAGTCGCGAAACACACCCGCCTGCGCTATGTAAGGCGGGAATGGAGATCTTATGGCCGACCTTTACCTCAAGAATCTGGAATCCGAGCGCAAGATGCTCTGGGCCAAATGCCGCCTGAACGGCCTGCCCAAAACGAGCCCCGAGCGGCTGCGCATTGCCGAACTCGACGGGCTGCTCAAGGCGCATAAGGAGAAGCAGGCCCGCTGAAGCATGCTGCGAAAAAGTGGGAACCGGTTTTTCGCAAAAAGGATGCGACCACGAAGATCGCAGTCCCGATTTCGGACAAGGCTTGGTTAACATCGCTTTAAGCAAGACTTGCGAGGCGCGCCCGACCGGCCCATCTTCCTGAAGACGCCAGACAAACGGCGTCTTCAAGGACTCGATGCTGCCCCCCATGCTGACCAAGCTGGCCCGCCTCTTCGTGATCAAGACTCGCCCCGAGGCGTTCATGATCATCTATGCGCTGGCCACAGGGGCCGTGCAGCGCGGGCAGGCCTATCTGGGGCAATATCCCGGCTTTGGCGGCAAGCTGCTGTTTCTGGCCTGCATGGGCTCGGTCTTTATGGCCGGCGGCAAGATTCTGGATTGCCTGAAGTATGAGGCCGCCAGGCGGGCCGAACGGCAAACGGAAGACAGCTCATCCCCCGCCCCGCTTCACCACGCGAAGACGTAATCCGCCGCATAAGGCACAGATTGCATCGCGCCCGGCGTGGTGCAGGCCCCCTGAAGCACGCCGCCTCTGGTGTTCAGCCGATAGACCGCGGTAACCCCGTCCAGTCGGCCGTGCCCTTCATGGCTCACCACATCCAGCTTGAGCAGCGGCACATCCTGCACCGAGGCGCCGGGCTGGCTTTGCGCCATCTTGCCCTGCACCAGACTGCCATCCTCCAGCTCCCAGCGCGGCCCGGCGAAATGGCGACCCACGGTTTTGCCACTCTCGATCAGCGCGGCAACGGGTTCGCGAAAGGTCCAGGTGAGAGCGCCATCGGGCCCGGCCTTGCACGCATAGATCTGCGCGCCCTCGCCCTGAAACGTGGCGACCACGGTGCGTCCCGCCAGATCGAAAGGCGGCGTGGCAGTGGACGCGGCCTGAAGCGAGAAAGGCAGGCTCAAAGCGCCAAGCAAAGCGGGCAGGGAAGACACCGGCATGGGAATCCTTCAGGCAATCGTGATCGATCAGCGGCTTGCATAGCCTGCTGCGCGCGCGATTGCATCTGAAAGGAAGGTAGGGCGATTCTGTTGATAGGCTCGCCCCCAGCCCCCGAACTCCCTTCTGTTACCCGGTGGGTTCAACCGTGCTATAGTGTTGTAACTTCAGACCGTTAGGTCCTAGAATTACGCAACCAGAGCAAGTGCTTCGTTGTCGTTGGCACTTATGAGTTTTGAGCCTTGAACGGGTTACTCAGCCCGGGCGAAAACAGCGCTTTTCAACACACGTCGATCCTAGTTCGGCCCCGTCAACACCTCCGCGACAACGGAGCCCGGCCCTTTAGCCGGTGGTGATGGTGGAGCCGCCGGGTACCGCCCCCGGGTCCGCTGCGCCTAGTACACGCCGCAGTTTATCGCCATATCCGGGCAAGCCCGGCAGCGCCCGATATAGGCGCGATTGCGCAAAAGAAAAGGGGCAGACCGGCGGCCTGCCCCCATCAGATGTCGATAAAGCTGAAAGATCAGTTCTTTTTCAGCGCATCGCGGATTTCCAGCAGGACCTCCACCTCGCTCGGGCCGGTGGGGGCGGCGGGCGCCTCGGGCTTGGGCATCAGCTTGTTGGCCTGGCGCACCAGCAGGAAGATCACGAAGGCCATGATCAGGAAGTTGATGATGGCGGTGATGAAGGACCCATAGCCCAGCATCGCCACGCCGGCCTTCTTCAGCGCGGCATAATCGGTCTCGCCGCCCTTGTAGCTGGCGGGAATATCGCTGAGCAGGATGAATTTGGACGAGAAATCGATCCCGCCCGTGATCTTGCCGATCACCGGCATCAGCACATCCTCGGTCAGCGAGGAGACGATCTTGCCGAAGGCCGCGCCGATGATCACACCAACCGCCAGATCCAGCACATTGCCGCGCGCGATAAAGGTCTTGAAGTCTCCAAACATCGCCATAGCCTATCCCCTTACAGCATGAAGTCCGCATGCTTGCCTGCCACACTCGCCCGGCCACCTCAAGCCGCCACGCCGGACATGCCCTGCGTCCCGACGCAAATCCTTGTTAACCAAAGGACTATCGCGCAGACTGTCAGCCATGGCCGCAGTGGTCTATGTCCCCGGCATCCACCCCCAGGAGATTCGCATGAGCGCCGACACCATTCTGCCAGAAGAGATGAGCATGGCAGAGGACATCCAGTGGCAGGGCCGCTTCATCACCGCCAAGACGCGCGGCAAGTGGGAGTATGTCAGCCGCGCCCGGGGCATTCGCGCCGCCGTGATCCTGCCGATCGACGGCGATGAGGTCATTCTGGTCGAGCAGTTCCGCGTGCCGCTGGGCCGCCCCTGTCTGGAACTGCCGGCGGGTCTGGTGGGCGACACGCTGGACAACCCCGATGAAGACCCCACCGAAGCGGCCAACCGCGAGCTGGAGGAAGAAACCGGCTATCGCGCCGCCCGTATGGAGGTGGTGGGCGAATTCTGGTCCTCGCCCGGCATGGTCTCGGAAAGCTTCACCCTGCTGCGCGCCCATGGTCTGGAGAAGATCAGCGCGGGCGGCGGCGTGGAAGGCGAAAACATCACTGTCCATCGCGTGGCGCTGGCGGAATTGCCCGCTTTCGTGGCGCAGGCCCGCGCGCGAGGGCTGGCCGTGGATGTGAAGATGCTCACCCTGCTGGCGCCGTGGATCACGGGGCTGGGCCTGCCCGCATGAGGCTGCCCCTATGAAACTGGCCGGACGGACAGCGCTGATCACCGGCGCGGCACAAGGGCTGGGCGCGGAGATCGCCCGGCTCTTCGCCGCCGAGGGTGCGCGCGTGCTGATCACCGATCTGAAGGGCGATGCCGCCGCCACTCTGGCGGAGGAAATCGGCGCCCTCTCCCACCCTCTCGATGTGACTCGCGAGGACAGCTGGCACACCGCCCTCGCCTTCGCGCGAAACAAACTCGGCGGCCTGTCGATTCTGGTCAACAACGCCGGCATCCCCGTGGGCGGCCCCTTCGAGGACACCACGCTGGCCGACTGGCGCCGCGCGTTCGCCGTTCATGCCGATGGCGCCTATCTCGGCTGCCGCCTCGCCCTGCCGCTGCTGCGCGAGAGCCAGCCCGCCACCATCGTCAACATGGCCTCGGCCGCCGCGCATAACGCCCGCGCCGAAACCGCCGCCTACGGCGCCAGCAAGGCCGCCGTCTGCGCGCTGACCCGCAGCGTGGCACTCCATTGCGCCCAGAACGGCTGGGATATCCGCTGCAACGCCCTGCTGCCCGCCTATGCCGACACCGCCATGGTCGACAGCTTTGCCCCCACCATGCCCGGCGATATCCTGCGCGCGAAACTGGGCGCGCAGCTCCCCATGGGCCGCATCGCCACGGCGCAGGAAGTGGCGCAAGGCGCCCTTTATCTCGCCAGCCCGACCAGCAGCTTTATGACCGGCGCCGAACTGCGGCTCGACGGCGGTTTAAGCGCGCGATGAAACATCGCTGGACAAGCCCCCCCTCCTGCTGACAAAGCAGGCGCCATGGTTGAGGATACCACCCAGGATCACGGGCAAGCCGCCCCACGCCGCTACCGCGTCACCAGCTTTGACGTGGCGGCAGAGGCCGGCGTCAGCCAATCCACCGTCAGCCGCGCGCTGGCGGGCGACCCCGTGGTCAGCGAAGCCACGCGCGCGCGCGTCGCCGCCGCCGCCGCCAAGCTGAAATACCATGTCGACGAAAACGCCGCCCGCCTGCGCACCGGCAAGACCGGCACGCTGGCCGTGGTCGTCGTGGTCCGCCCCGTGCAGGACATGAAGGACTTCAACCCCTTCCATTTCTCGCTGCTGGGCAGCGTCTGCGCCGCCGCCTCCGCGCGCGGGCATGACACGCTGGTCAGCTTCCAGGGCGCCCCCGACGAGCTGCGCGGCCTCTATCAGGAGCAGCGCAAGGCCGACGGCATGATCGTCATCGGCACCAGCGAGAACTCCGCCGCCTGGGACTATTTCCACGAGATCGCCAAGGGCGGCGCCGACATCGTCTGCTGGGGCAGCCCGATCGAGGATCTCGACTGGATTCGCTCGGACAATCGCGGCGGTGCGCGCCTCGCCACCGGCCATCTGATCGAAGCGGGCTATCGCAACATCGTCTGCATCGCCTCTGAAACCTCGGCCCAGCGCCAGTTCAAGGAGCGCTGGCAGGGCTATGCCGAGCGCATGGCCGAAGAAGGCTACCCCGCGCGCCTCATCACCTTCGAGGAAGGCTACAGCCGTGATGAGCAAGGCCGCCGCGCCGCGGAAGCCCTGATCGCATCGGGTGAGCCTTTCGACGCGATCTTCTGCTGCTGCGACGAAATGGCTCTGGGCGTGCTGCCTGCCTTGCGCGATCATGGCATCTCTGTGCCCGATCAGGTGGGCGTGGTGGGCTTCGACGGCATTCGCGCCGGGGCGCTGGCCTCGCCCGCGCTGACCACCATCGAGCCGGATTTCCACGCGGCAGGGGCAGCGCTGGTGGATCGTCTGTTGAGCGTGATCGCCGGCAAGGCTGTCGAGAAGCAGCGCGTTCCTGTGCGTCTGTTGCGGCGGGCGAGTTCGAAGAAGGTTCTGGTGGAAGGTTAAAGGTAAGATGCGAGGGTCATAACCCTCGCGCTCCCTTTAATGTCTACGTGAGTGCATCAGCTTCGGCCTTGCGCTCAATTTGCCGCGCCGCAGGCTTTAAAACTCTCGGCACAGCTGCCATCCGAAACATTGACTGCCTGCGGCGCCTTCTCGCACAGGTGGAGAGGCCAGACACTCGGATCGGGTACCACTGCCTTTGCGCCGGAAGACGTTCTGGGAGCGCGAGGGGGTAACCCCCTCGCATGTTCTCTTCCTTCAAATCTCTTCAAAAAACCGGGGATGCCAGACCGCAATCGGACACCCCCGTCAGTTGGGCTCCTCAGAAGGCTGCCGTCAGGGAGAACACCACGGTGCTCCCCGCGATCGACGAACCGTCCTTGGTAGAAGAGAAATTGGGCTGCAGGTAAGCGGCTTTGGCCTTTGAAATGTTGGTATCAATATAGCTGATACCAACGCTGATCGGCCCTGCCACTGCGTAATCTGCCCCAAGGTTCCAGTCCCAATAGGCGCCCGTCGGCGTCACGCTGGTGCCGTTCGGGCCAAGGCCGGGGTTGCCGTTGGAATGGCCGACATGGGCGCGCGGCTTCAGCTTGGTGCCGGGGATGGCGTAGTTCACATCGCCCCAGACATAGAGATTGTCCCAGCTCTGGCCACGGCTGGTGGGCGTGTTCGAGAAGTTGCCCAGCGCCTTCTGCTTGGGGGCATAGGCCACGCCGACCAGCGCGCTGACCGGGCCCAGCGGCGCGGAGAGCTTCACATAAGGCTCGGCGAAATCGGTGGTGTTGGAGCCGCCGGGGTACATGTACCACGTCAGGCCAACGTCCGCCGTCACCTTCTTGAAGGTCTTAGTGTAGCCGCCGACAAGGTCCAGCTCCATATTGGCGCCGCCGAACTGGCCCCAGCCTGCAAGGTTGGAGGCCCAGGTGCTGGCGTAGAGCCCGCTCTTGTGCATCACGGTCAGGCCGCCCTGGATGGCCATATGCTTGTCGGTCTGCGAGACGCCGCGAAAACGGTAGTCGCTGACCAGCCCGACCGTGCCGGTCACCGTGAAATCGAGGAAGCCCTTACCGCTTTGTGCGGGGGCTTCGTCCTCGGCAAAGGCAGACTGCGCGCTGCCGGCAAAAAGGCCCAATGCGATCAGGCCGCGAAGAAGGATTTTGCCCGTCATGATGTGAAACGCTCCCTGAAAATTCGAGACCGTTCCGCCTGCGTGCCGACTCCGAAAGCCTCGTGCGGGCCAACTGGAACCGGTCAGGCATTGTCATGACGGGATTTGTGTTGCGATGCCTTTCCGCTGTGTAACGAAGTGTTGCCGAATGCGTTTAGCGCCCCACTCCCCCGGCTCGGTCACCCGTCAATGGTATGGGTGGCCGGGCTGGGGGAGTGGGCCGGTGCCGCAAAATCCGGCTCTTATTTGCCCTTCCAGACCGGCGCGCGCTTCTCCACGAAGGCGGTCATGCCTTCCACGCGGTCCTCGCTGGCGGTCAGCACCTGGAACATGCGGCGTTCGAGCAGCAGGCCCTGATCGAGCGTGGTCTCGAAAGCGGCATTGACCATTTCCTTGTTCATCAGCGCGGCCATCGGCGCCATGCCCGCGATGGTCTGGGCGGCCTTCACCGCCTCTTCCATCAGGCTGGCGAGCGGCACCACGCGCGCGACCAGACCGCTGCTTTCAGCCTCGGCGGCGTCCATCATGCGGCCGGTCAGGCACAGGTCCATGGCCTTGGCCTTGCCAATGGCGCGGGTCAGGCGCTGGCTGCCGCCCATGCCGGGGGCGACGCCCAGCTTGATCTCGGGCTGGCCGAATTTGGCGGTGTCGGCAGCGATGATGAAGTCCGCCATCATCGCCAGCTCGCAGCCGCCGCCAAGGGCAAAGCCGTTCACCGCCGCGATCCACGGCTTGCGGGTGCCCTTGACCAGATGGCTGGTCCAGCGGCTGAAGAAATCCTGCAGGAAGAACTCGGCGGCGGGCTTGTCGAGCATCTCCTTGATGTCGGCCCCGGCGGCGAAGGCCTTTTCGCCGCTGCCGGTCAGCACGGCGCAGCGCTGGGTTTCATCGGCCTCGAAAGCGTCGAAGGCGGCGATCAGCTCCTCCAGCACCTGGCTGTTGAGCGCATTGAGCGCCTTGGGCCGGTTGAGCGTGATGATCGTCACCGCGCCCTGCGTTTCAACGATCAGGTTTGACTCACTCATAAGGGCTCCATTCTTCGGCTGCGGGCAGAGGGGCGAAGATCGCATCGAGCATCGCCTCGCTCACGCCTTCGGGGGTGGCGGGGGTCCAGACCGGGGCATTGTCCTTGTCGACCAGCACGGCGCGCACCCCTTCGGCAAAGTCGGGCAGCATCACCATGCGCGCGGCAAGGCGGTATTCCATCGCCATATTGGCGGCGAACGTATCCAGACGCAGGCTTTCGGCCATCTGGCGCAGCGCCACCTTGCAGGTAACCGGGCAGCGCCCGGCCAGCGTGGCCAGAACCTTCTTCGCCCAATCGCTGTCATCCTCGGCCAGAGAGGCCAGAATCGCTTCCAGAGTCGGCTTGGCGAAATGCTTCAGGATGGGGATGAGCTGCGCTGTGATCGGCGCTTCCTCGGGCTGATCGGCAAAGGCGCCCAGCACACGGCCCGGTGCCTCGCCATCGATCAGCCGCGCCTTGGCCTGCGCCAGAGCCGCCACCGGCAGATGATGCGTGGCAAGCCCCGCCCAGAGGCAGTCCGCCCCGTTCATCCGCGCGCCCGTCAGCGCCAGATAAGGCCCCAGCCGCCCCGACAGGCGTGAGAGATACCAGCCCCCGCCCACATCGGGAAACAGGCCGATCGCCGCCTCGGGCATGGCGAACATGGTGTTGGTGGTGGCCACGCGATAGCGCGCGGGCTGGCTGATGCCCACGCCGCCGCCCATGGTGACGCCATCCATGAAGGAGACCACCGGCTTGGGATAGGTGTAGAGCAGATGGTTGAGGCGATATTCGTCAAAGAAGAAGCGGCGCGCTCCGGCCCCGCCTTCTTCCAGCGCCGAACGGCGAGCGGCTGTCACATCGCCGCCCGCGCAGAAACCGCGTCCTTCTGCGTGATCGATGATCACCGTGCTGACCAGCGGATCGTCGCGCCACGCCAGCAGGGCCTGCGCCATCAGCGCGATCATCTCGGGGTTCAGCGCATGCAGGGCGCGCGGTCGGTTGAGAGACAGGAGACCGGCGGCGCCCCGGCGCTCGACGAGAACGGGGGGCTGTTCAGCCTCACTCATGCCAGCAGATCGCGTGCGATAATCATGCGCATCACCTCATTGGTGCCTTCGAGGATACGGTGAACGCGCAAGTCACGCCAGAACCGTTCGATCGGATAGTCGCGCAGATAACCATAGCCGCCAAACAATTGCAGCGCCTGATCGACGATGGTCGAACCCGAATCGCTGGCCAGTCGCTTGGCCATGGCGGCAAAGCGGGTCTTGTCGGGGGCGCCTGCGGTCACCTTGGTGGCGGCCAGATAGAGCAGCGCGCGCGCCGCCTCCAGATCGGTGGCCATATCGGCGATGCGGAACTGGGTGTTCTGGAAAGCGGCGATGGGCTGGCCGAACTGCTTGCGCTCCTTCACATAGGTGATGGCCTCATCCAGACAGCGCTGCGCCCCGCCCAGCGAGCAGGCCCCGATGTTGAGCCGCCCGCCATCCAGCCCCGCCATGGCGATGCGGAAGCCCTGCCCTTCATCGCCCAGCCGGTTGGCGGCAGGCACGCGGACATTCTCCAGAATCACCGGGGCCGTAGGGCTGGCATGCCACCCCAGCTTCTCCTCCTGCTTGCCGAAGGAGAGGCCCTTCATATCCTTCTCCACCGCAAAGCAGGAGATGCCGCGCGGCCCCGCATCCCCGGTGCGCGCCATCACGAGATAGAGGTCATTGTACCCCGCGCCCGAAATGAACTGCTTGGTGCCGTTGAGGATGTAATCATCCCCATCGCGCCGTGCCGTGCTGACCAGCGCCGCCGCATCCGAGCCCGAACCCGGCTCGGTGAGGCAATAGGAGGCAATGGCCTCCATCGTCACCAGCCGCGACAGCCAGCGGGCCTTCAGATCCTCCGACCCGAAGCTGTCGACCATCCAGGCGGCCATATTGTGGATCGAGACAAAAGCGCTGGTGGCGGGGCAGCCATAGGCCAGCGCCTCCATCACCAGTGCCGCCTCAAGGCGCCCCAGCCCCGCGCCGCCGCCCTCGGGCGAGACATAGATCGAGCCCAGCCCCAGCGCGCCGGCCTCTTTCCACACCTCGATGGGGTAATGGTGCTCGGCATCCCAGCGCGCCGCGTGAGGGGTGATGGCCTGAGCGGTGAAGCCGCGCGCCATATCCTGAATCGCCAGCTGATCGTCGTTGAGTTGGAAGGGATCGCTCATCATGGAAGCCTCTCGGAAGGGGGTGGCGGAGTCTCTCGGCTCGCCTTAACCGATCGGTTAACACGCTTGAGCAGGGGTCGTAAAGAGATCAGCGCATCGCTCACGCGTATCTCGCGCTTGCGGCATAGTCTTGCCTCTGGGGCTTGCCTCTGGCACCAGCCTGTCCATCCCCGGTCTGTTCAGAAAGCATGCCTGTGTCTGTTGCCACCATCGATCCTGCCCTGTTCCGCCAGACTCTGGGCCATTATCCCACAGGCGTGGCCGCGATCACCGCGCTTGCCCCTGATGGCGGCGTGCTGGCGCTGGTGGTGGGCAGCTTCACCTCCGTCAGCCTCGATCCGCCGCTGGTGGGCTTTCTGCCCGACAAGCGCTCGACCACTTGGCCGCAGATTCACACGGCCGGGCATTTCGCGGTGAACATTCTGGGCTCGGACCAGACCGACCTGTGCCGCCAGCTGGCCGGCAAGGGCGAGAAGATGGCGGGCGTGACATGGCATGTCAGCGATAATAACCTGCCGATTCTGGACGATGCGCTGGTCTCGATCGAATGCAAGATCGCCTGGGTGCATGAGGCGGGCGACCACCATTTCGTGCTGGGCCAGGTGCTGGACATGAAGGTGCAGCGCGAAGGCGACCCGATGCTGTTCCATCGCGGGCAATATGGCGGTTTCGCAACGCTGAGCTGACATCCGGCAGGGCCGGATGTGCGGCACCGGCCCTCTGCCCCGCACATTTTTCATACAGACTCGACGCCTCCCTACAAATTGACCGATTGTTCCATCACGGGTGCAACGGATTTGAACCCATCTGGCCTTGCCCTCACGCCCCATTGAGCCGAATTTCAGGGCTCAACGCAGGGTGCGGACGGCATGCATCCCCGGCAGCACCTGCCGGACAAGCCAGAAAGAACGGGTCATGAGTCGCGAATGCATCATCTTCGAGGTGGAAGGGCAGCACTTTGCCCTCGATATCGGCACCATCCGCGAAATCCGCGACTGGTCGCCGCTCACCCGCGTCCCCGGTCTGCCCGTCGATGTGGTGGGCGTCACCAGCGATCATGGGGCGATCCTGCCGGTGATCGACCTGTCGCTGCGGCTGGGCTGGAATCCCATTGCTGACAGCGAAAGCCACTCCATCATCATCGTGCAATTCGACGATCATGTCTGCGCGCTGGTGGTCGAGCAGGTGGGCGATCTGGTGCTGATCGATGAGGCCACCCTGCTGCCGCCCCCCGAACTGGGCAACAACCACCCGGCGGGCACCCCTTTGCGCTTTATCGAAGGCCTGGCCCCCTATCGCGAGGGCATGGTGCAATTGCTGGATATTGCCGCGCTGACAGAGGATTGCGTGATGCACCGCCTCCATTCAGCCTGAATGAGATCCCGCCAAACGGGGCATCTGTCTGACAGGGCTTGACCGCTCGCACCCGATCAAGGCACCCCGGTGAGGAAATGGCCTCAACAGCCAGCACCTTACGCCGGAGACCAGCTTCCCCATGACGCAGATCCCCCAGAGCGACCCTGCCAACAATCCTGCCGCCATCCTCTTCTCCGAAAGCGATGCGCCGACCCCCACGGCCATCCCATCACTGGCCGCCCGCTTCGCCGACCGCCCCCGCCGCAGCGCGCTCTTCATGCCCGCCTCCAACCCGCGCGCGCTGGCCAAGGCCCGCAGCCTGCCCGCCGACGTCATCATCCTCGATCTGGAAGACGCCGTCGCGCCCGAGTTGAAGGATGAAGCCCGCAAGGCCGCCCTCGCCACCGTCTATGCCGGCGGCTTCGGCCATCGCGAGATCGCCATCCGCGTCAACGGGCTCGACACCCCATGGGGGGCCGAAGACCTTGCCGCCGTCGCCGACAGCGGCGTGGATGCGATTCTGGTGCCCAAGGTGAATGGTCCCCAGGACGTGCTGACATGGCATGAGGCCCTCTCCACCGCCCCCGCCGAGCTGCAGCTGTGGACCATGATCGAAAGCTGCGCCTCGGTGTTGAGGCTCGACGCCATGGGCGCGCTGGCGGCTTCCACGCGCCTCAGCCTGTGGATGGTGGGCACCAACGACCTCGCCCGCGAAATGCGCGCGCGCCCCGGTCCGGACCGCGCCGTGTTCCAGCCGCTGCTGACCTTCGCGGTGGCGGCTGCGCGGGCTCATGGGATCGCGATCCTCGATGCAGTCTGCAACGATTTCCGCGATCTCGACCGTTTTCGCGCGGAATGCGAGCAAGGGCTGATGCTGGGCTTCGACGGCAAGAGCCTGATCCATCCGGACCAGATCGCGCCGTGCCATGCGGTCTTCACGCCCAGCATGGAAGAGTTAGACGCCGCTCAGCGCATCCTCGACGCTTTCGCCGCGCCCGAGGCTGCAGGCAAGGGCGCGATCCGGGTGGATGGGCGCATGGTGGAGCTGCTGCATCTGGAAGAAGCCAGGCGGTTGATCGCTTTGGCTCGGAAGATCGGCGAGTAAGGGGATTAGACAAGAGAAGATGCGAGGGTCATAACCCTCGCGCTCCCTTTAATGTCTACCTTGCGCTTCGGGTTCAGCCTTGCGCTCAGTTTGCCGCGCCGCAGGCTTTAGAATCGCCAGCACAGCCTATCGTCCAGACAATGCCCTGCCTGCGGCGCTTTACCTTGCGCAGGTGGAGAGGCCGAGTGCCACGCTTCGGAACCGCCGCCCTTTCGTCGGGAGACATTATGGGAGCGCGAGGGGGTAACCCCCTCGCATCTTCCCTTCCAACTTAAACCTGAACCAGCCCCCGAACCTCATTCAAAACCCGCTCCGCATGCTCCTTGCGGCAGATCAGCAGGTCGGGCAGCCAAGGGTTGGGCATATTGTACACCAGCGGCGCGCCATCAATGCGCGACACATGCAACCCATGCGCCAGAGCCACGGCGGCGGGGGCGCAATTGTCCCACTCGTACTGGCCACCGGAATGGAGGTAGATGTCAGCCTCGCCGTGCACCACGGCCATGGCCTTCGCGCCCGCCGAGCCCATGGGCACCAGCTCCGCGCCCAAAGCCTCGGCCACGGCGACAGCCTCGCGCGCAGGGCGCGAGCGGCTCACCAGCATGCGCAGCCTGTCCGGCGCGGGGGGCACGGGCTGGGGCTTGTCCGAGCGGAACACCAGCCCCGGCCCCGGCAGCGCCACCGCGCCCAGCGCAGGCTTGCCGCCGATCGACAGGCCGATATGCACGGCCCAGTCGGCGCGTTCCTGACCATATTCGCTGGTGCCGTCGACGGGATCGATGATCCAGACGCGCTCTTTGGAGAGGCGCTCGGGCGTGTCCTTGCTTTCCTCCGAGAGGATGCCGTCATCCGGGCGCTGCTGCGCCAGCGCCGCCATCAGGAAGGCGTTGGCGGCGGCGTCGCCCGCCTTGCCCAGCGCCTTGCCATGGACGAGGCGGCAATCGCGCGTGGCGATCAGGATGCGCCCTGCAGCGGCAGCAAGCTGCGCGGCCAGTTCGGCATCATCGGGGATCAGGCTTGCGTTTTCCATCAGATAACCGGCATCCAGACGCCCAAGAGGCGATCGACAATGAGTTCGGCAGCCTCTTCGCTAGATAGGCGCGTTGTGTCGATATGCAACTCGGGCTTTTCCGGAGCTTCATAGGGGCTGTCGATCCCGGTGAAGTTGTCCAGCTGACCGGCGCGGGCCTTTTTGTAGAGGCCCTTCACATCGCGCGCCTCGGCCACTTCCAGCGGGGTATCCACGAAGACTTCGAGGAACTCGCCATCGGGGATCAGGCCGCGCGCCAGCTCGCGCTCGGCGCGGAAGGGGCTGATGAAGGCGGTGATGACGATCAGCCCGGCATCGGTCATCAGCCGCGCCACTTCGGCCACGCGGCGGATGTTTTCGATGCGGTCGGCCTCGGTGAAGCCCAGATCCTTGTTGAGGCCGTGGCGCACATTGTCGCCGTCGAGCAGGAAGGTGTGCTTGCCAAGGGCGTGCAGCTTCTTCTCGACCAGATTGGCGATGGTGCTCTTGCCCGAGCCCGACAGGCCAGTGAACCACAGCACGGCGGGCTTCTGGTTCTTGAGGCCGGAGTGCGCCTCGCGGCTGATGTCCAGCGCCTGCCAATGCACGTTCTGAGCGCGGCGCAGGGCGTGGGTGAGCATGCCCGCGCCGACGGTGGCGTTGGTGATCTTGTCGATCAGGATAAAGCCGCCCAGCGTGTGGCTATCGGTGTAGGGCTCAAAGGTGATCGGACGGTCGGTGGCGACCTGCGCCACGCCGATGGCGTTCAGCCCCAGCGTCTTGGCGGCGCAATGCTCCATCGTGTTGACGTTGATGGTGTATTCCGGCGCATGGACCGTGGCCGAGACCATCTGCGTGCCGAGTTTCAGCCAATAGGCACGGCCCGGGATCAGCGCATCATCGGCCATCCACACCAGCGAGGCTTCGAACTGGTCGGCCACCTCGGGCGGGTTGGCGGCGGCGGCGATCACATCGCCGCGCGAGCAGTCGATTTCGTCCGCGAAGGTCAGAGTGACGGACTGGCCCGCGACGGCCTCGTCCAGATCGCCGTCCAGCGTGACGATGCGGGCGACCTTGCTGGTCTTGCCACTGGGCACGACGCGGATTTCATCGCCCGGCTTCACGCTGCCGCTGGCGATCAGGCCTGCAAAGCCACGGAAGTCCAGATTGGGGCGGTTGACCCACTGCACCGGCATGCGGAAGGCCTTGGCGGCCTCACGCGTCGAATCCACCTCGACGGTTTCGAGATGATCGACCAGCGTGCGCCCGAAATAGGCCGGGGCCTTGTACCACGGCGTGTTATCCGACAGGCTGGTGATGTTATCGCCCATATAGCCGCTGATCGGCAGAGCGGTGAACTGCTTCACCCCGATGCTCTCGGCAAAGGCGCGGTAGTCCGCCACGATCTCATCGAAGCGGGCCTGATCGTAGCCGACCAGATCCATCTTGTTGACCGCCAGCACCAGATTCTTGATGCCGATCAGATGCGCCAGAAAGGTGTGGCGGCGGGTCTGCGTCAGCACGCCCTTGCGCGCGTCGATCAGGATCACGGCCAGATCGGCGGTAGAGGCGCCGGTGACCATATTGCGCGTGTATTGCTCATGGCCGGGGGTGTCGGCCACGATGAACTTGCGCTTTTCGGTGGCGAAGAAGCGATAGGCGACATCGATGGTGATGCCCTGCTCGCGCTCTGCGGCCAGACCATCGACCAGCAGGGCAAAATCAATCCCCTGCCCCTGCGTGCCGACCTTCTTGCTATCGGCCTCAAGCGCGGCAAGCTGATCCTCGAAGATCATCTTCGAATCGTAGAGCAACCGCCCGATCAGCGTGGACTTGCCGTCATCCACCGACCCGCAGGTGATGAAGCGCAGCATCGTCTTGTGCTGATGGACGCTGAGATAGGCGTCGATGTCCTCGGCGATCAGCGCGTCGGTGACGTAAACGGGTTCCACAGCGGGGTTGTCGATCTGGGTGGCCATCTCAGAAATATCCCTGCTGCTTCTTCACTTCCATGCCCGCGCCGCCGGCATCCTTGTCGATGGCGCGGCCCTGCCGCTCGCTGGTGGTGGTGAGCAGCGTTTCCTGAATCACCTCCGGCAGCGTGCTGGCGGTGCTTTCCACCGCACCGGTCAGCGGATAGCAGCCCAGCGTGCGGAAGCGGATCGAGCGCATCACCGGCTCTTCACCCGGCTTCAGCGGGAAGCGGTCATCATCCACCATCAGCAGCATGCCGTCACGCTCCACGGTGGGGCGCGGCGCGGCGAAATAGAGCGGCACGATGGGAATATCGTTGAGGTGGATATACTGCCACACATCCAGCTCGGTCCAGTTGCTGATCGGGAAGACGCGGATCGACTCCCCCTTGGCCTTGCGGGCATTGTAAAGGTTCCACAGTTCCGGCCGCTGGTTCTTTGGGTCCCAGCCATGGCTGGCGGTGCGGAAGGAGAAGATGCGCTCCTTGGCGCGGCTCTTTTCCTCATCACGGCGCGCGCCACCAAAGGCCGCATCGAAGCCATAGAGGTCCAGCGCCTGCTTCAGCCCTTCCGTCTTCCACATATCGGTGTGCAGCGAGCCATGGTCGAAGGGGTTGATCCCGCGCTCCTTGGCCTCCGGATTCTGATAGACCAGCAGCTCCATGCCGCTGATCTCGGCCATCTGCTGGCGCAGCTCATACATGGCGCGGAACTTCCACGTCGTGTCGACATGCAGCAGCGGAAACGGCGGCGGCGCGGGGTAAAACGCCTTCCGCGCCAGATGCAGCATCACCGCCGAATCCTTGCCCACCGAATAGAGCATCACGGGCTTTGTCGCCTCGGCCACCACCTCGCGGATGATGTGGATGCTCTCGGCTTCCAGCCGTTCAAGGTGGGTCAGGGTTCTGGTCATGGGCTCGTTTCTGACTGTGTGGA
Organism: Novosphingobium terrae; assembly: GCF_017163935.1. NCBI lineage: Bacteria > Pseudomonadati > Pseudomonadota > Alphaproteobacteria > Sphingomonadales > Sphingomonadaceae > Novosphingobium > Novosphingobium terrae. The sequence continues at coordinate 350,785 of NZ_JABVZR010000001.1, read as the reverse complement.
CACGCGAAGACTCAGAGGGTCTTGGAATGGGGCTGATCTGGGAGTTCACCCACCCAAAGGCAAACAAGCGATTCTTGGGGCCAGCATAGATTGAGCGCTGCTTATAAGCGCGCTTACTTCGCCACCGGCTCAGCCGGAGCGCTGACCTCTGCCGCAGGTTTGCCCTTCTTGTGCGGCGTCAGCACCTTGGTCGCCAGCTGCCAGGCCGAAATGGCCAGCACCAGCGCCAGGATCGGGCGCAATACCTTGTCCGGCGCCCGGCTGGAGACCAGACTGCCCACGATCACGCCCGGGATCGAGCCCACCAGCAGATTGACCAGCAGCAGCCCGTTCACATCGCCAATGATCCAGTGCCCCACGCCGGACACCAGCGTCAGCGGCACGGCATGGGCAATATCGGTGCCGACAATGCGCGCCACCGGCTGCCCGGGATAGAGCAGGATCAGGATCGTCACGCCGATGGCGCCCGCGCCGACCGAGGAAAAGGTCACCGCCGCGCCCAGCACCGCGCCCAGCAGGATGGTGAAGAGCGCCGTGCTGCGGCCCGGCTCACCGGTGCTCCCGCGCGAGGTCGCGTAATCGATCAGCTTCTGCTGGAACAGCACGGTGATCGAGGTGAAGACCAGCATCACCGCCACCACCAGCAGCATCACATTCTGCGCCGAGGCCGGCGGATGCGACATCTGGCTTAGCACCATCAGCGAGAGCACCGAGGCCGGAATGCTCCCCGCCGCCAGCAGGGCGACGATCTTCCAGCTGACCGTGGCGCGGAAACCATGCACGGTGGAGCCCACCGTCTTGGTGCCCGCCGCGAAAAGCAGATCGGTGCCCACCGCCGTCTGGGGGTTCACGCCGAACATCAGCACCAGCAGCGGGGTCATCAGCGAACCGCCGCCCACGCCCGTCAGCCCGACCAGCAGGCCCACCATCAGCCCGGCCACGGCATGCATCTCATCCAGTTGACCCAGCACTGTGCCGATGCTCATTCGCGCGCATTCCCTAACTCAAGACCTGCGCTTGTTCAGGTGCGCCCGGAGCAAAACTCGCTGGACCACGCCATGGATTCGGCGACAGACTGCCTATCCTGCCACGCCAAAACCGGCACCGCCAGAGCGGGCCAGAACGACTTTCAGCGCGGGTCGGTTCAGGGCGGGGTAAGGATCACCACCTCCATTGGCAAGATAGACTACCCGGCACCCCTGCATAGATTTTCTGTATGCGGGTCATGCCCTGTCGTCATCAGGCACCCGGATCGGCGCCATACAGCAAATTCGTTTCACACCAGCGACACGGATGCTAGAGCGGCCTTCGTGAGGCACCCGCGGGGGATGTCTCAAAGCTTTTCAGGATGGGTGGGCACAGGTGGCAAGGCCGGTATTTTTCGATCCCTCGGGGCGCCGGCGGCGCTGGACGCGGCGCGGCGTGTTTGCCGCGCTGCTCCTGCTGGTGCTGGCTGCGGTGGGTTTTGCCTCCACGGTGGTGTCGATTCCCGCGCCCTCGCCGCTGCCGCTGGGCTTTGAGCGGCGCACGCCTTTGCGCTTCCGCGCGCAGGTCGCCCAGCTCTCGCATGGCATCACCAACCTGTTTGCCGGGGCGCCCAAGCCGCGCCCGGGCAAGGTGACGCAAAAGCCCGTCTCGGTCGGCTTCTACACCACCTGGTCCGACAGTTCGGCCCCCAGCCTGATCCGCCATATCAGCCAGCTCGACTGGGTGGCGCCGACCACCCTTGCCATCGACAAGACCGGCAACGTGGTGGAGCATGAGGATCAGGCCTTCCGCCGCATCATGCTGGGCAGCCTGCGCCGCCCGCTGGTGGTGGATGTGCTGCAGAATGTGGTGGGTGACGATTTCTCGGGCGCGGCCACGCAAGCGCTGTTCCACTCGCCCGCCAAGCGCAAGGCGATGATCGCCGCCCTGACCGCTTTCCTCGACCGCACGGGCGACGCGGGCATCATGTTCGATTTCGAATCGGTCGATGCGCGTGACATGCCCGCCTATCGCGAGCTGATCGGCGAAACCAATGCCGCACTCGACAAGAAGGGCAAGATCGTCTCGGTCACCCTGCCCATGGAGGGCGAGGGCTGGAGCCCGTCGCAATTCGCCGCCGTCTCCGACAAGATCGTGCTGATGGCCTATGACGAGCATTGGCAGTCCGGCAAATCCGGCCCCATCGCGTCGAACGACTGGTTCACCCAGAAGATGACCAAGGCGCTGCAGGGCATGCCCGCCGACAAGGTGATCGTGGCGCTGGGCTCCTATGGCTATGACTGGCCCAAGGACAAGCCCGCCGACAGCCTCTCGGTGGAAGAGGCCTGGCTGGCAGCCCATGATTCCAACGCCACGCCGATGTTCGATCGCGCCAGCGGCAACACCGGCTTCTCCTATCAGGAGGGCGATCTGCGCCATGACGTGTGGATGCTCGACGCCGCCGCCAGCTGGAACCAGATGCGCATCCTTTCGCATCTGGGCATCGGCAGCGTGGCGCTGTGGCGTCTGGGCACCGAGGACCCCGGCTTCTGGCAGGCGCTGGGCACCTGGCGTGCGGGAAACGGCACGCCTAACCTCAGCCAGATCACGCAAAGCAGCAATGCCGACGTGGAAGGCCAGGGCGAGATCCTGCGCATCACCGCCACCCCCACCAATGGCGAGCGGCAGGTCAGCTATGACCCCAGAACCAGCCTTGCCAACAATGTCAGCTACAGCAAGCTGCCCACGCCCTATGTGGTGCAGCGCACCGGCGGCGCCAATCCCAAGCTGCTGGCCCTGACCTTCGACGATGGGCCCGACAAAAAGTGGACCCCGCAGATCCTCTCGATTCTCGAACAATATAAGGTGCCTGGCACCTTTTTTGTCATTGGCGAGAATGGCGTGGCCAACCGCGAGATCCTGCAGCGCGCCGTGGCCGACGGGATGGAACTGGGCAACCACAGCTACACCCACCCCAACATGGCCAATTCCACCAGCACCAGCATCAATCTGGAGCTGAACGCCACCCGCCGCCTGATCGAAGCCTACACCGGCCGTTCGATCCGCCTGTTCCGCGCCCCCTATTTCGGTGACGCCGAGCCGACCACGGCGGACGAACTGGTGCCCGCCAAGATCGCTCAGGACCATGGCTATACGGTGGTGGGCCTCCATATCGACACCGAGGACTGGACCACGCCGGGCGTGCAGAAGATCCTAGACGAGACCTTCCGTCAGGTCGCCGCCGCCACGCCGGACAAGACCGCCAATGTCATCCTGCTTCACGATGGCGGCGGCGATCGATCGCAGACCATCATGGCCCTGCCCGCGATCATCACCGGCCTGCGCCAGCGCGGCTACACCTTCGTGCCCGTCTCCACGCTGGCCGGGCTGACGCATGAGCAGGTCATGCCCCCGCTGGCCGGTTACGACCTTGCCGCCGTGCGCGCCGACGTTTTCGCTTTCACCGCGCTGGATGTCATCCTGCAGGTGCTGAACTGGACCTTCTTCTTCGCCATCGCGCTGGGCGTGATCCGCTCGGTCAGCCTTGTCATTCTGGCCCTGCTGCCGGGCCGCCGCCCCGCGCCCGAACCCGAAGGCACATTCCGCCCCAAGGTCACCGTCATCATCCCCTGCTTCAACGAGGAGAAGGTGATCGAAAGCTCGGTGCAGCGCATCCTGCAATCGACCTATCCCTATCTCGACGTGATCGTGGCCGATGACGGTTCGAAGGACCGCACCAGCGCCATCGTCTCCGAAAAGTTCGGCGACAATCCCCGCGTCAAGCTGATGACGCTGGAAAACGGCGGCAAGGCCGCTGCCCTCAACCGCGCGCTGAAGGATGCCACCGGCGAGATCATCGTGGCCCTCGACGCTGACACGCAGTTCGAGAAGGAAACCGTGCTGCGTCTGGTGCGCTGGTTCATCGATCCGCGCATCGGCGCCGTGGCGGGCAACGCCAAGGTGGGCAACCGCGTGAATCTGGTGACCCGCTGGCAGGCCGTGGAATACACCACCGCCCAGAACATCGAGCGCCGCGCCCTCACCCAGTTCGACGCCATCATGGTGGTCCCCGGCGCAGTGGGAGCATGGCGCCGCAAGGCGCTGGAGGAAGTGGGCGGCTATCCGGAAGACACGCTGGCCGAGGATCAGGATCTGACCATCGCCATCCAGCGCAAGAAGTGGAAAATCGCCTACGACGAGCAGGCGGTGGCATGGACCGAAGCCCCCGAAAGCTTCGCGGCCCTCGCCAAGCAGCGCTTCCGCTGGTCCTTCGGCACGCTGCAGTGCCTGTGGAAGCACCGCAAGATCCTGCGCAAGGGCAAGCCGGGCGGTCTGGCCTTCATCGGCGTGCCTCAGGCCTGGCTGTTCCAGATCGTCTTCGCCTGCATCTCACCCTTCATCGACCTTGCGCTGGTGATCTCCATCATCGGCACAATCCTGCGCGCGCTGCAGCACGGCTGGGCCCAGACCCAGACGGACGTGATCCGCATGGGCATCTACTGGGCGTCCTTCACGCTGATCGATCTGGCCTGCGGTCTGGCAGCCTATCGCATGGACGTGCGCGACAAGAAGTTCCGCCCCTTCCTGCTGCTGTCTCAGCGTTTCGTCTATCGCCAGCTGATGTATTCGGTGGTGATCCGAGCGGTGTCGGCAGCTTTGCGCGGTGTGGGCACCGGGTGGGGCAAGCTGGAGCGGACCGGGCGGGTGAGTGCGCCTGAGTTGGTGAAAGAGGACGCTTGAAGAAAGTGAAGTGCGAGGGTGTTACACCCTCGCGCTCCCGTTACTGTCTGCGTTGCGCTACGGGTTCGGCCAAAGAGCCAAGGTCGCTGCGCCGCAGGCTTTCAAACGAGAGAAAGGCGCCGGGGCTTCCTGCCTGCGGCGCCTTTTTCGTGCCCGTGGGAAGGTTACGCACCCATGGGATGCCACCAACCCTTATGTCGGGAGACGTTCTGGGAGCGCGAGGGGGTAACCCCCTCGCATCTTCCCTTCCCGCTTCTTACCCATACCTTCCCGTCACATAATCCCGCAAAGCCTGCGTTTCCGGCTTCACGAAGACGTCGGTGGAATGGCCGAACTCCACCATCCGCCCGCCCAGCATAAAGCCGGTGTAGTCCGATATCCGCGCCGCCTGCTGCAGATTGTGGGTGACGATCACGATGGTGAAACTGTGCTTCAGCTCCGCCAGAGCGGTTTCCAGCTTGGCGGTCGACAGCGGGTCCAGCGCCGAGGCGGGTTCGTCCAGCAGCAGCACCTCGGGCTCCACGGCGATGCCGCGGGCGACGCACAAGCGCTGCTGCTGGCCGCCTGACAGGGCAAGGCCGGAAGAATGCAGCTTGTCCTTCACCTCATCCCACAGGGCGGCGCGGATCAGGGCGTGTTCGACGATCTCATCCATCTCGCGGCGGGAGACGCGGCGCTGGAGTTGCACCCCGAAGGCAATGTTGTCGTGGATCGACATGGGGAACGGCGTGGGGCGCTGGAAAACCATGCCGATGCGGGCGCGCAGGGCAGCCAGATCGGTGGTGGGGTCGAGGATGTTTTCGCCCTCGAAGAGGATGCGGCCCTGTGCGCGCTGGGCGTGGTAGAGCATGTAGATGCGGTTGAGCGAACGCAGCAGCGTGGATTTGCCGCAACCGGAAGGCCCGATCAGCGCGGTGATCCGGCCGCGCGCCACAGGCAGGTCCACGCCGTGCAGCGCCTGCTGCTGGCCATAGAAGAAATCGAGGCCGGTGACGTCGATCACCCGCTCGGCGGCGGGCGGGGCGTTCATCACGCGGGGTTGGTCAGCGGTCACGTATCGAAACTCCCGCGCGTCAGCACGCGCCCGATGATGTTGGCGGCCAGCACGGCAACGGCGATCAGCAGCGCTCCGGCCCAAGCCAGCGCCTGCCAGTCGTCATAGGCCGAGAGGGCATATTGAAACATCAGCGTGGGCAGCGAGGCCATGGATTGGTCGATCCGCAGGGACAGAAAGGGATTGCCCGGCGAGGTGAAGAGCAGCGGCGCGGTCTCCCCGCTGATCCGCGCGAGGCCGAGCAGGGCGCCGGTCAAGAGGCCCGAGCGTGAGGCGCGCCAGATGATGCTGCAGATCACATGGGCCTTGCCCGCGCCCAGCGCCATCCCGGCCTCGCGCAGGGCGTGGGGCTGCAGGCGGAGCATATCCTCGGTGGTGCGGGTGACGACGGGCGTCGCCAGAAAACCCAGCGCCAGCGCCCCTGCCCCGGCGGAAAAGCCGTGGAGGGGGCGTACCACCGCTTCATAGACGAAAAGCCCCATGAGGATGGAGGGCGCGGAGAGCAACACATCGTTGAGAAAGCGCACAAAGCTGGCCAGCCTTTTGCCGTCGCCATATTCGGCCAGCCAGGTGCCCGCCAGCACACCGGTCACCACGGCCAGCACCATGCCCAGCCCGCACATCAGTGCCGATCCCACGATGGCGTTGCGCAGCCCGCCGGGCTCGCCGGGGCCGGGCTGGTCGAGCAGGAAGACATGCGCAGATATGCCCCCCAGCCCCTTCAGCACCAGCTCGCCCAGAATCAGCACCAGCGCCAGCAGGGCGATGCCCGTCGCCAGCAAGGCCAGTGCCACAAAGATGCCATTGGCCAGCCGACGGCGGCGCAGGAGGGCAAGATCACGCCGGAGCATCAGTGAATCTCCCGCCCGATCAGCAGCCGCGCGCCACTCAGCGCGGTGAAGGTGATCACGAACAGCACCAGCCCCAGCGCCATCAAGGCCGAGGCATGCAGATCGCCGGTGGCCTCGGCGAACTCATTCGCGATGGTCGAGGCGATGGTGGAGCCGGAATCGAACAGGCTTTTGGGAAAGCCATGGGCATTGCCGATGATGAAGGTCACGGCCATGGTCTCGCCCAGCGCCCGGCCCAGCCCCAGCATCACCGCCCCCACCGCGCTGCGCTTGATGAAGGGCAGCAGGATAAAGCGCAGCACCTCCAGCGATGTGGCGCCCATGCCATAGGCGGCCTCACGCATATGCGTCGGCACGGAGCGCAGCAATTCGCTGAAAATGCTGGCCATATAGGGCAGAACCATCACGGCGAGGATCAGGCTGGCGGTGCAGATGTTGGCGCCATTGGGAATGCTGGCGAACAGCCGGTCCAGCAGCGATCCGGGCTGAGCGGCCACAAGGATCGGCATCTGCACATGGGCGGCAAACCACGGCGCCAGCACAAACAGCCCCCACATGCCGTAAACGATCGAGGGAATGGCCGCGAGCAACTCCACCGCAATGCCGATGGCGCGCCCGACCGGCGGCGGGCACAATTCGGTGAGGAACACCGCCACCCCCAGCGCCAGCGGCAGGGCCGGCAACATGGCCAGCACTGCCGTGGCCAGCGTGCCGAAGATCGGGCCTGCCGCGCCATAGATGTCATGCGCCGGGTCCCACACATCGCTGGTCAGGAAGCTCAGCCCGGCCTTGTGCAGCGCGGGCCAGCCGCCCCATGCCAACGAGGCCAGCAGCCCCGCCATCGCCGCCAGCAGCACCATGGCGGCGGCAAGGCAGGCCGCCTCGAACAATCTGTCGCGCGTGGCGGTTCTCATCGTGCCAGTCCGGAGGCTTTCCAGCCCTGCCTCACCTGCGCCTTGATCGCGCCCGAGAGCGGCACATAATCCAGCCGCTGCGCGGTGGCATCGCCCTGCGCCAGCGCCCAGTCGAGGAAGCGCATCACCGCCCCCTGCCCTGCCCGGCGCGGGCCGCTGTTGCGCATCAGGATAAAGCTGGCGCCGCTGATCGGCCAGCTGCCCGTGCCGGAGCGGTCCAGCATCAGCAACTGCTCACCCGCGCCGCTGCTCCATGGCACGCCATCGGCGGCCAGCGCGAAGGCCCGGGGCGTGGGCGCCACAAAGGCACCCGCGCGGTTCTGCACCAGCGCCTGAGCGATGCTGACCTTATGCGCGAATGTATATTCCAGATAGCCGATCGATCCCAAAGTGCGCTGCACGAAGACCGCCACCCCATCATTGCCCTTGGCGCCGATCCCGGCAGGCCAGTTGACAGCGTCGCTCGCCCCCGGCCCGCGCTGCCAGTTCGGGCTGACGCGCGCCAGCCAGCTGGTGAAGAGATAGGTCGTGCCCGAACCATCGGCGCGGTAAACCACGGTGATCGGCAGAGGCGGCAACCTGAGGCCCGGGTTCAGCCGCGCCAGGGCCGGATCGTTCCAGCGCCTGATATGGCCAAGGAAGATCTCGCCCAGCACCGGACCGGTCAGGCGCAACTGCCCGCTGCCCACGCCCGGCAGGTTGAAGACCGGCACGATGCCGCCGATCACCACCGGGAATTGCACCAGCCCATCGGCATCGAGCTGGGCGCGCGTCAGGGGCCGGTCGCTGGCGCCGAAATCCACCGTGCCCGCGCGGATCTGGCGCAGCCCTCCGCCCGAGCCGATGGGCTGGAAATTGACCTCATCGCCGCTGCGCGCATGCCACGCCCGGGCCCATGCGGTGTAGAGCGGCGCGGGAAAACTGGCACCCGCCCCCATCACACTGTCGGCCCGCGCCGCCGGAACGGCCAGAGCCATGGCACAGGCCGCGCCCAGAAGTTTATGACGCCACATGCCGCAAGCTACCGAAGTCCATCACCATGTCCGGGACGCGCAGCCCCTTGGATATGACATCCCTGTGACAAAGGGCGTGGCGTTGTGCAAGCCATGCACCGGGCACAAACCCGCGACAGAGCGATGCATTGGGACTTTTTCAAGCCAATCACCCGCTAGCTCAGACCCGTCATCGACATGAAAACGTCATGAAATTCATCAAAGCGTCACGCCATGAAGGCTGCCGCCAAGGACTGTGGCAGGAAGGCCACAAACCCCCTTTCAGCCGCCATCTCCTTCATCTTTAACGATCTTTTTATGTAGACTGAACAGAGGCTTAACTCCAGCGAGCAAATCTCTCCGCAAAGCCCCGAGGTTTTCGCGCAAAATCAATCTGATGGCGCTTGCCGCCACCGCCATGAGCCGCCTCGGCAGCACCGCTTCAGCACTCGCCGCGCAGCATGGATCACAATGGGAACAAATTGTCGCAAGCCCTTGGCTTAAAATAACAATTCATTGTTTTTATACGATTTTTATTGTCATTGATCCGTCATCATCCAGCCAAAAACAAGCAACAAATCCGTCTCCGAACCGTCATCCGCGCTTCCTACCCGCCGCCTCACAGGGGGGACGGCGGTCGAATCAACATGACCGCCGACCCGACGCCACGACTGACGACGGGGATTTTCGACCATGCAAAAATTTTTCAAGCTGACCTGCTCGCTGGCCGCACTGGCCACCATGCAGAGCGTTGCCCCGGCTTTCGCCGCTGACGCGCCCGCCGCCGATGAGGTGCTGGCCGAAGGCAAGGGCATCGAGGACATCGTGGTCACCGCCACCAAGCGCGAGACCAACCTCCAGAAGACTCCGATCTCGATCTCGGTGATCGGCACCGAAACGATCAAGGATCGCCACATCCAGAGCCTCTACGATCTGGCCGACGGCGCGATTCCCTCGCTGCGCGTCGCCACCTTCGAGGCCCGCCAGACCGCACTCACCATCGGCATCCGCGGCATCGTGCCGCTCGACGCCAACCAGCCCGCCCGCGAGCAGGGCGTGGGCGTCTACATCGACGGCGTCTATCTGGGCCGTTCGCACGGCCTGAACGCCGGCCTGTTCGACATCGAGCGCGTCGAAGTTCTCAAGGGCCCGCAGGGCACGCTGTTCGGCCGCAACACCGAAGGCGGCGCGCTCTCGCTGGTGTCGAAGGCCCCCACCGGCAAGTTCGGCGGTCGCATTTCGGGCGGCGTGGGCAATTACGGCGCCTACACCGGCGAAGTCCACCTCGACCTGCCCGAGTATCACAACTTCTCGGTCAAGCTGGACGGCGTGGTGCAGTATCAGGGTGCCACCACCAAGAACCCGCTGGCTGGCCAGACCGGCTGGAACTATTACGACCGCCGCGGTGGCCGCATCGCCGTGCGCTGGAAGCCCTTCGAAGGGCTGACCGACGATTTCGCCTATGACAATGGCTATGACGCCAACTCGCCCTTCTACAGCCAGCTGCTGAACTACAACCCCAACGGCTGCCGCGCCGGCACCGCCGTGGCGGCCTGCACCCTGCCCGGCACCAACTTCACCGGCGGCCTGTCCGGCACGGTCAAGGCGCTGCCCAGCATGGTGGTGATCAACGGCAAGACCCGTATGGCGGTGGCCGACATCGGCGTCCCCCAGCAGCCCAGCGTCGACAAGACCCACGGCTTCACCAACACGCTGAAGTACAAGCTGGCCGACGAGATCGAGCTGCGCTCGATCACCGCATGGCGCGGCGTCACCTCCACCCAGTGGGACAACTCGGGCGGCGCCCACCGCGTGCCGGTCTATGCCGCCAATGGCGCCTTCAGCCGCTATTCGCTGGCCAATCTGTGGCAGCACCAGTTCAGCCAGGAATTCCAGGCTGTCGGCTCGGTGAAGAACGTCGATTACGTCGCGGGTCTGTACTATTTCGTCGAGAACGTGGGTGACAATGCCGCCACCCCCAACTCGAACACCTGGACCACCGACGCCAACGGCAACGTCACCGGCTACACCATCAATTCGGCGGTGTTCACCAACCCCTTCGCCTCGATCGACCGCGCCTCGACCGTGAACTCCAAGAGCTATGCCGCTTTCGGCCAGGCCACCTGGAACGCCACCGACGCGCTGCACATCACCGTGGGCGGCCGCTACACCCATGACAAGAAGTGGGGTGTGCTCAACACCTTCCGCAACGCCAACCCCGCGCTGACCGCCACCGCCACCGGCTACACCCCGCTCAACAAGAGCTGGGACCGCTTCAACCCGATGGCCACCATCGCCTATGACGTGGACCAGAACGTCCATGTCTATGCCAAATACTCCTCGGGCTATCGCGCGGGCGGTGCCTCCTCGCGTTCGCAGCGCTATCTGGCCTTCAACCCGGAAAGCGTGAACAGCTATGAAGTCGGCCTGAAGTCCGATCTGCTGAACCACCATGTGCGCTTCAACCTTGCCGGTTACATCATGGACCGCAAGGGCTCGCAGGTGGACTTCAACAGCATCTATTCGGACCCCGTCAGCGGCTCGAACGTCAACACGCTGGAAACCGTCAACGCGCCGGGCATCACCAAGATCCGCGGCATCGAGGCTGACCTGACCGTCAAGCCTGTCGACGGCCTGACGCTGAACGCCAGCTACGCCTACACCTACACCAAGATCCCGCCGGTCACGAACCCCTTCACCGGCGTGGTGCAGGACGTGTACATCGTCTTCACGCCCCGCAACGCGGCCTCGGCCTCGGCGGATTACGAAATGCCCGCCGGCAACGCCACGCTGCGCTTCCACATCGACGGCAACTACTCGCAATCGACCCAGACCTTCGACCAGTTCGCCACCCGCAACGATGCCTCGCTGCTCGTCAACGGTCGCATCGCCCTGGCCGATATCCCGCTGGGCACCGGCCAGAAGCTGACCGTCGCGGGCTGGGCGCGCAACCTGTTCAACGAACAGCACGTCTATCGCCGCGATCCCTCGAACAGCCTGCCCGCCGTGACCGCCGCTGCGGGCAACACCGGCAACATCAACAACGTGCTGGGCGATTACGGCAACTTCAACGCTCCGCGCACCTACGGCATTGAAGCCAGCGTGAAGTTCTGATCTGCCTGAAGTTCTGATCTGAACGTCAGAGTTTCGTCGGGCGGGCCGCTCTTCTTCAGAAGGGCGGCCCGTTTTGTTTTTAAGAAGGTAAAGGAAGATGCGAGGGGGTTACCCCCTCGCGCTCCCATTCCGTCTTCCGACGCATGGGCAGTGGCACCCGGTCGGTGTGCCCCAACTCTCCACCTGTTCGACGCATGGCGCCGCAGGCCTTCAACCCCGGAACGACAGCACTGCGCCGGCAAACCTGCCTGCGGCGCGGCGACCTTGCCCTGTGGCCGAACCCGATGCGCAATGTAGACAGTAATGGGAGCGCGAGGGTGTAACACCCTCGCATTATCCTTTCCTCTTCCAAACCTAAAATTCCCCTCAAATCACCCTTCTTCCCAAGCCCGAAAAGCCAGCCTAGGATCACAGCCTCCCCCCACCTCCCAACCTGCGGAGAACATTCGATGAGTATCCATGGCAAGATCTGCATCGTTACCGGCGCGGCCAGCGGCATCGGCCTCGCCATTGCCAAGTTGTATGTGACCAATGGCGCGAAGGTCGCCATCGCCGACCTGAACATCGAGGCTGCCAGCAAGGCCGCCGCCGAGCTGACCGCCCAGGGCCCCGGCGAGGCGATCGGCATCGCCATGGACGTGACCAATGAGCAGGCCGTCAATGATGGCGTCGCCAAGGTGGTCGAGACCTGGGGCACGGTGGACGTGCTGGTGTCGAACGCGGGCATCCAGATCGTGAACCCCATCGAGAACTATGCCTTCAGCGACTGGAAGAAGATGCTGGCCATCCATCTGGACGGCGCCTTCCTGACCACGCAGGCCGTGCTGCCGCATATGTACAAGCAGAAGTCGGGCGCGATCATCTTCATGGGCTCGGTCCATTCGAAGGTCGCCAGCCCTCTCAAGTCGGCTTACGTCACCGCCAAGCATGGCCTGCTGGGTCTGGCCCGCACCATCGCCAAGGAAGGCGGCTCCAAGGGCGTGCGCGCCAATGTGATCTGCCCCGGCTTCGTGCGCACCCCGCTGGTGGACAAGCAGATCCCCGAGCAGGCCAAGGAGCTGGGCATCAGCGAGGACGAGGTCGTCAAGAAGGTGATGCTGGGCGAGACGGTGGATGGCGAATTCACCACCGTTGAGGACGTCGCCGAGACGGCTCTGTTCTTCGCGGGCTTCCCGACCAACGCGCTGACCGGCCAGTCGCTGGTGGTCAGTCATGGCTGGTTCACTGAATAAACAACTGAAAAGACAAAGCGCTTTTCGGCGGGTGGGGTGAATGCCCCACCCGCTGATTACGCAATGATACAAAAAGCGGCAATTTGTGCCTTGAGCCTGTTACAAGGCCACGCCAAAGCGCACTGCTGCCCGATCCGGCCATTCCAGCTCGCTCCCCACGGCCCGGCTTTTATGGATTGGCAGTCAACGAGTTTCAGGAGAAGACCTTTGACCATCGAGCACGACGAGTATGCACCGCGCCGCCGCCCCCGTTGGCTGGCCTATCTGCTGGTGGCTGCTGGCGTGGGAGCGGTGGCATGGGCGGGCAGCTATTTCGCGGGGGCCGGCGCCAAGAAGAATGCGCGTTCGGGCCGCCCCGCTGCCGCTGTCGCCACCGCCACGGTCGAAGCTTCCGACATGCCGGTGCTGGTCAAGGCCATCGGCACGGTGACCCCGCTGGACAGCTCGGTGATCCATGCCCAGCTTTCGGGCAACATCTTCGCCATCCTCTTCACCGAGGGGCAGATCGTGCAGCAGGGGCAGGTGATCGCTCAGGTCGACCCGCGTCCCTACCGTCTGGCGCTGGCCTCGGCCAAGGCCACGCTGGCCAAGGATCAGGCGACCTTGGGCGCCGCTCTGCTCGATCTGAAGCGCTATGAAACGCTGGCCTCGCAGGATTCGGTCGCGCGCCAGACGCTGGACACGCAGCGCGCCACGGTCGGTCAGGCGCAGGCCACGGTCGCTGCCGACAAGGCCGCCATCGGCACTGCCGAGCTGAATTTGCAATACACCTCGGTCAAGGCGCCTTTCACGGGCCGCATCGGCCTGAAGGCGGTCAGCGTGGGCACCTATGTCACCGCGGCGGACACCAATGGCATCGCCACCATCACCCGCACCGATCCGATCGACGTGCAGTTCACCGTGGCACAGGCCCAGCTGGCGGACATCAACAAGGCCGTCAGCAACAGCCATGGCCTGCCGGTGACGGCGCTGGATCAGGATGGCGTGACCGAGCTGGCCAAGGGCAGCTTCTCCACCTTCGACAATCAGATCGACACCACCAGCGGCACGGTGAAGGCCAAGGCGCGCTTCGCCAACCCCGGCCCCAACGGCGGCAAGCTGTTCCCCAATCAGTTCGTTAATGTGGCGATGCTGGTCACCACCTTGAAGCAGGTGCCCACCGTGCCGATCAGCGCGCTGCGCCATGGCGCGCCGGGCGATTTCGTCTTCGTGGTGGTGCCGGACGACAGCAAGCCCGACGCCAGCAAGGCGGAAGAAACCAAAGCCGCTGACGGCAAGGCCGGTGAACAGCGCGGGCCCCAGAGCAAGGTCAAGCTGGTCGTCGTGAAGACCGGGCCTTCGGACGGCACGCGCGTCGCGATCCTGCAGGGCCTGAACAAGGGCCAGCAGGTGGTGAGCGAAGGCGCTGACGGTCTGGACGATGGTTCCAAGGTCCGCATCGGCGGCGGTGGCCATGGCGGTCACGGCGGTCAAGGTGGCGGCCAGGGCGGTGCTCAGGGCGGCGATGCCTCGGGCGGCGACCAGAGCGGTGGCCAGAGCGGTGGCCACAAGGGCCATCACCGCAACGGCCAGAACGGCGGCAATCAGGGCGGGGCGTGAGGCGCATCGCCTCACCCTTGCCGGGCCTGACCGCCCTGCCTCTCTGCCTCACGCTTTACCGCGCCCTCTGGACCCGTCCTGACCGGAGCCATCATGTCGACCGCATCTGAACCCACCTCGCCCGATGGCCCCAACCTTCCGCCTGTCGCGGAAGTCGTGGAGGGCGGCGGTCCTTCGCGCCCCTTCATCCTGCGCCCGGTGGCCACCACGCTGCTGATGGTGGCACTGATGCTGGCCGGGCTGATCGCCTGGAAGCAGCTGCCGCTTTCGGCGCTGCCTCAGGTCGATTATCCCACGATTCAGGTGCGCACGCTCTATCCCGGCGCCAGCCCGGATGTGATGGCGCTGACCGTCACCAGCCCGCTGGAGCGCCAGTTCGGCCAGATGCCGGGCCTGACGCGCATGACGTCGAACTCCTCGGCGGGGGCCAGCGTGGTGACGCTGCAGTTCGGCCTCGATCTCAATCTGGATGTGGCCGAGCAGGAAGTTCAGGCGGCGATCAATGCGGCCAACTCGCTGCTGCCCAGCGATCTGCCCGCCCCGCCGGTCTATGCCAAGGTCAACCCCGCCGACGCGCCGGTGATCTCGCTCGGCGTCACCTCCAAGACCCGTCCGCTGGGCGAGGTCGAGGGCATTGTCGAGCGGCAGTTCTCGAACAAGATCGCGCAGGAAAGCGGCGTGGGTCTGGTGAGCATTTCCGGCGGCCAGCGGCCCGCCGTGCGCATCACCGCCAATGTCACGGCGCTGGGCGCGCATGGCATCAGCCTTGAGACTTTGCGCACCGCGATCAGCAACGCCAATGCCAATCAGGCCAAGGGCACCTTCGATGGCCCCACCAAGAGCTGGACCATCGACGCCAATGACCAGCTGGCCAGCGCCGACGACTACGCCAAGCTGGTGGTTGCCTGGACCACGTCTGGCGCGCCGGTGGTGCTGTCCGATGTGGCCAAGGTGGAAAGCAGCACCGAGAACGTGCGCACCGCCAGCTGGATGAACCGCACCCCCGCCGTCATCATCGACGTGCAGCGCCAGCCCGGCGCCAATGTCATCCAGACGGTGGACAGCATCAAGGCCGACCTGCCCGGTCTGGAAAAGCAGCTCCCCGCCGATGTGAAGGTCACCCTGCTGACCGACCGCACCAGCGGCATCCGCGCCAGCGTGGAGGATGTGCAGTTCGAACTGGTGCTGGCCGTGCTGCTGGTGGTGCTGGTGATCTTCATGTTCCTGGGCTCGGCGCGCGCCACACTGATCGCGGGGCTTTCAGTGCCGCTGTCGCTGGTGGGCGCCTTTGCCGCCATGTGGGCGCTGGGCTATTCGATCAACAACCTCACGCTGATGGCGCTGACCATTGCCTCGGGCTTCGTGGTCGATGACGCCATCGTGGTGATCGAGAACATCGCCCGTCATATCGAGCATGGCATGAAGCCCTTCAACGCCGCGCTGAAGGGCGCCAGCGAGATCGGCTTCACCATCATCAGCCTGACCGTCTCGCTGATCGCCGTGCTGATCCCGCTGCTGTTCATGGGCGATGTGGTGGGGCGTCTGTTCCGCGAATTCGCCGTCAGCCTGGCCGTTACCATCGCCCTTTCGGCCATGGTCGCGCTCACGCTGGTGCCGATGCTGGCCGCGCGCTGGCTGCGGCCCGAGCATGAGGAGCGCCGCTTCGCCTTCGTCGACAAGAGCATGCACGCCTTCGACCGTCTGGCCCATCGCTATGCCAGCGCGCTGGACTGGGTGATGGAGCGCCCGAAGCAGACGCTGCTGGTCTTCGCCGGATCGCTGGCCGTCACCGCCCTGCTCTTCGTGGTGATCCCCAAGAACCTCTTCCCCACGCAGGACACCGGGCAGCTTTCCGCCACGATCATCGCGGCGAATGACACCGGCTTTGCCCGCATGAGCCGCCTGCAGAATGAGGTGGCCGATGCGCTGCTGAAAGACCCCTCGGTGGAAAGCCTCAGCTCCTCGGTGGGTGTGGACGGCATCAATCCGATGCTGAGCCAGGGCCGCATGCTGATCAACCTGAAGGATCTCTCGCAGCGCCCCGGCCTCGCCAAGGTGATCGCCAATCTGCAGGACCGCGCGGGGCAGATCCCCGGCGTGAAGATCTATCTGCAGCCGGTGCAGGATCTGACCATCGACACCGAGACCGGCCTGACGCCCTATCGCTTCGCGCTGAAGGGCGCGGACCAGAATGCCGTCAATGAATGGGGCAACAAGCTGGCCGGCGCGCTTCAGAACGAGCCCGCCCTGCGCGATGTGAATGCGCAGGTGCTGGCGCGTGGCCGCTCGGTGGTGGTGGACATCAACCGCGATGCCGCCGCCCGCCTTGGCGTCACCGCGCTGACGGTGGACAATGCGCTGTACGATGCCTTCGGCCAGCGCATCATCTCGACCATCTACACCCAGTCGAGCCAGAACCGCGTGATCCTGCAGGGCACGCCGCAGATGATCGCCGATCCGGCAGGCCTTGAGCAGCTCTACATCCCGCTCTCGGGCGGGACGCAGGTGCCGCTGGGCACCGTGGCCAGCGTGCATGAGAGCGAGGCCCCGCTGGTGCTGGCGCGCGAAAGCCAGTTCCCGCAGGCCACCATCGGCTTTGACATCGCGCCGGGCGTCTCGCTGGGCCATGCCGTCGCCGCGATCCAGCGGGTGGAGAAGAACATCGGCCTGCCCGCCTCGGTCACCACCGATTTCTCGGGCTCGGCCTCGGCCTTCCAGTCGGCGCTGTCGAATGAGGGCGTGCTGGTCGCCGCCGCCATCGTGGTGGTCTACATCGTGCTGGGCGTGCTGTATGAAAGCTTCATCCATCCCGTCACCATCCTTTCCACCCTGCCCTCGGCGGGCATTGGCGCGCTGATCGCGCTGTTGCTCTCGGGCTATGGGCTGGGCGTGATCGGCATCATCGGCATCGTGCTGCTGATCGGCATCGTGAAGAAGAACGCGATCATGATGATCGACTTCGCGGTTGCCGCCATGGAGGAGGAAGGCCTCTCCGCTGACAAGGCGATCCGTCAGGCCGCGCATCTGCGCTTCCGCCCGATCATGATGACGACCTTCGCCGCGCTCTTTGCCGCCGTGCCGCTGATCTTCGGCACGGGCATGGGCTATGAGCTGCGCCAGCCGCTGGGCATGGCCATCGCGGGCGGCCTGATCCTGAGCCAGGTGCTGACGCTCTTCACCACGCCGGTGATCTTCCTGGGCTTCGAGCACTGGCGTGAGCGCCGCGCTGCGCGCAAGCCCGACACCGGGCCGGCGCATGAGCCCATGCCCGGATCGACAGGCCTCTGATGACGATCTCCAGCCCCTTTATCCGCCGTCCGGTCGGCACGCTGCTGCTCACCATCGGCGTGGCGCTGGCGGGCATCGCGGCCTTCTTCCATCTGCCGGTGGCCCCGCTGCCGCAGGTGGACATCCCCACCATCCAGGTGCAGGCCAGCCTGCCCGGCGCCAGCCCCGCCACCATGGCCAGCACCGTGGCCAGCCCGCTGGAGCGCCATCTGGGCACGATCGCCGGGGTCACCGAAATGACCTCGCGCTCGTCGCTGGGCTCGGCCTCGGTGGTGCTGCAGTTCGACCTCAACCGCGACATCGACGGCGCCGCGCGTGACGTGCAGGCGGCGATCAATGCCTCGCGCGCCGATCTGCCCACCACGCTCAAGACCAACCCCACCTATCGCAAGATGAACCCGGCCGACGCGCCGATCATGATTCTGGCGCTGACCAGCAAGACCCGCGCCCCGCATGAGATCTATGATGCGGTCTCCAACATCGTGCAGCAGAAGCTGCTTCAGGTGCAGGGCGTGGGCAATGTCGAGTTGGGCGGCGGCGCCCTGCCCGCCGTGCGCATCGAGGTCGATCCCACGCTGCTGACGCAGGCGGGCATCAGCCTTGAGGATGTGCGCACCGCGCTGCAATCCTCCAGCGCCAACCGCCCGCGCGGCGTGATCGAGGGGCTGGACATCAAGGATGGCGGCAAGAGCTGGCAGATCTATGCCGGCCATGCCGCGGTCAAGGCCGTCGATTTCGCGCCGATGATCGTGGGCTGGCACAATGGCGCCCCCATCCGCCTGTCGGACATCGCCAGCGTGCAGGATGGCCCCGAAGACACCCGCACCATGGGGCTGTTCAACGGGCAGAAGTCGGTCTCGATCATCGTCACCCGCCAGCCGGGCGCCAACATCGTGGAAACCGTCGATGCGCTGAAAGCCCAGATCGGGCCGCTTCAGGAGCAGCTGCCCAGCGACATCAAGCTGTCCATGGCGATGGACCGCACCACCACCATCCGCGCATCCTTGCATGAGGTGGAAATCACCCTGCTGATCTCCACTTTGCTGGTGATCATCGTCGTCAGCCTGTTCCTGCAGAGCTGGCGCGCCACGGTGATCCCGGCCAGCGCGGTGATCGTCTCGCTGCTGGGCACGCTGGGGGTGATGTATCTCTCGGGCTTCCTGCTCGACAATCTCAGCCTCATGGCGCTGACCGTGGCCACCGGCTTCGTGGTCGACGATGCCATCGTGGTCGTCGAAAACATCGCCCGCCATGTGGAAGACGGCATGAAGCCCTTCGAGGCAGCGCTGAAAGGCGCGCGCGAGGTGGGCTTTACCGTGCTGTCGATCTCGGTCAGCCTTGTCGCGGTCTTTGTGCCACTGATCTTCATGCAGGGGCTGGTGGGCCGCCTGTTCCGCGAATTTGCTCTCACCATGACGGCGGCGGTGGGCATCAGCCTCATCGCCTCGCTGACGGTGACGCCGATGCTCGCCTCGCGCCTGCTGGTGCAGCACCATCCCGAGGAGGGCAATCCGGAGGACAATGCCGCCTTCCGCGCCACCCGCCGCTTCTTCGACTGGCTTCAGGCCCGCTATGGCAAGGGGCTGGACTGGGCGCTGCATCACAGGGGCCCGGTGCTGCTCAGCCTGCTGGGCGCGGTGATCCTCAACGGCTTCCTGATCGGCGTGGCGCCCAAGGGCTTCTTCCCCAATCAGGACACCGGCGCGCTCAACGGCGGCATCCGTGCCGACCAGTCGATCAGCTTCACCGCCATGAAGGACAAGCTGACCCAGATCGTGAAGATCGTGCGCAGCGATCCGGCCATCGATACGGTGGTGGCCTTCAGCGGCGGCAGCCGCGCGGGCGGCGGCTTTCTTTTCGCCACGCTGAAACCGCGTGGCGAGCGCCCCCCTGCCGATGAGGTGATTCAGCGCATCCGCCCCAAGCTGGCGCGTGTGCGCGGTGTCAGCCTGTTCCTCAATCCGGTGCAGGATCTGGGCGCGGGCGGGCGGCAGACCACCGGCACCTACCAATATGTGCTGCATGCCGACAATCCGCAGCTGCTGGCCGAAGCGGGTGACAAGCTGGTCAATGCGCTGAAAAAACAGACCGCCACGCTGACCGATGTCGACATCGACCAGCAGGATGGCGGCGCCAGCGCCTATGTCACGGTGGACCGCTATGCCGCCGCGCGTCTGGGCGTGCCGATGAACACCATCGACAATGTGCTCTATGACGCTTTCGGCCAGCGCCAGGTCGCCTCGATCTATCAGGGTCTGAACCAGTATCACGTGGTGATGGAGGCCAGCCCCAACTTCAACGGCAACCCCGAGGCGCTGAAATACATCTACCTGCCGGGCGGCGCGAGCCTCTCCACCAACATCATCAGCACCAACACCTCGCTGGGGGCCAATGCGGCGGTGGGTTCGGCGATCAGCACCACGCCCACCACCATGCTGCCGCTGTCCTCGGTGGCGCGCATCAGTTCGACCAGCACCAATGCCTCGGTCAGCCATACCGATGGCGAGCCTTCGGCCACGGTCAGCTTCAACCTGCCGCCCGGCATCAGCCTGGGCCAGGCCGCGCAGACCATCGCCGATGTGCAGGCCGGGCTGCATCTGCCCGCCACCGTGCATGGCGATTTCGGCGGCACGGCCAAGATCTTCCAGCAGTCCACGGCCTCCACCCCGCTGCTGATCGTGGCGGCGATCTTCACGATCTATGTCGTGCTGGGCATTCTGTATGAAAGCGCGATCCATCCGCTGACGGTGCTCTCCACCCTGCCCTCGGCGGGTGTGGGCGCGGTGATCTCGCTGATCGTGGCGGGGCAGCAGTTCGATCTCATCGCGCTGATCGGCGTGATCCTGCTGATCGGCATCGTGAAGAAGAACGCGATCCTGATCATCGACTTCGCACTGGATGCCGAACGTTCGCGCGGGCTCACCCCCTTCGACGCCATCCGCGAAGCCTGCCTGCTGCGCTTCCGCCCGATCATGATGACGACGCTGGCCGCAGCGCTGGGCGCCGTACCGCTGGCCATCGGCTTTGGCGACGGCGCCGAGCTGCGCCGCCCGCTGGGCATCGCCATCGTGGGCGGACTGATCGCCAGCCAGCTGCTCACCCTGTTCACCACGCCGGTCGTCTATCTTGCGCTCGATCGCTGGCGCCGCCGCAGCCCCTATGAGGCGCTGCTGTCACGCCATGGCGAAAACAGCGCGCCGCATGATACCACTCCGATTGCCGATCCTGCCTGAAAGCCCTGATGCCATGAAGCATGCGTCTCTCATCCTCGCCTCCATCAGCCTTTTGAGCGTGACCGGCTGCTCGATGGCGCCGACCTATCATGTACCCACCACCCCTGCGGCCCAGACCTTCAAGGCCGAGCCGGGCTGGCAGGTGGCCGTGCCCGCCGACGATGTCGCCAAGGGCCAGTGGTGGAAGCTGTTCCACGATCCCCAGCTCGATGCGCTGGTGGAGAAGGTGGCGATCACCAACCAGAATGTGGTCTATTACCGCGCGGCCTGGGAACAGGCGCGGGCGCTGGTGCAGCAGGATCGCGCCTCGCTGTTCCCCACCATCAGCAGCAGCGCCAGCACCACGCGCAGCGGCTCTTTCGCGGGCGGCACCGGCGGCAATGTGACCAGCGGCGCCACCACCAGCGCGCGCGTGTCCTCCAGCTACAGCGCCGCCGTCTCGGGCACATGGACGCCCGATCTGTGGGGCCAGCTGGGCAACACGCTCAAGCAGGCCAAGGCGCAGGCGCAGGCCAGCGAGGCCAATCTGGCCAATGCCACCCTGTCCGCTCAGGGCGATCTGGCCACCGATTACATGAGCCTGCGCGGTCTGGATGCGCAGATCGCGATGCTCGATGACACGATCAAGGCCTATCAGCGCGCGCTGACGATCACCAAGAACAAATATGCCTCAGGCACGGTCAGCAATGCCGATGTCTATACGGCGCAGACCACGCTGAACAATGCGCAGGCCAGCCGCCGCGATCTGGACCGCCAGCGCGCCACCTATGAGAACGCCATCGCCGTGCTGATCGGCGAGAATCCCTCCAGCTTCAAGATCGCCCCCGTGGCTTGGGCGCCGACCGTGCCCGAAGTGCCCTCGGCCCTGCCCGGCGACATTCTGCAGCGCCTGCCCACCATCGCCTCGGCCGAGCGCGCGGTGGCTGCCGCCAACGCCAACATCGGCATCCAGAAGGCCGCCTTCTTCCCCACCATCACCCTGACGGGTCAGGCGCAGACCAGCGGCACGGAATTGTCGAACCTGTTCACGGCGGCCTCTTCGCTGTGGTCCACCGGCGCTTCGGCGGCGCTGACCCTGCTCGATTTCGGGGCGCGCGCGGCCAAGGTGAAGGGCGCCCGTGCCGCCTATGACGAAACCGTCGCCACCTATCGTCAGGCCGTACTGACCGCCTTCCAGGGCGTGGAGAACGATCTGGCGGCCAAGACCTCCTATGCCGAGCAGCAGGGGCAGTATGACGCCGCCGCCGATGCCGCCGGCAAGGCCGAGGTGATCACCCGCAACGAATATCTGGCCGGGACGGTGGATTACACCACGGTGACGAGCGCTCAGGCCACGGCCTACAGCGCGCGCGTCAACCAGATCCAGAACACGGTGAACCGCCAGACCACGGCCATCGCCCTGATTCAGGCGGTGGGCGGCCACTGGTAAGCAAGGCAGGATTGAACGAGGAAAGCGGATATTTTCACCACAACGGTGCAAATTCCGCTTTCCCGAAAGGCCCGGCGGGGCGCAATCCTCTGCAACTCTCTCCGATCCCGAATGGATGCCGCTTCGCAAGGCGGGGTAGGCTGTGCCATTTTCCCTGACAGACGCATCGCATCCTTGATCCGCCGATCGGCATGAGGGCCGATCTTCCGGATTTCACAGCGCTCTTTTTGCAAACGATATTTATCGCCGGACAATTTTAACTGCCCGACCTCCGGCGGCGCGATTGTTTGAAGCCTTATCACGCGCGTTTCAGCAGACAGGTTCCTTTCTGGGGAGATGAACCCGATGTCCAGCCGCAATCAGGGTACCAAGAACCGCCACGCCGCACGCAAACACCGCTCCGGGCGCAAACGCGGCGCCAAAGACGCCATGGCCCCGGCGCTGGCCCGCAATGGCCATGCCGCCCCCACACCCGCGCAATTCGGCGCCCGCGCGCCGCTGGTGGTCAGGTCCACCGCGCCGGACGTGCCTTCCCTGTCGCTGCGGGGCCGCTTTCTGGCGCCGGAGATGCGGCAAGTGCAACTGTCACGGACCAAGGCCGAGCCCGCCGCGGCGGCGCGCCCTGCCGATGATCAGGCCGCCGAAGCTGCCACCAAGCCTTTGGAAACGCCGAAGATCACCAGCGCCATCGTGCGCCCGATGTCGGCGCCAGACTCGGCCCCATGCATGGCCCATCTCTCGATCACCTTCAGGATAAGCAGGAACGGCCCGCCCTTGCTTGAGCGGGCCAGCGATGAGGTAACGGTGATCACCGCTACCTGCCCGCAAAGCAGCGATGCTTTCGCCTCGTCGGACATGGTGGAGGTGCTGCCGGACTCACCGCCGCCCACACAAGCCCCGGAACCGGCACCCATGGCGCAGGAGCGGGAAGAGCAGGCGCCGGCACCCGCCGAAACCTGTCTCCACGCCAACCCCGGCGACACGGCCTCCCCCGCCCTGCCGCTGCCCGGGGATGCCGAACCTCTGGCCCAGCCCCAGCCGATCATGCAAAGCCCGGACATCAGCCGCCCGCTGCCGCGTCACCGTGCCCCGGCCAAGCCCTCGGAAGGCCTGTGGGGCGCGATGGGGCAATGGCTGCGCAGCGCGGGGCAGATGCTGGCCTCGGGCTTTATGGTCAAGAAGACGCGGCCTCGCGCGCCCTCCCCCGCCACCATGCGCGAGCAGGCCGAGCTGACTCAATTGCGCGCGGAAAACCGCCGCCTGCGCACCCAGCTCGGCGACATGATGCAGGCCCGAACGCCGAATGCGCGGATGATGGATAAGGTGCCCGGCTGAACCTCAGTTGCCGGTCAGATGCGCCACCAGCGCCTTGACCTTCTTCTGGCGCCACTGCGGCAGGGGCGCCACCAGCCAATAGGCGCGGCGTGATGGCTCCACCTCGCCGACTGCGGCGATGCGGCCCAGATCCTGCCAGCCCTGCGCCAGAATCTGCGGCACGCGCGCCCGGCCCATACCCGCCGCCGCCGCTGCCAGAGCCTGACCGGCATCGCCGACATGCAGCAGGGGCTCCACCCCCGGCTCACCGGCAGGATTGGGGTCGCCGGGCCATGCGATCCACTCGCCCTGCCCGACCGAGACCACCTTGGCCTCGCCCAGCAGAGCGCCTTCCAGGTCGCCCGGGCCTTCAGCAAGGCGAACCGCCAGATCGAGATTGGCCTCGGTGAAATCGGTCGAATCGCCGTCGACCAGCATCACCCGCACCTCGGGATTGGCGGCGCGGAAGGCGGCCAGACGCGGCGCCAGCCATGCGGCGAAGAAATCGCGCGGCGCGGCAATCGTGTAGACATGGGCCGATTGCCCCGCCTGCATCGCCTGCACCGCATCCTCGAACTGCAGGAAACCGGCGCGCAGCGGCTCAAGGCCCGCCTGCGCCTCATCGGTCAGCTCCAGACCCTTGGCGGTGCGGCGGAACAGCACCACGCCCAGCAGATCCTCCAGCGCGCGAATCTGCTGGCCGACCGCCGCCGGGGTCACCGCCAGCTCGTCCGCCGCGCGGGTGAAGGAAAGATGGCGCGCAGCCGCATCGAACACGCGCAGGGCATTAAGGGGCAAGTGGGTCCGCTTCATGGCCTGTGGTTGAACCGACAGGCCACGCGCGTCAAGCAACTGTGGCTTTACCCCGCAGTAGCCGGAGCCGCGAGGGGGAAGTGCGGGATGGCCACGCGCAGCTCTTCCTCGTCTTCCTGACGGCGGAAGGTGTAATGCCCTTCCATGCTGCCATTGGGCGTGGCCAGCGGGCAGCCCGAAACATAGTCATGGCTTTGCCCCGGCGACAGCACCGGGGTTTCGCCCACAACGCCCTCACCATCGACAAAGCTGACCGCGCCGCGCCCATCGGTGATCCGCCAGTGGCGCGTCAGCAGCTGCAGCGTGGAATCCGAGTCGTTCTCGATCCGGATGTGATAGACCCAGAACCACTTCCCAGCCTCAATACGCGACTGTTCCGGCAGGAAATTCACCGCGACTCGCACGGTGACCCCATCGGTCGTCGCAGCATGCTGGAATAGTTCTTTCATACTGGTTTGTTAGCCTGACTTGCCCCGGCAAACAACTGCCTTGGCAAGGATCTTGTCCACCGGTTCACCATGGCTTGCGACGAGCCGAGTGCCCAAAGGCATGGCCCGATGCGAAAGAGTTATTGCGATTCATTCTTAATAGCTTTAGCTTGAGTCCCCTGACGGCCATTCGCCAGTGGAGCCAAGCAGCCATGGACATCAACGAACCCAACGGCATGACGCATATCCTGCCCCATCCCGCCCCCAGCGACCAGACCACCCGCATGCTGCTGATCGCGGCCCGGCGCATGGCTGTCCACGGCCTCTACGATGCCTCCGCCGCCATGCTGATGGTGCAGGCCTTCGGCATCCACTTCCGCAAGCCTCTGGTGCTGCTGCGCGCGTTTCTGATGGAAACATCCTCGGCGGCGACGGGCGATATCCGCATCGCCCCCTGCTGTCTGCCGCGCATGACGTTGCAGGAAGGGTCGATGATGGCGGCCATCGCACATGCGGCCTCGCGCCCGGATGTGGCGGCGAGCCATCTCACGCATCTGACCGGGCAGGATGTGCCTTGCGGGTTGGTGACGACGGCTCAGGCTCTATCGATTTCGCTGGCGGAGTGTGGAAGGCCAGTGGTTCTGGATTGAAGAAGGTTTGAAGGAAGATGCGAGGGGGTTACCCCCTCGCGCTCCCATAACGTCTCCCGACATGTAGGTTGGTGGCATCGCAGCGGTGCGCAACCTTTCCACGGGCACAGAAAAGGCGCCGCAGGCAGGAATGCCCGGGCGCCTTGTCATCATTTAAAGCCTGCGGCGCAGCGACCTTAGCCCTATGGCCAAACCCGAAGCGCTTTGGCTGACAATGAATGGGAGCGCGAGGGTGTAACACCCTCGCATCTATCCTTCCTTCTTAAATCCCGACCGACTCCAAAGCCTGACCCAGATCCTCGATCAGATCCTGCACATCTTCCAGCCCGACGCTGATGCGCAGCAGCCCTTCGCTCACGCCCATGGCTGCGCGGATTTCCGGCGAAATGCTGGAATGCGTCGTCGAAGCCGGGTGAGTCATCAGGCTCTTTGCGTCCCCGATGTTGTTCGAGATATCGATCAGCTGCAGCGCGTTCAGCACCGCCATCGCCCGCTCACGCCCGCCGTCGATTTCGAAGGAGAACACCGAACCGGCCAGCTTCATCTGCTTCTTCACCAGCTCATGCTGGGGATGGCTGGGCAGGCCGGGGTGGAGGATGCGAGGCACGCGCGATTCCAGCGCCTTGGCCACGGTCAACGCCGACTGGGCCTGGGCATTGGCGCGCAGGTCCAGCGTTTCCAGCCCCTTCAGCACCACCCATGCGTTGAAGGGCGCCAGAATGGGCCCGGTGTTGCGCTGATAGGGCAGCAGATATTTGTTGATCCACTCGTGGCTGGCGCAGACGGCGCCGGCCAGCACGCGGCCCTGCCCGTCCATCAGCTTGGTGGCCGAGTAGGCGACCACATCGGCGCCAAAGTCCATCGGGCGCTGCAGGGCGCTGGAGGCGAAGGCATTGTCCACCGCCACCTCGATGCCATGCTCATGCGCAAGGTCGCTGACGGCGCGGATATCGATGATATCCATCGTCGGGTTGGCGGGCGTTTCGAAGAAGAACAGCTTCGTGTTGGGGCGGATGGCGTCCTTCCACGCATCGAGATCGCGACCATCGACCAGCGTGGTCTCGATGCCGAAGCGGGGCAGCAGGTTCTGCGTGATCCACAGGGTGGGGCCAAACGCCGCGCGGGCCATCACGAGGTGGTCGCCCATCGACAGGCGCGAGAGCAGCACGCTGCTCATGGCGGACATGCCGCTGGCCTGCACGCGGCAGGTTTCGCTGCCTTCCATCAGGGCGATGCGCTCTTCCAGCATCATCACCGTGGGGTTCTGGGTGCGGGCATAGGTCATGCCCGGTTCCTGCCCGGCAAAGCGCGCGGCGGGGGTTTCGGCATCCTCGTAGCAATAGCCCGAGTTGACGAAAATCGCCTCGCTGGTCTCGCCCATCTCGCTGCGCCAGGTGCCGCCGCGTACGGCGCGGGTGGCCTGACGCCAGGTGGAGGTCTGCGAGCGGTCCTGTCCAGTCTTGTGCTTCATGGTCCGCGCTTTAAGCCTGCGCGCGTGGCTCCGCAAGACCGGCGGAAGGTCGCGTAAAAGATCATAAGGTTACGTTCAGCCGGTGTGTCGGGGCGATGGGCCGGGTGGACAGCGGGGGGCGGCAACCATATGCCTAAGGGTGTATGAACCGACTGCCGATCCCTGCCCCGGTCATCACGCGCGATCCCTTGTGGTGGCAAGTGGGGCTGACGGGGCTGTTTGCCGTTCTGGTGTTCTGGCGTCTGGGCATTCCTTCCAAGCTCTATTTCGACGAGGTGCATTATGTGCCCGCCGCCAGAGCCATGCTGGAGGGGGTGCAGGCCAATCCGGAGCATCCGCTCTTCGCCAAGAGCCTGATTGCCTGGTCGATCGGCTGGTGGGGTGACACGCCTTTCGTCTGGCGCCTGCCGAGTGCCCTGATGGGCGTGCTGGGGCTGTTTGCCTTCGGGCGGATGATGTGGTGGGCCAGCGGCCAGCGCTTTGCCGCCATCGCGGGCATGGTGCTGCTGGGCAGCGATTTCGCATGGTTGATCCAGAGCCGCATTGCCATGCTAGATATGGTGATGGCGGGGATGGCGATGCTGGCGCTGTGGATGCTGGCCGCCGCCACCGCTTTGCCCCGCGCCGTGCCGCCCATTGCCCGGCGCTGGCGGCTGGGCGTGGCGGGGGTGGCGCTGGGCCTCTCGCTGGGCGCGAAATGGAGCGCCTTGCCGCTGGTGGCGCTGATCATCGGCGTGCTGATCGCCACGCGGCTGCTGGCCAGCGTGCGCAACTGGACCGGTGGCACGATGGTGGCGCCCACCCCCGGCGTGCCGACGAAGGAGCTGCTGGGCTGGCTGCTGGTCATGCCTCTTGTGGCCTATATCCTGACCTGGGTGCCGGGGATGCTGTGGCACAAGGACCCGGTGCCGGTCTTCGGCCTGATCGACTGGCATCTGGAGATGGCCCGCCTGCAATCGAGCGTGGTGAAGCATCACCCCTATCAATCGGTGTGGTGGCAATGGGTGATCGATCAGCGGGCGATCTGGTATCTCTATGAGCCGGTCGATGGCGCCCAGCGCGGGGTGATGCTGATCGGCAATCCCTTCACCATGCTGGCCGGGTTGCCGGCTCTGGGATGGTGCCTCTATGCCGGTATGGCGCGGCGCGATGCGGCGGGGCGAACGGCGCCGCTGATGGCGGTGGCGGCCTATATCGGCACGCTGTCGCTATGGCTGGTGGCGAACAAGCCGGTGCAATTCTATTACCACTATCTGCTGCCGGGCACCTTTCTGGTGGCGGCGCTGGCGCTGATGCTGGATGCTTTGTGGCGTTCGGGGCGTGACGGGCGCTGGGCGGCTTTGGGCGCTCTGGTGCTTGCGGTGGGCACCTGCCTCTATTTCTGGCCGCTCCTCACCGCAGCGCCGCTGAAGGATGCCATGAGCTTCCAGCACTGGATGTGGCTGGACAGCTGGAGATAAGGGCGGGCATCCTGCGGCAACAAAAACTCGGGCGCTGCACCGGCTCCGCATCGAGCTTGAAGCCCCGATCACGGAACCGGCACAGGCCCCCAGACAGACCCGCCTGTCACCTGCGCCTCAGCGGATGACGCCGCGGGTCTGATCCTGTCTCATATCCACGCGTGAGAACTTCTCGCCGCGCATGATGCGAACTTCATAGGCACGGAAACGGGCGCGGTCCTCACGATCCGGGTAAAGCACCCAGGGGCGGCTCGCGGCGATGGCGGAATCGCTGGCGATCGCCTCTGCGGGCAGCCTGTCCTTGCCTTTCATCCCGGCGGTGGCGGCACCGCCGACCAAACTGACAAGGACGGCAAGCGCCATGATGCTTCGGGTGCGACGCATCGGCATACCTCCTTGCTCAGGAGACTCCTCTGACAGACGAGCCATTCGCCTGTCAGAGGTCTTATGCCGGAATCTGCTTGAACGCAGGGTGAGGCCGGGTGTTAGGCCTCGTTCAGAATTGCTGACCGGTAGAAAACGGCAGGATCAGTTGCCGTACTTACCCCAGACGAACTTCGAACTCAGCGCGAAATTCCACACCGAAGCCAGCACGATGCCCACCAGAACGGCGATCACATCGTTGATATGCATGCGCTTCAGGGCCTCGGCGCTGCCGATGTTGGTCAGAATGCCGAAGGAACAGGCCAGGGCGAACTTGGCCCAGCCACGCAGCAGCGGGAACAGGCCGCGCAGGCGCTTGTCGGCATAGGTCAGCTCGTTGTTCAGCACGAAGTTGAACGTCATCGCCGTCAGCGCGGCAATGGTGTTGGCGATGGTGAAGCGGATTTCACCGCCCGACCAATGGCCATAGACGAACCTTTCATCCATCACCACGCGCAGCACGAACCACAGCATGGCGAACTGCACCGGCACGCCCAGCGCGCCCACCGTGCCGAACAGCGCAAAGCGGGTGGGGATGATGTGGCCCAGCCACTTGTCATAAAGGCCGACGAGGAATTCGAACACGACGGTGCGATCCAGTTTGCTTTCGCCCTCTGCGCGAGCTGCGAAGTTGAGGGGGAATTCCTTGACGCGCAAAGGTGCGTCAACAGTGGCAAGGATATCGAGCAGGATCTTGAAGCCCACGCCCGAAAGATTGTCGGCATCCGCGCGCAGGGTTTCGGCGCGCAGCATGAAATAGCCGCTCATCGGGTCGGAGAGGTCCACGCCGGTCACCTTGCGGGCGATGGCATTGGCAAAGCCCGAGGCCTTCACGCGGTCCGGACGGCCCCATGCCTCGGTGCTGGCGCCCTCGGCGAAGCGGCTGGCATAGGCCACGTCATAGTCGCCGCTTTCAATGGCGGCCAGCATGCCGGGCAGCAGATTGGGATCGTGCTGATGATCGGCATCCATCACCGCCACCACAGGCGCGGCGGTGGAGCACATGCCCTCGATCGCGGCGCTGGCAAGGCCACGGCGGCCGATGCGCTGGATCACGCGGATGCGCGGATCTTCCTGATTGATGGCGCGTGCCTCATCGGCGGTGCCGTCGGGGCTGTTGTCATCGACGAAGATGGCTTCCCAGCCGATGCCCACCAGCGCGGCATCAAGGCGTGCCACCAGCTTGCGCAGGTTCTTGCGCTCGTTCAGCGTGGGCAGAACGATGGCCAGCTGCAAGCGCTGCGCGGAAGCGGACGGGGAAAGATCGGTTTGGGTCATATATTGAGATTGGCCTGTGCCTGATCGAGGGGCGGGACGTCAACTGCCGCCTTGGAAACGTCCCGCTCTCGTGCAGTGTATGCTGTTAAAGGTTAAAGGCGCGCCAGAACGGCGTCGCCGATGTCCGAAGTCGACGCCGTGCCGCCCAGATCGCCGCCGCGGATGCCATCGGCCAGCGTCCTGGCCACGGCGGCCTCGACGCGGTCGGCAGCCTGCGCCAGCCCCAGCGAGTGGCGCAGCAGCATGGCGAGCGAGAGGATCGTCGCCATCGGATTGGCCTTGTTCTGGCCGGCGATGTCGGGCGCGCTGCCGTGGATCGGCTCATACATGCCCAGCGTGCCATACTGCGTCTGGCGCTCGCCCAGCGAGGCCGAAGCCAGCAGGCCGATCGAACCCACGCACATGCTGGCCTGATCCGACAGAATGTCGCCAAACAGATTGCCGGTGACCACCACATCGAACTGGCCGGGGCTGCGCACCAGCTGCATGGCGGCATTGTCGACATACATATGGGTCAGCTCGACATCGGGGTATTCGGCCGAAACCTCGATCACCACGTCGCGCCACAGCTGGCTGGTTTCCAGCACATTGGCCTTGTCCACGCTGCACAGCTTCTTCTTGCGGCCCTGCGCGGCGCGGAAAGCGGTGTGCGCGATGCGGCGCACCTCATCCTCGGCATAGGACATCATGTCCCAGCCCTGACGGCGGCCATCCTCAAGCTTGCGCGTGCCCTTGTCGCCGAAATAGACGTCGCCGTTCAGCTCGCGCACGATCAGCAGGTCGATCTCACGCGCGACTTCGGGGCGCAGCGCCGAAAAGCCCTCCATGCCCGCAAACAGCGTGGCCGGGCGCAGGTTGGCGAACAGCGTCAGCTCCTTGCGCAGGCCGAGAATGGCCTGCTCGGGACGCAGCGCGCGCTCCAGATGATCGCAGGAGAAATCGCCCACCGCGCCGAACAGAATACCGTCCGCGCGGCGCGCGATCTCCAGCGTGGTTTCAGGCAGCGGATGCCCCTGATTGCGATAGGCGACACCGCCCACATCGCCGAATTCCAGCTCGATCCCCGGCAGTTCGAGCGCCTCAAGCACGCGCAGCGCCTGCTGAGTCACTTCAGGACCGATGCCGTCACCGGCGAAAACCGCAATTTTCATAGAGGGATCGTCCCTTCCTAGCTGTCAATCTTGCCCAGCCGCTCGCGCAGCCTTTCGCGCGCTCCCATAACATCGTGGCGATGATCGGCAAGCACATAGCGCGCCAGAGCCTCGCCAATCCGGTCAAAACCCTGCATCACAGCGCCCCATTCCGCGCCGCCCAGCAGCAGGCGTTGCCCGTCCATACCGGCGCCGAAACGCGCGCCATAGCCCATCTCGCGCAGCATCAGCGCCTCATAGGCGATCAGCCCCGGCGCCCAACCTCTGGCGGACGGCGCCGAGCAGATGGCATCGAGCAGGGCCTCCAGCGCCTCATACAGCGCCGGGTAAGGCTGGCGTTCTGGCAGAGCACTGGCCGTCAGCACGCAGACCCAGCCAATGGCGGCGGCAGGCAGCGGCTCGGCCAGAAACGGCGCGCGGCTGTGGGTGAGTTCGATCCTGGCGCCGGGCATCTGCCCCTCGATCCGCGCGCGCAACTCGCAATCGAGCCCATTGCCCGGGATCAGCACCGGGCGCAGCGCCCTGCCCCTGCCGCCTGAGACATAGGCCGTGGTCAGGCCATGTCCGGGCGTCATCAGCCGCGCAATCACGCCAATCTCGCCATGAGGGCGTGCGGAACAGAGAATGGCAGGGGTGCGGAGGAGCATTTTCGCCGTTTAGGGAAGGAAGAAGGACAATGCGAGGGGGTTACCCCCTCGCGCTCCCAGAACGTCTCCCGGCGATAGGGTGTTGGCGCCGAAGCCGAGCGCCCAGCCTCTCCACCTGCACAAGATAAGGCGCCGCAGGCAGGCTATCCCTGGATCACAGGCTGCGCCACCAGATTCGAAGCCTGCGGCGCTGCGACCTTAGCTCCATCGCCGAACCCGAAGCGCGACGAAGACATTAAAGGGAGCGCGAGGGTTATGACCCTCGCATTTATTGTCTTCACGTCCTTTACCCCATTCCCCCTCCCGCCTATCGCCCCGACAATGACCACCGCCTCCCCTTTCCGGACAGAACTGCGCGAAACGCTGAAACTGGCCCTGCCCTTGGCGGCGGCCAACATGCTGCAAATGGCCGTCTATGCCA
Organism: Novosphingobium terrae; assembly: GCF_017163935.1. NCBI lineage: Bacteria > Pseudomonadati > Pseudomonadota > Alphaproteobacteria > Sphingomonadales > Sphingomonadaceae > Novosphingobium > Novosphingobium terrae. The sequence goes on along the minus strand of NZ_JABVZR010000001.1, from coordinate 318,316 downwards.
TCGACGTGATCTTCGTCGCACGACTGGGGCAGAGCCAGCTGGCCACCTCGTCCTTGGCTGTCAGCCTGTTCGGCCTACTGGCCTGGAGCTTTTGCGGGCTGACGGGTGCGGTTGCCCCGATCATCGCTGCCGAGTTGGGCCGCAGGCGCCATGCGGTGCGCGAGGTCAGGCGCTCGGTGCGCATGGCCTTGTGGCTGTCTGTGGCCTGCGGACTGGTGGGCATGGCGCTGTGCATGGCGGGTACGCGCTTTTTCCAGCTCACGGGCGAGCCGCCGCATCTGGCGGAGCAGGCCGGGGCGTTCATGCGCATTCTCCAATGGGCGATGGTGCCGCTGGTGGCGGCCAATGTGCTGCGAACCTTCGTCTCCACGCTGGGCCGACCGGTGTTCGCCACGGCGATCACGGCACTCTCGATCGGGGTCAATGCCGCGGGCAATTACGCGCTGGTGTTCGGCCATTGGGGCGCGCCCGCGCTGGGGCTGAGCGGGTCAGGCATCGCCAGCGTGATTACCGCCTGCATCACGCTGCTGGCCTATGCGCTGGTGATCCTGAGCGACCGCCGCCTGCGCCGCTATCGCATCATGGGCCACTGGTGGCGGATTGAGAGCACGCGCCTGCTGGAGATCCTCAAGCTGGGCCTGCCGATCTTCTCCACCGTGCTGGCTGAGGCCGGACTGTTCGGCGGCGCGGCCTTTCTGATGGGCCGCATCGGCGAGCTGGAACTGGCCGCCCATGCCGTGGCGCTTCAGGTGGCGGCGTTCACCTTCCAGCTGCCGATGGGTCTGGGTCAGGCCGCGACGATCCGCGTGGGCTATCATTACGGCGCGCGTGATGTGGCGGCGATGGGCCGCGCGGGCTGGGCCGCCATTGCCGTCGGGCTGGGCATCGCCTGCATCAGTTCGAGCGCGATGCTGGGCATGCCTGTCACCATTCTGTCAGCCTATGTCGATACCACGGCGGTGGCCAATGCCGCGATGGTGGCGCTGGCGGTGCGGTATCTGTCTGTCGCGGCGGCGTTTCAGCTGGTCGATGCGGCGCAGGCGGTGGCTCAGGGGGCCTTGCGTGGTTTGCAGGACACGCGCTGGCCGATGACGATCGCGCTGCTGGGTTATTGGCTGCCGGGCTTCGGCACGGCGGTGGTGTTGGGGTTTTTTACACCTTTGCGCGGCATGGGTGTATGGATCGGGCTGGCCACCGGGCTGGCGGTGGTGGCCACGCTGCTGCTGATCCGCTGGAGTCGCAGGGAAACCTTGCGGCTCACAGTGGCACGCTAAAGCATTTGGCCCTGCCTTTGTTTCGGGCCGCCTAAAAATTGCGATGCCCTCCCTTGACGGCCCCGAACCAGCGACCCATATCCCGCTCATTGGCACTCTCTACCCGGGAGTGCTAAACACAAGTTCACTCACTTGAGAGAGGTATCTCAATGTCCTTCCGTCCCCTGCACGACCGCGTGCTGGTCCGTCGCGTTGAAGCCGAGGAAAAGACCGCCGGCGGCATCATCATCCCCGACAGCGCCAAGGAAAAGCCCGCCGAGGGTATCGTGGTTTCGGTCGGTTCGGGCGCCCGCGCCGAGAACGGCACCGTGACGCCGCTGGACGTCAAGGCTGGCGACCGCGTGCTGTTCGGCAAGTGGTCGGGCACCGAGATCAAGGTCGCGGGCGAAGACCTGCTGATCATGAAGGAAAGCGATATTCTGGGCGTGATCGGCTGAACCAGCCTCCCCTAGAATTTCCCAATCTCACGATATTCAAAGGATAAAGAAATGGCTGCCAAGGACGTCAAGTTCGGCCGCGACGCGCGCGAACGTATCCTCAAGGGCGTTGACACCCTTGCCGACGCTGTGAAGGTGACCCTGGGCCCCAAGGGCCGCAACGTGGTGATCGAAAAGAGCTTCGGCGCCCCCCGCATCACCAAGGACGGCGTTTCGGTCGCCAAGGAAATCGAACTGAAGGACAAGTTCGAGAACCTGGGCGCGCAGATGCTGCGCGAAGTCGCCAGCAAGTCGAACGACAAGGCCGGTGACGGCACCACCACCGCCACCGTGCTGGCTCAGGCCATCGTGCGCGAAGGCCTGAAGTCGGTCGCCGCCGGCATCAACCCCATGGACCTGAAGCGCGGCATCGATCTGGCTGCTGCTGCTGTCGTCAAGGATCTGGCCGAGCGTTCGAAGCCCGTGTCGGGTTCGGCTCAGGTCGCTCAGGTCGGCATCATCTCGGCCAATGGCGACGTGGAAGTCGGCGAGAAGATTGCCGAAGCCATGGAGAAGGTCGGCAAGGAAGGCGTCATCACCGTTGAAGAGGCCAAGGGTCTCGAATTCGAGCTGGACGTCGTCGAGGGCATGCAGTTCGACCGCGGCTACCTGTCGCCCTACTTCGTGACCAATCCCGACAAGATGACTGTCGAGCTGGAAAACCCCTACATCCTGATCCACGAGAAGAAGCTCTCGTCGCTTCAGTCGCTGCTTCCCATTCTGGAAGCCGTGGTGCAGTCGGGCCGTCCCCTGCTGATCATCGCCGAGGACATCGAGGGTGAGGCTCTGGCCACGCTGGTCGTCAACAAGCTGCGTGGCGGCCTGAAGATCGCCGCCGTCAAGGCTCCCGGTTTCGGCGACCGCCGCAAGGCCATGCTGGGCGACATCGCCACGCTGACCGCCGGCGAGATGATCTCGGAAGATCTGGGCATCAAGCTGGAAACCGTGACCCTGACCATGCTTGGCCAGGCCAAGAAGGTCACGATCGACAAGGACAACACCACCATCGTCGATGGCAACGGTGCTGCCGAGGACATCAAGGGCCGCGTCGAGCAGATCAAGGCTCAGATCGAAGTCACCACCAGCGACTACGACCGCGAGAAGCTGCAAGAGCGTCTGGCCAAGCTGGCTGGCGGCGTGGCCGTCATCAAGGTCGGCGGTTCGACCGAGGTCGAGGTCAAGGAGCGCAAGGATCGCGTTGACGATGCCCTGCACGCCACCCGCGCTGCCGTTGAAGAGGGCATCGTCCCCGGCGGCGGTACGGCTCTGCTGTACGCCACCAAGGCTCTCGAAGGCCTGAAGGGCGCCAACGAAGACCAGACCCGCGGCGTGGACATCGTCCGCAAGGCGATCTCGGCCCCGATCAAGCAGATCGCCGAGAACGCTGGCGTGGACGGCGTGCTGGTTGCCGGCAAGCTGCTGGATCAGGGCGACGAGACCCTCGGCTTCAACGCCGCGACCGACGTCTATGAGAACCTGCTGGCCGCTGGCGTGATCGACCCGACCAAGGTTGTGCGCACGGCTCTGCAGAACGCTGCCTCGGTGGCCGGCCTGCTGATCACGACCGAAGCCGGTATCGTCGAGAAGCCCGAAGACAAGCCCGCCATGCCCGCAATGCCGGGCGGCGGCATGGGTGGCATGGACTTCTAAGTCCACGCTTCTCACGTCTGAAGAACGAGACCCGGGGGGAGAAATCCCTTCGGGTTTTGTTTTGCCTGAGGGGCTGAAAAAAGAGGAAATGCGAGGGGGTTACCCCCTCGCGCTCCCATGACTTGTCAGCGTGGGTGCCTCGGTTCGGCCTTGCGCCACGTCGCAGCGCCGCAGGCAGCGAGATTTCATAAAACACTGTGCTAGGAACATTCCTGCCTGCGGCGCATTTCCCCGCGCAGGTGGATAGGCTGGGCATTCGGATCGGGTGCCATTGCCCCGGCGTCGGAAGACGTTTCGGGAGCGCGAGGGTGTAACACCCTCGCATTTTCCCTTAACTTCTATTTGGTTCCCCCCTTCATCGCACCCTTCGCGCGCCTTATCGCGTGACTCTATATCAACCCCGGCAGTTAGGTTAACCCGATTGCAGGGTCATTGTGGCATAAGCAGAATCATGCGCAGTCTTCGTTTCCGTCTGATGAGTGTGGCACTGCTGGCCGGAGCGCTTTTCGCGCCGCCCGCCGCTGCCGACGATCTTGAGCGCGCTTTTGACCGCGTTTTCCAAATCAAGCCCGCCCCGCCCGGCGGCCTGCCGCCCGGCACGGTGCTGCCCGGCGGTGTTCTGCCTGCCCCTGCTCCGGCAGCGCCCGGTGCGGTCGTGCCTTATGGCAATGGCTTTGAGGCACGGTTGGCCAGCGTGGCCAATGCTTCGCATGGGCGCATTGGCGTAGCGGCGGTCGATCTGTCGAACGGCAAGGGCATTTCGGTGATGGGCGATCAGCCCTTTCCCATGGCCAGCACGGTCAAGGTCGCCATTGTCGCGACCTTCCTTGATGGCGTGGATCAGGGCAAATTCCACCTGACCGACCGTTTTCCGATCATGATGCCGCTGCCTTCGCGCCCCGGCTCGGGTCCGGCGCCTCAGCGTGAGGGACCGATCTATTCGGCGACGCAGTTGATCGACATGACGATCATCCATTCCAACAATCATGCCACCGACGCGCTGCTGGCGGCGATTGGCGGCCCGCGGGCTGTGGATCGCTGGCTGCATAAGGCGGGCATCGGCGGCATGCGGATCGACCGCGACATCGCCACGCTGGTGCGCGATGACGGGCTGGTCAATCCGGCCACCACCATCGATCTGCGCGACAGCACCACGCCTCAGGCCATGGCGACGCTGCTGGCCGGGCTCTATCAGGGCCAGTGGCTCAGCTCGGGCAGCCGCGCCGTACTGCTTTCGGCGATGAGCCGCTGTGCCACGGGCTCGCATCGCATTCGCGGGCTGATCCCCAATGACGCCATTGTCGGCCACAAGACCGGCACGCTGAACAACACCGCCAGCGATGTGGGCATCATCCGCACCGCGGACGGGCGCAACATCGCGATTGCGATCTATGTGACGGGTCAGGGCAGCAAGCCGGGCCGCGATTCGCGCATCGCCTCCATCGCGCGCACCGTTTACGAGGGCTATCAGCCACAGCTGACCGCCATGCGTGACGGCGGCATGCACACGAGCAGCATCGCGCGGTAACCTTAACGATCTTTTTATGTCGCAAGGGCGCCGGTGGTTACCATCGGCGCCCTTTTTCGTTGTGCAGCCCCCTTTGGAAGACCAGCCTGATGACACAATATCTGGAAACCACCCGCCTGCTGCTGCGGCCTGTCGTGGCCGAAGATGCTCCGGCGGTGCAGGAGCAGTTCCCTGACTGGCGCATCGTGGAATTTCTCAATCCGCTGATCCCCTGGCCCTATCCGGCGGACGGCGCGGAAACCTTTATCCGCAATGTGGTCCTGCCCCGCATGGCCAGCGGCGCGGCCTGGCACTGGTCGATCCGCCTGAAAAGCGCGCCTGACAGGCTGGTGGGCGTCATTTCGCTTCAGGATGGCGAGAAGGACAATCGCGGCTTCTGGCTTAACCCTGATCTCTGGGGCCAGGGACTGATGAGCGAGGCCTGCGACACCGTCACCGCCTTCTGGTTCAAGGTGCTGGGCAAGCCCGTGCTGCGCGTGCCCAAGGCGGTGGGCAACATCGCCTCACGCCGCATTTCGGAGAAAACAGGGATGCGGGTCATCTGGCGGGGCGAGCGCGATTTCGTCTCAGGGCGCCACCTCACCGAAATCTGGGAAATCACGCGGGAGGAATGGCAGGCCCTGCGCGGCGCCTGACGCGCCCGGAAAGCAGGTATTTGATGCGCGCCCTCCGGCGCCGGGCAAAAGAAAAGGCGCGCGGATTTCTCCACGCGCCCAATCTTTTCTAATCTTTCGCGCGAAGGCGCGGAAAAGATTAGTTGCTCGAGGCAGCCGAGGTGGCGTCCACCGAGGCAGCCGAGTCAGCCGACACGGCGGTGTCAACAACGGTGTCAACCGATTCAGCCGAGGTGGCGGGAGCTTCGGTCTTGCCGCAAGCCGACAGGGTCAGAGCGGCGCCAGCGACGGCAGCGGCGAGAATGATCTTGCGCATGATGTATTCCTTGAACAGCGAGTGGACCACGCGCGACACCCTCCACTGGGGGTGGAGCGCCGTGCGGAAAGCCTACCGCAGGAGTAGACTTCGTCAGCCAGATAATCACCTTGGGCTTGCGATGCAAGCGCTAGTCGCGTCGAGATACGACAACTCGTCGCGGTGCAGCATGATAATTTAACCACAGACAAGGTGAACAGCCCCCCCGGAAGGCGGCTTTTCGTGTGCCTCAACAGGGGGTATGACGGGGAGGATATGAACCTTCCAGAAACAGCACCCGCCACCCTCCCCCTCGCTGAAAATGCGCCGGAAAACTGCGCAACTGACGGGCGCAGCCGCTGCCATCTCTATCTGGTGGACGGGTCGGCCTACATCTTCCGCGCCTATCACCGGCTGCCCCCGCTCACCAATCCGGCGGGCGTGCCGGTGGGGGCGGTCTATGGCTACACCACCATGCTGTGGAAACTTGCCGAAGACCTCCACAAGGCCGATGGACCCACGCATTTGGCGGTTATTCTGGACAAGGGCAGCAAAAGTTTCCGCAATGACATCTACCCCGATTACAAGGCGAACCGCCCGCCGCCGCCCGAAGATCTGGTCCCCCAGTTCCCGCTGATTCGGGAGGCGACGCGCGCTTTCAGCCTGCCCTGCATCGAGGAAGCCGGGCTGGAAGCCGACGATCTGATCGCCTCCTACGCGCGCGCCGCCGTGGCGCAGGGCTGGGACGTGACGATCGTCTCCTCCGACAAGGATCTGATGCAGCTGGTGGGCGACCATCAAAGCGGCGCGCGGATCGACATGCTCGACACGATGAAAAATCTGCGGATCTTCCTTCCGGAGGTCGCGGAAAAATTCGGTGTAACGCCCGACAGGGTCGGTGACGTGTTGGCGCTGATGGGCGATTCGGTGGATAACGTGCCCGGTATTCGCGGCATCGGCCCCAAAACGGCCACGAAACTGATCGTCGAACATGGCGATCTCGAATCAGCTCTGGCCGCTGCACCGACGATGAAGGCCAGCAAGCTGCGCGACAGTCTGATCGAGCAGGCCGATATGGCACGCCTCTCGCGCGTGCTGGTGGCGCTGAAGGAGGATGCGGCGCTGCCGATGCCGCTGGATGATTTCAAGCTGGGCCAGATCCCGCCCGAGCCTTTGGCCGCATTTTTGAGCGAACACGGCTTTTCCAGCCTGCTGAAGCGCCTGGATGGCGGACGCGGCAGCCCGGAGCGTGCGACGCAGCTTCATCCCGCCAAACCCGCGAATGCTTCGGCAGCCCCTGCTGCTCTGGCTGGCCCTCAGGCACCCGCTGCTTTGCCCGCCATCAATGTGGAGGGCTACGATTGCGTCACCACATTGGAGGCTTTGGACAGCTGGATCGAGCGTTGCTTCGCCGCCCGCGTGGTGGCCTTCGACACAGAGACCAGCGCTCTGGATGCCATTGGTGCCGATCTGGTTGGTGTCAGCCTGTCGATTGGTGCGGGTCAGGCTTGCTACATTCCGCTGGGCCATGGCGGCACCGATATGTTCGCCGAAAAGCCCGAGCAGATCGACCGCAATACCGCCCTCGCCCGCCTTAAGCCGCTGCTGGAAAGCGATGCGGTGCTGAAAGTCGGCCAGAACGCGAAGTACGATCTCAACGTGCTGGCGCGTTTCGGCATCACCGTGGCGCCGCTCGACGACACGATGGTCATCAGCTTCGATATGGACGCCGGACGCAGCGAGGACGGCATCGGCGGCGGCCATGGCATGGATGAGCTGGCACGCCGCCATCTCGATCACACCTGCATCTCCTTCAAGGAGGTCTGCGGCACCGGCAAGAAGGCGATCAGCTTTGCCGAAGTGCCGCTGGCCCGCGCCACGCAATATGCCGCCGAGGACGCCGAGGTGACCTGGCGCCTGCATCGCCTGCTGAAACCCCGCCTCTCGCATGAATCGGCCACGCGCATCTATGAGCGTGTCGACCGCCCGCTGATCCCCGTGGTCGCGGGCATGGAGCGGCGCGGCATCCGGGTGGATCGCGACAAGCTGGCAGGCCTGTCCTCGCAATTTGCCGAGGCCATCGGCGCGCTGGAGGGTGAGGTGCATGAGCTGGCCGGCCAGCCCTTCACCATCGGCAGCCCCAAGCAGCTGGGCGAGATCCTCTTCGACAAGATGGGTCTGAAGGGCGGCAAGAAGGGCAAGACCGGGCAATATTCCACCGATCAGTCGGTGCTGGAAAAGCTGGAGGCCGAAGGCGTGCCTATCGCACGCAAGGTGCTGGAATGGCGCCAGCTTTCCAAGCTGCGCTCGACCTACACCGAGGCGTTGCAGGCCGCGATCAGCCCCGTCACAGGCCGCGTCCACACCTCCTATTCGCTGGTGGGCGCGCAGACCGGGCGCCTCTCCTCCACCGAGCCCAATCTGCAGAACATCCCGATCCGCACCGAGATCGGGCGGCAGATTCGCGACTGTTTCGTCGCCGATCCGGGCCATGTGATTCTCTCGGCGGACTACAGCCAGATCGAACTGCGTCTGGCCGCGCATATGGCCGATGTGCCCGAGCTGAAGGCGGCCTTCGCGGCAGGGGCGGACATTCACGCCGCCACCGCTCAGGAGCTGTTCGGCCATGTCGACCGCGAGACGCGCGGGCGTGCCAAAACCATCAACTTCGCCATCCTCTATGGCATCAGCCGCTGGGGCCTCGCTCCGCGCCTGGGCGTCACGCCCGAGGAAGCGCAGGGCATGATCGACACCTATTTCCAGCGCTTCCCCGGCATCCAGCGCTATATCCATGACACGCTCTCCAGCGTGCGTGAGAAGGGCTATTCGGAGACGCTGTTCGGCCGCAAATGCTGGTTCCCGCGTATTGGTTCCAAGAACCAGGCCGAACGTCAGGGCAGCGAGCGCGCCGCGATCAACGCCCCGATTCAGGGCACCTGCGCCGACATCATCAAGCGCGCCATGGCCCAGATGGAGCCTGCGCTGGCCGAAGCGGGCCTGCCCGGCGTGAAGATGCTTCTGCAAGTCCACGACGAACTGGTCTTCGAAGTGCCCGAGGGCGATGTCGAGGCCGCCAGCGCGGTGATCCGTCAGGTGATGGAACAGGCCGCCCTGCCCTCCGTCACCATCGGCGTGCCGCTGGGCGTGGAAATCGGCAAGGGGCCAAGCTGGGGCGCGGCGCACTGATGATGCTTCATCCGCGCTTCAGGCGGAGGGCGGCAGAGGCGCGGGCATGATCCCCCGCATCGCGCTCAAACCTCTGGACCTGCATCCCATTGCGCTGGCCACCAGCGCGCTCGATCCTGACCAGTTGCCCTCCACCTCCGAGGTGATGCACTGGTCGGGCCGCCTCACTCACGCCACCGTGGCGGCGGGCAGCGCGGTGCTGGTGGCGCTGGCGCTTCATGCGGTGCTGTTTGCCCTGCTACGGCGGTTGGGGCGACGCTCGCAAAGCCACACCGAGGCCGAGGTGGCCAGTGGATTTAACCAATCGGTCCGCTGGTCCTTTGTGGCGGTGGGCCTGTCGATTGCGGCCGATGCGGATCGCATGGTCAGCCATATCTGGATGGCGGTGGCGGGTTTTATCGTGCCCGCGCTCACCGGATGGGTGATTTACGCTGGCGTAAAGACCGGCGCTGAGCTGCTCAGCGCGCGCATCCTGACGCATGATGACGAGATGACTGCGCGCAGCCGCTCGACGCGAATCACACTGCTGTCGCGCTCGCTGGGCTTTGTGATCATCTTTGTCACCGTGGCGATGATTCTGCTGGGCTTTCCGGCGGTGCGGCATGTGGGCGCCACGCTGATCGCCTCGGCGGGTCTGATCGGTCTGGCGATGGGTGCTGCGGCCCAGCCTGCGTTGAAATCGCTGGTGGCGGGCATTCAGATTGCCCTCACCCAACCCATCCGCATCGGCGACTATGTGGTGGTGGACAACGAGAGCGGAAGGGTGGAAGACATCCGCCTGAGCTATGTGGTGATGCGGACCGGTGACGAGCGGCGGCTGATCATCCCCACCGCAAAGTTTCTCGACACCAGTTTCCAGAACTGGACACGGGTTGGCGGCATCACCGGATCGGTGGTTTTGCCGATCCGCCCCGGTTTCCCCATCGAGCCGATGCGCGCAGCCTATCTGACGGCGCTGGGGGATCATCCGGATTGGGACAAGCGCACCGGGCAATTGCAGGTCTCCGAGGCCAAGGTCGGCTTTGTCGAGATCAAGCTGGTGATGAGCGCCACCGACCCCAATGCACTGGGCGGTCTGCGGCTGGCGATGCGTGAGACCATGCTGGAATGGCTGCGCGAGCATCAGCCCGATTCGCTCTGCATGACCACCTGATCCGCGAGCCAAATCGGCTTGCAAACTCGGTTCGTCGCATGACTCGCGACGCCGCGCCAAACTGGCACGTTGATTGGCAAAGAAAAAGGCCCAGCTGAAACAGCCAGGCCGTGAAAGTTTTGGGAGAGGATGCCTGAAAGGCAGTTCCTATATGCGCCTCGGCCGGATTTTGTGCAAGTGCGAAAAACTACGTGGCCGATGACAATTTCTGAAACACCCCCGAAACACGCCGCCCTTTCTTATACTTTAGGTCGGATTACGCGGAATTCGTCATCACCTTGGTTTTTGGATCCGGCATCGCGCTGCAGTGCAAAAGAACACGCAAGATTTCTGATTTCAAAAGAGCTTAGCGAGGCCGGCTGGCTTCTTTGATTCTTGCTGCCGGGTCGGGAGGATCGCCTGCCTTGCGAAAAGCCACCACAAGGTGACTCGCCTTGCCTGCGAACAGGCCCAAGCCATCGCCACGCGGGCGATGGACAAAAAAAGGCCCAGCTGAAACAGCCGGGCCATGGAAGTTTTGGGAGAGGATGCCTGAAAGGCCTGTTCCGTATGGTCTTCTCAGCCGATTCACGCAATTGCAAAATTATCACGAACCATTGATATTGAGTGATTTTTTAGCGATGAATTCCATCTTATTGTTTTTCATTGATATTAATCGATAAATCGCTTTCGGAAAAATCGTGAAAATCCGAGATTTGGGATTTTCCCTCAAATATGAAAACCATTTAGGATTTTTTCAGATTGAAACCGCTTTCCAATTCGTGAAATCAGACCACAACCGGGATAATTTATCCCGGAAGTTTAAAAGCTAGCGTATCTGAAAGCCAATTTGGTTCAATTTGCCAGAAACAAGGTCGGCCCGGCGCTGTCTTCCAGAAAATAGCGCGTCACGCCGCCCAGCAGGAACTCGCGCAAGCGGCTATGACCGTAAGCCCCCATCACCAGCAGATCGGCCTGCAGCTCCGCCAGCGCCGCATCCAGCGTCACGGCAACCGAGGCGGAGCGCTCCACTTCCACGACCTCGGCCTTCACGCCATGGCGCGCCAGATATTTCACCGCATCACAGACCGGAAAACCGCCGCTCTTTTCCGCCACGGTCAGCACATGCACCCGCTCGGCCTGAGCCAGCAGCGGCACCGCCAGACGCAGCGCCGAAGCCGCCTCATCTCCCCCATCCCAGGCCACACAGACCACTGACGGCGGCAAGAGCGTCACCCCGTCGCGCGGCATCACCAGCACCGGCGTGGCCCCGCGCAGCACCACCTCGCCCACGAAAGGCTGCCCGCGCGACAGCACCACCACATCGTTCAGCCGCGCCGCCTCGGCGATGGCATCTGCGGGTTCGTCCTCGGCGCGCAGGATGTCATAGGGCACATCCTCATTCAGCAGCCGCTTGTGCAACGCCTCGGCAAAGACATCGTCGCTGTCGACCGCCTCACGCACGATATCGGCGGCCAGATAGCCGCTGCCCATGGCATCGGTCGCCAGATAGCGCGCCACGGGCGTGTCGATCAGCACGGTGAGATGGCCGCTGTTGGCGCGGGCCAGCGACAGAGCCGCTTGCAGCCGGTTCTCGCTGTCAGGGCGGCGGTCGGCAAGGACAAGGATCGAGCGCATGGAGGGTCTCCCGGCGCGGCGGCGAAGAAGAACCGCCGCATGCCAGTAAAATGCTCCAAAGCGGGAGCGGTGCCATGATTCAGGTCAAACCCGCGGCGCGCCAACAAAAAAGGCGCGCCCTTGCGGACGCGCCCTCTTGTTCCGGATCCGGAAGGTGGCTCAGGCCAGCGCGGGCACCTCGGCCACGGCATCCTTCAGGGCATCGGCCAGATCGGTGCGCTCCCAGGGGAAGAAATCGCCCTCGGCCTGACGACCGAAGTGGCCGTAAGCAGCGCTCGGCTGATAGATCGCCTTGTTCAGGCCCAGACCGGTGCGGATGCCACGCGGCGTCAGACCGCCCAGCGAAGCCTCTGCCACCTTGGCGATGGCCTTTTCCAGCACCGCATCGTCCACCGTGCCGGTGCCATGGCTGTCGACATAGAGCGAGAGCGGGCGCGACACGCCGATGGCATAGGCCAGCTGGATCGTCACGCGCTTGGCAAGGCCGGCGGCAACCACGTTCTTGGCGAGATAACGCGCCACGTAAGCCGCCGAACGGTCAACCTTCGTCGGGTCCTTGCCCGAGAAAGCGCCGCCGCCATGCGGAGCCGCGCCGCCGTAGGTGTCCACGATGATCTTGCGACCGGTGACGCCAGCGTCACCATCGGGGCCGCCGATCTCGAAGCTGCCGGTGGGGTTGATGTGCCAGACGGTGGCGTCCGACACGAAGCCCTCGGGCAGGATGCCGGTGACGGTCTTCTTCACATAGGCCTGCAGCTCGGCGGCCTTCTCGCCCTCGTCATAGCCCTTGGCATGCTGGGTCGAGACGACGATGGCGGTGGCGGCCACGGGCTCGCCGTTCACGAAGCGCAGGGTCACCTGGCTCTTGGCGTCGGGCTCAAGGAAAGGAGCCGCGCCCGAGTGGCGGTCATCGGCCAGCGCCTGCAGGATCTTGTGGCTGTAATACAGCGTGGCGGGCATCAGATCGGGGGTTTCGTCACAAGCGAAACCGAACATGATGCCCTGGTCGCCCGCGCCCTCATCCTTGTTCGCGCCCGCGTCCACGCCCTGAGCGATATGCGCCGACTGGGCATGCAGGCGGTTGATGAACTCGAAGGTCTCCCAGTGGAAACCATCCTGCTGATAGCCGATGCGCTTGACCGTCTCGCGCACGGTCTTCTCGATCTCTTCCTGAGCGCCCGGCGCCCATTCATCGTTCTCGAAGATGCCCTTGCAGCGGATTTCGCCCGCCAGCACCACCAGCTGGGTGGTGGTCAGCGTTTCGCAGGCGATACGCGCTTCGGGATCTTTCGAGAGGAACAGGTCGACGATGGCATCGCTGATCTGGTCGGCAACCTTGTCAGGATGCCCTTCGGAGACGCTTTCAGAGGTGAAGAGATAGTCGCTGCGCATAACCGTCCTGCGATATAAAGGAAGCTTTATGTCCCCTTCCTACGCTTCCTTGCGCCGCAACACAAGAGCGCTGCCGCCAAGAAGAAGCAGGGCCCAGACAAGCGGAAGTGTATTGCCCATCCGCGCAAACAGTGTGGGAGCATGCGCAGGCGGCACGAATCCATCGAAACGGGCCCCCACCCCGCGCGGTGCGGCATGGCGGATCACCCCATCGGCATCGACCACCGCGCTCACCCCATTGGTGGTGGAGCGCAGCACCGGCAGACCTTCCTCAATCGCCCGCATACGGGCCTGCGCGAGGTGTTGCGGCGGCCCCCAATCGCCGAACCAGCCATCGTTGGAGGGGTTCACGATATAGTCCGGGCGATGATCGCGATCGACAACCTGCCCGGAAAAAATGATCTCGTAACAGATCTGCATCCCGGCCTTGCCGAGGTCGGCCAGATCCATCGTGCGCGGGCCGGGACCGGGACGAAAGTCTATCTCTCCGGGCACCAGCCGGGCGAGGCCCAGCGGTTCCAGAATCTCGCGCATGGGCAGATATTCGCCGTAAGGCACCAGATGGGCCTTGGCATAGCTGCCGATGATGCGCCCATGACCATCCAGCGCGGTGATCACATTCTGGCCGCTCTCGGCAACCTTGCCCTTGATGTCGAGATCGACCGAGCCGGTCAGCAGCACACTGTTGATGCCCGCCACCCGGCCCAGCCGCAGCCGGGCCAGCGTGGGATCGCCATAAGCGGTGCTGTCATAGAACCACGAAGGATAGCCATCGCGCATAAAGTCCGGCACGCCCGATTCCGGCCAGAGCAGGATACGGCGGTCAGCGGCATGCAGCGGAAAGGACAGGCGAGCGGTCTGCTGGAACTGCAGCTCGAAATTGGCAGGATCGTTGAGAACCTCCTGCTCGATGTTGGGCTGCACCAGCGTATAGGGAATATGGCCCTCCGCCGGATGGGAAGGCGCAGGCCAGAGCAGCGCGCCGCCGGTCAGCACGGCAGGCACGGCGATCAGCGCGGCGGCTTGCGGGCGACGGGCAGGCCAGAGCATCACGCCCACCGCCATCGCCGCCGCCAGCCCGGCGGCCAGCCCGGAGAGCGCATAGGTGCCCAACCATGGCAGCAGCACCGCCAGCCCGATATGGCTGCCATCGCCCATCAGCGCCACGCCCAGCGGGTTCCACGCAAAGCCGGTGAACAGCCAAGAGCGCAGCCACTCGCTGAGAAGCCATGAGGCAGCGAACCCCGGCACCAGCGCCAGAGGCTGGCGACGAAAAACCCACGCCCCGCCAGCCGCCAGCGCCGGAAACACCGCCAGATAGAGCGAGAGCAGCACCACCGCGATGCCGCCCAGCCAGCCGGGCATCTTGGCCTGATAGGTGAAGGCGGCGGCGATCCAGCTGTTGCCGGCGGAAAAATGCCCCACGCCCCAGACCCAACCGATCAGCGCGGCGCGCTGCCATGAAGGCGCCCGCGCCACCAGCCAGACCAGCCCTCCCACGCCCAGCAACATGGCGGGCCAAAGAGCCAGCGGCTGGAAGCCCAGCGCGGCGACCGCGCCCAGAGCGATGATCAGCGCGGCATATCCGCTGCCGCGAAGCAGGCGCTGCAGCTTTGAAGGAGAGGGGGAAGTTTCAGCCATGGCGGGTGGCTTAGAGCATCGTGCGAAAAAGTGGGAACCGGTTTTTCGCGCAAGATGATGCGACAGCAAAAAGCTGGAGTGTTTTGCAGACAGGTGGAATCACCCAGCCTTCAAGAAAACGCGGAACGCACAAAAACCCGGGGCGGTTGGCCCGATAGCATCGGATCAACCGCCCCGGTCTTGTCTGGTTTGCCCGCCCTCCGTCAGCCGGAGGGCAGCGCAAGATCAGCCGATCTGCTCGGCCTCAGCGGCCTTGGCGGCGGCTTCGGCAGCCTTTTCAGCCGCCGTCTTGCGCGGCGCGCGCGGGCGCTTGGGCTTCTCGGCGGGCACCGCAACCTCGGCGACGGGCTCGGCAGCAGGGGCCGGAGCCGCAACCGGAGCCTCGGCAGCCGCTTCGCTCTTGCGGCCAGCCGAGATCGACGGCGGCAGAGAAGAGGCATCGAAGCTCGGCGGCGTTACCGCTGCGGCAGGAGCCTCGGCTTCAGCGCGCGGCTCGGCCTTGCGGCGGGGGCGCTCTTCACGGCCCTCGCGGCGTGGACGCACGCCGCGGTTCGCGCGGGTTTCGCGCAGGAAGGGGTTTTCGGCGGGCTCATAGACCACCGACTGACCTTCCGCCTCGGGTTGCGCCTCAGCCGATTCGACGGGAGCGGCAACCTGTTCGCGGGGTTCATGCTCGCGATTGTCGCGCTGGCGGTTATCGCGGTTATCGCGGTCGCGATTATCGCGCTCACGGTAGTCGCGCTGCTCACGCTGCCCCTGCTCGTCGCGGCGGCGATGGTCGCCCCGCGATTGATCGGCACGCGGCTGCTCGGAACGCTGTTGATCCGAGCGCTGCTCGTTGCGGGGCTCTTCACGCTCGCGGCGGGTGTAGACCGGCTGATCGAAGGTGGGGAAATCGCTCTCCACCGAGAATTCAGCGGCGTCTTCGCCTTCATCGCGGAACGGTTCACCATTGTCCTGCCAGCGGTCCTCACGGCGGGCGCGGGCCTCTTCCTGGCGCAGACGGGTGTCAGCGATCACGCGGAAATAATGGTCGGCGAACTGGAGATAGTACTCCGCCGTCACCCGGTCGCCATTGAGATGGGCGTCATGGGCCAGCTTGCGGTACTTTTCCAGCAGCTGGGGCGCATTGCCCCGCGCCCGGCTGTCAATGCGGTTGAGCTGCGCCCCACCGCCATTGCCCTGCGGGCGACCATTGCCGTTGCCATTACCGCGGCTGCGCCGACGGTTGTTGTTGTTGTTACCACGATTGTTGTTCAAGGGATCGGTCTTCCTTAAACCGGACTGCCACGCGGCCATAATGCGCCGCCGGATCAGCCATCCGTCCTATCCTTCGGCCCTTCCCCCGGGGCCTATTGTTTGACGTGAGCCTGTAAGGCCCTGCGCCCGATCGGTTCGTTCAAGCCCGAACCGCATCTGGCCCGCCTGCATGTGCCAAGACCTTTGAGCGGAATGCCCGGCCCCGACATGGATGCTGGAGTTCGGCCTGCCAGAGGGGAAGATTTCATCCCTCGGCGTGCCTTGGCTTCATTTAGGGGTCATGGGGCCAAAAGCCAAGCGGAATCTTAATGCGACGAAGGTGCAGAGGAAGAAATTTCCAGCACGCGGGGCCGATCGCCAAGATCGCGATGAAGCTTTGCGGTGAGGCCTTGGGCTTCCGCCAGAGCAGACACAGCTTCGGCTTGGGTATAGCCGATCTCGATCAGGGCCACGCCGCGCGGCGCCAGCAGGGCGGGCAGCGCGGGCAGGATGATGCGGTAATCGTCCAGACCCTCGGCCCCGGCGAAAAGGGCGCTGGCCGGTTCGTGATCGCGCACGGAAGGATCGAGCAGGGCTTTCTCCTCGACATAGGGCGGGTTGGCGAGGATCAGGTCGAACTGGCCCAGATCTGTGGTCCAATCGGATTGCGTCCAGTCTCCGGGGCGCAGATCGGCGCGTGGGGTGAGGTTGAGGGCCTGCGCATTGGCGCGAGCCACGGCCAGCGCGCCCGGCGAGCGTTCGATGCCGATGCCTTGCGCCCCGGGCAGGTTGTGTAACACCGCCAGCAGCAGAGCGCCGGACCCCAGCCCCAGATCGAGGACGCGTTTGGCGTCAGGTCTGGCGGCCAAAGCAGCCTCCACCAGCACCTCGCTATCACCACGCGGGATCAGCACATCAGAAGAGACTTTGAAGTCCAGCCCGAAAAATTCCTGCGATCCGGTGATATAGGCGACGGGTTCATGGCGCAGACGCCGGTCGATCAACGCTGCGAAAGTTTCAGGCACGGCATTGCGCCCATGGCTGAGCAACATCGCGGAGCGCGTCACCCCCAGCGCATGGGCCATCAGCACTTCGGCATCGAGGCGCGCCGTGTCGCTGGTTTCCGCCAGACGCGTTGCAGCCTCGCGCAGCGCCTGCGTTACCGTGTCACTCACCGATGGCGGCCAGACGCTTGGCCTGATCCTCGGCGATCAGCGCATCGACCAGTTCAGTCAGCCCCGGCCCTTCCAGCACTTCGGGCAGGCGGTGCAGGGTCAGGTTGATGCGATGGTCCGTCACGCGGCCCTGCGGGAAATTGTAGGTGCGGATGCGCTCGGAGCGGTCGCCGCTGCCGACCATCGCCTTGCGCGCTTCGGCCTCGGCGCCCTGCGCTTCAGCGCGGCGCTGGTCGTAGATGCGCGTGCGCAGCACCTGCATGGCCTTGGCCTTGTTCTTGTGCTGGCTACGCTCGTCCTGACAGATCACCACGATGCCGGTGGGTAAATGCGTCAGGCGCACCGCCGAATCGGTTGTGTTGACGTGCTGACCGCCCGCGCCCGACGCGCGATAGATATCGATCTTGATGTCCTTGTCATCGAGCTGGACATCGACCTCATCGGGCTCGGGCAGCACGGCGACGGTGGCGGCGCTGGTGTGGATGCGCCCGCCCGATTCCGTCACCGGCACACGCTGCACGCGATGCACGCCGCTCTCGAACTTCAGCTTGGCGAAGACCCCCTGCCCCGCAATGTTGGCAACCACTTCCTTGAAGCCGCCCAGCTCATTGGCGTTGACCGAGACGGTTTCCACACGCCAGCCCTGCTCGGCAGCGAAGCGTTCATACATGCGGTAGAGATCGGCGGCGAACAGAGCGGCCTCATCGCCGCCTGTGCCCGCGCGGATTTCCAGCATGGCCGGGCGGCTGTCGGCGACATCGCGCGGCAGCATGGCGATGGAGAGCGCGCGCTCGGCCTCGGGCAGATCCTCGCGCAGGCGGGCGAGTTCTTCCTCCGCCAGCGCGCGCATTTCGGGATCGTCCTGCATCGCCGAGAGATCGGCCTGCTCGACGCGCATGGCCGAGACGGCGGCGGCGGCGCGGGCCACCGGCTCCAGCTCGGCATAGTCGCGGCTGGCGGCGACGAACTCGCCGCCCTCCAGCGTGCCCGAGGCAAGCCGCGCCTCAAGCTGGGCAAAACGCGCCCCGATCTGCGCAAGGCGGGCGTCGGAAATGCTCATTTAGGCAATCAGAGCCTCGATACGCGCCACATCGCCATCGACATTGCGCAGGCGGGTAGTCAGGCCCTCGTCACCCCAGCCCAGCGCCAGAATGGCGCGGGTGTTCGATTTCACGGCCTTGTCGAAACGCTTGCGGGGGCTGCCGCTGGCGATCAGTTCGGCAGAAAGGCCGCCGCGACGCAGCGCCGCGACATGGCCCATGCCCACGGTCAGCGCACGATCATCCTCGACCACCACGGTGACCTCGGTGCGATCCTCAGCCACCTGACCGGCATCGGCCACCAGCATGGCAAGGCGCTCAATGCCCGCCGCCCAGCCGACAGCTGGAGTCGGCGCGCCGCCCAGCGATCCCATCAATCCGTCGTAACGCCCGCCGCCCAGCACGGTGCCCTGAGCGCCCAGCCGGTCGGTGACGAATTCGAACGCCGTGTGGCGATAGTAATCCAGCCCGCGCACCAGCGATTGCGCGCGTGTCCAGGCCACGCCCGCCGCATCCAGACCCGCCGTCACCTTGGCGAAGAAATCCTGCGCCTCGCTCGACAGGTAATCGTCGATCTTGGGGGCATCCACGGTGAAAGGCTTGTCGCGCGGGTCCTTGGAATCGAGGATGCGCAGCGGGTTGCGCTCAAGGCGGTCCTGCGAATCCTCGCTCAGGCTGGCCTTATGCTCGCGGAAATACTCGATCAACGCGGCGCGCCAGGCCTCGCGGCTTTCCCCATCGCCCAGCGTGTTGAGCTGCAGGGTCACGCCATCGGCAATGCCCAGCTCCTTCAGCAGCTGATCGGCCATCACCAGCAGTTCCACGTCAGCGGTGGGTTCCGCCGCGCCGATCACCTCGGCATCGAGCTGGTGGAACTGACGATAGCGGCCCTTTTGCGGGCGCTCGTAGCGGAACAGCGGGCCATGGGTCGCCAGCTTGACCGGCGCATACTGCTGCCAGCCATTGGTGATATAGGCCCGCGAAAGCCCCGCGGTGAACTCCGGGCGCAGGGTCAGCGATTCCCCGCCGCGATCCTCGAAGGAGTACATTTCCTTCGACACCACATCGGTCGTCTCGCCCAGCGAACGCGAAAACACCGTGGTCTTTTCGAATACCGGCATCTCCACCCGGCGGAAGCGGTACAGGCGGCGGATACGCTCGAAGGTCTCCACCACATGGGCGAAGGCCTCGGCATCGGCGCCGAAAATGTCCTGCGTGCCGCGGATGGCCTGCGGAGTCTCGATACGGGCGGGCTTTTCACTCTTGCTCATGGGCATGCCCGATAGCCGCCCGCGCGCGTAGAGTGAAGCACCTGTTTGCGCCGTTTGCACACAGTTCCACCTACATCAGTGTCAGTGAAGATATCAAAACTGCGCAATTCGCCATTTGCCCCGCAGAAGATTGTTGCGAGCCGCTCCGGTTCGCGCCAGATAAACGCCCCATGAACAAGCTCCGCAACGCCGCGCGTCTCGCGCTGACCCTCACCCTGACAGCCAGCACGCTGGCCGTTGCCCTCCCCGCCATGGCGCAGAGCGCGCAGAGCCTCCCGCGCTCCGCCCCGCAGGCCGTGCCGCTGCCCCACAGCGTGCCCGATGCGGTGGACACGCCCTATGTCGGCACCATCACGCTGGACATCGATGCCAGCGACACGGTGCGCGCGGCCTACCGCGTGACGGAAACCATCCCGGTTGCCGCCGGCACCAAGGATCTGATTCTGCAGTTGCCGCAGTGGATTCCGGGCCATCACTCGCCGGGCGGCACGATGGACCAGCTGGTCGGCGTGCAGTTCTTCGCCAACGGTAAGTTGCTGACATGGCACCGTGATCCGGTGGAAGTCTTCGCTTTCCACGTCGATGTGCCCGAGGGTACGCAGGCCGTCGTCGCCAAGTTCATCAACACCTCGCCGCTGCAGTCGAGCGAAGGCCGCGTGACCGTCACGCCCGATATGCTCAACCTGCAGTGGGACCGCATGAGCCTGTATCCGGCCGGCCATTACGTCCGCCAGATCAAGTTCAAGCCGACCGTGAAGTTCCCCACCGGCTGGGGCGTGGCCAGCGCGCTGGACGGCAAGACCCAGACCGGAGACACCGTGACCTGGAATGAGGTGGAGTACGACACGCTGGTCGATTCGCCCGTCTTCGCCGGTGTGAACTTCAAGCGATTCGATCTGGGCAAGGATGTCTCGCTCGATGTCGTGGCCGACCGCCCCGAGAATCTGAATGTGAAGCCCGAGAATGTCGCCGCCTATAAGGCGCTGGTGGATGAGGCCTTCATCAATTACGGCGCACATCACTTCGACCATTACGACATTCTGCTCGCCCTCTCCGACAAGCTGGGCGGCATCGGTCTGGAGCATCACCGCTCCTCCGAGAACTCGATGCAGCCCAAGGCCCTGACCGACTGGAAGGAGTTCGACTGGGCCCGCAACGTGATCCCGCACGAAATCAGCCACAGCTGGGACGGCAAGTTCCGCCGCTCGGCCAAGCTGTGGACGCCCGACTATCGCCAGCCGATGCAGGACAATCTGCTGTGGGTCTATGAAGGCCAGAACCAGTTCTGGGGTCTGGTGCTGGCGGCGCGCTCGGGCGTGCAGAGCAAGGAAAGCGTGCTGGGCGAATTCGCCGCTTACGCGGGCAACTTCACCTATGAGGCCGGCCGCGAATGGCGCAGCGTGGAAG
This sequence comes from Novosphingobium terrae, assembly GCF_017163935.1. Taxonomy (NCBI): domain Bacteria; kingdom Pseudomonadati; phylum Pseudomonadota; class Alphaproteobacteria; order Sphingomonadales; family Sphingomonadaceae; genus Novosphingobium; species Novosphingobium terrae. Next base: position 297,358 of record NZ_JABVZR010000001.1, on the reverse strand, counting down.
ACACCACGCATGATCCCATCATCGCCAACCGCCGCCCCAAGCCCTTCGCCACGATGGACCGCAACGAGGACTATTACACCGAAGGCGCGCTGGTCTGGGTGGAAGCCGACCAGATCATCCGCGAAGGCACCGGCGGCAAGAAGGGCCTGGACGATTTCGCCAAGGTCTTCTTCGGCATCAAGAACGGCGACTGGGGCGAAGTGCCCTATGAGTTCGAGGATGTCGTCACGGCGCTCAACACCGTCTACCCGCATGACTGGGCCAGCTTCCTCAAGACCCGCTTCCAGACGCCGGGCCAACCCGTGCCGCTGACCGGCATCGAGAAGGGCGGCTACAAGCTGGTCTGGAAGGAAGAGCCCAACCCCTATGAAAAGGGCCGCATCGGCATGTCGAAGGGCGGCGTCAGCCTGTCCTACTCGCTGGGCGTGGGCATCGACAAGGAAGGCAAGGTCACCAGCACCGTCTGGGGCAGCCCGGCCTTCAACGCGGGTCTGGTCACCGGTGCCAAGATCGTGGGCATCAATGGCCGCAGCTATGACGCGGACGATATGAAGGCCGCCGTCACCGCCGCCAAGACCAGCAACCAGCCGATCTCGCTGGTGGTCCAGCGCGGTGACCGGGTGCAGACCATCGCCATCGATTACCATGGCGGCCTGCGTTACCCCTGGCTGGAAAAGACCGTGAAGGGCGAGGCTGGCCTCGACCTGCTGCTGGCGCCGCGTCGCCCGGGCGCGAAGTAAGCGCATGGGGGCGAAACAGCCCCCGAAAGCGTGGGGATGGAGCTGGTTTCTGCCCCCACGCTTCATGCTGTTCCTGGCCAGTTTCGCGCTGGCCGGGGCAGCCCTGATGCCTTTGGCCCAGCGCTGGAGTCAGGCACTTTTGGGCGGTTTCGATGTCGGCGTGCTGGTCTTCAGCCTGTCGCTCTGGCCGCTGACCCGCGATCATACCCCCGGCGAAATGCGCCGCCATGCGCGCGACAATGACGCAAGGCGGCTGGGCGTGCTGATCATCACCAGCCTGCTGATGGCGGTGATGGTGACCGGCGTGGCGATCGAACTGCCCGATGCACGGCGCGAATCAGGCGCGGGCCATATGCTCTCGATGCTGCTGGTGCTGGCCTCTCTGGTGGTGGCCTGGGTCTTTTCCAATCTGATCTGCGCGCTGCATTACGCTCATCTCTTCTATGGCGACGGCACCGAGGGCGGGCTGAAATTCCCGGCGGATAAGGATGGCTATTGCCCCAACTTCTGGGATTTCGCCTATTTTTCCCTGACGATGGGCATGGCCTTTGCCACATCGGATGTGGCCATCACCGATCCGGCGATCCGCCGCTTTGCCACGCTGCATGGCGCGGCGGCCTTCTTTTACAATCTGATCGTGCTGGCTTTCACCATCAACGTCACCGCTGGCGGGTAAACGAGCGATCTCGGAACAATGCATCGCGCAAATGTTCCAAAATAGCGCTTTCGACATGCTTTCGACCCAAGGGCCCCGTTGCAATGCAGCAGAGCGCCGTCTAGGGCTGGCCTTAGGTAAGTTTCCTGCGCGACGGGCTGATGCCCTATGCGCGTTTCAAAACGATGGGTGCCATGGACATTTCCAAGATTTCGGTGGGCAAGAATCCGCCTGACAACCTCAATGTCATCATCGAAGTGCCCACCGGCGGCGAACCGGTGAAGTATGAGTTCGACAAGGATTCGGGCGCGCTCTTCGTGGACCGCATCCTGCACACGCCGATGCGCTATCCCGCCAACTATGGCTTCGTGCCGCACACGCTCTCGCCCGATGGCGATCCGCTCGATGCGCTGGTCGTGGCCCGCTCGCCCTTCGTGCCCGGTTCGGTGGTGCGCGCGCGCCCCATCGCCGTGCTGAATCTGGAAGATGAAGCCGGCGGCGACGAAAAACTGCTCTGCGTGCCCGACGACAAGACCTTTCCTTACTATGCCAACGTCAAGGAAAAGGAAGATCTGCCCGACATCATCTCGCAGCAGGTCGAGCACTTCTTCACCCATTACAAGGATCTGGAGAAGGAAAAGTGGGTCCGCGTGGGCACCTGGGGCACTGCCGCCGATGCTCGCCGCATCGTGATGGAAGCCATCGCGCGCTATCAGGCCAAGTAAGCTTTAAACGCTGAAGGCTGATATGAAGAGGCGGCTCCGCAAGGGGCCGCCTTTTTGCTGTGGAGCAAAATAATCGAAAAATTCTGCAATATACCCTTCAGTTTTATATAAAAAAATTCATCAACATCTATTCGAATATTCCTTAAATGTTTACCTTTATCTTGCAGGCCGATCACAACACGGGCCAGCCAGGGGAACGACAATCATGAACGAAGAGCAATATGCTGTCGCGCTTGGTCAACTACGGCAGGCCAAAGCAAAAATGGGCAGCGTTCAAGAGGTCGAGAAAATCGTCCTTGCCCGTAACGAGGTTCTGGCACGCTTTCAGCCTCTGCTACGGCCAGAGGCAATACCACATCTCTCGAAAGAAGAGATCAAGCCCTTCTTTTATTTTGAGAATAATAAGCACTGGTCGGGCCTTTTCCGGCAGGTCAACAGAATCTGCGGCGATATGACCGCATTTCGCGAGGCTCTCATGGTGCTGGTTGATGAAACTCAACCAATCGCAACCAGAGTGGATGAAGCTGTTTTCCGAATCAAAGGGCTGGGTAAAGGTATTGTCACAGCCCTGCTGCAAGTCGCTTACCCAGACAATTATGGGGTGTGGAACAACATTTCAGAAGGTGGCCTGATCACAACTGGCCTGATGCCGACCTTCCCACGCGGAACAAGTTTTGGCGCCAAATACGCTCAAATCAACGAAATTCTCAAAAGGCTTGGGCATGATCTGAATCTTGACCTCTGGACGCTCGACGCGTTGTGGTGGGCGCTGCAGCCAGACCACGAAGGAATGCCGGCTGCAGACGAATTCCCGAGCGACATTGTCGAAGCAAATTTTGACGGCAGGACCCAATTTGGCCTCGAACGCCATCTTCACGATTTTCTTTACGACAACTGGCCGAACATCAGCTTGGGGCAAAATTGGGAAACCTATTCCACACCTGAAGATCCAAACGCTGGTTACGAATATCCTTGTGAAGTCGGCAGAATAGACATTCTGGCTCGCCACAAGCACGAAAGACGTTGGCTAATCGTCGAATTAAAACGCGGGAAATCTTCCGATTCCACCGTCGGGCAAGTACTCAGATATATGGGATGGATTCAGAAGAATATTGCAGAGATCGGAGACACCGTTGAAGGCATCATTATCGCGCCAGAGGGTGACAATAAGCTTCATTATGCCGTTTCCGCAGTCAGCAACCTATCTTTCATGACCTATGAAGTCGATTTTCGGCTTCTCGATGCTGCGGACACAGACGCAGCAAGATAAATTGTAGCAGTTTCAAATGACTCTGGTTCCGCTTATCAGGCGAAGAACCAGAGTCATTTTCAAGGTGCCCCGCCCTCAATCCCCCGCCACAACCATGCCGTCCACGCGCAGGGTGGGCACATTGATCACACGCCAGTCTTCCAGATCGTCCGCCGGGGTCAGGGCGGCGAACATATCGATCAGATTGCCCGCGATGGTGAAGCCCGCCACCGGCTCCCCCACTTCGCCGTTGACGATGCGACGGCCCGAGGCGCCACGGCTGTAATCGCCCGTCACCGGGTTGATGCCATTGCCGATCAGATCGGTGATGTAGATGCCGTCCTTGATATCGGCCATCAGCGCCTGCGGGCTGATCGTGCCCGCACTCATGAACAGGTTGCTGCCGCCCACGCCGGGCGCGCCGCTCACCCCGCGCGCGGCATGGCCGGTGGGGGCAAGGCCCAGCTGGCGGCCGGTGGCGCTGTCCACCAGCCAGCCGGTCAGCACGCCATGTTCGATCAGCGCGCGGCGGGATGTAGGCAGACCCTCGCCATCGAAGGGGCGGGCGCGCATGCCCCGCTTCCAATGCGGATCGTCATGGATGGTGATCGCGCTGTCGAACAGCGTCTGCCCCAGCCGGTCGAGCAGAAAGCTGGAGCGCCGAGCCACCGAAGAGCCCGAAATGGCCCCCAGCAAAGGCCCCAGCAGCGATCCTGCCACACGCGGATCGAAGATGATCGGCATCGGACCACTCTTGACCCGCGCCGGATTGAGCCGCGCCACCGCCCGTTCGCCCGCCTGACGCCCGATCTCCGCAGGGGGCAGCAGATCGGCGCTGTGCCTTGCGCTGCGCCAGCCATGGTCGCGCTGCATGGCGCTGCCCTCGCCCGCCACGGCGCCCGCGCTCAGCGAGCGGTTGGTGCCAGCGTAAGCGCCCGCAAAGCCGTGGCTGGTGGCCAGCGCCACCACCGCGCCGCCCGCGCTGGCGCTGGCGCCCTCGCTGTTGGTGACGCCAGGGTAAGTGCGCGCGACCTCCTCCATCTCCATGGCCAGAGCGCGCAGATCCTGCGGGCTCAGCTGTTTGGGGTCGACCAGATCGAGATCGGGCAAGGCGCCTTTCACCAGCAGCTCTTCCGGGGCCAGCCCCGCATAAGGGTCCTCCGGCGCCAGACGCGCCATGGCGACAGCGCGATCCGCCAGCTCATCTAGCGCGGCATCGGAAAGATCGGAGGAGCCGATGGTGGCCGAACGCTGGCCGATAAACACCCGCAGGCCGATATGCTCGTTTTCCGAACGCTCGACATCCTCAAGCTGGCCCAGCCGCACCGTCACGCTTTCGGAAGCATCGCTGACATAGACCGCATCGGCAGCGTCAGCCCCGGCGCGGCGCGCGCGCGCGATCAGGGCGGAGGCGCGTTCCTGCGCGTCAGTGGTGCTCAGCATGATGGTGATGTCCTCAAGGATCGGGCGGGAAAGAGCCGTCAAAGTATCCGGCCTATTGCCCAGCCTCTAGCGGTCGACAGGGCGCGGGGCAATCTCCACCCCGGGTGTCGGAAAGGCATCACTCATGCGGCGATCCATGCACGAAACCTGCCAGAATGCATTCACCACCTTGCCCCGAGCGTATCCCGCGCCTAAATCACCGTTCTGATGACTGAAACCATCGCCCCTTCGGCCCCCGCCCCCTCGGCCAATGCCGGCTCCCTCAACCCCAGCTTCAGCGGGCTTGAGGTCGTCTCCATCGCCAAAAGCTATGACAAGCGCGCGGTGCTGACCGACATTTCGCTCTCCGTGGCGAAAGGCGAAGTGCTGGGCCTGCTGGGCCCCAACGGCGCGGGCAAGACCACCTGCTTCTATTCGATCATGGGTCTGGTGAAGCCGGATTCGGGGCGCATCCTGCTCGATGGCGTGGATATCACCAAGCTGCCGATGTACCGCCGCGCGGTGCTGGGGCTGGGCTATCTGCCTCAGGAAACCTCGATCTTCCGCGGCCTGACGGTGGAGCAGAACATCGGCTCGGTCCTCGAACTGGTCGAGCCCGATCCCGAAATCCGCGCCCGCGAGCTGGAGCGCCTGCTCGACGAATTCGGCCTGACCCGCCTGCGCGCCAGCCCGGCCATGGCCCTGTCTGGCGGTGAGCGCCGCCGCTGCGAGATTGCCCGCGCGCTGGCCGCCAGCCCCTCGATCATGCTGCTGGACGAGCCTTTCGCAGGCATCGATCCGCTCTCGATCGGCGACATCCGCCATCTGGTGAAGGATCTCAAAGGTCGCGGCATCGGCGTGCTGATCACCGACCACAATGTGCGCGAAACGCTGGATATCTGCGACCGCGCCACCATCATCTATGGCGGTCAGGTGCTGTTCGCGGGCAGCCCCGAGGCGCTGGTGGCCGATGAAAACGTGCGCCGCCTGTATCTGGGCGAGAACTTTTCACTATGATCCCTGCCGGGGGCATTCCTGTGATGGCAGCGGGGGCCGTTCTCTGATGTCGGCTCGGGGGGGCTAGGGCATGGCGATGGGGCCGCGGCTGGATCTGCGGCAATCCCAGTCGCTGGTGATGACGCCGCAGCTGCAGCAGGCGATCAAGCTGCTGGCGCTCTCCAATCTGGAAATCGAGACCTTTATCGGCGACGCGCTGGACGCCAATCCGCTGCTGGAAATCGGCGCGCCCGCTGCCGATACGCCGGGCGAAGCGCCCGAGGAACGCCGCACCACGCTGGAAAGCTCGCCCATCGATCAGCTGATCGGTGAGGGCCGCGCCAGCGAGGATCGCCCACTGGATATCGACGCGGGCGCGCTGGATGTGGACCGCGACACCGGCGATGCCACGTTCGAGGCGCCAGCCCCGGCCGCCGAAGGCCCCTATGATGGTGAGGCGATCATCGCCTCGGGCGGCGAAGGCCCGGCCATCGAGGAACACGGCGGCAGTGGCGAAAGTTTGGCCCAGCACCTCCACGCCCAGATCGGCGCGGAGCTGGCGCTGGCGGGCGAAGAAGCCACGCGCATCGGCTTTATCGCCCGCTTCCTGATCGACCAGCTGGACGATGCCGGTTACCTGCCCATCTCCCTGCCCGAACTGGCCGAGGATCTGCGCGTCCCTCTGGCCGAGGTGAAGGCGGCGCTGGCCTTGGTGCAGGCGCTGGAGCCGACCGGTGTAGGCGCCCGCAGCCTTTCGGAATGCATCGCCCTGCAGGCCCGCGAAGCCGACCGCTATGATCCTGCCATGGCCCGTCTGATCGACAATCTGGACATGGTGGCGCGCGGCGAATTTCCGCGCCTGAAGCGCATGTGCGGCGTCGATGACGAAGACCTCGCCGATATGCTGCGCGAGTTGCGCGATTACGATCCCAAGCCCGGCCTGCGCTATGGCAGCACCGGCGGCGAGCCGGTGGTGCCCGATATCCTGATCACCCCAAGCACCGATGGCGGCTGGATGGTGGCGATCAATCAGGCCACCCTGCCCCGGCTGATGGTCAACCGCAGCTATTACGTCGAGATGCGGCGCGGCTGCGACGACAAGGCGGGCAAGGGCTGGCTTTCCGAAAAGCTGGCCGATGCCAACTGGCTGATCAAGGCGCTGGACCAACGGCAGAGGACCATCCTGAAAGTCGCCAGCGAGATCGTGAAGCAGCAGGATGGCTTTTTCCGCCATGGCGTCAGCCATCTGAAGCCCTTGACCCTGCGGGCGGTGGCCGAGGCGGTCTCGCTGCATGAATCGACCGTCAGCCGGGTCACCTCGAACAAATATCTCAACTTCGCGCGCGGTACGTTTGAGCTGAAGTATTTCTTCACCTCGGGCGTGGCGTCGTCGGATGGCGAGGGCGCGGTCTCCGCAGAGGCGGTGAAGGCCGCCATCAAGCAGTTGATCGATGCGGAAGACCCCAAGAAGATTCTCTCCGACGATACGCTGGTCGATCTGCTGAAAGAGCGCGGCTTCGATCTGGCCCGCCGCACCGTGGCCAAATATCGCGAGGCCATCGGGCTGGGCTCCTCCGTGCAGCGGCGCAGGCAGAAGGCTTTGGCCGGAAAGCGTTAAACGCCTGCCATCCGGTTAGGTACCTAAGCCGAAATGGCTGGCGGTTTATATGAAAAACTCACTTTCACGCGCCGCGAATCGTGATACGTTATGACTTATCATAAAGGCCCCGACAGATGGGCCAGATAGGAGCGGTGCAATGACTTATGTGTCGTCACACGCCAACCCCCGCCAGCGTATGGCCGTTCTGGCCAGCGTCGGGCTTATCCATGCGATCGGCATCTATGCGCTGGTCAATGGATTGGGCGGGGTCATCGTCACCATGATCACGCATGCCAATCCACAGGCACGCAACATCGAGGTGCAGATGCCGCTGCCCCAAACCATACCCACCCCCAAACCGGCGCCCGAAGCGCCGCTGACAATGCCCGATACGAAAATGTCGCTCGTCCCCATTCCTCGCCCCACCTTCGATCCCCTGCCCATCCCCGTGCCCAGCACCTTGCCGACCACCATCGGCGATGGCACCGGCGACACGCACCTTGTGCCCGTGCCGCCCGCGCCGCCGGTGCATCGCTTCGATCCGGTCTCCGCCAGGCCGCTGGGCCAGCCGGGCAGCTGGGCCAGCCCGGAGGATTACCCCTCGCTCGATCTCAACAGCGGGCATGAGGGCACCACGCGCTTCAGCCTGACCATCGGCGCGGACGGTCGCGTCAGCAGCTGCACCGTCACCAGCTCCAGCGGCTGGCCGGGGCTGGACAATGCCACCTGCAAGCTCATCACCCGCCGCGCGAAGTTCAGCCCGGCGCTGGATGAAAGCGGCAAGCCGACCGCTGGCGGGTTTGCCAGCGCGGTGCGTTGGGTGATGCCGCGTTAAAGGGGGTTTGAAGGGTCAGTGCGAGGGGGTTACCCCCTCGCGCTCCCATGACGTCTTCCGACGAAGCGGCAGTGGTTCACGATCGTAACGCCCTGCCTCTCCATCTGCGCAAGGCGGGGCGCCGCAGGCAGGTTATCTTTGGAATGATGGGCTACGCTGCAGAATAAATGCCTGCGACGCTGCGACGTTGCTCTGTCGCCGAACCCGATGCGCAACGCAGACAGTCATGGGAGCGCGAGGGTGTAACACCCTCGCATGTTTTTTTTCTTCCAAAACTCAAGCTTCCAGCTCGACATCCCAATAGAGCCAGTCCCGCCATGTCTCATGCAGATAATTCGGCGGGAAGGCGCGCCCCCGCTCCTGCAACTGCCAGCTTGTGGGGCGGATCGGCGGGACCAGCAGCGGCATATGCGCCTGCTTGGGCGTCCTGCCGCCCTTGCGCAGATTGCAGGGCGAGCAGGCGGCCACGATATTTTCCCAGCTGGTCCGCCCGCCAAGGCGCCGTGGGTTCACATGATCGAAGGTGAGGTTGTTGGGGCTGCCGCAATATTGGCAGGAGAACCGGTCGCGAAGGAAGACGTTGAACCGGGTAAAGGCAGGAAATTCAGAGGGTTTTACATATTGCCGCAGCGCGATGACGGAGGGCAGCTGCATCTGGAAACTGGGGGAGTGAATTTCGCGCTGGTAATGCGCGATGATGTCCACTCTTTCGAGAAAGACCGCTTTTATCGCGGTCTGCCAAGGCCAGAGACTGAGAGGATAGTAGGAAAGCGGTGTGAAATCAGCGTTCAGGACAAGTGCAGGGCAATCGTGCAAATGCCGGGAGGGATCATCCCCCGCGCTGCGGAACCGGGCCGCGCGCTCTATCAGCTCCGCCTTGAGCATGGCCTCTTGTGACAGTTGGTCGTGACGGTTTGACGACAGGTCATGAGGAGGAATGAACACCTCCGCAGCGCTCAGGTCAAGCCCTTCCCGGGCCCGACAATCGACAGGCAGCGGTTGCCAAGCGGCATAATCCACAGGAAGGAGGTGAGATGATCCGCACGCGCTTTGCTCCCAGCCCGAATGGCCCGCTGCATCTGGGCCATGCCTATGCGGCGGTGGTGGCGCATGATCTGGCGCGGGCCGCTGGCGGCCAGTTCCTGCTGCGCATCGAGGACATTGACGGCACCCGCAGCCGCGCCGATCTGGCCGATCAGGCGTTAGAAGATCTGCGCTGGCTGGGGCTGACATGGGACGGGCCGGTGGTCAGCCAATCGGATCGTCTCGCCACCTATCAGGCGGCGGGTGAAAGGCTGAAGGCGATGGGCCTGCTCTACCCCTGCCAATGCACGCGGGCGCAGATCGCGGCGGCGGCCACGCAGCAAGGCCCCGATGGGCTGATCTATCCGGGCACCTGCCGCGGCCACGATGTCGATCCCGAGGGCGCGGCATGGCGGCTGGATATGGCGCGGGCGGTGGCTCTGGCCGGGCCGCTGGTGTGGGAGGATGAGATCGCCGGGCCGCAACAGGCCCGCCCCGATCTGTTCGGTGATGTCGTGCTGCTGCGCAAGGAGGCGCCGGCCTCCTATCACCTCGCCGCCACGCTGGATGATGCGGCGGATGGCATCACGCTGGTCACGCGCGGGGCGGACCTCTTTATGGCCAGCCATGTGCATCGGTTGCTGCAGGCCCTGCTGGATTTGCCCGTGCCACGCTGGCACCACCACGCCCTGCTGGTCGAGCCCGATGGCCGCAAACTGGCCAAGCGGCGCGATGCCCCCTCGCTGGCCGACAGGCGCCTTGCGGGCGAGGATGGTCCGGCCTTGGCCCAGGCCCTGCGCGAGGGCCGCCTGCCCGCTGGCCTTTCGCTCTCCGCCGGCGTAGCATCCTATGAACCCCGGCCATAAGGGGAGAGGAGAAGGTCATGCCGAAATGGATCTTGGTGCCGATCATCGTGGGGCTGATGGGCTATGTCGTGTTTTCGCTGGTGCGCGGCGTGGTGGCCTTTTTGCAGGCTTCGCGCGATTCTGTGGATCGCGGGGACTTTGGCGAGGGCCCGACCCCGTCCCAGCTGCGCCAGAATGAGATGATGTTCGCCCGCGTGAAGTATCAGGGGCTGGCCGTGCTGGTGGTGGTGATCCTGCTCGCAGCCAGCCGTTAAAGGAGCCCATTTTGGTCAAGCTGAACAAGATCTACACCCGCACCGGGGATGATGGCACCACCGGGCTGGTCGACGGCTCACGCGTGGCCAAGCATGACGCCCGCATGGAGGCCATCGGCGCGGTGGATGAGGCCAACAGCGCCCTCGGTCTGGCCGTCTGCGCGGTGGTGATGGATCATCACGCCGCCCTGCACCGCATCCAGAACGACCTCTTCGATCTGGGCGCCGATCTGGCCACGCCCGGCGAGGATTTCACCCCCTCCCCCATGGTGCTGCGCATGGTGGCCGCCCAGACAGACTGGCTGGAACGCGCCATGGATGGGTTGAACGAGAAGCTGCCCCCCCTCACCAGCTTTATCCTGCCCGGCGGGGATGAAGGTGCCGCAAGGGTTCATGTCGCCCGCGCCGCCGCCCGCCGCGCCGAAAGGGCGATGGTGGCGCTGAGCGCGGAAACGCCGATCAATCCGCAAGCTCTGGCCTATATCAATCGTTTGTCCGATTTTCTCTTCGTTCTGGCGCGCGCGATCAATGCGCATGGCGAAGGCGATGTGCTATGGGTGCCCGGTGCCAGCCGGGGCGATGCCGGCGTCAGTCAGGATTGAGCGATGCAGACCATAGCAGTGATCGGTGCCGGGCAAATGGGGCGCGGCATCGCGCAAAGTGCGGCGCAGGCGGGGTATCAGGTGCTGCTGTCAGACACCGCGCTGGATCTGGCGGAAAAGGGCAAGGGCACCGTCGCCAAATCGCTGGACCGGCTGGTGGCGAAAGAGAAAATCAGCGTTGGCGATGCCGCCGCCATCGTGGACCGCATCATCCCCATCGGCGATCTGGCGCGCCTTTCCGAAGCCTCTTTCGTGATCGAAGCCGCCACCGAGCGTGAAGAGATCAAGCTGAAAATCTTCGAGAATGCCGGGCAGCATCTGGCGCCTGACGCCATTCTCGCCACCAACACCTCGTCTATTTCGATCACGCGCATGGCCAAGGCCTCGCCCGATGCGGCGCACTTTATCGGGCTGCATTTCTTCAACCCCGTGCCGGTGATGCAGCTGGTCGAGGTGATCCCGGGCCTGGCCACCAGCCCCGAAACCACCGCCCGCGCCAAGGCCCTTGGCGAGGCGATGGGCAAGCAGGTCGTCCTCTCTCAGGATGAGCCCGGCTTTGTGGTGAACCGCATTCTGGTACCGATGCTGAATGAGGCGATCTTCCTGCTCGGCGCCGGAACCGCCAGCATCCCCGACATCGACAAGGGCCTGAAGCTGGGCGCCAACCACCCGATGGGCCCGCTGGAACTGGCGGATTTCATCGGCCTCGACACCGTGCTGGCGATCATGGACGTGTTCCTCAAAGGCACCGGCGACACCAAATACCGCCCTGCCCCCCTGCTGGTGAAATATGTCGAGGCCGGCTGGCTGGGCCGCAAGACCGGTCGCGGCTTCTACGATTACAGCGGCGAAACGCCCGTGCCCACGCGCTGAAAGGCTTAGTGCCCGGCGCTGCTGGCACTGTCCGGCAGCGCCCATGGCGAGACCTGCGTGCTGGCGGCTTCCGGCGCATCCTGATGCAGGACCTGCCGCGCGATGGAGGCGGCCTGATCATCCTGCTGAGCGTTGTTCTCGCCCTGCTTAGGGATGAAGAAATAGGCCGTGGCCAGAATGCTCGCTGCCCAGAGCAGCGCCTTCCAGCGGCTGGCGAAGACTTTGGTCAGTTTGGGGCCGGGGATGAACATCGGTTTCGTCGTTTAGGCGGGAAGGATTAAGAAAAGGAACAGCAGGGGTGTTACACCCCTGCACCCCGTTACGTCTCCCGACGACATGGCAGCGGTTCCGAAGCCGAGCGCCCCAACTCTCCACCTGCACAAGCTAAAGCGCCGCAGGCAAAAAACCTGCAGCGCTACCCCATTGCTTCCTGCCTGCGGCGCAGCGACGTTGCTCTGTGACTGAACCCATGGCGCCAAGGCCGACAAGTCATGGGAGCGCGAGGGGATAATCCCCTCGCATCTTACTTTTCTTCTTTCCCCAACCTCTTCAACTCATACAAAATATCCAGCGCCTCCCGAGGTGACAGGGCATCGACATCCAGCCCATCCAGCCTGTCGCGCAACACATCCACCTCTTCCGGCTCAGGCTCGGCGGCCATGGCGAACAGGGGCAGATCGCCCAACCCTGCCGCAATCCCGCCCGTCTGCTGGCGAGCCTTTTCCAGCTTTGCCAGCACCGCCTTGGCGCGCGAGACCACCGGCGCGGGCACACCGGCCAGACGCGCCACGGCCAGACCGTAGGAGCTTTCCGCCGGGCCGCCGGTCACTTCATGCAGCAACACCAGATCGCCCTTCCACTCCCGCGCGCGGACGTGGTGGAGGGTCAGGGCCTCGCAGCTTTCGGCGAGACGGGCCAGCTCGTGATAATGGGTGGCGAAGAGGCAGCGGCAGCGGTTGGCGCCATGCACGGCTTCGGCCACGGCCCATGCCAGCGCAAGGCCGTCATAGGTGGAGGTGCCGCGGCCAACCTCGTCCAGAATGACGAAGCTGGCGGGGGTGGCCTGTTGCAGGATGGCGGCGGTTTCGACCATTTCCACCATGAAGGTCGAGCGCCCGCGCGCCAGATTGTCCGAAGCGCCGACGCGGCTAAACAAGCGGTCGACCAGACCGATGCGCGCGCGTTGGGCGGGCACATAGCCGCCCGATTGCGCCAGCAGCACGATCAGCGCGTTCTGGCGCAGGAAGGTCGATTTACCGCCCATGTTCGGGCCACCAACCAGCCAGAGCCGGTCGCGGGGGGAGAGCGCGCAGTCGTTGGCAACGAAGCGTTCGCCCTTGGTCTTCAGCGCGGCTTCCACCACCGGGTGGCGACCGCCCTCGATCTCCAGCATGGTGTCGCTGGTGATGGTGGGGCGGCACCAGCCGTCCTCGGCGGCGCGGGTGGCTTGAGAGCCAGCGACGTCCAGACGGGCCAACGCCATGGCGGTGTTGGCGATGGCATTGCGCGCGGCGACGGCGGCGGCGATCAGCTCCTCGAAATGGGCTTCTTCGGCCACCAGGGCATGGCCGCCTGCTTCGGCGATGCGGCTGGCTTCTTCATGCAGGGCCAGCGCGTTGAAGCGCATCGCGCCAGCCATGGTCTGGCGATGGGTGAAGGGCGAATCCGGGCCCATCAGCGCATCGGCGCGACCGGCGGGGACTTCGATGAAATAGCCCAGCACGCCATTGTGCTTGATCTTCAGCGCGGCGATGCCGGTTTCGTCGCGATATTTGGCCTCCAGCGCTGCGATAGCGGCGCGGCCATCGCGCGAGATGCTGCGCAGCTGGTCGAGATCGGCGTCATAGCCCTGCGCGATATAGCCGCCCTGCCCGCGCTCGGTGGGCGGGGTGGCGATCAGCGCGCGGGCGAGCAGATCGACCAGCGCGCCATGGCCCACCAGCTGCGGCAACAGCGCATCGGCCAACATGGGCCGGAAGGTCTGACCGCCCAGATGCTCGGCCAGTTGCGCCGCACCGGAGAGGCCATCGCGCAACTGCCCCAGATCGCGCGGGGAGCCGCGCCCGGCCACCACGCGGCCCAGCGCTCGGCCCACGTCGGGCAGGGCGCGCAGGATGCGGCGCAGATCCTCGCGCAGCAGCGCATCCTCCACCAGCCAGCCGACCAGATCGAGGCGGGCCTCGATCTCGCCCGCCTCGGTCAGGGGCGCCGACAGATCCTCGGCCAGCAAGCGAGCGCCTGCCCCCGTCACGCAGCGGTCCACCGCCTCAACCAGACTGCCCTTGCGGCCACCCTGCGCGGAAGAGAGAATTTCCAGACTGGCGCGCGTCGCCTCATCCATCGCCAGATGCGCCTCGCCCACACGGGCCACCGGAGGCAGCAGCAGCGGCAGCTTGCCGCGCCCGACATGGTCGAGATAGGCGATCAGCCCACAGGCCGCTGACAGCATCGCGCGGGAAAACTGGCCGAAGCCGTCCAGAGTCGCCACGCCATGCACGCCGCACAGGCGCTGCTCGCCGCCATCGCTGGAGAACTCATGCGGTTCGCGCAGGATGGTTTCAAACGGCGCCAGTTCCCAGCCGGAGGGCGCCACCAGCTCGCTGGCACCAAGCCGGGCCAAAGCTGCGCCCATGCGCTCGGGGGTGCATTCCTCCAGCTCCATGCGGCCGGTGGAAATATCGCAGGCGGCGATGCCGATCGCGCCCCGCACCTCGCAGACAGCGGCCAGCACATTGGCGCGGCGCGGCTCCAGCAGGGCTTCCTCGGTCAGCGTGCCCGCCGTCACGAAGCGCACGATATCGCGCATCACCAGCGCCTTCGATCCGCCGCGCTTCTTGGCCTGTTCGGGTGTTTCCACCTGCTCGGCGATGGCGACGCGGCAACCGCCCTTGATCAGGCGGGCCAGATAGCCCTCTGCCGCATGCACCGGCACGCCGCACATCGGGATCGGCGCCCCCTCATGCGCGCCGCGCGTGGTCAGCGCGATGTCGAGAATCTGCGATGCCAGTTTGGCATCGTCGAAGAACAGCTCGAAAAAATCGCCCATCCGGTAAAAGAGCAGGGAATCGCCCGCCTGTGCCTTCAAGGTGAGATATTGGGCCATCATGGGAGTGGGTGCGTCGGTCATCGGCGCAACGGTTAGCGCGTTAATCACAATCGTGGAATGGCAGCTATCCACGCTTTCCCCTATCGGATGGCGACCATCTTGGTTAGGGCATGTGCGACAGAGGAGAAGAATTGGTGTCCGACGAAAGCAATGTCCGTTTCACCGAGCGCGAGGCGCTGTTCTACCACAGCACCGGCCGCGCGGGCAAAATCGAGATCATCGCCTCCAAGCCCATGGCCACGCAGCGCGACCTGAGCCTGGCCTATTCCCCGGGCGTGGCTGTGCCTGTAGAGGCCATCGCTTCTGATGCCGCTTGCGCATACGATTACACGGCCAAGGGCAACCTTGTGGCGGTGATCTCAAACGGCACCGCCATCCTTGGTCTGGGCAATCTGGGCGCACTGGCCTCCAAGCCGGTGATGGAAGGCAAGTCGGTTCTTTTCAAACGCTTCGCCGATGTCGATTCGATCGATATCGAGCTGAACAGCGAAGATCCCGACGCGCTGATCGAGGCCATCGCCATGATGGAGCCCAGCTTCGGCGGCATCAACCTTGAGGACATCAAGGCCCCCGAATGCTTCGTGATCGAGCAGACGCTGCGCGAACGCATGAACATCCCGGTGATGCATGACGACCAGCACGGCACCGCGATCATCGCCGCCGCCGGCATCATCAACGCCTGCCTGCTCACCAACCGCAAGCTGTCGGACATCAAGGTGGTGGTGAATGGCGCGGGCGCCTCGGCGCTGGCCTGCACGGCGCTGATCAAGTCGCTGGGCGTGCCGCATGACAATGTGATCGTCTGCGATCGCAGCGGCGTGATCTACCGTGGCCGTGATCGCCTCGACCAGTGGAAGAGCGCGCATGCGGTCGACACCCCGCATCGCACGCTGGAAGAGGCGCTGGTGGGCGCGGACGTCTTCCTGGGCCTCTCGGCCAAGGGCGCGCTGCCCAAGGCCTATCTGATGACCATGGCCGCCGAGCCGATCATCTTCGCCATGGCCAACCCCGATCCCGAGATCACCCCGCCCGAGGCCAAGGAAGCCCGCCCCGACGCCATCGTCGCCACGGGCCGTTCGGACTATCCGAATCAGGTCAACAATGTGCTGGGCTTCCCCTTCATTTTCCGCGGCGCGCTCGACGTGCGGGCCACCGCGATCAATGAGGAGATGAAGGTCGCCGCCGCCCATGCCATCGCCGAGCTGGCGCGCATGCAGGTGCCCGAGGAAGTGGCCGCCGCCTATGGCAAGAACCACAGCTTTGGCCGCGAATACATCATCCCGGCGCCCTTCGATCCGCGTCTGATGGAGGTGGTGCCCGCCGCCGTCGCCAAGGCCGCGATGGACAGCGGCGTGGCCCAGAAGCCGATCGAGGATTTCGACGCCTATCGCCTGCAGCTGAAGTCGCGCCTCAACCCCACGACCTCGGTGCTCACGCAGGTCTATGCTCAGGTGAAGGAGCATCCCAAGCGGGTGATCTTCGCCGAAGCGGAGGATGAGGTGATCCTGCGCGCCGCGATCCAGTTCCGCGATTTCGGCTATGGCACCCCCGTGCTGGTGGGCCGCACCGACATCGTGAAGGAAAAGCTGGCCGAGCTGGGCGTGGGCCATCCCGACGCCTACGAAATCCACAATGCCGCCGATTCGCCGCATGTCGATGCGATGGGCACGCTGCTTTACGATCGCCTGCAACGCCGCGGCTATCTGGAGCGCGACGTGAAGCGCATGGTCAACCATGACCGTAACGCTTTCGCCGCCGCGCTGCTCAAGCTGGGCGTGGGCGATGCCATGGTGACCGGCATAACCCGCCCCTATGCCCAGACCATGCGCGATGTGCGCCATGTGCTGGACGCAGCGCCGGGCCGCCTGCCCTTCGGCATCCATGTGCTGGTGACCAAGGACAAGACCGTCTTCCTGGCCGACACCACCTGCCATGAACGGCCTTCGTCCGAAGAGCTGGCCGTGATCGCCAAGGAAACCGCCGGTTTCGCCCGCCGTCTGGGTCATGAGCCGCGTGTGGCTTTCGTCTCCTACTCCACTTTCGGCAATCCGACCGGCAAGTGGCTGGAGCCGATTCGCGGCGCGATCAGCATCCTCGATCAGGAGAAGCAGAGCTTCGAATATGAGGGTGAGATGGCGCCGGATGCCGCGCTGAACCCCTCGGTGATGAAGCGCTATCCCTTCAGCCGCCTGACCGCGCCGGCCAATGTGCTGATCTTCCCGGGTCTGCAGTCGGCCAACATCGCGGCCAAGCTGCTCAAGGAACTGGGCGGCAATGCCACCATCGGCCCGGTGCTGCTGGGTATGGAAAAGCCGGTGCAAATCGTGCCGATGACCGCCATCGCGCCCGATGTGCTGACGCTGGCCCTGCTGGCCGCTTCGGACGTGGTTGGCTAACGACAGGTTTCGTGCGGGGGTTCACGCCGCCGCATGGCCTTTGCAGAAAACCCCGCCGTACCCCCTTGGGGCGGCGGGGTTTTTGCGTTTATGGTCAGCGCATGATGGACAGGCGTTCGATCCTTGGCTCAATGGGTGGCGCGATGGCCGCCCTGACCTTCCCGCAAACCGCATGGCCCCAGACGGCTGCCCTGCCCCCGCGCCTGAAACAGGGCGATACGGTGGGGCTGATCGCGCCAGCCAGTTCGGATGACCAGCCCGCGCATCTGGAGGCCGCTCAGGACACGGTGCGCGGCATGGGACTGGTGCCGAAGGTTGGCCGCCATGCGTCGGACATCTGGGGCTATTTCTCGGGCACCGACAAGGACCGGGCGGACGACATCCACACCATGTTCGCGGACGACAGCGTGCGCGCCATCTTCGCCATTCGCGGCGGCTGGGGCAGCGCACGGTTGCTGCCGCTGCTCGACTGGGATCTGATTCGGGCCCATCCCAAGCTGCTGGTCGGCTCCAGCGATGTGACGGCGCTGCATCTGGCGATTGCGGCCAAGACCGGCTTCGCCTCGATCCACGGCCCCAATGTCAGCAACCGCTGGGAGGCCATCAGTTGGAACAGCCTGTGGCAGCTGGCCTTCACCGGCGAGACGCCGCTGCTGGGCGCGGTTTCGCCCGAGGACAGCGCTCAGGACCGCTGGCGCATCACCACCATCCATCCCGGCAAGGCGCGCGGGCGGCTGCTGGGCGGCAATCTTTCCGTGCTGACCTCGCTCGTGGGCACGCCATGGCTGCCCGATTTCACCGGCGCGATCCTGTTCATCGAGGATGTGGGCGAGGCCGAATACCGCATCGACCGGATGATGAGCCAGCTGGCGCTCTCCGGCCTGCTGGGCAAGCTTTCGGGCGTGATCTTCGGGCAATGCATGCGCTGCAGCGCCAATGTGCCGAATTACGCGGGCTTCACCGTGCCGGATGTGCTGGGGCAATATCTCAAGCCGCTGGGCGTGCCCGCCTTTTCCGGCGCCAACATCGGCCATATCGCCAACCAGCTGAGCCTGCCGGTGGGCGCCCATGTCGAGATGGACGCCGATGCCGGAACGATCAGTGTTTTGCAGAGGATTGTGGGTTAGATTTGGAAGCGGCCTTGGCGGCCTCGTCCCGGTAATGCTGCAGTTGTTCCTGCTGCTCGGCGACAGGCGGAACTTTCAGCGCCTGGCGCACCGCATCGGAGATCACGCTGCGGTTGTAAGGGTCCTGCGTGGCCTCAGGCCCATCCACTTTCAGGAATTGCGTGCCCAGAACCTGCGGCTGATTGATGCTCTGAAGATAACGATCCAGCGTGGCCCCCGCGATCCAGATCGCCGAAGGCATGCCTCTGGCCACCGCCACCATCGCCAGCAGATGCGCCTTGAGGAAATCCTCCGGCTTGCTGCCATGCTGGAAGACGAAGGCGGCACCATTATAATCCTCGGCGCTGCTCAACTGGCCAGCATCGAGCAGTTCCTGCGTCCGCTTGTAACGCTTCTGATCCGCCAGCCATACCGCGTCCCCTTCCATCTTGCCCGCCAGATAGAGCGTACGGTCATCCTGATCGGCCTTGAAGATCGCCGTCATTTCGGGATTGGTCTTGCGGACGAAGGTCAGCGCATAGGTGTGCTTGCTGTCCCACGGACCAAGCGCTGCCGGATGCGGCTGGCTGCGTGCGAAGTGAAAAGGCTCCAAGCCGATGCCGAGCCCCCTGTAAGACACATCGATATGAGTGGCATCCACCCGGTGCAGGCGCAGCACGTTGGCCCCCGCCCCGGGGTGCGGATCATCGACGGTGATGTCTAGATCGCCATTCACACTGCGGATATCATGCGCCTTGAGGCTGACCACGGGCCCGCTGACACCGGAAAAGCTGTCACCGTCGGAGTCGAATGTGGTGGGCCTGATCCATGTCACGCTCGGCCCATCGGGCGCGGCGGCGATCTCCAGCCGGAAGATCGTGGCGCCACCGGCATCCAGATCCCAGCTTCCTGTCAGATCGGGAGCCGCAGCAGCGGCGAGCAGAAAAGGCAACAGCGCAAGCATGGCGCAATGCTGCCTTTTCTTTCAGGCGGATACAAGATGTTTGTATTCGCAAGATCAACCCGGAACCGGCTTGAGAACAGGCCCCGATCAAACCTCGCTTATTTACGCCGGAAGCGGAAGTACCATACCTCATGCCCCTGCGCGCGGGCCTTGGCTTCATAGCGCGTTTCGGGCCAGCCGGCGGGGCGGTTCTGGAAATGGGCAGGCTCGGTGGCCAGCCATTCGAACTTGTCGGTATGGCGGCGCATCACCATCAGCGCATGGCGCAGATAGATCGGGTGATCGGTGCCGAAGCGGAACTCACCGCCCGGCTTGAGCTTGGCGGCGAACATCTCGACCGGGCCGTCGTTCATCATGCGGCGCTTGGCGTGGCGCGCCTTGGGCCATGGATCGGGATGCAGCAGGTAGAGGAAGGACAGCGCCTCATCGGGCACGCGGCGCAGCACCTCCAGCGCATCGCCGTGATGGACGCGGGCATTGGGGATCGGCGGATGGGCGCCATTGTCACCCGACAGATGGGTGAGCGCCTGAGCCACGCCGTTCAGGAAGGGCTCGCAGCCGATAAAGCCATGGTTGGGCAGCATGTCGGCGCGGCCCGCCATATGCTCGCCGCCGCCGAAGCCGATCTCGAAATGGAGCGGGCGGTCCTCGCCGAACAGGCGCTCTGCCGTCACCGGGCCCTCTTCGGGCACGGCGATCTGCGGCAGCAGCGTATCAACCAGCCCTTGCTGGCCCTGGCGCAGGGGCTTGCCCTTGGCGCGGCCATAAAGGCGGTTGAGCGTGGTGGGATCGCCGGGTTTGTTCGCAGTCATGGCCGCGCGGATGGCAGGAGAAGGCGCGAGGGTCAAGATTCGCGCTTATCACCACCCCAAAAGCAAACGGCCCGCCGGGTGGGCGGGCCGTTCCTGTCCTGTCGGTGTCGCTTGAGGCGATCAGGCCGCTTCGGCAGCCTCATCCGGATCGCGCAGCACATAGCCACGGCCCCAGACGGTCTCGATGTAATTGTCGCCGCCGCAGGCATGCGCCAGCTTCTTGCGCAGCTTGCAGATGAAGACGTCGATGATCTTCAGTTCGGGCTCATCCATACCGCCATAGAGGTGGTTGAGGAACATTTCCTTGGTGAGCGTGGTGCCCTTGCGGAGCGACAGCAGCTCCAGCATGGCATATTCCTTGCCCGTCAGGTGAACGCGGGCGCTGTCCACTTCCACCGTCTTGGCGTCGAGGTTGACGCAGAGCTTGCCGGTGCGGATGACCGACTGCGAATGGCCCTTCGAACGGCGCACCACGGCGTGGATGCGGGCGATCAGCTCTTCGCGGTGGAACGGCTTGGTCACGTAATCGTCAGCGCCGAAGCCGAAGGAACGAACCTTCGAGTCCATTTCGGAAATGCCCGAGAGGATCAGCACCGGGGTCTGCACCTTGGCGACCCGCAGCTTCTTCAGCACGTCATAGCCGTGCATGTCGGGCAGGTTGAGGTCCAGCAGGATGATGTCGTAATCATAGAGCTTGCCGAGATCCAGGCCTTCCTCGCCCAGATCGGTCGAGTAGACGTTGAAGCCCTCAGTCGTCAGCATCAATTCAATCGCGCGGGCCGTGGTAGGCTCGTCTTCGATCAACAAAACACGCATGGGTTACCCCCCTTGGCCCGACAGGTCAGGCACCGCCTGCAACACAACGCAGGATCGCCTGAATTAACCATAGGAGCAATGAACGCGAAAGGTTAATTTTCGGTAAAATGCGCCGAATTGAGCGGCTTTCGGGGGTAAATTAGGGTAAATTTCTTAGGTCAAAAACCGTGGAAAGGTGCTTTACCGGCTGCGAATCGCCATCGGCGGCAAGGAATGGAGCCCCCAGCGGTTGAGCGCGAAGCCCAGCGAATCGCCTGCCACAAGCGACCATCTTACAGGAGCGCCCAAAGGCAGGAAGAGGTTTTCCCCCAACAATGCGCCTTCAGCCTGCGCGAACAGCCCCCGGGCGGCATTGGCATCAGGCGCATCAAGGGCCTGAGCGGTCAGCGCATCGGCGGCGGGGCTGCAGGCTTGGGGGCGCAGGGCGCAACCGAAGCGTTGCAGGAACCAGCCGGGCGTGGGCTCGCCGGTCACGTCGTCAATCAGACGCAGGTCGGCAGGGGCGTGTTGGTCCACGCGCTGGACCTCCACACCAATGGCCGCGAAATCGC
This sequence comes from Novosphingobium terrae, assembly GCF_017163935.1. Lineage (NCBI taxonomy): Bacteria > Pseudomonadati > Pseudomonadota > Alphaproteobacteria > Sphingomonadales > Sphingomonadaceae > Novosphingobium > Novosphingobium terrae. Next base: position 275,767 of record NZ_JABVZR010000001.1, on the reverse strand, counting down.
CCTGCAAGCGCGCGGCCAGCGCATCCGCCCCCGGCCCTGCAGGCAGAGCCAGCCGCAACCGAGCAGGCTGGCCGCTGGCCTTGGCCCATTGCGCAACCCGCTGCGCGGCCATAGCGCGGCGGGCAGGTAGATCCATCTCGGCCCAGCGCTCGATCACGAGCCCCGTGTCCGCCGGGCTGCCCGGAGCGATCAGCCGCGTGGTGTTCTGCCAGTTCGGCACGCCGATCTGCGCCGTGAAGGCCGGGCGGTCGATGGCCATGGAGAGCGCCTCACGCAAGGGGGCGCTGGAGAGCAGGCCCTCCTCATTCTCCACCGCAAGGCCGAACAGGCCGACCACCGGGTCCAGCCGCAGAGTCGTCTTGCCCAGCAGATTGCGCCCGCCCGCAGGCAGATCGGCAAAGCTGCCGCCCAGCACCATATCCAGCTTGCCCGCATTGAAGGCGGCAATCGCCTGAGCCGCCGGCATCACCGACATGCGCAGCGGATGGGCAACGCGGCCCCAATCCTCCAGCGGCGGCAGGCCGCGCTTTTCGGGTGGCACGGGGCTCAGCACGGCGCTGGTGCCGTCCTGCCTCAAGGTCATCGGCCCGGCGAGGCGCTGGCGCGGCGGCAGGGCCATCTCCGGCAACGCCAGCAGCGGCAGGAACTGCGGCATGGGGCGGCTGAGGCGAATCTCGATCACGCGCCCGGTCATGGCGCGGATGTCCTCGACAGCGGCGAAGTCAGGCGCCTCTGGCGTGCCCTTGAGCGCGGCGATGGCATTGCGCAGGCCCTGGCGCACCGATTCGGCGCTCATCTGGCCATCGGCCCAGGCGGCGCCGCGCAGGCGGAAGATATAGCTCTGGCCGTCATCGGTGACGATCCAGCGCTCGGCCAGACCCGGCACCACCTTGCCCTCGGCATCGAAGGAGACCAGCCCCTCACCCAGACTGGCGGCCAGCAGATGGCCGGCGAGGCTGTTACGCTCGGCAGGAGCCCAGGGGGCGCCCGGCTCGCCGATCACCGCGATGCGGGTGGCCGATTCGCTCTTGTGATGGCAGCCGCCCAGCCCGCCCGCAGCAAGGGCGGCCAAGGCAAGGGCAGCAGAAACACGCGGGAAGGCAGGGCGGCGGAAAGAGGCCATGCCTTTCGTTAAGCGCTGGACGGCAGCCGCGCAATGCGCTGCGGCACCATGCTCAAATCTTGCGCAGGCGGCCCGGATCGTTTTGCAGCAGCTGGCTCAACACCGGAGTCGGCTTGCGGGCCTTGAAATCGGCCGGCAGACCATCGCTGGTGGTGGCGCCACGCGCGCCGAGCGGATCGATCTCCTGCTCGAAGGCGATGCCGAAGCGATTCTCCTGAACCCAGGCCACCGTGCCCGCGACCCAGCCGATGTTCCGCACCTCGACCGAGACATTCATCCCACGCGCCACGCGCAGCGTGCCTTCGGCCATCAGACCACCGGGCGAAAGGTTGCGCACCTTCACCTTATGCTCGCGATCATGGCCCGCCACACGCAGACCAGCCAGAACGAACAGGCTGTCGCGGGAAATATGGCGCTGGTCGGTGGGTTTTTCGGTCTCGCTCATCACTCGTCACGCTTGCTTGATTGTGGTGTTGGCTCCGGAGTCCGAAGCTTCCTGTCGCTGCGATGCAATGTAAAGCGGCGGGCCCAAGAAAGTGTTAATAAAACCTTCCCCGCAGCGCCAATTGCGGGCCGTGCCAGCTTGGGACAGCTTTTGGGCAGGCGGTAAACACCCGGCCCTCCAAGCAAAAACCGGCCCCCGCGAAGGCGGAAGCCGGTTTTGGCAAAGACAAGCGAATCGCCTGCCCCATGAACGCCTGATCTTGCGATCAGTCGTCGCGCGAAATCTTTTCGCGGCGTTCGTGGGCCTGCTGCGCCTCGACCGTCATGGTGGCGATGGGGCGGGCAATCAGACGGCCCAGACCAATCGGCTCACCGGTCACTTCGCAGAAACCATACTCGCCTTCCTCAATGCGGCGCAGGGCCGAGTCGATCTTGGCGATCAGCTTGCGCTGGCGGTCCCGCGTGCGCAGTTCGATGCCCCAGTCGGTTTCGGAAGAGGCGCGGTCATTCAGGTCGGGTTCGCGCAGCGGCCCTTCCTGAAGCTGGGAGAGCGTATCGGCAGAAGCGTTGAGAATCAGCTTCTTCCACTGGGCCAGCAGGCGCCGGAAGTAATCCAGCTGGGGTTCGCTCATGTAGGTTTCGTCTTCGCTGGGGACATAATCCCCGGCAAGGGAACGCCTTGCTTTCACGAGAACGTCGATATCGTCGCCCAAAGCAGTTGCCATTCAAATCCTCCGCACCAACACCGAGGCCCATCCCGATGGCGGGCCTATAAAGTTCCGCGCAGTTACGCACAAGCGGCAATGCTGTGGTTTTACGGCATTTACCCCCCATGATCCCCAGAAATGCGGGCCCCGGGCCAAGAATTAACCTTTTGTTATCCATGATCAGCGACTCTCTCACTCATGAGATCGCACAGTCATAGGTTCAAAACGGGGGTTAACGATCATGAGTGCATATTGGATTAAGGGGTCTGATCAGACGGCAACCACGCATACGGCGGACGGCGATATCGTGATCGCCACCTGCATCGCGGCGGCTTCACAGGGGGATGTGAATGCGCTGTTCGATCTGGGCGTGGCCTATTCGACCGGCAGCCATGGGGTGGGCTGCGATCTGATCGAAGCACACAAGTGGTTCAACCTTTCCGCCTCGCGCGGACATGAAGCGGCCCAGCAGTGCCGCGCCGATATCGCCGATGAAATGAGCGCGCGCGATATCGCTGAAGCCCAGCGCCGCGCCCGCGCCTGGCTGGCCGACAACGCCCGCCGCGCCGCGTAAGAACGCAGACATTTCCGAGCATGGCGGAGGAACAGGGTCGCCAGTGAAGGCCCCGCCACGTTAAGGATTGTCGTTCTTGCCCTCTTCACGCCGATAGGGCGTTCTTTCATCCAGAACCAGCTGGTCCGCCGCGACACCTTCGCGTTCGGCCCGCAAAAAGCCTTCCACCGCCGCGCGAAAGCCGGGGTGAGGAATGTAATGCGCCGAACTGGTCCGCACCGGCTCATAGCCGCGCGCCAGCTTGTGCCCGCCCTGAGCCCCCGCCTCGACGCGGGAGAGGCCCAACGCGATGGCCGCATCGATGGCCTGATAATAGCACAGCTCGAAATGCAGGAAGGGCTTGTCGATCACGGCGCCCCAATAGCGGCCGTAGAGGCAATCCTTGCCGATGAAATTGAGCGCGCCCGCCACCGGCTGATCGTCGATAAAGGCCAACACCAGCAGGATCTTGTCCGCCATGGTCTCGCCCAGCAGGGTGAAGGCTTCGCGTGTCAGATAGGGGTGGCCCCATTTGCGGCTGCCGGTGTCCTGATAGAAGTGCCAGAAGGCATCCCAGTGTTCGGGAAGGATCTGCGCGCCGGTCAGCTGGCGGATTTCCACGCCTTCTTGCGCCGCGATGCGCTCCTTGCGCAAATTCTTGCGCTTCATTGAGGACAACGCGCCGAGGAAATCGGTGAAGTCGCTGTAGCCACGATTCTCCCAATGGAATTGCAGATCGTGGCGGATCAGCCAGCCTGCCTCCTCGAAGATCGGCACCTGTTCGGGCTCGATAAAGGTGGCGTGAGCGCTGGAGAGATCGGCCTGTTTGCACAAGGTTTCCGCCGCGCGCAGCAGAGGCAAAGCCAGCCCCGGATCGCGCGTCAGGATGCGCGGGCCGGTGGCGGGCGTGAAGGGCACCGCGATCTGCAGCTTGGGATAGTAATCGCCCCCGGCGCGTTGCCAGGCATCGGCCCAGCTATGATCGAAGACATATTCGCCCTGGCTGTGGGATTTGATGTAGGCGGGCAGAGCGCCCGTCAGGCGCCCCTCATCGTCCTCGATCAGGATCGGCGCGGCTTGCCAGCCGGTCGAGCCGCCCTCGCCCAGATGATCAACGCTGCCGGAGTCTTCCATGGCGGCGAGAAAGGCGTGGGAGGTGAAGGGGTTGCCGCCATCGCTCAAAGCGTCCCACTGGTCGGCGGGCAGATCCGCGATTCCGGTGGCGATGCGGGCGGACAGTTGATCGGGGGGCGTCTTTGTCACGAACCCCTTATCGCACAAGCGAAACAGGCGCGCCACCCATCGGGGCAGCGCGCCCATTACAAGGTCAGGCGCGGACGGCCACGATGGCGTCCACTTCCACCGCTGCGCCCAGCGGCAGCACCGGCACGCCCACAGCGCTGCGGGCGTGCTTGCCATTGTCGCCAAACACCGCGACCATCAGCTCGCTCACGCCATTGGCGATCTGCGGCTGGGCGGTGAAATCGCCGGTCGAGTTGATGAAGGCGCCCAGCTTGACGATGCGCTCCACCTTGTCGAGCGAGCCCAGAGCAGCCTTCAGCTGCGCCAGAATCATCAGGCCGCAAGCCTTGGCGGCGGCGGTGCCCTCTTCCACGCTGACGTCTTCGCCCAGACGGCCCTTGACCAGCGCGCCATCGATAAAGGGCAGCTGGCCCGAGACATGGGCGAGGCCACCGGCGACCACCACCGGCACATAGGCGGCGACGGGGGCTGCAGCGGCAGGCAGGGTCAGGCCCAGTTCGGCCAGTTTCGCTTCGATGATGTCAGTCATGGTCTTCTCCGTGGAGTTGCGCTTTCAGCCAGGGCAGAGCGCCCGCCCAGTCGTCGATCCGGGCATGGGCATGGCCTGCCTGAAAGGCGCAGGTGATATGGGGGGCCATCTCGGGCTCGCCGCAAAGATGCAGGCGGCTGATTTCCGGCGTGAGTTCGAAGGCCGAGCCGTGATGCTGGGCAATATCGTCGATGAACACCGCGCGGCTGGGGGCGTATTCATCGAGGATGGCGCGGATCGCCGGGCCTTTGGGGCCCTGATTGGTGAAGACCTTCAGCGGCAGGCCATGTTCGGCCAGCTGCAGCGTGCGGGCTTCGTTGCGGTGATGCTCAAGGTTGGTGAGGCAGACCACATCGGCATGCTCGCCCAGCGCGGTCAGCGATTCGATGGCACCCGCGATGGGGTTCTGGCGCGCCATCTCGGTGTCGAAGAAGGCGCCCAGCAGCTGCCACATTTCGGCCTGGCCAAGCTGCTCGCCATTGCGGCTCATCGATTTGGAGAAATCATTGCCGTTCATGGTGAAGGCCACGCCATGCTGCTCTGCCAACCATGTGCGGAAGGGCGAGACCATGTGCAGGATCACTTCATCGCAATCTGTGATGATCAGGGGGCGGCTGGCCATGGCTCAGGCTCCCCAATCGGCGGCATTGGCCGCGTGATTCAGCTTCGCATGGGCATCGGCCAGCACCTCGGGCGACACATCCAGAGCCTCGGCGCAGGCCAGCAGATCGGGTTCGTAAGCCATCAGAAAATCCATCATTGCGGTCAGCACTTCGTGGCGCGAGGCCTCCCCGGCCCCCAGCCGTTCGCGCAACTCGTCGGGGGTGATGCCGGTCAGCGCGATCAGCCTTTCGGCGCGATCCTCGTCACCCAGCACCCAGCCCAGAGCGGAAAGGGCCAGCGCCTCAGGATCGGCGGGCTGTGGAGAGCGATCACGAAGAATTGTCAGGGCCTTTCCGAATGCCTAGGAGGGGGTCCGCCCCAGCTGAGAGAACCCATGGCAAAGCGCATTCTGGTTGTCGAGGACAACGATCTCAACCGCAAGCTGTTCTGCGACGTGCTGCGCTCGCAGGGCTATGGCGTGGAGCCGGTGGCCGACGGGCTGGAGGCGCTGGACCGCGCGCGTGATTTCGTGCCCAATTTGATCATCATGGACATCCAGATGCCCAATGTCTCGGGCCTGGACCTGATCGAGGCGGCCAAGCGCGATCCCATGCTGCGGGCGATTCCCGTGCTGGCCGTCACCGCTTACGCCGGCAAGGGCGATGAAGACCGCATCCGCGACGCCGGCGCCGAGGGCTATCTGGCCAAACCCGTTTCCATCGGCCCTTTCATGGCCGCCGTCAGGGCGCTGGTGGAATAGCTTTCGCCTTCAACGCCCCAATTGTGCCGCATTCTTGCCCCCTAGGGCAATGCTGAAATTCCCTTCCCATACCGGAGCCCTACCCATGGACCGCGCCGCCACCGCCGAGAAGATCGCCGCGCTGATCGCCCCCTTCAACAAGAAGGAGGTCGAAGTTACCGACGCCACCACCTTCGCGGGCGACCTCGAATTCGACAGCCTGACGGTGATGGATTTCGTCGCCGCCATCGAGGATGAGTTCGACATCATCATCTCCATGAACCAGCAGGCCGAAATCGAAACCTACGGCCAGCTGGTGGACGCCGTGGTCAAGTTGCAGGGTTGAGCGCCATGACCGACCTGTTCTCCAAATTCGACCCGCTGATCCAGATGCGGACCGACCTGCTCTCCACCGGCGTGACCGATCCTTTCGGTCTGGTGATGGAGAAGGTGATCTCCCCCACCGTGGCGGTGTGCAACGGGCGCGAGACGATCCTGCTCGGCACCTACAATTACATGGGCATGACCTTCGACGCGGATGTCATCGCGGCGGGCAAGCAGGCCTTCGACCTCTACGGCAGCGGCACCACCGGCAGCCGCGTGCTGAACGGCACCTACTCCCCGCACCGCGATGTCGAGGATGCGCTGAAAGAGTTCTATGGCATGGACCATGCCATGGTGTTCTCCACCGGCTATCAGGCCAATCTGGGCATCATCAGCACCATCGCCGGCAAGGGCGACTACATCGTGCTGGACATCGACAGCCACGCCTCGATCTGGGACGGCTGCAAGATGGGCGATGCCGAGGTGGTGCCCTTCAAGCACAATGACATCGAGGCGATGGAAAAGCGCCTGCGCCGCATCCCCGAGGGCGCGGGCAAGCTGGTCGTCCTCGAAGGCGTCTATTCGATGCTGGGCGATATCGCTCCGCTGAAGGAAATGATCGCCGTCGCCAAGAAGTATGGCGCGATGGTGCTGGTGGATGAGGCCCACTCGATGGGCTTTATCGGCCCCAACGGGCGCGGCGTGGCCGAGGAGCAGGGCTGCCTCGACGATGTCGATTTCATCATCGGCACGTTCAGCAAGTCGGTCGGCACGGTGGGCGGCTTCTGCGTCTCGAACCATCCCAAGTTCGAGATCATGCGTCTGGTGTGCCGTCCTTATGTGTTCACCGCCTCGCTGCCGCCCAGCGTTGTCGCCACGGCGGCGACCTCGGTGCGCAAGCTGATGCATGCCGCCGACAAGCGCGCGCATCTCTGGGAGAACAGCCGCACCCTGCACAAGGGCCTGCGCGATGCCGGTTTCCAGCTGGGCACCGACGAACCGCAGAGCGCCATCATCAGCGTCATCATGCCCGATCTGGAGCGTGGCGCCGCGATGTGGGAAGCCCTGCTGCATGAAGGCCTTTATGTGAATCTGGCCCGTCCCCCGGCAACGCCTGCGGGGATGACGCTGCTGCGCTGCTCGCTTTGCGCGCTGCACAGCGCCGAGCAGGTGCAGACCATCATCGGCATGTTCCAGCGTGCAGGCCAGAAGGCCGGTATTCTCTAAGGTTTCAGCCTTGAACAGCAAAAGGCCCGGCGCTCCATCTGGAATGCCGGGCCTTTTTCGTTGCGGTGTGCCGGTTCAGGCCGTTTGGGTAATGCTGCTCATCGTGGCGTTGGAGCAAGGGTCCGCCGCCGTGCTCTTATGGCTGCTCAGCATCGCGGCAGCGACGAAACCGCCCACCACCAGCAGCAGGAAACCGGCCACGGCAAGGCCGAGATACTTGTCGATCCATGCCTTGATCGGCGCGCCGAACAGGCGGAACAGGATGCCCACGATCAGAAAGCTGATCGAGCGCGAGATCAGGCTGGCCAGCACAAACTTGCCGATCGGCATGCCCACAAAACCGGCGGTGATGGTGATCAGCTTGAAGGGGATCGGCGTGGCGCCCTTCAGGATGATCGCGAGGAAGCCGGTGTCGCCGCGCAGCTTGCAGGCGGCATAGGGGAAACTGTTCGTCAGATGCAGCGCAGAAAGCAGCTGCTCACCGATGCTGGCAAACAGGAAATGGCCGATGGTGTAGCCCAGCAAGCCGCCCGCCACCGAGGCCAGCGTGGTGATGATCGCGAAACGCACCGCCTTCTTGGGCTGCGAGAGGCACATCACCCCCAGCACGGCATGGGGCGGCACAGGGAAGAAGCTGGCCTCCACAAAGGCGAAGAGCGCCAGCCACCATTCGGCGCGGCGGTCGGCGGCCTTGGCCATGGTCCAGGCGTAAAGTCGGCGCAGCATCGGGAATCCTTGGCATAGTGGCGCGGCGGGATCGCCAGCCGGCCCGCTGCTTAGAGCATCACGCGAAAAAGTGGGAACCGGTTTTTCGCAAAAGTGATGCGACAACAAAAACCTGCCCGGCCCGGGAATGGGCAAGCACGATCAATGAACCCATATGGTTCTTTTTAATTGACATCGCCACCTCCAGTTGGTACATATAGAGAACATCGCAATCAGGTGAGTCCCCAAGGCCTCCCGGATCGCTTCACCCCTGTTGATGGAAACCAAGATGGCGCGAAGCTCTTCGCCCGCGGGCAGCAATGCCGCGCGGCCCCGTTCGCTCGGCCTCTGGAGCCGGGCCTTTCTCTCGGCACTGGCCGAAAGCTGCAATGTGGCCGATGCCGCGCGCAAGGCGGGCATCACCACCACGGTTGCCTATGACGCAAGGCGCAACAACGCCGCCTTCGCCCGCAAATGGCAGGCCGCGCTCTGCGAAGGCTATGACAATCTGGAGATGGAGCTGCTCCACCGCCTGCGCAACGGAGAACTCAAACCCACCCCCGCCCGCAAGACCGCCGTGCGCAGCTTCGACAACGCCAATGCCCTGCGCCTGCTGGCCGCTCATCGCGAGGCCGCCGCCCGCCAACGCGCCATCCGCGACAATGACGATGCCGCCGCCGTGCTGGAAGGCCTGAACACCAAGCTGGAGCGCATGCGTGAGCGCGTGCTGGCCGCCAAAAAGGGAGGCCCCGATGGAGACTGATCGCCGCCTTGATTGGCTCCTCAACCTCCCCGCCAGGGAAAGGCTGCAACAGCTCTCCCGCCTGTCCCCTGAGGAACTGGGCGCCATGGCCTATGACTGGCCGCTCTGGGCGCGCAAGAACCAGCTGCCTCCCAAGGGCGACTGGCGGCTGTGGCTGGTGATGGCCGGGCGCGGCTTCGGCAAGACGCGGATGGGCTCGGAATGGGTGCGCATGGTGGCGCAGGCCGATTCCATGGCCCGCATCGCGCTGGTCGCCGCCTCTCTGGGCGAGGCGCGCAGCGTGATGGTCGAGGGCGAGAGCGGCATCCTTGCCTGCTCGCCCCCGCGCCGCCGCCCGCGTTTCGAACCCTCGCTGCGCCGGCTGGTCTGGCCGAACGGCGCGGTCGCCACGCTCTATTCCGCCGCCGAGCCCGACAGCCTGCGCGGCCCCCAGCACAGCCACGCCTGGTGCGACGAGATCGCCAAATGGGATAATTCGGCCTCCCGCGCCGAGCTGGCATGGGACAATATGCTGATGGGCCTGCGCCTTGGCGAGCGCCCTCAGGCCATGGCCACCACCACGCCGCGCGCGGTCCCTTTGCTCACCCGCCTGCTGAAGGATGAAGATGCCATCATCACGCGGGGCCGCACGAAAGACAACCGCGCCAACCTGCCCGAACGCTTTATCCGCGAAACCCGCGCCAGCCTCGGCTCGGCCCTGCTGGCCCGGCAGGAACTCGATGGCGAAATGCTGCTCGACCACGCCGGAGCCCTCTGGACCCGCGCCCTGATCGAAAGCTGCCGCGAAGCCGTCCCCGCCTCTCCGCCCGCGCGGATGGTGGTGGGTGTCGATCCCCCCGCCTCGGCGGAGGGCGACGCTTGCGGCATCGTGGTGGTGGCGCTGGGTCAGGACGGCATCGCCCGCGTGCTGGCCGATGCCAGCGTGCCCCGCCCCAGCCCCGAGCGCTGGGCCCGCGCCGTGGCGGACACCGCTGCCCTATGGAACGCCGATCGCGTGGTGGCCGAGGCCAATCAGGGCGGCGCCATGGTGGAAAGCGTGCTGCGCGCCGCCAGCATCGCCCTGCCTCTGCGGCTGGTCCATGCCACGCGCGGCAAGGCGGCACGGGCCGAACCGGTCGCCGCGCTCTATGAGGCAGGCCGGGTGCGCCATTGCGGCCAATTCGCGGCGCTGGAGGATGAGCTTTGCGGGCTCATCACCGGGGGCTCTTACCAGGGGCCGGGCCGCTCGCCCGACCGGGCCGATGCCGCCGTCTGGGCGCTGACCGAACTGATGCTGGGCACCACGCCCGGCCCGCGCGTGCGGGATCTCTAACGCCCTTTTCCGAAAGGCGAAAAGCCATGAAACTGCTGCAATCCCTCGCCGCCGCCTTCAAGGGCGGAGGGCCCCGCGTGCCGCTCGCCCGCCCCTATGGCTCGCCATGGAGCTGGGGTGACATCGGCGCCAACCGCCTGCCCTATGACTACCGCCGCGCGGTGGTCTGCGCCTATCTCGACAACCCCGTCGCCCATCGCGCGGTGCGGCTGGTGGCTGATGGCATCGGTGGGGCGCCGCTCTGCCAGACCGACCCGGCGCTCACCAGACTGGTTACCGCCACCAGCGCGGGGCAGCCTTTGCTCGAAACCTTGGCCAGCCAGATGCTGCTGCATGGCAATGCCTATGTGCAGGTGCTGAAAGACGCCAATGGCTGGCCGGTGGAACTCTTCGCCCTGCGTCCGGAACGCGTCACGCTGATCCCCGGTGCCAATGGTTGGCCCACCGGCATCACCTATCGTCTGGGCGAGCAGCTGCTCAACATCCCGATGGAGGATACCGACGCCTCGCCCAACATCATCCATATCCGCGACTATCACCCCGCCGACGATCATTATGGCACGGGCTGCCTCTCCGCCGCCGATCAGGCCGTGGCGACGCATAATGCCGCCGCCGCGTGGAACCGCTCGCTGCTGGAGAATGCCGCGCGGCCTTCGGGGGCGCTGGTGTACGATGCCTCCAATGGCGGCGGGCTTTCGACCGACCAGTTCGACCGGCTGCGCGAGGAACTCAACCGCGCCTTTGCCGGGGGCGGCAATGCCGGGCGTCCGCTGCTGCTGGAGGGCGGGCTGAAGTGGCAGTCGCTGTCCATGAGCCCGGCGGATATGGATTTCGCCTCGCTGAAGGCAGCGGCGGCGCGGGATATTGCGCTGGCCTTCGGGGTGCCGCCGATGCTGCTCGGCCTGCCCGGCGATTCGACCTACAACAACTATAAGGAGGCCAACAAGGCGCTGTGGCGGCTGACTTTGCTGCCGCTGGCAGCGCGGCTGTTCGCGGCTTTGGGCGAAGGCTTGCAGGGCTGGTTCCCCGAGGCGCGTCTGGCCGTCGATGCAGACCGGGTGCCAGCGCTGGCCGAGGACCGGCAGGCGCTGTGGACTCAGGTGAACGGCGCCGGGTTCCTGTCGGATGCCGAGAAGCGCGTGCTGCTGGGCCTGCCCGAGGATCTGGCCGCGCCCCCGCCCTGCGCCGCGCCAGAAGAGGTGCAGCCATGAGCCGCCCCCTGCAACGTGAAGATATGCTCGCCCGGCTCATGGCGCAGGATCGCGCCTCGGGCGGCGATCTGGTGACCTTGCGCGCCATCGTCGAGGAAGCGAGCGAATTGGGCGCCGAAAGGATGCTCTACCGCATGGGCCTGAGCGATGACGGCGCCAGCGAGGATCTTTCCGAACTGCGCGACCTTTTGCAGGCATGGCGCGATGCCAAGGCCAGCGCCTGGCGCGCCGTCATCGACTGGACGGTGCGCGCGCTGATGGCGCTGCTGCTGATCGGCATCGCCGTGCGGTCGGGGGCGCTGGCGCCATGGCGGTGAGCCCAACCATCGTCCCTTCGCCCCTGCGCTTTGCCGGCTATGCCGCGCTCTTCGGCCAGCGCGATGCCGGGCGGGACACCATCCACCACGGCGCCTTCGCCCGCACGCTGGCCAGCCGCGACACGCCCCTGCCCCTCTACTGGCAGCACAACCCCGCCCAGCGCATCGGCTGGATCGAGCAGGCGGGCGAGGATGAGCGCGGCCTGCGCATCCTCGCCAGCATAGATAATCCGGCAGGCGGGGCCGCCGCCGCGCTGAAGGCGGGCCGGGTGAACGGCCTCTCCTTCGGCTACCGCGCCCGCAGCTTCACCCGCGATGCAGCGGGACGCGACCTGCACGACATCGACCTCTTCGAGATCAGCCTGGTGACTCACCCCATGCAGCATGGGGCGCGGGTCCACATGATCGCCTGATCCTTCTTCTCCCCCGTGTGAAAGGCCTTGATTGCATGGAAAATCCCGAAACCACACCCCTCGATGCGTCCTTCGATCTGCTCGCCCGGCAGGAGGCCGCCGATCAGGCGTTGACCGCCCTGCGCTCCGACATCGCCGAGGTGAAATCGCGGCTGGACCGCCAGCACCGCGCCGACAGCCGCCTGCCTCTGGGTGGCGCCACCGCCCCGCAGAGCAGCAGCTTCACCGAAAACTATCTGCGCCGGGGGCAGGAGGCGGAGCTGAAATCGCTCACCATCGGCTCGCCCGCCGATGGCGGCTATGCTGTGCCCACGCAGCTGGACGCGCGCATTGCCGAAAGGCTGACCGCCATCAGCCCGATCCGCGCCATCGCTCAGGTGGTGCAGACCAGCACTTCGGATTACCGCAAGCTGATCTCGCTGGGCGGCACCGTCTCGGGCTGGGTCAGCGAGAGCGCCGCGCGCAGTGCCAGTGCCACACCCAGCTTTGCCGAGATCGTGCCGCCCTCGGGCGACCTCTATGCCAATCCCTCGGCCAGCCAGCAGATGCTCGACGATGCCGCCTTCGATCTGGAAAGCTGGCTGGCGCAGGAAATCGCCACGGAGTTCGGCCGCGCCGAGGGTGCCGCCTTCATCAACGGCACCGGCACCAACCAGCCGAGCGGTTTCCTCTCTACCCCCATCGCCAGCACGGCAGATGCCACCCGCAGCTTCGGCACGCTGCAGTATCTGGCCAGCGGTGACGCCGCCACGCTGGGAGCCGCCGCCGATGGCCTGCTGATCGATGTGGTGATGGCGCTGAAAGCCGGGCATCGCCAGGGCGCCGTCTGGGTGATGAATGCCAAGACGCTGTCCACTGTGCGCAAGCTCAAGGACGCCGATGGCGCCTTCCTGTGGCAGGGCAGCCTGATCGACGGCCAGCCCGACCGTCTGCTGGGCTACCCCGTGGTCGAGGCTGCCGATATGCCCGATGTGGCGGCGGGCAGCACCCCCATCGCCTTCGGCAATTTCCAGAACGGCTACATCATCACCGAGCGCTTCGGCACCCGCCTGCTGCGCGATCCCTACAGCAACAAGCCCTTCGTCAACTTCTACGCCACGCGCCGCATCGGTGGCCAGGTGCTGGACAGCGAGGCGATCAAGCTGGTGAAGATCGCGGCTTCCTAAGTCCCCGCTAGGCCGGGTTCCTCTCCCGCCCGGCCTAACCCTGCGCCCGTGCCGCCCCCGCGCGGTTGGCACGGGCGCCCTTTTCCCATGTTCCTTACGGAGGCCGCCCATGATGCGGACGATTGTCACGCCTGCGGTGCTGCCGCCTGCGGCGCTGGCCGAGTTAAAGCAGTGGCTGGGCATCTCCACCACGCAGGATGATGACAGCCTTTCCTCCCTGCTGGCCATGGCGCTGGAGGTCTGCGCCGATTTCACCGGCATGCTGCCGCTGCTCTGCACGGTGGAGGAAAGTCTGGGGCTTCATGGGCAGCGCCCCCAGGAGCCATGGAGCCAGGCATGGCCCTTTGCCCATCCGCGCTGGCACCGGCTGACCAGCACGCCGGTCAAATCGGTCGCTGCGGTGGCCGGGCTGCAGGGTGATGGCACGCCCATCGCGGTCGAGGATGTCGAGATCCGCATCGATGCCTCGGGCGCCTGCCAGTTGCGGATCGATCCGCCCCATGGCTGCACCAGCGCGCTGGTCACGCTCGAGGCCGGGTTGGCGGCGGATTGGGACCATCTGCCCCAGCCGCTGCATCACGGCATCATCCGCCTCGCCGCGCATCAATACCGCATGCGCGAAACCGCCGGAGCCGATGCCCTGCCGCCCGCCTCGGTCACGGCGCTGTGGCGGCCCTACCGCCGGATGCGGGTGACATGATTGCTGCCACGCCCAGCCCCTCGTGGGATGAGCTGTCCGCGCAACTGGCCGCTCTGGCCGGGCAGATCGCGCAGGACAGCCAAACGGTCGATGCCGCCGATGATCCGGCCAACTGGCGCGATCCCGCCGCCCTCTGGCCCGGCTTCACCGCCGCGAAAGGATAGAGCCCATGGACCTGCCCCTGCGCGCCGCGCTGATCGCATGGCTGGCCGCCGATCCCGACCTCTCGGCCCAACTCAACGCCATCACCGAGGAAGCGCCCTCTCGCACCGCCCTGCCGTGGCTGGCCATTGCCACCAGCGCCAGCGCCGACTGGAGCACCAAGACCGAGACCGGCTACGAGATCCGCATCGCGCTGGACCTCCATTGCCGGGGCGACACACCCGATGCCGCCGCCGCTCTGGTCAGCGCCATTGATGCCCGCATCCGCGCCCTGCCCGCGCAGCAAAGCGGCTTTCGCGTGGCGACGATCCGCTTTCTGCGCGCCCGCACCCAGCAGACCGATGCCGCCACCCGCACCGTGCTGATCGAATTCAGCTTCCGCACCCTCAACGGAGAAGCCCTATGACTGTTCAATCCGGCGCCGCCTTTCTGCTCAAGATTTCCGATGGCGCGGACACACCGACTTACCAGACCGTCGCGGGCCTGCGCACCACGCAGATGTCGGTGGCGGGGCAGGCCGTGGCTGTCACCAGCAAGGACAGCGGAGGGTGGCGCGAACTGCTCTCGGGCGGCGGGGCACGGTCGATTTCGGTGAGCGCGGCGGGGGTCTTTATGGGCTCGGCGGCGGAGGGGCAGATCCGTGCCAATGCGCTCTCGGGCGTGCTGGCCTCCTACCGCCTCAGCTTTGAGGATGGGCAGAGCCTGACCGGCCAGTTCCTCGTGCAGAAGCTGGATTACTCGGGCGATTACAATGGCGAGCGGGCCTATACGCTGCAACTGGAAAGCTCCGGCGCGGTGGTGGCCGGATGAGCGATCCTGCCGCCAATCCGTGGCGTGGCGAGGCCAGCCTGCTGATCGCCAACACCGCGCGCCTGCTGCGCCCCAGCTTTACCGCGCTGGTCGCCGCCGAGGAGGAACTGGGGCCTTTGCTGGCCCTGGTGGAGCGCGCGGCGGAAGGGCAGTTGCGCCTTGCCGAGATCACCGCGCTGTTCTGGCACTGCCTCGCCCGGCGTGAAGAGTTGACGCGCGAGATGGTGGGCGATGCGGTGCTCGAAGCCGGGCTTGCCAATGCCACCCAGCCCTTGCGCGTCCTGCTGCGTCAGATCGTGCAGGGGGCGGGGTGACGGAGCAGGCTTTCGGCCCCGCCGCCAACCGCCTCGCCGGGCTGACGGCGCGGGTGCTGGGGTGGCGCCCGGACACCTTCTGGGCCGCCACCCCAGCCGAACTCGCCGCCGTGCTGGCGCCTGATGCCGATCCTGCCCGCGCCGCCATCGCACCTTTGTCTCGCACGGACTTCGAACGCCTGATGGAGAAAGACCTATGGCCACATCGCGTTACACCAGCACCACCTCCACCACGCAAAGCCTGATGGTGGAGGTGCGCGCCGTCACGCAGGGCTTCGCGCAGGATCTGGCGGCGATGCGCTCCAGTGTGGACACATCGCTGATCGGCGGCTTTACGCAGGCGGGCAGCACGCTGGACACCAGCCTGTCCAATGCGCTGAAAAAGGGCACCAGCGGCTTCTCCGATCTGCGTGAGGCCGGGATCAGCGCTCTGGCCGCGATTGCCGCACAGGCGACGGGCATGCTGAGCACCAGCGGTAGCGCCACTGGCATCACCAGCCTGCTCTCCGCCGTCAGCGGACTGCCGGGGCGGGCCACCGGAGGCCCGGTCTCCCCCGGGCAGGCCTATCTGGTGGGCGAGCGCGGGCCTGAAGTCTTCGTGCCCACCGCTGCTGGCGCCATCGCCAACACCGGCAATGGCGGCAATGGCGGCAACCGCACCATGAATGTCGCCATCAATGTGGGCAGCAGTGCCGGGGCCGATGCGCCCGCCGCCCTCGCCCGATCCTCGCGCCAGATCGCCAGCGCCCTGCGCCGCGTGATGGTGCAGAGCTGAAAGGAACCCCCATGGCCTTCTGGCTCGCCTCAAAGCGTCAAGGGCAGGACAGCGACTGGCTCCAGCGCTTCGACCCGCGCTTCTGGACCAACGACTTCCCCCGCCCGATGATGGCCAGCGCCATCACCCCCGCCCCCGATGCGCTGCGCATCGACGCCACTTTCCTGCGCGAGGGCGATCTGGCCGGGCTGATCTGGGCCAGCGAGGATGTGCTGGACCACCCGTTGCTCGCCTATGCCACGGACCGCGATTACAGCCGCACCACGCTGAGTTTCCGCTGGCGTTCGGGCGGCATCCTGCCGCTCAATGCCGTCAACGGCCCCACGCTGACCATTGAAGGCCGCGATGCCAGTGGCCAGCCGCATAGCTGGTTCGTCCGTCTGTGGAACTTTGCCAGCGGCACCGGTGAGGATGCGCAGGTCACCCTGCCCTTCAGCCAGATTTTTGGCGGCTGGTCATCCGATGCTGCCGATCCGCTTTATCCCTCCGACATCGACCGCATGTTTATCTCGCTGGTGGCGCCGGGCTATGTGCAGGGCTCCACCACGCCCTTCCCCGCCGCTTTGGACGGCTGGGCCGAGCTGACGCACATCCGCTGCGATGGCGATCGCGCGATGCTCTCCATTGGCGATGTCTTTGTGCCGCCGCATGGGCTGGCCGTCGCCACCGCCTATGACGATCAGTGCAACCAGACTCCCGCGCGGCTGATCCGCAGTCTGCGGCAGTTGGGCTATCGCGGCAGCGTGCTGCATTATGTTGGCATGAGCCACCATTTCCGCCTGCATTATGTCGGGGCGGACTGTCTAGTGGATACGACGGGCGATGTGCTGTGTACCCCGGCGCGGGCATGGCATGCAGCCTTCTTTGCGGCCTGTGCAGAGGCTGGCCTCTCGCCCATCGCCTCGATCTCCTATGAGGTTCTGGCGCAGCATTGCCCGTCCAGCTGGGCTCAGCGTGCCGCCGATGGCAGTGCCGGGCAGACGGGTTGGGACCCGCCCTCCAACCTGCTCTCCCCCGCGCAAGGCGAGGCGATGGGCTGGCTGCAAGCTATCGCCCGCGCTTATGTCGGCCTGATGCAGGCTGCCGATGTGCCCCTGCGCCTCCAGATCGGCGAGCCATGGTGGTGGGTGACCGGCGATGGCCAGATCTGCCTCTATGACGATGCCGCCAAGGCAGCCTTCGGTGGCAATCCGGTGACGATCCCCGATCTGAGCGCGCCGCTGAATGCCGACCAGACCGCTCTGCTCGATCAGGCGGGCGCGCTGTTGGCCAGTTCCACCGCCACCATCACCGCCGCGGCCAAGGCACAGGCGGGCAGCACGGCTTGCGAGGTCTTGCTGCTCACCTTCCTGCCCACCGTGCTGGACCCAACCATGCCCGAGGCCCGCCGCGCCAATCTGCCCACCGGCTGGGCCTGGCCCGCCTTCGACCGCCTTCAGGTCGAGGATTATGACTGGCTCACCGCAGGCGCCTCGGCGCTGAGGCAGTCTGGCTATGCCACGATCAACCAGCGGCTAGCCTATCCGCCCGGTGCTCAGGATTATCTTGCGGGCTTTGTGCTCAGCCCGGGCCAGCCGGACCTCTGGCGGCTGATCGATACCGGCATCGACGAGGCTTTGGCCCGCAACGCCCATGAGGTCTTCGTCTGGGCGCTGCCCCAGATTTGCCGCGACGGTTACCTGCGCATACCCAACGCCAAGGACGCTTCCGATATGAACGCTTTCGACGATGTGCCCTATCCGCTGGCGCTTGGGCTGGATGCGAAAATCACGCAGGAATTTTCCACCAGCATCGCCACCACCGCCTCGGGCTTCGAGCGACGCAACAGCCTATGGAGCAACGCCCGCCTGCATTTCGATCTGGGCCCGGGCATACGCTCGGACGCGGAGCTGGGCGTGCTGATCGCCTTCTTCCGCGCCCGGCGGGGCGCTGCGCGCGGGTTCCGCCTCGCCGATCCCAGCGATTTCAGCTCCAACGGCATGGTCGACGCGCCCAGCGCCGTGGATCAGGTGATCGGCGTGGGCGACGGCACCGCTTCCAGCTTCCCGCTGGTCAAGCACTATGGCGATGAAGCGCAAGACCCGCAGCAGCGCCGCATCACCCGCCCCCGCGCCGGGAGCGTGCTGGTCAGCGTGAATGGCGTGGGCGTGACCAATGGCTGGGCGCTGGAAGAGAGCGGCATCGTCAGCTTCACCACCGCGCCCGCTGCCGGGGCCACGGTGCGCGCCGGCTTCCTCTTCGACGTGCCGGTGCGCTTCGAGCAGGACACGCTCGACATTTCCGGCGCGGGTTTCTCCATCGGGGAGGCCCCCAGCGTGCCCGTGATCGAAATCCGGGAGGCGGTATGAGCCGGATCTGGTTTTCCCAGCCGCTCGAAACCGTGGCGACATGGTGGCGGATCGACCGGCGCGATGGCGTCTCGCTGGGCTTCACCACCCATGACGCGGATCTGTGGTTCGACGCCCTGCTCCACCGCAGCGCGCCGGGGATGAAGCCCGCCGCGATCCGCCGCTCGACGGGCTTCGATGCGGATTCCGCCGAGGTCGATGGCGCCATCGCGCATGACAGCATCGCCGAAGCGGATCTGGTCGCCGGGCGCTATGATGGGGCTCGGGTGGCGGTAGGTCTGGTGGACTGGCAGACGCTGGAGTTCACCGCGATCTATGCGGGCAGCATCGGCGGCGTCACGCAGGACAGCAACCGGTTTTCGGCGCAGCTGGTGTCACGCAAGGGCGATCTGGCGCGCGATCCGGTGCCGCGCACCAGTCCATGCTGTCGCGCCGATTTCTGCGGGCAGGGCTGCGGGCTTTCGGCGGCGCGCTTCACCCATGAGGCGGTGCTGGCCAGCTTCGATCCCGGGCAAAATGCAGTGACCATGGCGGGCGATGTAGCGGCCTCGCTGCTGCCGGGAGGACAGATCCGCTGGCTGGACGGCCCCTATGCGGGGCTGGCCATGACCATCGCCGGGCTGGCGGGTGATGGTCTGGTGCTGGATCGCCCGCTCGATCTGCCTCTGGCCGCAGGCCTGCGCGCGCAACTGCGCGAGGGCTGCGATCATACGCTGGCCACCTGCGCGGCGCGTTTCGGCAATGCGCTCAACTTCCGGGGCGAGCCCTTCCTGCCCGGCAATGATATGGTGATCCGTTATGGCCTGCCCAGCTGAAACGCTGGCAGATGCCGCCGCCAGCCTGATCGGCACACCCTTCCGCCTGCACGGCCGCGATCCACAAACCGGGCTCGATTGCCTCGGGCTGGTGGGCGCAGCACTGGGCATGGCGGGGCGACCGATCTCGCTGCCCTATCACTACACGCTGCGGATGCGGGGCATCGATCCTTTGCTGCCGCTGGCGGAGAAGGCCGGGCTGCAGCCTGCCAAGAGCGCGCCAACAGCGGGCGATATCCTGCTGCTGCATGTCGGCCCCTGCCAGTTCCATCTTGGCATCACCGCGCAGGATCTCGGTCTGATCCATGCGCATGCCGGGCTGCGCCGGGTGGTCCACTCACCTGCCCCGCAAGGCATCATCAAGCGCTGGCGCCTGCCTGAAACCGCCTGAAAGGACACCACCATCATGGCAACCTTGCTTTTTACCGCTCTGGGCACGGTGCTGGCCGGGCCGGTCGGCGGCGTGCTGGGCGCTCTGGCCGGGCAGCAGGTCGATGCGGCACTGTTTGGCGGCGGCAGCGTGAGCGGGCCCCGGCTCAAAGATCTGGCGGTCACCACCTCCAGCTATGGCACCGCCATCCCGCGCCAGTTCGGAGCAATGCGTGTGGGCGGCACGATCATCTGGGCCACCGATCTTGCCGAACACGGCCAGACCAGCGGCGGCAAGGGCCAGCCCAGCGTCACCACCTATAGCTACAGTTCCAGCTTCGCCGTAGCAATCTCCAGCCGCCCGGTTCAGTCAGTAGGACGGATCTGGGCCGATGGCGATCTGCTGCGCGGCGCCGATGGCGCGCTGAAAGTCGGCGGCACCTTGCGCATCCACAATGGCTATGGCGACCAGAGCATCGACCCGCTGATCGCCTCGGCGGAAGGCGCGCAGAACTGCCCCGCCTTTCGCGGCCTGGCCTATGCCGTCTTCGAGGATCTGCAGCTGGCCGATTACGGCAACCGCATCCCCACGCTGACCTTCGAAGTCTTCGGCGATGACGGCGCCCTCTCGCTGGCCTCCCTGTTCGACGGGGTGATGGAGGATGTGTCGCTCTCCGTCCCGCTCGACGGCATTGCGGGCTATGCCTGCGAGGGATCGCTGGCCGACACGCTCTCCCAGTTCCAGCCGGTGATGCCGATGAGCTGCGACGCAGGCGGCGACGCCCTGATCATCACCGCCGATCGCCAGTCCACCACGCCCATCGCCCTGCCCGAACCGGCCCTCACCAGCGCCAGCGGCGAATTCGGCGCCCAGAGCGGCTACCAATACAAACGCGATCCCGCGCCCGACAATCCGCCCCGCGTGCTGCGTTATTACGATCCGGCGCTGGATTATCAGCCGGGCATGCAGCGCGCCATCGGTCAGGCCCTGCCCGGCCAGCCCAAAACCGTCGAAGTGCCCGCCACCATGGCGGCCAGCGATGCGGCAAGGCTGATCCAGCAGGCCGCGCGCGATGCCGACTGGCGCCGAGAAACCCTCGCCTGGCGCTGCGCCGAGCTGGACCCGGCCGTCGCCCCCGGCATGCTGGTCACGCCTTTCGGTCAGCCGGGGCTGTGGCGCGTGACGGCATGGGAATGGCGCGACACCGGCATCCAGCTCGATCTGGAGCGCGTCGCTCCCACCGCCAGTTCCGGCGCCAGCGCCGATCCGGGTCGCGCCAATCTGGCCCATGATGCCCCCGTCACGCCCACCAGCCTTGCCGCCTATGAACTGCCGTGGGACGGGCAAGGCAGCAGCGATGCGATCATCGTGCAGGCCGCAGCCTCCTCCAGCAGCGCAGGCTGGCCCGGCGCGGCGCTGTATGGAGACTTTGGCAATGGCACGCTGACATGGCTGGCCGCCACCGGGCGCCAGCGCAGCATCACGGGGGTGGCGCTCGATGTGTTGGCCGCCGCCTCGCCCCTGCTGATCGACCGGCAATCGACGATCACCGTGCAAATGACCGGCAGCGATCTGGCCCTGACCGGCGCCACGCTGGACCAGCTGGCGGCGGGCGCCAACCGGGCCCTGCTGGGGGGCGAGATCATCCAGTTCGCTCATGCCACGGCTCAGGGCCAAGGCGTGTGGCTGCTCAGCACCTTGCTGCGTGGACGCGGCGGCACCGAAAGTGCCATCGCCACCCATGCGGCGGGCGAGGCTTTCGTTTTGCTGGATTCCCAACCGGTGCAGCTCGACGGCGCAAAACTGCAGGGCGCCACCGGAATCGCCGCAATGGGATTGGCCGATCCGGCGCAAGTCGAGGCGCCGATCCTGTGCCGTGGCTACAGTCGGCGTCCATGGTCGCCGGTGCATCCCAAGGCCATTTACGCGCCGGATGGCAGCCTCACTCTGGCCTGGACACGCCGCGCCCGTGGCGGCTGGGCGTGGAGCGATGGTGTGGACACCCCGCTTCAGGAACAGAGTGAAGCCTATCTGGTGATTTTTGGCAGCTGGGACAATCCAATCCTGCAATGGCAGGTGAGCGCGCCCACGCTGAGTCTCGCGGCTGCCGATACCGCAGCCCTGAAAGCCGCCCATCCCGGCACCAGCTTCCAGGTTCGCCAGCAGGGAACCTATGCGCTTTCCGAAAGCCTGACGCTCACCACGCTGAGCTGAAACACGATTTTTTTCTTACCGCGAAGGATGTTCCATGACGGATGCGATCACCTTTTCCGCCGCCAGCCCGCGTCTGGGCCTGCCCCTGCTCTATGCCGGACAGGCCCAGAAAGAGGCCTTCGTCAATGAGTCCTGTGCCCGACTGGATGCCGCCGTGCATTGTGCCATCGAGGGGATCGCCGCCACGCCGCCTGCCACTCCGGTCGAGGGCAGCAGCTGGCTGGTGGCCACCCCGGCCAGCGGTGACTGGGCGGGCCAGGATGGCTGCATCGCCGCGCGACAGGCCGGCAACTGGTTGTTTCTGCTGCCCTTCGATGGTTTACGTATTTTTAACAGGGCCTCGCAGCAGTTTTCGCATTACGACGGGGGATGGAAGATGGCACCCGTCGTATCTCTGCCCCAGAACGGCACAATGATCGACAATGAGGCGCGAAGCACCCTTGCCAATCTGGTTGCCGCATTGCAGACTGCTGGCATTCTACCACGATCCTGATCCGGTATGTCTGTTCCAGGGGCGGAACCGGATTTTACAGGCCGCAACATAGCTGCAAGCTGCCGGGAACGCGGCATTTTTGCAACAGTGCAGGATTTTTCGCGGCTTGCGTGTAACCAATGAAGTGGATAGACATTTCCCCAATCGGTGGCCTCCACATTGAAAGGGGAATTTATAATGCGCAGACTAGCCCTAGGTTTGGCGCTAGCCTCGACCGCCCTTGCCACGCCCGCTCTGGCGCGTGACAAGTCCTGGTACGTCGAAGGTGATGCCGGTGCGACGATCGTTGAGAGCAATCGCGTCGTGAACATCAACGCCAGCCAGCCCGCTGGCGGCAGCACCGTCGGTTACTTCAACACCAAGACCGGCTACGATTTCGGTGGCATCATCGGTTATGACTTCGGTCCCTTCCGTCTGGAAACCGAAGCCAGCTACCGTCGCGCTTCGGCCAAGAAGTTCACCACCAACGCTGGTACGGTGTATGACTCGGCCAACAACCAGGCTTCGGGCGGCACCGGCGTGCTCAGCTTCATGGCCAACGGCCTGCTGGACTTCGGTCCCGATGACGGCCTGCAGGGCTTCGTCGGCGGCGGTGTCGGCGTGGCGCGCGTCAAGAACGCGATCTACACCGCTGCTCCGTTCAACAACGGTGGCGTGAACGACTCCTCGTCGGGCTTCGCCTATCAGGCGATCGCGGGTATCCGCGCTCCGCTCAGCAAGCATGTCGATCTGGGTCTGAAGTATCGCTACTTCGCCGCTTCGGGCGCGAACCACTTCGTCAGCCTGCAGGGCAACCCCTTCGTCGAGCGTTTCCACTCGCACTCGCTGCTGGCCACGCTGACCTACAACTTCGGGTCGCCGACGCCTCCGCCGCCGCCCCCGCCGCCCCCGCCGCCGCCTCCCCCGCCGCCGCCTCCGCCGCCCCCTCCGCCTCCGCCGCCCCCGGCTCCGGTGTGCAACAAGGGCCCCTACATCGTGTTCTTCGATTGGGATAAGTCGGACATCACGCCTCAGGCTGCCACCATTCTGGACAGCGCGATCCAGGCCTATGGCAACTGCGGTTCGGCGGCGATCTCGCTGGCCGGCTACACCGACCGCTCGGGCACGCCCAAGTACAACCTGGGTCTCTCGGCCCGTCGTAACGCCTCGGTGCGTGCTTACCTCACCTCGCATGGCGTGGCTGACGGCACCATCTCGAGCACCGCTTACGGCGAAGCCAACCCCCGCGTTCCGACCGCCGACGGCGTGCGCGAACTGCAGAACCGTCGCGTGGAAATCACCTACGGTCCGGGTTCGGGCAACTAAGCTCGGTACAGGCTACCAACAGGAAAGGGGCCGGAGAAATCCGGCCCCTTTTTTGGTGTCCAGCGCTGCCGTTACCGGCGAGCGGTCATGGCTTCAGGCCGGGCGGTGCGCGTAAGGCAGGGGATCGACCAGACCGGCCTGCTCGAAGCCAGCCAGACGCAGGCGGCAGGAATCGCACAAGCCACAAGCCTTGCCATCCGGCTGCGGATCGTAGCAGGACCAGCTCATGCCGGCGTCCAGCCCCAAACGGTCCGCTTCCTGAGCGATCTGCGCCTTGGTCATATGCTGCAAAGGCGCCTGAATGCGGAAACCGGCGCCTTGCGCCCCGGCCTTGGTCGCCAGATCGGCCAGCTTTTCAAAGCCTTCAATGAACTCCGGGCGGCAATCGGGATAGCCCGAATAATCCAGCGCATTCACGCCGATGAAGATGTCCTTCGCGCCCACCGCCTCGGCCCAGGCCAGCGTCAGCGAGAGGAACACCAGATTGCGCGCGGGCACATAGGTGACGGGAATATCATCGCCCACGCCCTCCTTGGGCACATCGATGGCGTCGGTCAGCGCCGAGCCGCCGAACTGCCGCAGATCGAGCGGCAGCACCACATGCTTCACCGCGCCCAGATGCGCGGCCAGCTGCGTGGCGGAGTCCAGCTCGCGGCGATGCCGCTGATTGTAGTCGATGGTCAGCGCATAGAGGCTGTAACCGGCCTCGCGCGCCAGCCCAGCCGACACCATCGAGTCCAGCCCGCCCGACAGCAGCACCACGGCTTTCTTGTCGCCAGGTTTGGGGGGATTGGTCATCATCATTCCTTGTCACATCACGGCGCCCTGCATCAGCAGGACGCCGGATGGTCATGGAACAATCGCCCGGCCCGGGCCAGAGCATTTTCGGCAACAGGGCTGCCGAAAGGATCACAGCTCGATCGGGAACACCTTCGAGCAGAAGGCGCAATCGACCAGAATGGCACCCGCCTCATCGCGCATGGCGTCCAGTTCTTCCTCCGGGAAGCGGCCCAGCACCGTCTTGTAATAGTCGGCGCTGCAACGGCAGCCGCGCGAGAGAGCCGTGGTCTCCAGCAGGCGCACCTCGTCCTCTTCATGGAACAGGCGCCAGATCAGATCGTCGAGGCCAAGCTTGGGGTCAACCAGCTCCTTGCCCGTCATGGAGCCTGCCAGCGCGGCGACATGCTCCCAATGCGGATGGTTCATCCGCACATGCAGACGCTCGCGCCCTTCCTCGCCATCAGGCAGATGCTGGATCAGCAGACCGCCCGCCACGCAGGCCTCGCCCTCCACATCCAGACCGATGCGGATCAGCGTCGGCACCTGCTCGGACTGGGCGAAATAGGCTTCGCAGACCCGCGCCAAGGAGCTGCCCTCCAGCGGCACCACGCCCTGATAGCGCTTGCCCGTCGCCGCCAGATCGAAGGTGATCGCCAGATAGCCCTTCTCTCCGAAGAGATCCTGAAGCGTCTCGCGACCCTCCAGCGCGGCCAGCCGCTCGGCATCATGGCGGACATAGCCGCGCAATTCACCCAGCCGGTAATCGCAAACCAGCAGATCGATCACGCCATTCTCGGCCTGAACCTGAAGCGTGAGCTGGCAGCCCTCATCCTTGAGCAGCGTGCCCATCATGGCCGAGAGTACCAGCGCCTCGCCCAGCAGACGGCGCAGCACCGGGGGATAGTCATGCGCCGCCAGAATGGCATGCAGCGAGGGCCCCAGACGGATCACCCGCCCGCGCGCATCGCGCGAGGGAATGGTGAAGGGCAGGACTTCATCCATGCCCTTCACGGTCTCTTCGTCAAAGATCACAGCGCACCCAGCGCCCAGAGCAGCACTGACTTCTGGGCGTGAATGCGGTTCTCCGCCTCATCCCAGACCAGCGAGCGCGGACCATCGATCACCGCATCGGTGACCTCTTCGCCGCGATGCGCGGGCAGGCAGTGCAGGAACCATGCGTCCGAAGCGGCTGCGGCCATCACGGCATCATTGACCTGATAGGGCTCCATCGCGGCGATCACCGCCTCGCCGCCCGGCTGGCCCATCGACACCCATGTGTCGGTGACCACCACCTGAGCGCCCTTGGCGGCTTCCAGCGGGTCTTGCGTGAGGGTGATGCTGACACCCGCCTCACGCGCGCGGGCCACGAAACCGGCATCGGGCTCAAAGCCCGCCGGAATCCCTGCGCGGATGTTGAAGCCCAGCAGGCCGGCGGCCTCGATCAGCGAATGCAGCACATTGTTGCCATCGCCCAGCCAGGCCAGCTCCATGCCCTTCAGATTCACGCCCTGCTCCTGCAAGGTGAGCAGATCGGCCATGATCTGGCAGGGGTGCGACTGGTCCGTCAGGCCGTTGATCACGGGAACGCTGGCGTAATGCGCCAACTCCTCGATCTTGGCGTGATCGTTGGTGCGGATCATGATGGCATCGACCATGCGGCTGAGCACACGCGCGGTGTCGGCGATGGTCTCGCCGCGCCCCAACTGCATGCCGCCCGCCTCCATCACGATCGAGCTGCCGCCCAGCTGGCGGATCGCCATATCGAAGGAGACGCGGGTGCGGGTCGAGTTCTTTTCGAAGATCATCGCCAGCACGCGGTCGGCCAGCGGCGCATCGGCATCGACGCGCCCCTTGGGCCAGCTGGCGCGGGCCTGCTTGCGCGATCCGGCATCGGCCAGAATGGCGCGCAGCGCCTCCGGCCCGGCATCGGCCAGATTCAGGAAATGCCTCAGATCGCCCATCACACCGCCTCCGGCTGATAGGAGGCCGCGCCCGCCGAGAGCTTCTCCATAAACTCATCGATATGGCTCTCGTCGATTACCAGCGGCGGGAAAACGCGCATGGTCTGATCGCCCGCCGACACGGTGAGCAGCTGGTGATTGTCACGCAGATGGGCCACGAAAGGCCGCGGCTCGATCTTCAGCTTCAGGCCCATCAGCAACCCGCGACCGCGCACGGCCTCGAAGATCTCGGGATAGTTGCCGATGAACTGCTCCAGACGGGCGGTCATCTTGGCGCCCATGTCGCGGACATGCGCCAGAAATTCGTCATTGGCCACGGCGTCCAGCACCGCTTCGGCAGCGGCCATGGCCAGCGGGTTGCCGCCATAGGTCGAACCGTGCGTGCCCGCGACCATGCCGCGCGCGGCCTTTTCGCTGGCAAGGCAAGCGCCCAGCGGGAAGCCGCCGCCGATGCCCTTGGCGGTCGACATGATGTCCGGCACGGCGCCAAGCTGCTCATAGGCATAGAAGGTGCCGGTGCGGGCCACGCCGGTCTGCACCTCGTCAAACACCAGCATCAGATCCTGCTCGTCGCACAGGGCGCGCAGGCCGGGCAGGAAGTCCTCCGAAGGCACCTTGATGCCGCCCTCGCCCTGAATCGGCTCGACCAGGAAACCGGCGGTGTTCGGGCCGATGGCAGCCTTCGCGGCCTCCAGATTGCCGAACTCGACATATTTGAAGCCGGGCAGCAGGGGCAGGAAGCCCTTATGCATCTTTTCCTGATTGGAGGCGCTGATCGTGCCAAGCGTGCGGCCATGGAAGGCATCGACGAAGGTGATCAGCTCATACTTGTGATCATTGCCGACATGCTGGTGATAGGCGCGCGCGGTCTTGATCGCGCATTCCACCGCCTCGGCACCCGAATTGGTGAAGAACACCGTGTCGGCGAAGGTCAGATCGACCAGACGCTTGGCCAGGCTTTCCTGATGCGGGCTGCCATAGAGATTGGAGACGTGCATCAGCGTGGCGGCCTGCTGCTGGATGGCGCCGATCAGCCCTTCATGGCTGTGGCCCAGCAGGTTCACCGCGATGCCGCTGGCAAAGTCGAGATATCGGCGGCCGTCCTCGCCGATCAGATGGCAGTGTTCACCGCGCACGGGCCGAAAGGCGGTCCGGGGGTAAACAGGCATCAGAGGCGAAATCGACATGCTACGTTCCTTTACTCAGACCTTCATTGCCAACGCGGCATTAGCTTGCGGCAACGTGAGGATGGGTGCTGATTCTCACGGAAAAGAGATGCTGCGTGACAGCATCATGACGGAAACGACAAATGGCGGCTTCCCCGGATGCGAATCCTGGGGAAGCCGCCATTTGCGCGTATTTATGGTGTCGCTGTATCTCCGTCAAACCCGGAGTGTGACTCCGGGCCTGACTTTACCGAGATAGCAAACGAACGGTGTCAGCCCTGACGCGGCACCAGGTTGACAGCCGAGTACTTGCCTCGGCGGTCCACCTCGATGTCGAACTCCAGGCGATCGCCCTCGTTCAGCTCGCGCATGCCCGAGCGCTCAACGGCGCTGATGTGCACGAAAGCGTCCGGCTGGCCGTCGTCACGCGTGATGAAGCCGAAGCCCTTCATCGCGTTGAAGAACTTGACCGTGCCGGTGGCCTTGTCACCCGTCAGCTGACGCTGGGGAGCAGCAGGCTCGCGCTTGGCCACGGCGATGACATCGCCGACCACGACCAGATCGCTGGCCGAAATCTTGCCGCCGCGATCGACGAGCGTGAATTCCAGGCCCTGACCTTCAGCCAGACCTTCCAGGCCGGCGCGCTCAACCGCGCTGATGTGCACGAACACATCTTCGCCGCCGTCTTCGCGCTGAATGAAGCCGAAGCCCTTCTGGCCGTTGAAGAACTTGACGACGCCCTTGCCCTGGCCAACGACCTGGGCAGGCATACCGCCGCCACCGCCGCCGCCGAAGGGGTCGAAGCCCTCCTCGCCAAATCCGTCGCGCTTGTCCCGGCCCCGGCCGCGACGCCCTCTATCAAAACTCATATACCCGAAAGAACCTTCGCTTCGCCCCGATCGATCGTGCCCGGCGCCTGGACGAAACGCACCGTGCAACAGGGCCAGGCGCCATGCGACAGCACAGTCCTTTCCTCTGCATTTTTCGACATACCCCAAAAATTGCGGCAGTGCGAACAGATTCCGCATCTCTCATTCAGATTCGTGACAATCGGTTTACAGCCTGCGGTCACTTGCGAGTCGTACCCCATGCCCGGGCGTACCGGCACCTTGCCAGCGGGGTCTTCCGCTGGCATGCCGATGGGGTTTACGGGCTATCAGGCCCGGCTTGTGATAAGGACAAAGCCGATGTTTCGCCAGCTGACCGACACGATTCTGGTAAGCCCCCAGATCGATACCGACGATCTTGCCGAAGCCGTGAAGCTGGGCGTGAAGCATATCATCAACAACCGCCCCGAAGGCGAAAGCGACGATCAGACGCCGGGCGCGGTGATCGAACAGGCCGCCAAGGATGCGGGCCTGACCTATATCGCGATTCCCGTCGGCCATGGCGGTTTCAGCGAAGGGCAGGTTCAGGCCATGGCGGAGACGCTGGCCGGGGCTCAGGGCCCGATTCTGGCCTATTGCCGCTCGGGCACGCGCTCGACGCTGCTCTGGGCGCTGGCCCGCGCCAGCGAGGGCGCCACCGCGGATGAGCTGGCCCCCATCGCCCATGCTGCCGGTTACGACATCACCCCGGTGCGCCCGCTCGTCGATATGCTGAGCGGCAAGGCGGGCTAAGCCCCCCCCCTTCTCCATCACATACACGCAAAGCCCGGTCCGCAACGGCCGGGCTTTTTGCTGCGCTGAGTCTGTCTGAAAATCCGGCAAAAGAGCCGGATTTTGGCGGCACCGGCCCGCTCCCCCGCCCGGCCTCCCACAGGATACTTGCCGTTGGGCGACCGGGCGGGGGAGCGGGCTGGTACCGCGCACGAAAAGAGGGCCGGAGCGGCTGGCTCCGGCCCTTTAAGTTTTTGTCCGCAGGAGGAACATCTGGTGGCGGGACCAGGAAGGAGGAGGAAGAAGCCCCGATCCCGCCGAACTTGAAAACTTAGCTGTTGTAGGCGCGCTCACCGTGCTCGGTGATGTCCAGACCTTCACGCTCGGCTTCCTCGGTGGGACGCAGGCCGATGGTCTTGTCGATCACGAAGAGCAGCACAGCGGTGACCACGCCGGACCACACCAGCGTGATGCCGACAGCCTCAGCCTGGGTGATGACCTGGCCCATCGTGTCCCAGGCGCCAGCCTTGGCGACGAAGCCCGAGTAATCGACCCAGCCCTGGCCGCCCAGCGCGGGGTTGGCCACGATGCCGGTGCCGATGGCGCCGATGATGCCGCCGATGCAGTGGACGCCGAAGACGTCCAGCGTATCGTCATACTTGAACTTGTTCTTCACGGTGGTGACGAAGAAGAAGCAGACCGGCGAGACGATCAGGCCCAGCACGATCGAGGTCATCGGCGCGCCGAAGCCCGAAGCGGGGGTGATGGCGACCAGACCGGCCACAGCACCCGAAGCAGCGCCCAGCATCGAGGGCTTGCCATGCACGATCTGCTCGATGACCGCCCAGCTGACCGCAGCGGCGCAGGTGGCGAGCATGGTGTTCACGAAGGCCACAGCGGCGACACCATTCGATTCAAGGTTCGAACCGGCGTTGAAGCCGAACCAGCCCACCCACAGCAGCGAGGCGCCGATCATGGTCATGGTCAGCGAGTGCGGCGGGGTGTTTTCCTTGCCGAAGCCCACGCGCTTGCCCAGCACGAGGCAGCCCACGAGACCAGCGATACCGGCGTTGATATGCACCACGGTGCCGCCGGCGAAGTCCAGCGCGCCCTTCAGATACAGGAAGCCGGCGTCATTGGGGCTGGCGTAGAGGAAGTCCGGGCCGGCCCAGTACCACACCATATGCGCGATGGGGTAATAGGCGAAGGTCGACCACAGCACGGTGAAGATGATCAGCGGCGTGAACTTGATGCGTTCCGCGAAAGAACCGATGAACAGCGCCGGGGTGATCATGGCGAAGGTCATCTGGAAGACGAAATAGGCCAGTTCGGGGATGTAGACGTTGTTCGAGAAGGTGGCGGCATAGGTGCCGCTGTTCACGCCCGCCATCAGCGCCTTGGAGAAGCCGCCGATGAACGGCGAGCCGCCGGTGAACACCAGCGAATAGCCATAGGTGGCCCACAGCAGGCCAGTGACCGAAACGATCATGAAGACCTGCATCAGCACGCTGAGCATGTTCTTGGCTCGGACCAGGCCGCCATAGAACAGGGCCAGGCCCGGGATGCTCATCATCAGCACCAGCACGGTGGACATCAGCATCCAGGTGGTGTCGCCCTTGTTCACCATATTGGCCTGCTGGGCCACGGTGGGGGCTTTAATCAGGGCGGCCTGAGCGAAGGCGGCACCGGAATAGCCAAGCGAGCCGCCCACCGCCGCGACGCCGCACATCATCTTGCGGATCATGGTGTTACCCTTCCAAAGTGAAGCGCCGCTCACAGCGCGGTGTCCCCGGTCTCGCCGGTGCGGATGCGGGTGGCCGAGGCCAGATCCAGCACGAAGATCTTGCCGTCACCGATGGCTTCGGTGCTGGCGCTCTGCTGGATGGTTTCGACGACGCGCGGCGCGAGCTCGTCGCTGGCGGCGATCTCGATCTTCACCTTGGGCAGCATATTCGTGGAATATTCCGCCCCGCGATAGATTTCGGTCTGCCCCTTTTGCCGACCAAACCCCTTCACCTCGGACACGGTCATACCGGCGACACCGAGGGCACCGAGGGCTTCACGCACCTCGTCGAGCTTGAACGGCTTGATGATGGCGATGATGAACTTCATGCCTATCCCCTAATAGCCAACCGGCGTGATGCCGGATGAACAGGGATAAGCACGAGGTGTGCCAGTTTACGATTCGTCAGGATTCACGGGACTGTCATCGATTCCATTCCTGTCGTGCAGGGATGGTTTCGCGCTCGAATCTTGCGCATCTGCTTAAATTTTAGGCAAAGCCGGGCCAAAATTATGCTCAGGCATCCGGCAAATGACTTAGCCGGGACCGGGCAGGGCTGGTTAACGCAAGCCCCCTGCCCGGATTTTGAGCTTAACGCTCCTTGGTAGCGCTGAAGGTCAGTTCGGGGTTTCGCTCCTGCTGGTAGGAGACATCCCAGGCCGAGCGGGCAAGGAAGACCATGCCGCCATCGCGATCCTTGGCCAGATTGGCCTTGTTGAACTCGGCAAAGTCTTTCAGCGCCGTGTCCGTGCCCTTCACCCAGCGCGCCGTATCGAAAGGCGCGCCTTCCAGCACGGCCTCCACCTTATACTCGGCCTCAAGGCGCGAGATCAGCACGTCGAGCTGCAGCTGGCCCACCACGCCCACGATCCACTGCGCGCCGATTTCCGGATAGAACACCTGGATCACGCCCTCTTCGGAGAGGTCATCGAGCGCCTTGCGCAGCTGCTTGGTCTTGGTGGGGTCCTTCAGCGCCACGCGGCGCAGGATTTCCGGCGCGAAATTGGGCAGGCCGGTGAAGCGCACCTTGTTCGCCTCGGACAAAGTATCGCCCACCCGCAGCGTGCCGTGGTTGGGAATGCCGATGATATCGCCCGGCTCGGCCGAATCGGCGATCTCGCGGTCCTGCGCGAAGAAGAGGATGGGCGAGTGGATCGCGATGGGCTTGCCCAGCGCGCTCGGCGTCAGCTTCATGCCGCGCTTGAAGGTGCCCGAGACCAGACGCATGAAGGCGATACGGTCGCGGTGCATCGGGTCCATATTGGCCTGCACCTTGAAGATGAAGCCGGTCACTTCGCCATTGGTGGGGTCGATGGTGCCCGCCTCGCTGGGCTGCGGGCGCGGCGGCGGCGCGATACGGGCAATCGCCTCGATCAGCTCGGCCACGCCGAAATTCTTGAGCGCCGAGCCGAAGAACACCGGCGTCAGATCGCCATGGCGATAGGCTTCCAGATCGAATTCGGGATAGCCCGCCTGCCCCAGCTCGATCTCCTCGGCGAATTCTTCGGGCACCGGCTGATGATCGACCGTGCCGAGAAATTCGCGCGAATCGCCTTCGGGGCGGCTGATGCGCCCGCTGGCCAGATCGAGAATGCCCTCGAAGGTGCCGCCCATGCCGACCGGCCACGATTGCGGCGAAACGTCCAGCGCCAGCGCATCAGCCACCTCATCGAGGATCTCGAAGACACTGCGCCCCTCGCGGTCCACCTTGTTGACGAAGGTGATGATCGGCACATTGCGCATGCGGCACACTTCGAACAGCTTGCGCGTCTGCGGCTCGATGCCCTTGGCGGCGTCGATCACCATGATCGCCGAATCCACCGCCGTCAGCGTGCGATAGGTGTCTTCGGAAAAGTCCTCGTGGCCCGGCGTGTCGAGCAGGTTGAAGGTGATATGCCCCAGCCCGTCGAAATCCCGCGCGAAGGTCATCACCGAGGAGGTGACCGAAATGCCGCGCTGCTGCTCGATCTTCATCCAGTCCGAACGGGCACGGCGGGCCGCGCCGCGCGCCTTCACCTGACCCGCCAGATGGATCGCGCCGCCGTTGAGCAGCAGCTTTTCGGTCAGCGTGGTTTTGCCCGCGTCGGGGTGGGAGATGATGGCGAAGGTGCGGCGGCTGGAACTCATGGCGCGCGCCTCTACCCTTTGCGGGGGCCCGCGTCCATGATGAATGGAACGCGGCGCCTATCCCGCCGAGAGACAGGCGCCTTCGCTCATGCCGGGCGGACCGTCACCTCCATGCGATAGCTGCGCGACTGGCCGGGCTCGATGGTGACCACGCCGGGCTTATCCGTGAAATCGCCCGCGAAGCCCTGAGGATCGGCATGGCCCTGCCATGGCTCGATGCAGAGGTAATGCGCGCCCGGCACCTGCCACAGGCCAAGCGCAGGCGTATCGGGAAAGCTGACATCCAGCCATGTGCCGCCATCCGCGCCATAGGAGAGCGCATGGCTGTGGATGTGATCCCAGATCGCCGCATCCTGCTCGAAAAGATCAGGAGAAAGCGCCAGATCGCGGCCTTTCACAGGGGTTGCCTCTTTTTCAGGCAGCAGCTGGCCGGTGGCCTTGTCCACGCGGCGCAGGTCCTCGGGTTCGTCCTTGGCAAAGACAATCCTATGCGCCTCCTTGGCTGCACCGCCCGGCAGCGGCCAGGCGAAGGCCGGGTGATAGCCGAAGCTGAAGGGCATATCGTGATCGCCCGCATTGGTGATGGTGGCGGCCATATGCAGCGTCTGGCCGCTGAGGCGGAAGGCCATCGCCAGCTTGAAGGCGAAGGGATAGATCTTGCGGCTGTCCTCGCTGTCGCTCAGGCCGAAGACGACGAAATCATCCTCGACCGCCAGAACCTCGAAGGTCTGGCGGCGGGCAAAGCCGTGGCGGGGGAGATGATAGGTTTGATCGCCCAGCCGGTAGCTGTCATCCACCAGACTGCCGACGATGGGGAACAGCAGCGGGGCGTGGCCGGTCCAGAAGGCGGGATCGGCATCGGTCATGTAACGGGCGCCATCGGCACCATCGAGCGACCACAGTTCCGCGCCGAGCGGGTTGATCCGGGCTGTCAGCGCGCCCGAGGTGATCGAAATCAGGTCATTCATAAACCGTCCCCTTTGCAGCGCCAAACTGGAGGTTGGCACCGCAAAGGGCAAGGTCATGATAACAAAAGTTTCAGGCGCGCAGCACGGCGTCCTGCTTGGCGGCAGCGACCACCACCTTGTCGGCGATGGCCTTCAGATCGGCATCGGTGAAGCTCTTCTCGCCGGGCTGGAGGGTGATTTCGATGGCCAGACTCTTATGGCCCTCGGGCACGCCCTGCCCACGGAAGTCATCGAAGACGCGGGCGGCCACGATGGTCGCCTTGTCGGCCCCGCGCACCGCGCGCAGCACATCGCCCGCCGCACGGCCCACCGGCACGAGGAAGGCGAAATCGCGCTTCACCGCCTGAAGCGCGGGCGGCGCATAGTTGACGCGCGCGAAACCGGCGGCGCCCTTCTTGGCGGGGATGGCATCGAGATAAATCTCGGCCACCGCGACCGGCGCGTCGATGTCGAAGGCCTTCAGCGTGGCGGGATGCAGCACGCCGAAGCGCGCCAGCACATTCTTGGGCCCAAGGCGCAAGGTGGCCGACTGGCCGGGATGGAACTGCGGCCCGGCCTCGCCCATCAGCTGCAGGCTCTCGACCGGAGCCCCGGCCTGAGCCAGCAGCGCCACGGCTTCGGCCTTGGCGTCGAAGGCGTCGAAGCTCTGCGGCTTGCCGCTGGCCCAGCCGCGCGGGGTCTTTTCACCCACCAGCACCACGGCCAGAGTCAGCTTTTCATCGCTGCGGCCATCTTGCCCGCGCAGATAACGCCGGCCGATCTCGAACAGGCGCAGGCCGGTGGCCCCACGCGCCAGATTGCGGCGCGCGGCAGAGAGCAGCCCCGGCAGCAGCGAGGGGCGCATGGCCTTGAGGTCTTCGCTGATCGGGTTGGAGAGCACCCACAGATCGCCAGCAGCGAAATGCTCGGCCTCGGGCACGGGCAGGAAGGACCAGGTGACGGCCTCGTTCAGACCGCGCGCGGCGGCAGCGCGGCGCACGCGGCGCTCCAGCTTCTGGGCCGGGGTCGCCGTGGGGCGGGCAACGCCATCGGCGCGGGGCAGAGGCACGCTCTCCACCTTGTCGATGCCGTGGATGCGGACCACTTCCTCGACGATATCGGGCGCGCCATCCACATCGGGGCGCCAGCCGGGCACGGTGACCGACCAGTCATCGGCAGCCACAAAGCCCAGAGCGGCCAGAATGCGCTTCTGCTCATCGCCGGGGATGGCCACGCCACCCAGCGTCTCGGCCAGCTTGGGATCATAGGCGACAACCTTGGGCGTGGCAGGCGCTTCACCAGCGCGAACCACTTCCGAAGCCTCACCACCGCAAATCTCCAGCACCAGACCCGTCAGGAGATCGAGGCCGGTGTCGAGGAAGGCCGGATCGACGCCACGTTCGAAACGGCTGCGCGCGTCGGAAGTAAGGTTCAGCTTGCGGCCCGTGGCTGCGATGCGCTCGGGGTTGAAATAGGCGATTTCCAGCAGGACATCGGTGGTGTCATCCGCGCAGCCCGAATGCTCGCCGCCCATAATGCCGGCGATGTCATGCACACCAGCGTCATCAGCGATCACCGTCATCCCGGCGTCGAGCGTGTAGTCCTTGCCGTTGAGGGCCAGACAGGTCTCGCCATCCTTGGCGGCGCGCGCGCGCATCGGGCCGGTCAGCTTGCCCAGATCATAGACATGCGCCGGACGGCCATAGGTGAACATCAGATAGTTGGTGAGATCGACCAGCGCCGAAATCGGGCGCTGGCCCGCGCTCTTGAGGCGCTCCTGCAGCCAGTCCGGGCTTGGGCCGTTCTTCACGCCCCGGATCACGCGGCCATGATAGGCCGGGCAAGCCACGGCTTCCTCGATGAGGATCTCCACCGGGCAGGGGAAGCTGCCCGCGATGCCGGGTGCAGCGATGGGCTTCAACGTGCCGAGGCCAACCGCCGCCAGATCGCGCGCAATGCCATAGACGCCCATGCAATCCGGGCGGTTGGGGGTGATGGCGATGTCGAACACCGGATCGGCGCCGTGATAGTCGGCGAAAGCGGTGCCAACGGGCGCGTCCTCGGGCAGTTCGATGATGCCGTCATGGCCCTCGCCCAGCTCCAGCTCGCGTAGCGAGCACATCATGCCGTTCGATTCGGTGCCGCGCACGGCGGCCACCTTCAGCACCATGCCATTGGCAGGCACGACCGCGCCGGGCAGACCCAGCACGCCGACCAGACCGGCGCGCGCATTGGGGGCGCCGCAAACGACCTGCAGAGGATCGCCCTCACCGGTGTCCACGGTCAGCACCTGCAGCTTGTCGGCATTGGGGTGCTGGGCGGCGGTGAGGATCTTGGCCACGCGGAAGCCTTTCAGCTTCTGCGCCGGATCCTCAATGCCTTCGACCTCAAGACCGACGGCGTTCAGGCCATCGGAGATCTGCTGGACGCTGGCATCGGTGTCGAGATGGGCCTTGAGCCACGAGAGAGAGAATTTCATTGGTCGCAGCCCTTCTTATGCGTTCACACCGACGCCACCCGACAGGGTGGGCACGTCCAGCGCGGAGAAGCCGTAGTGGCTCAACCAGCGCGCATCGCCATCGAAGAAGGCCCGCAAATCGTTCATCCCGTACTTCAGCATGGCGAGGCGATCGACGCCCACGCCAAAGGCAAAGCCCTGCCATTCCGCCGGATCATAGCCGCCCGCGCGCAGCACATGGGCGTTGACCATGCCGCTGCCCAGCAGCTCCATCCACGAATGGCCCGGCGCATCGCCGCTGCCGCCGACCACGCGGCGGCCATCCTGCCAGCTGTAGCCGGTGTCGACCTCGACCGAAGGCTCGGTGAAGGGGAAGTAGCTGGGGCGCAGGCGCAGCACGATGTCCTCGCGCTCGAAGAAGGCCTTCAGCAGCGTTTCCAGCGTCCACTTCAGATGGCCCAGATGGATGTCCTTGCCGATCACCAGACCTTCGATCTGATGGAACATCGGCGTGTGGGTGGCGTCGGAATCGCTGCGATAGACGCGGCCCGGCGCGATGATGCGCAAGGGCTGGTTGCCGCCCGCCGCCAGCATGGCGCGGATCTGCACCGGGCTGGTGTGGGTGCGCAGCACCATCTCGCGACCTTCTGCCGTGCGGTCAGGCAGATAGAAGGTGTCATGCATCGCGCGCGCCGGATGGCTCTCCGGCATGTTGAGCGCGGTGAAATTGTGCCAGTCGTCCTCGATCTCCGGCCCGCTGGCGACGGCAAAGCCCAGATCGGCGAAGATCTCGGCCAGCTCGTCCATCACCTGGCTGACGGGGTGGACGCTGCCCAGCGGCGCTTCGGGCGCGGGCAGGCTGAGGTCGATGGTCTCGGCGGCCAGCTTGCGCTCCAGCGCGGCAGCTTCCAGCTTGGCCTTGCCCTCGGCCAGCGCATCGGTGACGCTGGTGCGCAGCGCCTGAATGGCCACGCCCTGCGTCTGGCGCTCTTCGGGGCTCATCGCGCCCAGCGTCTTCATCAGGCCCGAGATCGAGCCCTGCTTGCCCAGAAACTCGACCCGCAGCGCCTCAACAGCGTCGAGGGTCTCCGCCGCGGCAATCTTGCCCAGCGCTTCGTTTCCAAGAGCATCCAAATCGATCATCAGCCTGTCCGGTATGTCTGCGGGGCGAAAAGGCCCCTGTTTCAGCCGGGCTCCTTACGGTGCCCGGCGAAGCAGTGCAATCCATTAGGCCTTCCCGGTTAGCGACTGCCCCCGCGTTGACCATCGGGCGTATCGAGCGCCTGCATCGCCGCGCCCGCCAGCCGTGCCCGCTCATTGACGATAGCGTCGAGGATCGGATGCTCCAGCTTACCGTATTGGCGCGGGGTCATGCCCATGAACTGGCGGAACTCGCGCACGAATTGCGCCTGATCATGGTAATGCCCATCGAGCGCGCCGATCCACTTGAGCGAGGGATCGAGCATGTACTGCGAAAGGCTGCGGATAAACCGCTGCCGCCGCAGCAGCAGCTTGGGCGAGAAGCCGAAGGCCTTCGCGCAGACCCGCTCCACCGTGCGATCGCTGGCACCGACCGTTTCGGCCAGCTGCGAGACGGTGGAGATATCGGGATCGACCAGCGCGGTGTGGATCGCCGTGATCCGTTCCTCATCGGCCAGCGGCGCCCCGGCCCGCGCCAGAAAATGCGCGGAGATGCGGGCCAGCTCACCCTCGATGTCAGGCTCGGGCCCGAAGAGCGTATCGGCCAGCGGGCGGAAACCGGCGAAAGCCTCATGCACCTGCCCGTCCACCACGGCATCGGCCAGCGTATCGGCCGGGGCGGCGACGAATTTGGCCCAGCCCGATGGCATCAGCCCGATGCCCCAGATGCGGCATGTGCCCACCTCGAAGCGCAGGGCACGCCCGCTGGGACCGGTGGCGGCGAAATCGACCTTATCGATCGTCTGGCCCTGATAGTTTTCAGCCGAAAGGCGTTCACCCGAATGGAAGCGCAGATTGGCCCATTCTGGATGTAAATAGTCGATCGCCCGCTCACCCTCGGGCACGTCAATTTCGGCCAGATAGAAGGTGGTGAAATAGCGACTCAGTTCAGCCGGGGGGCGGAAAAACCGAACTTGTACGTGGCAACGGCGCGACATCCGAAAAACTCCTGGTTTTTCTTATGACGTATGCCGTGTCAGGATTTTCAACAATTTGCAACAAATTCAATAACAAGAAAAGGCGCCGATCCGGATGGATCGACGCCTTGATCTTGTGCCGGGCAAAGATTGCCGAAGCAATCCCGCCGTTCCCAACCACTTACGCGGCGGGGAGAGCAGCCTTCGCCTGAGCGATAACGGCGGTGAACACGCCACCTTCGTTCATCGCCAGATCGGCCATGGCCTTGCGGTCCAGCTCGATGCCGGCCAGCTTCACGCCATGGATGAACTGCGAATAGGTCAGGCCTTCAGCGCGGACAGCCGCGTTGATACGCGTGATCCACAGGGCGCGGAAGGTGCGCTTCTTGACCTTGCGGTCACGGTAAGCGTACTGGCCAGCCTTTTCGACGGCCTGACGAGCGACGCGGATCGTATTCTTGCGGCGGCCGCGGTAACCCTTGGCCTGCTCCAGAATATTCTTATGCTTGGCGCGGGTGGTAACACCCCTCTTGACACGTGCCATACTTCAGTACTCCTCAGTTCAGCCCGTAGGGCGCCCACTTCTTGATCACCTTCGCATCGGCGTCGGAGATCACTTCGGTGCCGCGGTTCTGGCGGATGTACTTGGCGTTGTGGCTCATGAGGCGGTGACGCTTGCCAGCGACGCCATGCTTCACCTTGCCGGTGGCGGTGAGCTTGAAGCGCTTCTTAACGCCGCTCTTGGTCTTGAGCTTGGGCATTTTGGACTCCTTGGGTTCGCAGCTCGGTCAGCTCGCCGTGGCAGCCCTTGATGGCCAGGCGGGCCGACGAATCTCCGTAAAGAGACTCATCCGAGCCGGTTGAAGCGCGGGCCCTTACGGGCAAACAGGGGGATTGGCAAGCAAAGGAGTCGGTTTGCTGCATTTTCAGCATCCCGCACGCCACTGCGGTTCCAGCCCTCTCCCCCGGCCCGGCCATCCTAACGGTGGTATCCTATGGGTGGCCGGGCCGGGGGAGAGGGCTGGAACCGCCAAAATCCGGCTCTTTCGCCGGATTTTCAAATAGATCCTCAACTCACCGCAGTTTCTGCGAATCACATGCAAAAACCATTGCCAATGCGAACGCCTCGCATTAGAGAAGAGCCAACACCTGTTTTGCGGGCCATGCCATGTATATCTGCATCTGCAATGCCATTCGTGAAAAAGATCTGCGCTGCGCCGCGCGTTGCCAGGGTGGTGACGCCGAAACGCTCTATGAGGCGATGGGCCACACCCCCCGCTGCTGCCAGTGCCTTCACGATGCCGATGTGATCGTGGCCAATGAAAGGGCGTCCATCGCGGTCTGAGGGACGGGTCTCTCCGCCTCAATATCGCATATAATATCAAGCAGGGTGGATCACTCCGCCCTGTTTTGTCGTGCCTGCTGCTTGCCCTTCACGGTCAATGGGTTCATAGCCCCGGTCAACCCACCGCACCGCATTCCTGTTGGAGACACACCATGAAGGGTGACGAAAAGGTCATCGAATATCTGAACAAGGCGCTCTACAACGAGCTGACCGCGATCAATCAGTATTGGCTGCATTATCGCCTGTTCGATCACTGGGGCATCCACAAGCTGGCCCAGTTCGAGCGCCACGAATCGATCGACGAGATGAAGCACGCCGACCAGCTGGCCGACCGTATCCTCTTCCTCGACGGTCTCCCCAACTTCCAGCATCTGGGCCGCCTGCGCGTGGGCGAGAACACCGAGGAAATCATCAAGGCCGATCTGGCGCTTGAGATGGACGCGATTCCCCTGCTCAAGGAAGCGATCGAGTATTCGGAAAGCGTGCGCGACTTCATCAGCCGCGACCTGTTCCAGAAGATCCTCGAAAGCGAGGAAGAGCATGTCGACACGCTGGAAACCCAGCTGGACATGATCGCCAACATGGGCATCCAGAACTACATCCAGCTCAACAG
This sequence comes from Novosphingobium terrae, assembly GCF_017163935.1. NCBI lineage: Bacteria > Pseudomonadati > Pseudomonadota > Alphaproteobacteria > Sphingomonadales > Sphingomonadaceae > Novosphingobium > Novosphingobium terrae. The sequence continues at coordinate 235,167 of NZ_JABVZR010000001.1, read as the reverse complement.
CGAACCTGCTCAGGAAAGCTGAAGCCTGCATGCCGGTGTCGGGGTGCCAGACCTTTGACACCGGCAAGGCTTGAAAGGGAAGATGCGAGGGGGTTACCCCCTCGCGCTCCCATAACGTCTCCCGACGAGAAGATCGTGGCACCGCATCACCGTGCCCAAACTCTCCACCAGCACAACATAAAGGCGCCGCAGGCAGGAAGCCCCAGCGCCTTATCCATCCTTGAAAGCCTGCGGCGCGGCAAACTGAGCGTAAGGCCGAACCCGAAGCGCCCACGCAGACATTAAAGGGAGCGCGAGGGCGATGGCCCTCGCATTCACCTTCTTTACTCCGATCCCAGCCTCCACCTGCACTACGCGCCGCGATAGGCTTGCTCACCGCTCCGCGCGAGGAAAGCGGCAAAATCCCCATCCTCCAGCGCCACCGCGCCTTCGGGCAGCGCCTCCTGCCAGACATAGGCCTGCGCCGCTATCTCGCCTGATGCCACCCGGACCGTCACCGGCAAGCGCCGATAGGCCTCTCCCTCATAGCGGTCCATCGCCGCCAGCATCGCGGCATCGAAAGCAGCCAAGGGGCAATGCACCGTGCCCATCACCCTGCCCTCTCCCGGCACAAGCGCGGGATACCAACCCTGCGGATCGGGAAGGGCCCAGAGGCGCCCCTCAACCCATCCCTTCTCACCCGCCGACAAAGCGGCATGCCATTCCCGCGCCAGAGGATGGCCAAGCTCCGCCATCAGCGTGCCATAGAAAAACAGCCGGGACTCCATAGGCCATCCTCCCCCGCCCGCCCCTGCTTGACAAGAGTCAGCCCCCATCCCAACCACATGCGGTCAGGGGAAACAGCATGGCATTGTCTTTTATTCTGCGTGGCTTCCGTCGACTGCTGAGCCCCTCGGGGCGCGACACGGTCGAACAGTTCTGGCCCTTCGCGCTCACGGTCTTTCTCGGCACCACAGCCATTGGCATGGTGACCGCCATGGCGATGATGATGCCGGTGATGGCCAAACTCCAGACCTACGCGCTGGCCCATCCCGATCAGGCCGATGTCGTCACCGGCACGGGCGGCACGCAAATCACCTTCCACGGCCCGCTGCCGCCCGACATGGCCATCGACTTGAGCGGTTTTATGGGCCTGATCGCGGCGCAAGCCATCGTGACGATCCTGCTGCTGGCCGCCGCCGTGGCGCGGCGCCTGCATGACAGCGGCCGCTCCGGCCTGCTCGGGCTGGTGCCCGTGCTGCTGCTGATCAACGCTTTCCGCCTGATGGCGCCGACGTTCCAGCACTTCGGTGCAGCCTTCCCCGACGGCACTCAATTCCTGACGATGTTCGGCAGCAATCTGGCCTATCTGGCAGCGCTGGGCGGACTGATTTTTCTGCTCACCCGCCCCTCGCAGTCCGGGGCGAACCGCTATGGCCCGCCGCCGGCGATCTGACCGGCCCGATCAGTGGTGATGGCCGCCCATCAGCGCTTCCACCACATCGTCCTGCCGCGCCGGATCGCCCAGCGCCAGCACATGGCCGCTCGATCCGACATGGAGCGGATCGCCGTTCCAGTCGCACATCAGGCCGCCCGCGCCTTCCACCACCGGGACCAGAGCGGCCCAGTCATGCAGGTTGAGGTTCGCCTCGCAGACGATATCGAGATGGCCGCTCGCCAGCATGGCGTAATTGTAGCAGTCGCCGCCCATCACCATGCGGCGATAATCGGTCTTGCTGGCCAGCTGCATGAAATGGTCGCCATCATGCTGGCTGAAATAATGCGGGCCCGTGGTGGCAATGGTCGCATCGGCCAGACTGCGGCACGAACGCGTCTTCACCGGCTGGCCATTGAACAAGGTCGGCTTGCCCGAGGCGCCGACCCAGCGTTCACCGGCGATCGGCTGATCGATCACGCCCATCACCGGCCAGCCTTCGACCACCAGCGCGATCAGCGTGCCGAAGATCGCACGGCCCGCCAGAAAGCCGCTGGTGCCATCGATGGGGTCCAGCACCCAGCTGCGGCCCGAAGTGCCCTCATCCGTGCCGAACTCCTCGCCGATCACCGTGTCCTGCGGGCGCTCGGCCTTGAGGATGCGGCGCATGGCCTCCTCGGCGGCGCGGTCGGCCAGGGTTACCGGGCTGGCATCGGCCTTGCGCTCGGTGGCAACGCCGCTGCGGAAATGAGGGCGGATCGCCTCGCCTGCCGCCTCGGCCAGACGCTGGGCAAGGGCAATATCGTCATCGAGTCGAAGAATGGGGGGCATCAGAAAGCATCCTGCTCGTGAAAATCAGCCGATCACCGCATGGGCACGCACGGGGAAGGTCCCCATGCCCTTCACCCGGGGCGGCGGCGCGTTGAAGACAAAGCCTTCATCGGGCAGAGCGTCAAGCCCGGTCAGATGCTCGACGATGGGAATCCCCGCACGCAGCAAGATGCTATGGACGGGCCGTGCCTTCCCTGCGGTGTCATCGATGTTATGGGAATCCACGCCCACCAGCGCCACGCCGGAATCGCGCAGGAACGTGGCCGCCTCGCCGGTGAGGTAGGGATGGCCGGTGAGATAGGCCTCACTGCGCCAGTGCTTGTCCCACCCGGTGTGGACCAGCACGGCCTTGCCCTTCACATCCAGACCGGCGAAAGCCTCGGGCCCGATGGCGGGGCCTTCGTGGCGCACCACCAGCCCGGGCAGATTGGTCACCTGCTCCAACCCCACGCCGCACAGATCGGCGCCATCGGCCCAGCGGTGGAACGGCGTATCGAGATAGGTGCCGGTGTTGGCCGTCATATCGATCCGCCCGATCTGGAAGGTGGTGTCACCCTCATACAGACCCAGCGAGGCCTCACGCGCCAGAAAATCGCAGATCACCGGGCCGGGCACGCCCTTGTAGGTGACCATGCCTTCCTCAATCACATGGTTCAACTCAACCAGACGCTGCGTTGAACCATTCATGATTGTTTTCCTTAGTCAAACAGGCTGGAGACCGAACTTTCGTCAGCGATACGGCGCATCGCCTCGCCGATCAATGGGGCAATGGTCAGCACGCGGATGCGGTCGGTCTCGCGCGTGGCTTCGGTGGCGAGAATGGAGTCGGTGATCACCAGCTCCTTCAGCGCGGAATTGTTGACGCGGCTGACGGCGGCGCCGGTCAGCACGCCATGGCTGATGTAGGCCGTCACGCTGGCGGCGCCCGCGTCCATCAGCGCCTGAGCCGCGTTGCACAGCGTGCCGCCCGAATCGATGATGTCATCGATCATGATGCAGGTGCGGCCCTTCACATCGCCGATGATGTTCATCACTTCCGACTGGCCGGGCTTGTCACGGCGCTTGTCGACGATGGCCAGCGGCGCGTTGTTGAGGCGCTTGGCGAGAGCGCGGGCGCGCACCACGCCGCCCACGTCGGGCGAGACGACCATCAGCTCGCCATCGCCATAGCGGGCCTGAATGTCGGCGGCCATGGTGGGGGCGGCATAGAGATTGTCGGTGGGGATATCGAAGAAGCCCTGGATCTGCCCGGCGTGCAGATCGACGGCCAGCACGCGGTCAGCGCCCGCTGTGGTGATCAGGTTCGCCACCAGCTTGGCCGAGATCGGCGTGCGCGGCCCGGGCTTACGGTCCTGACGGGCATAGCCGAAGTAGGGCATCACGGCGGTGATCCGCTTGGCCGAGGCGCGGCGCAGCGCATCGATGCAGATCAGCAGCTCCATCAGATTGTCATTGGTGGGATAGCTGGTCGACTGGACGACGAAGACATCCTCGCCGCGCACATTCTCGTTGATCTCGACGAAGACCTCTTCGTCGGCGAAACGGCGCACGCTGGCGTTGGTCAACGGGATTTCGAGATAGGCGGCAATGGCGCGGGCCAGAGGCAGGTTGCTGTTGCCGGTCATGATCTTCATCGCGCGGAACCCTTTGTGTCCAGAACTCGCGCGGGTCCCTACCCCAGGAACCCGCGTGGGGGATGCTTTCGGCGCCCCCTTAGCCGAAGGTCATACGAATGCAACATCCGGCTTGAGCAAAAGCGCCGATCCGGGCCACTTCCACCACAGGGGTGGCAGACAGGACACGCCGGGCGCGCCCTGCCCGCATGCTCAGTCGTGCTTGCGATGCTCGCCCTTCACCCAGCGCACGGTGCCGCTGCTGGCGCGCATCACCACGCTCTCGGTGGTCATGATCCCGCCGCGACGGTGCTTCACGCCCGACAGCAGCGAGCCATCGGTGACGCCGGTGGCGGCGAAGATGCAGTCGCCCTTGGCCAGCTCTTCCAGCTGATAGATCTTGTTGAGGTCCTCGATGCCCCATTTGCGGGCACGGGCGCGCTCGTCATCGTTGCGGAACAGCAGGCGGCCGTTGAACTGCCCGCCGACGCAGCGCAAAGCCGCCGCCGCCAGCACGCCTTCAGGCGCGCCGCCGCTGCCCATATAGATGTCGATGCCGGTGTCCTCATCGGTGGTGGCGATCACGCCGGCCACATCGCCATCGGGGATCAGCTGGATGCCGCAGCCCAGGGCGCGCAGCTCCTCGATCAGCGCGGCATGGCGCGGACGGTCCAGCACGCAGACGATGATCTCTTCAGGCTTCACGCCCTTGGCCGCGGCCACCGCCTGCACATTCTCGGTGGGGGTCTTGTCGAGGCTGATGATGCCCTTGGGGTAGTTGGGGCCGACCGCCAGCTTGTCCATATAGACGTCCGGCGCGTTGAGCAGATTGCCCTCCTCGGCGCAGGCCAGCACGGCCAGAGCGTTGGGGCCGGCCTTGGCGGTGATGGTGGTGCCCTCCAGCGGATCGAGCGCGATGTCGATCTTGGGGCCCTCACCCTGAGCCGCGCCGACCTTCTCGCCGATGAAGAGCATCGGCGCCTCGTCGCGCTCGCCCTCACCGATCACCACGGTGCCGTCCATATAGAGTTCGTTGAGCGCGGCGCGCATCGCCTCCACGGCGGCGGCATCGGCGGCCTTTTCATCACCCCGGCCGATCAGCTTGGCGGCGGAGATCGCCGCCGCCTCGGTCACCCGCACCATTTCGAGCACAAGAACGCGGTCGAGAACCTTGCTGGCCGGAGTCGAGGTCATGTCTTGCAGAATCCTTTGCGATTGATGCCCTTGTAGGGCCATTTTCTTGACAGAATGGGCAGAAACCGCGCCCAAAACTGCTTTGAATACCTATGCGGCGCTCCGCTTAGCCACCAAAGCCCCACTTGTCGAGCCAATGCCGCATGGCGAAACCGGAGACGAAAAAGGGCGACTGAGGACATCCCTCAGCCGCCCCTTTGACGGGCCGATCGGCGCCGATCAGTCGTTCAGAATATGCAGCACCAGGGGCGGCTGGGTCAGGCTGGTCGAACCATCGAGCAGGGCCAGCGCCTTGCTCACCGCCGCTTCCGGCCCCTCATGGGTGACCATGGCGACCAGCACGCCATCTTCGCCAGCATGACCCTTCTGGATCAGGCTCTCGATGGAGACGCCCGCATCGCGCATGGCGGCGGCGATCTCGGCCAGCACGCCGGGGCGGTCGGCGACGATGAAGCGGATATAGCTGCGGCCCACGCGGTGGCCTGAAGGCGCAGGGGCCATCGCCTCAAGCTCGGCCACCGAGATCGAGAAGCTCATGTCGGCCTCAAAGCCGGTGTCCATGCCGCGCGCGATATCGATGATGTCAGCCACCACCGCGCTGGCGGTCGGGCCATCCCCCGCGCCAGCCCCCTGGAACAGCAGGCGGCCCGAGAAATTGCCCTCGACCACCACGGCGTTGGTGGCGCCATCGACATGGGCCAGCAGATTGTCACGCGGCACCAGATGGGGCTGCACGCGCTGGAACAGCCGCGCCTTGCCATCGGGTCCGGTGTCGCTCTCGGCCATGCCGATCAGGCGGATGATGTAACCCAGCGCCTCGGCCTCGGCGATATCCGCCGCCGAGATACGGCTGATCCCGCTGGTGTCCACCGAGGCGAAATCGATCTGCGACCCGAAAGCGATCGCCGAGAGGATCGAGAGCTTGTGCGCCGCATCCGTGCCCTCGATGTCGAAGGTCGGATCGGCCTCGGCATAGCCCTTGGCCTGAGCCTCGCTCAGCACATCGGCGAAGCTGCGGCCCGTGTCCTCCATGGTCGAGAGGATGTAATTGCAGGTGCCGTTGAGGATGCCATAGATCCGCTCGACCTTGTTGGCCGCCGCGCCCTCACGCAGGCCCTTGATGACCGGGATGCCGCCCGCCACCGCCGCCTCGAAACGCAGGGCCACGCCCTTGGCCTCGGCGGTGCGGGCCAGCTCCATGCCGTGATGCGCGATCATCGCCTTGTTGGCGGTGACCAGCGCCTTGCCATGCTGGATCGCATTGCGCGCCAGGGTCAGCGCCGGGCCATCCGAACCGCCCACCAGCTCGACCACCACATCGACATCCTCGCGGGCGGCCATGGCGGTCATATCGTCTTCCCAGGCAAAGCCCGAAAGATCGACACCGCGATCCTTGCCGCGATCCCGCGCGCTGATGGCGGTGATAATCACCGGCCTGCCCGCCCGCCGCGCAATCAGATCGGCATTGGTCTCCACCAGACGAATGACGCCCGCGCCCACCGTGCCAAGACCGGCCAGCGCAATGCGCAGCGGCAGACGACGAGTGGAAGCAACGGCAACATCAGGCAGGTCGGACATGGAATCCCCTTTGGTTTAAGGGGCTGGCCCTAATCGTGTGAGGCCGGGTTCGCAATGCTGTTGTTTCTTGAGAAGGGGGTAGAAAAGAAGTTAAGTTGCGAGAGGAGCGTCTTTGCTGGTCACATTTCTCAGGAGAAATGCTCCCGCCCCTCGCGCTCCCATTCCGCCTCCCGACGGACAGGCAGCAACACCCGACCAATGTGCCCAGCCTCTCCACAAGCACAACCCATGAGCGCCGCAGGCAGGTTCCTATAGGATTAGAGCTGCGCCGGGTTTTCAAGCCTGCGACGCAGCAATGTTGCCCCATTGCCGAACCCGAAGCGCCACGCAGACACTAAAGGGAGCGCGAGGGTGTAACACCCTCGCATTTACCCTGATTGTTAATCCTCTTAATGCGCCCGAGCCCGCTCACAGGGCCCCAGATCATGCAGCACGCTCTCGTAATCCAGAGCCGCCTGCACGCGATCATCATTGTTGTCCGACACATTCACCCCGCCCGGCAGAGCGCGCGGCAGACCGCAGGCCAGACGGAACCAGGGCAGCGTATCGGGCGCGGGCGGGCGACCGCGGGCATCGACCACCTCGGAGAAAGAGACGCTCCAGTTGGTGGGCTGGCCGGGCTTGTGCAGCACGGTGATCGTGGCGGGCTGGCTGTTGGCGGTGGAGAGGAAGAGCTGCGTTTCCCCCTCACCCACCAGATTGCCGGGCTCATAAAGCGCCTGGGTCACGCCGGTGATGCGCGGCGGGGCGTCGCTGGCGCCCAGCTCGCCCAGCAGCGAGCGCACGCGTGTGTCAAGGTCCTGACCCCAGACCAGCTGGGCATCGGGCGCGACCAGCTGCAGCTCATCCGAGCCGGCCTTGCCCCGAGCGAAGAGCAGCACCGAGAGCTTCTTGTAGGGCGGCAGCTTGCCCTTGGGGCCCAGCGGCACATCCGCCAAATAACGTATGACCATGCCGGGGGGAACCATGCCGCGCAGGGCCTGGGTGGCGGTGGCCTCCACATAGATGCGGCCCCATCCTTGGCGCACATCGGGGGCCCGCTCCGGCTTCAAAAGAACCGCATCGCGAATCTCGGCACGCAGCACCAGAGGGGCCGAATCGGCCAGATCCACCAGATCGGCGTAGTGCAGGGCGGGCGGTGCAGGAGGCGGCACGGCTACGGCATTTGCCCCATGCGGTTGAATCAGCGCCAAAACAACCGTTAAGGCGGTCAGCCCGGTCCACCGCGATATGCTCATGCAAAACAACTCCTGCTATATCAGGAAATTAGCGCCTTGCCCCCAGCCTAGCCCAGTGGGCAAGCGGCCAGCAAGAGCCGATCCTATATGAATTTTCTCTTAAGCCCATGCCCCAGCCGATTAAGGCGTTGCACGAGCCGACAGGGCCGGTTAAAGCACCGGTAATCAGGGGCCAACCGATAATAAGGCCCGATATATGTCGTGTCTGCCTTGTCGCAAGGCCGGCATAGCATTTCCGGAAACTTCCGGCAGGGTGGAAAAACAGTTTTTTGCCATGGGTTCACACAGGGACATTCAGCCCTGCGTGTGTTCATGGCTGCGCCGGGATATTCCCGGGGTTGTGATGGAGTGATGCGTCTGAATGGCCTACGCTGATCAACAGATGAGCGGTAATCGTATTACCGCGCTTGTCATCGTTGCCTTGATTCACGTCGCAATCGGCTATGCTCTGATCTCCGGTCTTGCCTACGAAGGTATCAAGGCCGTGGTGAAGAAAGTGACCACTGTGGACGTCAAGGAAGAGAAGAAACCGGAGCCGCCGCCGCCGCCTCCGAAGCAGGATACGCCGCCGCCGCCCATCGTGGCGCCGCCGCCGCCTGTGAACGTGAACGTGACGCCGCCTCCGATCCAGACCGTGGTGACCCCGCCGCCGCCGGCTCCGCCTGCGCCGCCGGTGATCACCGCTGCACCGCCGGCTCCGCCCGCACCGCCTGCCCCCAAGGGTCCGGCGACGCAGGCTCAGCCCAAGGGTGATCCCGGTTCGTGGGTGACGCCTGAGGATTATCCCTCGGGTCCGCTGCGCGAGGGCGCTCAGGGTGTGACCGGCTTCCGTGTCACCATCGACACGAGCGGCAAGGTCTCGGGTTGCGAGGTCACCAGCTCGAGCGGCAATGACCAGCTCGACAAGGCGACCTGCCAGTATGTGACGCGCCGTGCGCGTTTCAAGCCGGCAGCAGATCCCGACGGCCATCCCATGAACGGCAGCTATGCCAGCCGCGTGAAGTGGGTCGTCCCCAAGGACTGATTTCTTCTTCCCAACAAGGCAGGAGCCTTTCCCTGGCCCTGTCCGTCTGCACTAATCAATTTCTCGCTTGAGAGGACTACTCGCATGCTTACTCAGATCCTGGCCGCTGGCGACACCGCCCCCCAGAACAAGTTCGGCTTCATGGAAGCCATGCAGCAGGGCGGCGCCCTGTCGTGGACCATCGTGACCATTCTGGCCATTTTCTCGTTCGGTTCGTTCTTCATCCTGTTCACCAAGTGGAACGATCAGGCCAAGATTTTCCGTCAGATCAACGGTCTGGGCGCTTTCTGGAAGGCCCCCACCCTGAAGGACGGCGTTGCCAAGCTGGAAAAGAACAGCGCCGTGCGCGATCTGGTCGAAGCCGGTCTGACCGCTGAAGAGCAGCACTCGAAGCTGGTTGACGCCCTGGAAGCCCATGACTGGCTGCACGGTTCGCTGGCCCGCACCGAAGCCGGCATCAACGCCTATCTGGCTCGCGGCCTGCCCTTCCTCGCCACCGTGGGTTCGACCTCGCCTTTCGTGGGTCTGTTCGGTACCGTGGTCGGCATCTACCGCGCCCTGATCGCCATCGGCATCGCCGGTTCGGCCTCGATCGACAAGGTTGCCGGTCCCGTCGGTGAAGCTCTGATCATGACCGCCATCGGTCTGCTCGTGGCCGTTCCCGCCGTGCTGGCCTACAACTTCCTGATGAGCCGCAACAAGCGCATCGCCGAGCTGCTGTCGGGCTTCTCGAACGACATTCTGGCCTACATCAACTCGAAGGGCACCATCAAGCCGGCTGCTGCCGCTGCTGCTGCCCCCAAGGCTGCTCCGGCTCCTGCCGCTGCCAAGCCCGTCGCTCCCAAGGCCTAAGGCTGTATGCCTGCCGGAGCCTGGATAATCTGATCCCGGTTCCGGTCCGGGCGGGCGGGGGCGGCTGGCAGCATGCGGCCTCCCGCTCCTCCCCCCTCCCCTTCGGGGGCATGCAAAGATAGGATAAAATCTTATGGCAATGTCAGTAGGCGGCGGCGGCGAAGACAAGCCGATGTCCGAAATCAACACCACACCGTTGGTGGACGTCATGCTGGTGCTGCTGATCATCTTCCTGATCGCGGTTCCGGTCGCGATCCAGACGATCAAGAATCTTCACATCCCGATCATGGTTTCTTCGGAATCGAAGGACAAGGTCGAGAACCTGCTGCTCTCGGTGGCCACCACCGACAGCGCTGGTCGTAGCGCGGGCGATCCGGGCTATGAAGGTTCTTCTCGCGGTGGCGAGTGCCGCATCTATTTCAACAACATCATGCCGGTGGACGACGCCGAGCTGCGTGACCAGGCCTTCAAGCGTCTCGATGCCATCATCAAGCGCGAAGGCGGTCCCGAAGCCCTGAAGAACGAGCCCGACAAGATCCCGCAGGTTCACATCCGTGCCGACGTCAATGCGCCCTGGCGCTGCGTTGCCGGTGCGATCTACAACGTGCAGATCTCGGGTTACCCGACCGTCGGCTTCATCTCGACCCCGGTCGACCCCAACGGCTGACGCTTCGGCGTCCTCATCAGGAGTTAAAGCTTATGGCTATGTCAGCCGGAAGCGCCGAAGGCGAACCGATGAGCGAAATGAACACGACGCCGTTGATCGACGTCATGCTCGTGCTGCTTATCATGTTCATCATTACCATCCCGGTGGCCACCCATGCGGTGAACATCGATCTGCCCGGACCTCCGCCGCCCAACGCGGTGAAGCCCCCGGTCGACCCTGTGAAGAACAAGGTCGTGCTGACCGCCGATGATCACATCGTGTGGAACGGCACCCAGATCGATGAAAGCGTTCTGGCGGCCAACCTGCAGACCTCGACCCAGATGAACCCTGAGCCCGAGCTGCAGTACCAGCCCGATGCCCAGGCCGGTTACGACCTGGCAGCACACACGCTGAACATCATCAAGGCTTCGGGTGTCACCAAGTTCGGCTTTGTCGGTAACGAGCATTATGCTGCGTTCGGCAAGGCACCGGGTGCCCCCAAGGCTCAGTAAGCCTTAAGGCACTTGATGAACGGATTGAGGGGCGGAGAAATCCGCCCCTTTTTCTTTGGGTGAAAAGGGGAGGCCTTTACCCCCTGCTTTCAGGTCATGGCCACAGCGGCCAGTTCCTCGGCCTCCAGCAGCAGGGCATCGTCGGCGGCCCCGGCGGGCAAGCTCTCCCGCCCGATCATACAGAGCACCGGCACCGCCAGCGGCGAGACCTGTTCCAGCACCTTATGCACCAGCCCCTGCTGCGCCCGCACCAGCGTATCGGCGACGCGGGCCACATCGGTCATCCGCGCGCGGGCATCGGCCCAGGCGGCATCGAGCAGCAGATGGTCGGGCTCATAGCGGCGCAGCACATCATAGATGAGATCGGTCGAGAAGCTGACCTGCCGTCCGCTCTTGCGGGTCCCGGGGATCTGGCGCTCGATCAGCCCGGCGATCACCGCCACCTCGCGAAAGGCGCGGCGCAGCAGATAGGAATCCTGCACCCATGCCACAAACTCATCGGTGAGGATTTCCGGCGAGAGCAGCGCTGCCGGATCGGTGATGGGTTTCAGCCCCCACACCGCCAGCGCATAATCATTCGCGACAAAGCCCAGCGGGGAGAGCCCCTGTGTGGTCATGCGGCGGGTCAGCAGCATGCCGATCGACTGGTTCGCGGGCCAGCCGTCAAACGTGTAGAACACGCTGTAGAAGCGCCCGCGATGGGGGAAGCTTTCCACCAGCAGGCTGGCGGGCTCGGGCAGGCGTGATTTGCGCTGCTGCACCTCCAGCCATTGGCGGACATCATCGGGAAACTCGCGCCAACGGGCGGGCTCATGCAGCAGCGCTTGCACCCGCTCGGCCAGATGGCTGCTGATCGGGATGCGCGCGCCCATATAGCTGGGGATCGCCCCGGCCTTGCGCGAAGCACGCACCACCAGAGCGCCATCGGCCAGCCCCTCCACCTCAAGATCAAGGCCGGCGAACCGGAAGGTGCTGCCGGGGCCAAGCTGGGCGGCAAACTCCTCCTCCACCCGGCCCAGCGCCTTGCCGTTGCGGAAACGCACCTCGATCATCTCGGCGTCGACGATGATCCCGGCGTTCAGCCGGTGCCGCCCGGCCATATCGGGGTGAGACAGGCGAAACCAGCCGGGCCGCCCCTCGGGCACGATGCGGCGGAAGCGGTCATAGGCGGTCAGCGCATAGCCGCCATGGCCGATGAAATGGAGTACCCGCTCCCACTCGGCCTCGCCCACCCAGCCATAGGGTTCGGCCTGATGGATTTCGGTCAGCAGGGCGGCGGCCTCGAAAGGTCCGGCGCAGGCGATGTTCATCACATGCTGCGCCAGCACATCCAGAGCCCCGGCGCGGAACGGTTCACCATCCCGCTCACCTGCCGCCACCGCATCGCGCGCGGCCATGGCTTCGAGAAATTCGAAACGATTGCCCGGCACGAGCAGGGCGCGGCTCGGCTCATCCAGCCGGTGGTTGGCGCGGCCCACCCTTTGCAACAGCCGCGAAGAACCCTTGGGCGCACCCATCTGGATCACCAGATCGACATCGCCCCAATCCACCCCCAGATCGAGGCTGGCGGTACAGACCAGCCCGCGCAGACGCCCCTGCGCCATGGCCTCCTCCACCTTGGCGCGGGCCTCTCGCCCCAGCGAGCCGTGGTGGATGCCGATGGGCAGGTTTTCCTCATTCACATCCCAGAGCAGCTGGAAGATGTATTCGGCCAGAAAGCGCGTGTTGGTGAAGATCAGCGTGGTGCGATGAGCGCGGATCGCCGCCATGATCTGCGGCACAGCCCAGGCGGCGGCATGGCCGCTCCAGGGGATGCGGGCACCATCGGGGAGCATCACCTCGACCTGCGCCGGGGCGCCGGGATCGCCCAGCACCAGCGTCACATCCTCGCGAAGGCCGCCGGGGGCCAGCCAGCCGCGATAGGCCTCAGGATCAGCCAGCGTTGCGGAAAGCCCCACACGCCGCATCTCCGGCGCCAGAGACTGTATCCGCGCCAGAGTCAGCGCCAAGAGATCGCCGCGCTTGCCCTGGGCGAAGGCGTGGATCTCATCGACCACGACCCGCTTCACGGTGGAGAACAGCGCAGCGCTTTCGGGATAGGAGATCAGCAGCGCCAGCGATTCCGGGGTGGTCAGCAGCACATGGGGCGGATTGCTGCGCTGCTTCGCCTTGCGCTCTGAAGATGTATCCCCGCTGCGGGTTTCGATCCGCAGGTCCAGCCCCAGATCCGCGACCGGCATCATCAGCCCGCGCCGCACATCCTGCGCCAAAGCCTTCAGCGGGGACACATAGATGGTGTGTAGCCCCTCCCCGATCCGGCCTTCAACGGCATCGGCCAGCGTGGGCAGGAAACCGGCCAAAGTCTTGCCCGATCCCGTGTCGGCCATCAGCAATGCATGAGACCCGCTGCGCGCCGCCGCCAACATCTCAAGCTGATGGCGCCGCACCTGCCACCCACGCCCGGCAAACCATGCCACCAGCGCTTCGGGCAGATCCGTCGGCAGGCTCACCCCAGCGACACGCCGACAGATGCCAGCCTCGCCTCCAGATCGGCCAGTACCCGTTTCAATGCCATCTCGTCGCGTCCTTCTGCCCGGGCCGACAGCTTGGCCTCGGTGTTCGAGGCGCGCAGCAGCCACCAGCCGTCTGCAGAGGTAACGCGGATGCCGTCGATGGGGTTCATATCCAGCCCCTCGACTTCCACCGCCTGCCGCACCGCCGCCACCAGATCGAGCGGGCGCGCATCCCCCGCGACGGCGATCCGCAATTCAGGCGTCGCGGCGGTGTGCGGCAGGGCCGAGGCCAGATCGGCGATCGACTGCCCCAGACGCAGACTGGCCGCCATCAGGCGCAGCGCGGCCAGCAACCCATCATCGAAGCCGTACCAGTCCTCGGCGAAGAAGATATGGCCGGTCATTTCGCCCGCCAGCGGGGCGGCGGTTGCCTTCATTCTGGATTTGATATGGCTGTGGCCGGTCTTCCACAGCGAAGGACGCCCGCCGCAGGCCGCGACATGATCGAACAGCGCCTGCGAGGATTTGACGTCGGCCAGAATATCCGCTCCCGGCAAGCGCTTGAGCAGATCCTGCGCCAGAATGGCCAGAATGCGGTCGCCCCAGACCACCCTGCCCTGCCCGTCGATCAGCCCGACGCGGTCGGCATCGCCATCGAAGGCCACTCCGAAATCGAGCCGCTTCGACAGGACAAGGTGGCGCAAATCGGCCAGATTGGTTTCCACGGTGGGATCGGGGTGATGGTGGGGGAAATGGCCGTCAACGTGTGTGAAGAGCAGGTGATGCTCGCCCGGCAGGCAGGCGGTCAACGCTTCGATGGCGGGGCCGGCGGCGCCGTTGCCCGCGTCCCAGCCGATGCGCAGGCGGGCCAGTTCAGCCTGATCCAGTCCGGTGATGTCGCTCAGCAGCCGGTCGATATAGGCGGGGAGGATGTCGATCTCTTCGATGAGGCCGGGGCTCATCACCACGCCCTCTGGCGCTTCGGGCAGGCCAGCGATGACGCCATTCAACCGCTGCAGATCTTCGCCGAAGAACGGAAGGCCCCCAAGGACTATCTTGAAGCCATTGTGATCTTTGGGATTGTGGCTGCCAGTTACCTGAATGCCGCCCTGCACTGGCCGGGTTGAAGTGAGTTCGCCCAGCCGCAACGCCGCCTCGGCGTAATAAAGCATCGGCGTGGAGGACAGGCCGATGCGGACCACATCGACACCGCCCGCCACCAGCCCCTCGACCAGCGCAGCCTCCAGCATTGGGGAGGACAGGCGGCCATCGCGGCCCACCACGATACAGGGGCTTTCCGGCCCGGCCTTGTCCCGCAGCAAGGCCGCAAAACCCAAGCCGATGGCCCGGGCATCGCCTTCATTCAGCGTGGCGCCCACCACGCCGCGAATGTCATACTCACGCAGGATCGATGGATCGAGGCCCTTACCCGCACCCGCTCTCAAACCCTCGCTCACCCAAAACGCCTGTCACGCAGCACCAGCGCTTCCAGCAAGGTGTCGCGGGCGGCATTGGCCTCATGCACCAGCGCCTCATTCCCGCCGCGGTCGGGGTGGACCTTGGTGAGCAGGCGCTTATGGGCCTCGATGATCTCGCTGCGGGTGGCATAGGCATGGATGCCCAGCAGGTTGCGGGCCTGACGCAGCGCGCGCTGCTCACGCTTTTCCCGGCTGTCCCGCCCGACCTTGTCGATCGGCACGATCCGCCAGATTTCCCAAGGATAGCGGCCCAGCACGAATTTACACAGCAGCACCAGCACAAAGGCCAGTGATATCAGCTTCATCATCCGTCTGGCTCCGCCTGCTTGCCTTCAGAGCATCGTGCAAAAAAGTGGGAACCGGCTTTTTGCAAAAACGATGCGACAACAACAACCCAGAGCATAATGCGTGATTCCTAAAGCACGCTTTATGCTCTGACTCAGGCCGTATAGGACCAGCGCGCCGCTCCACCCGTTACCGGTCCCTGCGCATCAGAGGACGGCTGTTGGGGGGCAGAATTATAGGGGTCATGACCCTGAGATGGCTGCGCTTGAGGTGCATGCTGCACCGGCGCGGGTGCATAAGCGGGCTGGGGAACAGGCTGGGCGGCCTGCTGAGGCTGGGCCACAGGGGCGGCAGCCGCCTGCTCCGGCGCCTGACGACGCGGCGGCGCGGGCAGAGCCAGACCGGCGATCAGCCCGCGCAGCTCCTGCCGGGCGACCAGATGGCTGGTGCCCAGATCGCCCAGATAGTCCTTGTCGAGCAGGGTGAGGCCAGCCGGGAACAGCTCACGATAGATCACGCGCTCCGACAGGCCCGAGGCGATGCGGAAGCCGACGCGCTTCGAAAGCTCCTGCAGAGCCTCATTGATGCGGCGCATGTTGCGCGCCTCAATATGGCCGGTACGGTTGCGCACCACCACCCAGTCCATCTCGCGCTTGTTCTGAGCGATGGTGGCCTGAGCGCGCTTCTTGCGGGTTTCCCAGATCAGCTCGGCATAGAAGGACAGGCGGCGGACCTTGAAGGTCTCCGGGTCCACCTGGCCGATCAGGTCGAAATCGACGAAGCTGTCGTTCAGCGGGGTGATCAGCGTGTCCGCCGTGGTGGCGATATGACGGGCGAATTCATCGTCACGTCCCGGCGTGTCGAAGATCAGATAATCGACATCCTGCGACACCTGCTCGGCCAGCGCGTCCAGCTCTTCCACCGTGGTGCCCTTGAACACCTCGAACTTGGCGGTGGGCAGATTGAAGCCCTTGCGGCGCATCGTCTCGGCACGGTTTTCCAGATAGCGATGCAGCGTGCGCTGGCGCGGATCGAGATCGATGCAGCCGACGCGCACCCCCAGATAGGCCAGCGCCACCGACACATGGACTGCCGTGGTGGACTTGCCGGTGCCACCCTTTTCATTGGCAAAGACGATGCGATGAGGGGAAGCCATAGCTGACCTGTTGTTGTGGCGGATGATCCACGCCATATTGCCCGTTGCGGCGCCAAGGCGCTAGGGAAAAGGCCAAGATTCCCCCATAAAACTGTGGGCAAGGTCGGGCACGCATAAGGCAAGGACAGGATAGAGTGCGGATCATTCACCATAAAGCGGCGCTGCGCACGGCGGTGGCCGGCATGCGCGCCCACGGCCGGATCGCGCTGGTTCCCACGATGGGCGCGCTGCATCAGGGCCATCTGACGCTGGTGCGCGAGGCCAGGGCGCTGGGCGCTCAGGTGGTGGTCTCGATCTTCGTTAACCCTCGCCAGTTCGGCGCGGGAGAGGATCTGGACGCCTATCCCCGCCAGCTGGAGGCCGACGCCGCCCTGCTGGCCGATGAAGGCGTGGCGATCCTGTGGGCGCCCACGCCCGAGGAAGTCTATCCGGAAGGCTATGCCACCAACATTTCGGTTGCGGGCGTGTCCGAAGGGCTGTGCGGGGGATCGCGCCCCGGTCATTTCGATGGCGTGTCCACGGTGGTGAACAAGCTGTTCAATCAGGTGCAGCCCGATGTCGCCCTCTTCGGCGAGAAGGACTGGCAGCAGCTGGCCGTGATCCGGCGCATGGCCCGCGATCTGGACCTTACCCACCCTTCGGTCGACAACATCATCGGCGTGCCGACCGTGCGCGAGAAGGATGGCCTCGCCCTGTCCTCACGCAACGCCTATCTTTCGGCGGAGGAGCGCGCTCAGGCCGTCAGCCTGCCCACGGCGATGCGCAAGGCCATCGCCGCCATCGAGAAGAAGGCCGATGTGGCCGAAACGCTGGCCGCGCTTGAGGCCGAGGTGCTGGAAGGCGGTTTCACCTCGGTCGATTACGCCGAACTGCGCGATGCCGAGAACCTGACGCCGCTGGCCGAACTGGGCCAGCGCCCGGCCCGCCTGCTGGTGGCGGCGCGGATCGGCAAGGCGCGGCTGATCGACAATATGGCGGTTTCAGCCAAATAAAGTGGGGGCAGGCCATCGCCTGCCCCCATCTCTTCACGCCGCGTAATAACCCGGCTGGTCGAGATCGCTCAACAGACCCGGCTGGGTTGGAGCCCAACCCAGCGCCTCGCGGGTGCGCACTGACGTGGCGCCGATCTCCGCCCCGGCGAAACGGGCGAACCAGCCGAAATGCTCCGGCTCACGCGATTCCACCGGCAGGCCCAGCTGGCGCCCGATCACCTCGGCAATCGCCTTGAAGGGCACGCCCTCATCGGCGGTGGCATGATAGACCGGCAGCGGCAGACCCTTTTCCAGCGCCAGCCGATAGACCGGCGCCGCATCCAGCCGATGCACGCCCGCCCAGCGATTGGCCCCCTCGCCCACATAGGCCGAGATGCCGGTGGAGCGCGCGATGCCGATGAGAATGGGCACAAAGCCATGATCGCCCAGCCCATGCACCGAAGGCGCCAGCCGCACCGTGCCGGCCCGCACCCCGCGCGCCGCCAGCGCCTGCGCCGCGCTTTCCGAATAGCGGGGGAAATCGCCGCTGGGCCGATCATCCTCATCCGCCAGTTGCCCCGGCGCGACCATCCCTGCCAGACCGCTGGTGACCAGCAGCATGCGCTCCGATCCTTCCAGCGCCGCGCCGATGGCCTCGATGGCGCGCCTGTCCTGAGCGGCATTCTCGGCAAAGCGGGTGAAATCGTGGTTGAAGGCGGTGTGGATCACACCGTCGCTGTCGCGCGCGGCCTGTTGCAGCAGTTCCAGATCATCCAGAGTGCCGCGCAGAACCTGCGCTCCAGCCTCACGGGCAATCGTTTCGCCCTGATCGGAGCGGGCAAGGCCCAGCACCTCATGGCCATGGGCACGCAGATCGCGCACCACGCTCGCGCCGACCCAGCCGCTGGCGCCTGTGACAAAAACACGCATGTTGAAAACTCCTGTGGGGGGAAGTCCGGTATGGTGCGCTCCATCATCCCGTTAAAGTCGTGACATTATCAGGGTATAGACCTTAACAGGCAGTCGGTGGCTCCACGCATGGTTGCACCGCAACAAACCGCCTGCCATAGGATCGGGCGCCCCTCCCTTTCCGCGTACAGGACGCTTTTCCCATGGCTGCATCTCCCCTTGCGATGGGGATCGATTTCGGCACCACCAATTCGGTGGTCGCTCTGGCGCAGGATGCCACGCAGGCCCAACTGGTGCCGCTGGCCGCGCCCGAGGGCACGCAATCGGTGTTCCGCTCGGCGCTGTGCTTCTGGCAGGATGAGCGTTCGCTGGCGCATGAGGCAGGCCCCTGGGCGATTGCCGAATTCCTCGATTTTCCGCAGGGCAGCCGCTTTCTGCAGAGCTTCAAATCGGTGGTGGCCAGCCCCAGTTTCGAGCATGCCAACCTCTTTGAAAAGCGCCTGCCCTTCGAGGAGCTGGGCCAGATTTTCCTGCGCCATCTGCTGGCGCGCGGCGGATCGGCACTGAAAAGCCTGCCCGAGAAGGTGATCGTGGGCCGCCCGGTGCGCTATGTCGGCAACCGGCCCGATGAGGCGCTGGCCCGCAAGCGTTACGATGCCATGTTCGGCATGCTGGGGCGTGAAGTGCATTACGTCTACGAGCCGCTGGGGGCCGCCTATGGCTTTGCCTCGCGCCTCAACAAGGCCGCCACGCTGCTGGTGGCCGATTTCGGCGGCGGCACCAGCGACTTTTCCATCGTCCGCGTGGAAGCCCCCGGCGCGGCCAAGCGCTGCACCCCGCTGGGCAGCGCGGGCATCGGCATCGCAGGCGACCGTTTCGACTATCGCATCATGGACAAGCTGGTCCTGCCGCTGCTGGGCAAGGGCGGCACCTATCGCTCCTTCGACAAGGTGCTCGACATTCCCGAGGGCCATTTCGCCGATTTCGGCGACTGGTCGCGCCTGGCGCTGATGCGCACCCGCCGCAAGCTGGAGGAACTGGCCCGTCTGCAGCACAGCGCCACCGATCCCGCCGCCATCGCCCGCATGATCGCGGTGGTCGACAAGGAGCTGGGCTATCCGCTGTATGAGGCTGTCGGCGGGCTGAAGCGCACGCTTTCAGCGCAGGAAGAAGCGGTGTTCCGCTTCGAAAGCCCCGACCTTGCCATCGAGGCCCCGGTCCGCCGCGAGGATTTCGCCAGTTGGATCGCCCCCGACCTGCAGCGCATCGGCGAAACGGTGGACACCGCGCTGGAGCGAGCAGGCCTTGCCGCCGACCAGATCGACCATGTGTTCCTGACGGGCGGCTCATCGCTGATCCCCGCCGTGCGCGCACTGTTCACCGCGCGCTTCGGCGAGGGTCGCATCGAAAGCGGCGAGGAATTGACCTCCATCGCCCACGGCCTCGCCCTGATCGGGCAGGACCCCGATATCCAGGACTGGACCGCGCGCGACGAAGAGTAATCGCTCAGGGCTTGCCGTGACCCAGAGTCCAGACGTAAGCCGCCACCGCCTTCACATCGGCAGGGCTCAGCGCCGCGCCGCCCAGAGCAGGCATGGCATCGCTGGTCTTCTTGGGCTTGGAGACGCCCTCGGTGATGGTCTTGGTCAGACTATCGACCGAGCCATCACTCCACAGATACTGCGGCCCCACCAGCGAGGCGCCTGCCGAACTGCCCTTCCCGTCCGAACCATGGCAGCCCAGACACGTGCCACCCTTGGCCTGCCCCAGATAGATCGCGCGGCCCAGCGCCACCTGCTGCGCGCTGATCCCCGGCGGCAAAGCGGTGGGTGCGGCA
Source organism: Novosphingobium terrae (assembly GCF_017163935.1). Taxonomy (NCBI): domain Bacteria; kingdom Pseudomonadati; phylum Pseudomonadota; class Alphaproteobacteria; order Sphingomonadales; family Sphingomonadaceae; genus Novosphingobium; species Novosphingobium terrae. Next base: position 215,116 of record NZ_JABVZR010000001.1, on the reverse strand, counting down.
GCGGCCTCGGAAGGCTGGCCCACCTTGGCCTCGGCCGCGGCGGTCAGGGCGGCATTCGCGCCACCATGATAGGTGATCCGCCAGATCCGCCCGCGCACATCGTCGGCCACATAGAGCGCGCCATCCGGCCCCACCGCCAGCCCCGCCGGGCGATGCAGCGCACGGCCCGGCTCCTTGTAGGGCCCGGCAAAACCATCGGCGAAGCGGATCCATGTGCCGCTGGGCTTGCCGTCCTTCAACGGCTGGAAGACCACCTGATAGCCTCCCTGCGGCGCAGGCGCCCGGTTCCATGAGCCATGGAAGGCCACAAAAGCCCCTCCCTGATAGGCCAGGGGAAAGGCATGACCGGTGTAGATTGTCACATCATTGGGCGCCCAATGCGCGGGGAAGGCGACCAGCGGCGGGGTTTTGCCAGCGCAGAGCCCCTGGGTCTTCCCGCCATCGCCACCATATTCCGGGGCCAGCACATGGCGGTTCTGGAAGCCGTCGAAATAACAGGTCGGCCAGCCGTAATCGGCGCCCTTGAAGGGCGAGAAAAGGATTTCGGCGGGGCGCTCCACCCCCTGCTCGGTGGTGTAGAGTTTCGGCCAGTTCTGCGAGAGCTGGTCACGCCCATGCTGCACCGCGAACAGGCGGCCGGTGGCGTCGAAGGCCAGACCGCCGGTGTTGCGGATGCCCTTGGCCCAGCGCTGCGCGGGGGAGAAGACCTGCCCCTCCCTGTCACCGCGGTAGGCCCAGATGCCGCCGCGCGTCTCGGCCTCGACACAGGGGTTGGCGCCCTTGGCGCCGGGCTGGCGGTTGGGGCTTTCGCAAGTGTTGCTGGCCGAGCCGGAGTTGACCAGAATCTGCCCGTTGCCGTCCACCACGAAGGGATGCATCGGGTGGTCGCCGGTCAAGGGCAGGCCCTTCAACACCGTCACCGCCGGGCCGGAGGGCGCAATGGCGCCCGGCTTCAGCGGATAGCGGATGATCGTGTCATGCTCCTCGGCGAAGAGATAGCCATGCCACAGGGAAATGCCGGTGCCGCCATGGGCGCCCTGCTTGTCCGGCGTGCCGAAGCGCACCACCGTATCGGCCACGCCCTTGCCCTTCGTGTCTTTCAGGCCAAGCAGAAAGCCGCCCTCGGGCGCTTTGGGCGCGTTCCGGAAATAGGCGCCCGACCATGTGTTGACATAGACCGTGCCGTCACCCGCCACGGTCAGATGGCGGGTATGGCCCAGATTGTCAGCAAAGACGGTGGCGCAGAAACCGGGAGGCAGGCTCAGCCCGCCATTGTCGCCGGGGCAGCTGTGTGAGGATTGGGCCGAGGCGCCCGTCAGCGCGAAACAAGCACCCAGCACAAGAGGCGCGGCCAGCACCGCGCAACGCATCCGTTTCGACATCGGCAAACCTTTCCCCAAACAGCCTTCCCAGGACCGCCCCGTTGTGGGCCTGTTCAAGGCCGGGCACAAGACACACCCGCCGCATGGCCAGTCGCTTTTCAAGCGGTTATGGCGGCGTGTTTCCACGGCTCCGTTGAGGACAACGGCGCGCAACACAGGACGTTCCATGCTCCGCCGACCCGGCTGGTTGCCCCTGCTGCTTTTGCTGATCCTGATCGCTCTGGTGGTCTGGTTCGCGACACAACCTGCCCCGCAGCCTCAGAGCAGCCCTGCACCCAATCCGGCTGTGGAGGCGCCTGCGCCTGACCATGGCCCTGTGGCAGCCTCCGATACGGCTTGTGGCGACAATCTCTATCAGGGCGCCCGGCCCGATCTGCCCGGCAAGCTGGCGCAGGGCTTGGTGAGCGTATGCTATCAGGGCTATGCCTCGGCCAGTTCGCCGATCAGCCGCACGCCCATGTGGTCCGCCGAGCATCTGACCGCCACCCGCATCGCGCAAGCCCGCGCCACCGAACGCGCCAGCGCCTTCTATGCCGAGCCCTCGCTCGATGCCGAGATGCGCGGAGAACTGGCTGATTATCGCCGCTCCGGGCTGGACCGCGGGCATCTTTCGCCCTCGGGCGATATGCCGGGGCATGAGGAGCAGCGGCAGAGCTTTTCGCTGGCCAACATCGCGCCGCAGAATTCGCAACTCAATCGGGGACCGTGGTCGGATCTGGAAAGCCGCTTGCGCGATTATGTGCAGAGCAAGGGCGAACTCTGGGTGGTGACCGGCGTGCTGTTTCTGGGCGAGACGATCAACACCACCCCCGATGGCCGCGTGATGGTGCCCAGCAGCTTCTGGAAAGCGGTGCTGGTGCCGGGACGCGGGGCTCTGGTCTTTGTGGCGCCCAACAATGATGGGGGGCGGATCGATCAGGTGTCGCTGGCCGAGTTCACCCGCCGCACCGGCATCACCCCCTTCCCCCGGCTGGACGCCCCCAGCCAGAGCCAGTTGGAGATCGACTGATGGAAACCTTCAAAGCCTTTGCCGAGGCGCAGGCGATCACGCTGGGCGATTTGACGCTGGAAAGCGATGAAAGCCAGCTGGCGCTGTACGGCAAGCTGACCCTGCTGGCCGATCAGCCATCACAGGAACGGCTGGATCATCTGATTGCGCTGCTGACACAGGCCAAGGCCGATCTGGCAGCCGCCATCGCACGCGGGGATACGTCCGGACCAGCTCCGGACAAGCCCCTGCCCTCAGTGAAAAATCCCTTCGCCTGAGCCTACTGGTTGCTCGTCGCTTCCTTTTGCACCTGCTGCTCGGTGGTGCCATTCCCCGCCACCTGAGCGGCGCGCAGCCTGTCATGCAGGTCCTTCTCCATCTTGCTGGCGGCGTTCTGCGCATCCTCCGACTGCTGCTGATAGCGCTCGTCGAAGCTCTTTTCCTTGTGGCAGGCGCCCAGCGGCAACAGCAATGCCAGAGCGCCAAGAACAATCTTTACACGCATCAGTAACGCTTCCTGTAACGGCCCGTCACGCCCGTGCCGCCAAAGGCCCCGGCCTGACTGATCACCGACAATGCCTTGGTCAGCGCCACTTCCAGCGAGGTGGCGGTGTAGCCGCGCGTATCGGTGATCACCTCGATGTAGATGTTGTTGGTGATGTATTTGCCTGCCGCCACGGCGGTCTCGCGACCCGTGGTGGAATCGGCGCCCAGCACGCGCAGGCGGCTGATGCCCGTGGCCGATTGCAGCGTGCCCAGCGGATTGAGCCCGCCCTTGCCCCCGCGCAACGTGTTGAGCGAGGAGGCCAGCTGCACCGCCTGCAGCGCCGACAGACTGCCCACCGGCCCACCGAACAGCACGCGCGCCATCAGCTCGTCCTGAGGCAGGCTGGGGCTGGAGGTCAGGGCGATGGTCGGGTTGGTGGCGGTGCCCGTCACATTGATGGTGATGTCCACGTCAGAGATCGTGCTGGTGGCGGTGATCTTCAGCGTCGGGTCGGTCATGTCGCCGCCGCTGAAGGTGATCAGGCTATCGCTGTCGAGATCGAAGGAATGGCCCGCGAAGGACAGCGTGCCGCGCACCACCTTGATCGTGCCGTTGATGAGCGGCGCGCCGCTGGTGCCGCCGACATGCATATCGGCCTCCCATTCGGAATCGAGGCCCATGCCGGTGACATAGATCTGATTGTCGGCCCGTACCTGCAGGTCCAGCTTCCAGTTGGAAGGCACGCTGCTGATCGGCTCGGGCGCGCCGGTGATGCGCTGCGGGCCGTTGACGGGCTTGCGGCGCACGCCGGTCAGCGTGGGCACATTGGCCGAGCCTTCACGCACGATGCGGTAATGCGTCTCGGGCAGGATCACCGTGCCGCTGATGGTGGCAGGCTGGTTGGGGCCGTTGACGATCTTGATGCTGCCGCTGGCCCGCGCCGCCAGATCCTGACCGCTGGCCAGCTGCGCATCCTTCATGTCGATGCCCAGCTGGATGGGATAGCCCTCTTGGGCGCTCAGGGAGACGAAGCCGCTGGCGCTGATCGTGCCGTTGCGGGCCTTGGCGGTCAGGCTTTCGACCTGCAGCCGGTCATTGGCGAAGCGGCCGCTGAGCGCGATGTTGGTCAGCTTGGTGCCGTAGGAGCTGTTCTCATAGGTCAGATCATTGGCGCGCACGAGGCCGTTCAACTGCGGCGCCTTCACCGTGCCCCCGAAGTCCGCGGCAATGCCGATCGGCCCCTTCAGGCTCTGATCGGAGAGCGCGGCCAGCGAAGCCAGCACATCGGCAGGCCCATTGTAGCGGATGCCACCCGAGAGAGGCGCGGCCATCAGGCGCGTCGACCAGCTACCGGATTCGGCAGGCAGCGGCGCAAGGTTCAGCTGGAACTGGCCTACCGAAGTACCGCCCCGGCGCAGCAGCGCCTGCATATGGCCGCCGCTGTCGGCCAGCTGGCCGCCCATGGTGATGTCCACCGCTTCGGAGACAGTCGCCAGCGTGGTACGGGTGAAGCCGGTGATCTGCATGCGCACATCGGCCTGCGGGAAAGCGGTGGAGGAGGCCTGCGTGTAATCCAGACTGCCCGAGGCCTTGCCCCCCACGCCCAGCCCGGGCGAGAAGGCATTGACCAGCGCCAGATCGACGCCGTTCAACCGGCTGTGCAGCGCCATGCCATTGCCGTAGTGGCCCTCAAGCTGAAGCGTGCCATTGCTGACCTGCAAGGTGGCCGGGCGCAGCGTGTAGGTGCCCTTGTCCGGCACGATCTGCAGCGGCGAGCGGCTGGCGATGTCCACGCCATTGACCTTACCGTTCAAAGCCACACGCCACAGCTGCGGCGCCAGAGCGGCATTGGCGGCCAGATGGAAGGGGTACTTGCTGCGCCCCTCCACCAGCAGCTTCGCCTGCCCCGCCCCGGCGTGATAGTTCACATTGGCCCGCGCCACGCCGATATAGAGGTCGCCCATCCGCGTGCCGGACAGCTGCACATCGCCATTGATCTGCGGCTGGTCGGTCATCAACACATCGGCGTTGACGAGGGCGCGCTCCACCGTCAGCCCGGCCTTGCCCGGCAAGCTGGTGTTGGCCGCCGCCAGCGCCACCACGGCGCGCTGCTTGCCGCTTTGGGCTGACAGATCGATATGCCCCGCCACGCCCGAGCCATTGGCCTGCACCGTGCCCGCGAAAGGCCCGGCAGGCTGCTGCACGATATGGCCGGTAAAGCCGATGCCGGAAAACACCGTGCCGGGGCGCAGGTCCACCGCCAGCTGCTTGCCCGTCGCCACCGCGACATTGGCGGCGATGGGGCCGTAATCGCTGTTGGCCTTGGCGGTCACCAGATAGGTGCCGTTCTGCCCGCGCACATCGGCGACCAGATCGGCCAGCCCCATGCCCACCCCCGGCTTTGCAGCCACAAGATGAAGCACGGGGCTGGCCACGGTGCCGCTGGCGGTGACACCGAGGGGGCCATATTTGTCCGAAGAGGCATTGGCGGCAAAAGCGATGCGACCCTTCTCGTCATAGCGGCCATGGCCGCCGACCAGACGGAATTCGGGTGCTGCGACGTTCAGCTTGTCGATGGTGGCCACGCCATTGCTGTCATAGCCGACATCGGCCTGGATCAGCGCATTGCCGCCAAGGAAGCTTTGCAAACCATCGCTCAGCAACCGGGTCGAACGGGCCGCGACATGGCCGCCCAGCTTGAAATAGCCATTGGCGCCGGTCTTTAGCCCGATGTCCGACTGCAGGTTGAAGATGCCGACGCTCTCGACCTTGTAATCATTCACCCGGCCATTGAGCGTGCCGGTGTAGAGCGCCTTGGGCAGATCGGCGATGATGACGGCCTTGGCGTCGATCTTGCTCGATTGCAGATGGATGTTGTCCGAGAGCAACCGGCCATTGGCATAGGCGAAGTCACCGCTGAAGCGCACATTGGTGAGCAGCGGGGCTACGCTGGCGCTCACCCCCGTGATCGCGGCGGCATGGCCATTGACCGGAATACGCCACTGGTCCTTGTCCAGCTTAGCGCTGCCCGAGACCGAGAGGCCGTCGATCCGCGTCGCGCCGAAGCCGACCCAGCCGGCATCCAGCCCATAGCTCAGGCTGGGGGCCACAAAGGCGCCATTGACCACGGCATGAGCCGCGATCCTGTCACCGGCCAGATTCTTGGCGATCACCTTGGGCTGCATCAGCTGGAAGCCCAGCTTCATGTCGGAGAGGGTGTTGTTGCCCATATCCATCGCGCCATCGGCCTGAGCGCCGAAATTCTCGTTACCGATCTTCGCGTGCAGATCCATCTTCCGCTGGTCGAAGGCGGCGGTGACATCCATCTGCGTCTGCGGCTGGAACAGCGCGGCGGCGGGGCCCGTCAGCAGGATGGCGGGATGCAGCGGGCCATGCACATCGAAGGCGCCCTTGCGCGCCTTGATCGAAACGTCGGCCAGCGTATCGGCGCCGATGGTCTGGCTGAGGTGGCCGTCCCACGCGTTCCAGTCGCCCTTGCCCGCCAGCGTCAGGCTGACCGGCTTGCCAAGGCCGCTGAGCGAGTCCACCACGCCATGCACCGGGGCCTGCACCTTGATGTCCATCGCCAGCCGGTTTTTCTCGGGGCTGGCGTCGATCACGGCGTGGAGGCTGTCGCCACCGGCCACGCCCGGCGCGGCGATGGCGCTGGCATCGGCGGTGAGCTGCAGGCGGCGGTCGGCGATATGCACCGCGCCATCGAAGCCAAGGATATGGCGCTGGCCGCTGACGGCCTTGTCGATCTCCAGACGGCCCAAATGCACGCGGTCCATATCGATGTTGAGGTCGGGCAGCAGCGGCGCATTGCTGGGCGGCGTGGGCTTGAAGGCCGGGGTGCGGCTGAAGCGCGCCTGCGGGATCGTCAGATCATGGATGGCGAGATGCTTGTGGAGATATTCAAACGGCTGATAATCGACCGAAACATTGGGCGCGCTGAGGAACACGCCCTTGGGATCGCCGATGGTCAGATCGACCAGTTGCATGCGGTTGAAAATCGAACCATCGATCCGCCCGACATGGATCACCATGCCATTCTCGAACTTCAGCGCCGAGACCTGCCTGGCCACAAAAGCGCGCCCGTTGTCGGTGCCCAGCCACAGCAGCACACCGCCCACCAGCAGGGCCAGCACCGCCACCAGCCCCAGCAGGCCAAGGACGATCCGCTTGCCCCATGGGGCGCGGGGGCGGACAGGCTCGGGAGCGTCGATCTGGATATCCTCGGCCATCAGAACGCCTGCCCGATCGAGACATAGACCGCGATGCGCGATTCCCCGACCTCACGATGGATCGGCGTCGCGATGTCGAAGCGCAGCGGCCCGAAGTTGGTGTAAAGCCGCGCGCCGATGCCCGCGCCCAGCCGGAAGTTGGTGAAGGAGGGCAAGGTGCTGGTGTAGACCTGACCGCCATCGACAAAGGCCACCAGACCGTAATTGCCGAAACGGTAACGCACTTCCGTGCCCGTCTCGATCTGGCTGAGGCCGCCGATGGGGTTGCCGTTGGGGTCCTTGGGCCCCAGCTCCTGATAGCCGAAGCCGCGCACCGATCCGCCGCCGCCCGAATAGAGCCTGCGCGAGGGCGCCAGCGATTCCCGCGAGACGCCCTGAATACTGGCGATCTTGGCGCGCCCGGCCAGCACCAGGCTCTTGCTGATCGGCCAGTAGCCGGTCGCCTCGAAGGAGTCGCGGGCATAGACCTGCCCGCCCGTGCCCAGCGAGGTTTCCGGAGAGATCGTCACCGACAGCTTGTAACCCTTGGTGGGGTCGAGCAGCGAGTTCGACCGGTCATAGGTGATCTGCCCCGGCAGGGCGAGAATGTAGAAGGTGCGGCGGCGGTAGCCCTCAAGCTGGAAATCGTAATCCTGCTCGTTCGTGCCCACCACCTCGAAGCCGTAGCTGTAGGTCCAGCGCTTCTGCCACAGCGGGGTGCTGGCATAGGACATGCGGCCATAGAGCTTGCCGGTATAGGCCTCATAAGCGTTGAGGTTGGAGTGATCGGCGCCGATCCCCATCTCGAACGTACGATCCCGCTTGCCCGCGTTGGAGCGGCGGAAGGTGCTGGAAATGCCCTGCTCATTGGTGCCCAGCGTGGCGCTTTCGATCAGCGCCCCCTCTGGCGGGAAGAGGTTGGCATGGGTCCAGCTGCCGGTCGCCTTCATGCCCTCGCCCGTGGCATAGCCGACCTGTGCGGAAAGCGAGCGCGGCGGCCCGGCCTGCTCGTTCACCAGCAGATTGGCATATTCGGTGCCGTCATCCGCGCCACCATCATTGGCCTTCTGGCCGGTCTGCTGCGGCTCGACCGTGACCACCGAATAGAGGTTGGTGGCGACCAGCGCCTTGCGCAGATCGTCGACCTTGCGGCTGTCGTAAAGCTCGCCCTTCTTGAAGCGGGCGATGGTGGCGACATGCTTGGGCTTGAAGACGCGCTTCTTGCCCTCCACCACGATATCACCGAACCGGCTGCGCGGGCCGGGCGTGATGGGCAGCGTGTAATCGCCGGTATGGGCAGCGGCATCGAGCAGAATGTCGCGCTGGCCGACCTTCACGAAGGGATAGCCATTTTCCGGCAGCACCACGCCAAGGCTCGCTTCGGCCGAAAGGATGCGGTCGGCCACGATGGGCTCGCCGCTTTTGGGCACGAAGGATCTGGTGATGAGGTCCGAAGGGGTGACAGGCGGCGTGTCGAACTTGATCGCCCCCAGCACATAGCGCGGCCCCGGCGCCACATCGAGCGTGACGGTGATCTTACCCGATTCCTGATCGGCCTGCTTGGGCTTGGCATCCTTGGCCATCTGGGGTGTTTCAACGCTGCCATGCACGCTGGCATCAAAATAGCCCTGCGAGGACATCACATCGGCCAGCGTCTTCTGGTCCTGCTGCATGCGGGCAGAGATCATCGCGCCATTGGCGGCCTTGCCCTTGCCCTCTTTCAGCGCGGAAACGGCGGAGAACTGGTCGCGGATGGCATTGCCATCGATGGGCGAGACCGGGTTGCGATCGGAGAGCTTGTCGACCCCGGTGACCTTCCAGTCATAGCGCAGCTCGGTCTCGGGCTTGTCCTTCACATCGGCGGCGGTGACGAGCGGCTCGGTGTTGAAGCTGTCGAGCGGGGTGAGCGGCTTGGCCAGATCGGGATCGGGCGCGGGCAGCGGCGCCAGCGTGCCGTCCTGAGCCGTGGTGGCGCCGGGCTGAGCAGGCTGCGCTGACGTAGCGGCAGGCGCCTGCTGCTTGGCCCAATCCTGCACCGTGCCCATGGGGGCATCGGGATTGTCGCTGATCGGCGGCAGGGCGGCGTCGAAATCCTTGTCGGGCAGGATCGGCGTGGTGGGAATGGGGTTGGACTGCGCGGCCCCGGCCTGAGCTTGCGCCTGCTGGGCGGGCGCGTTTTGCGAAGGCGGAGTCTGGGCCAGAACAGGGGTGGCAAGGCAGGTGGCCAGCACGATCAGGCTGGCCGTCACCAATGCGGTTTGTTCGACGGGCGTTCTTCGGCCACCCCTTCGAAAGCCCTGAAACAAAACGATTGCCCCCCGTTACCCCTTAAGCCTGCCCGATCGCCGCAATCGGAGGCCAGCGCAAGGTGTTACGCTTGGGGTTGGGGAATGTTCCGGGTCATATTTTGTAAAATGCGACGAAAAATCAGGCCTTTTCGGCGAGCCGCCAACGCAGCACCTCTCCGGCATGGAAGGGCACCAGCGCCAGAGCGCCCTCGCCCAGACTGTCGGGCACCGGCGTGTCGACGCGCTCCAGAGTCACCGTGCCTTCATTGAGCGGCAGGCCGTAGAAGCGGGGGCCGTGCAGCGAGGCAAAACCTTCCAGACGGTCCAGCACGCCTTCGTCCTCGAAGACCTGAGCATAGCTTTCCAGCGCATAGGGCGCGTTGAAAATGCCCGCGCAACCGCAGGAATTTTCCTTACGCCCGATGGCGTGGGGAGCGCTGTCCGTCCCAAGAAAGAACTTGGGCGAGCCCGAGACAGCTGCTGCGCGCACGGCGAGGCGATGCTGCTCGCGCTTGGCAACGGGCAGGCAATAGGCGTGCGGGCGGATGCCACCGTCGAAGATGGCGTTGCGGTTGATGATGATATGCTGAGGCGTGATCGTCGCCGCGACGTTCGGCCCGGCGGCGTTGACGAAATCGACCGCCTCGCTGGTGGTGATATGCTCCAGCACGATTTTCAGATCGGGATAGTCGGCCACCAGCGGGGTGAGAATGGTCTCGATGAAGACGGCCTCGCGGTCGAAGATATCGACATGGCGGTCGGTGACCTCGCCATGGATCAGCAGGGGCATGCCGATGCGCTGCATGGTTTCCAGCACGCCGGTCATCTTGCGGATGTCGGTCACGCCATGGGCGGAATTGGTGGTGGCATGCGCCGGATAGAGCTTGCAGGCCGCGAAAGCGCCGCTGGTGTAACCGCGCTCGATCTCGGCGGGATCGATGCTGTCGGTGAGGTAGCAGACCATCAGCGGGGTGAAATCCGTGCCCGCAGGCAGCGCATCGAGAATGCGCTGGCGATAGGCATTGGCCGCCTCGACCGTGCTGACCGGCGGGGTCAGGTTGGGCATCACGATTGCGCGGGCAAACTGGCGGGCGGTGTAATGCGCCACGGTCTTCAGCATATCGCCATCGCGCAGGTGAAGGTGCCAGTCGTCGGGGCGGCGGATCGTGAGGGTCTGGGTCATGGGGCCTGCCTTTACCGCTGCGCATAGCCCCTCGCAATAGGGCGAGGGTTTGCCTACATCGCCTGTCATGATTCTGCCCCCCGAACGCCTCTCCCGCTTTGCCCGCCATATCATCCTGCCCGAGGTGGGCGGCGCCGGACAACTGGCGCTGGCTCAGGCGCATGTGGTGCTGATTGGCTGCGGCGGGATCGGATCGCCCGCGCTGCAATATCTGGCGGCGGCGGGCGTGGGGCGCTTTACGCTGATCGACGACGATGTGGTGGAGGACAGCAACCTGCAGCGGCAGACGGTGTTCGGCGTGGCGGATATCGGCGCCTCCAAAGCGCAGGCGGCGGCGGCGTGGGTGAAGCGCTTCGATCCGGCGCTGTCCGTGACGGTGCATCAGCAGCGCGTCACCGCCGACAACGCCGCCGCCCTGATCGGCCAGCCCACGCTGGTGCTGGACGGCTGCGACAATTTCGCCACCCGGCTTGCCGTCTCGGACGCCTGCGTGGCGCTGGGCATACCACTGACCAGCGCGGCGGTGGGGCGCTTCCAGGGCCAGATCGCCAATTTCGCTGGGCATTTGCCGGGCCAGCCCTGCTATCGCTGTTATGTCGGCGATGCCTTCGATGCTCAGGACTGCGACACCTGTGCAGCGGATGGGGTTTTGGGCGCCTTCGTAGGCATGGTGGGCACCTTTGCCGCGATGCATGCCATCCGGATCGTGCTGGCACAGGCAGGCGTGGGCGCAGGCTTCGACGGCCCCGGTCTTGGCGATCCGCAATGGGGCAAGCTGCTGCTGCTGGACGGTCTGGCGCCATCGCTGCGGCCGATCAGTCTGGTGAAAGATCCTGCCTGTAAGGGGTGTTCAGAGTAGGAAGAGAAGATGCGAGGGGGTTACCCCCTCGCGCTCCCAGAACGTCTTCCGACGATAGGACAGCGGTTCCGAAGCCAAACGCCCCGGCTCTCCACCTGCGCGACCCAAAGCGCCGCAGGCAGTTGGTTTTAAAGCCTGCGGCGCAGCGAGTTAAGCGCAACACCGAACCCATAGCGCCAAGGCGGACATTCAAGGGAGCGCGAGGGCAATGGCCCTCGCATCTATCCTTTTAAAACCTCTTCCACCCAAGCCGGAACCACTTCCCCCGCGCTGCCCAACCGCGTCTCATGAAACCATGCCGAGCCTGCCGAACGCTCCAGATTGAGTTCCAGACACTGCGCACCCACCTCCCGCGCCGCGCGCACAAAGCCCGCCGCCGGATAAACCGCCCCCGAAGTGCCGATCGAGACGAACAGATCGCAATCGTTCAGCGCTTCGTAGATGTCCTCCATACGGTAGGGCATTTCGCCGAACCATACGATGTCGGGGCGCAGGGCTGCCTTGCCGCAGGAGGGGCAGGCAGGCCGCTCAATCAAGGTTTCCAGCCATGCATGCCGCGCGTCGCAGGCGCCGCACCATGCGCTGTTCAAGGCGCCATGCATATGGATCAGCGCCTCGCTGCCCGCCCGCTCATGCAGGTCATCGACGTTCTGGGTGACCAGCAGAAAGCCGCTCTGCCACTCCCGCTCCAGCCGCGCCAAAGCCAGATGCGCTGCATTGGGCTGCGCAGCCAAAGCCCCCGCCCGCCGCGCATCGTAAAAACGATGCACCAGATCGGGGTTGGCGGCGAAACCCTCGGGCGTGGCGACATCCTCGATGCGGTGATCCTCCCACAAGCCGTCGCTGGCGCGGAAGGTTCGGATGCCGCTCTCGGCGCTGATGCCCGCGCCGGTGAGGATGACGATATTGCGGATGCTGCTCATGCCGCCGGTGTGCCCCACCCGCGCCGCCTTGCCAACCACGCCCACGCGGGCCATGACGCATTCCGCATTTTCGAAGAGGAGCATCCCATGGCAAACATCGGCATCATCGGCAGCGAAGGGCGCATGGGCAAAGCGATCGCCGAGGCGGTGCAGCTGGGCCACCACGCCGATGGCCACACGGTGGTTGGCGCCGTGGACCGCGACGGCGATGTGGAGGCTCTGGCAGCCGCCGCCGATGTGCTGATCGACTTCTCCTCCCCCGCCGCGCTGGAGGCCAGCCTCGATGCCGCCGTCGCTGCGGGCAAGCCCATCCTGATCGGCACCACCGGCCTTGAAGAGCGCCACCATTGGCTGATCGATCAGGCCTCCGAAAAGATCGCCGTGCTGCAGACCGGCAACACCTCGCTGGGCGTCAACATGCTGGCCTATCTGGTGGAGGAAGCCGCCCGCCGCCTCGGTGAGGATTGGGATATCGAGATCGTCGAGACCCATCACCGCATGAAGGTCGACGCCCCCTCCGGCACGGCGCTGCTGCTGGGCGACGCCGCCGCGCGCGGTCGTCAGATCCGTCTGGAAGACCACGCCGTGCGCGGGCGCGATGGGATCACCGGGAAGCGCGAGGCGGGGACCATCGGTTTTGCTGCGTTGCGCGGGGGCAGCGTGGCGGGCGACCACACGGTGCATTTTCTGGCCGACAATGAGCGGCTGTCCTTCTCGCATCTGGCCGAGAATCGCGGGATTTTTGCTCGCGGGGCTTTGAAGGGCGCTTTGTGGCTGATCGGGCAAAAGCCCGGGCGGTATGGGATGAAGGAAGTTCTGGGGCTTTAAGGTTTTAAGGAGAAGAGATGCGAGGGGGTTACCCCCTCGCGCTCCCATAACGTCTTCCGACACGCGGGCAGCGGTTCCCTATCGTAGCGCCCCTGCTCTCCACCTGCGCTGCGCAGAGCGCCGCAGGCTGATGAGCCCCGAACCGCGCTATCGATGTTTATGCCTGCGGCGCTATGAACACGCACACTTCGGCATAGTCAGCATACCACGTAGACATTAAAGGGAGCGCGAGGGCGATGGCCCTCGCATCTTTCTTTGCCCTTCTGGAAACCCACGCCAGACATGAAAAAAGCCGACATCTTCGAATTCTTCCGCCGCCTTGCCGAGGTCAACCCCGACCCGCAAACCGAGCTGGAATTCGGCAACACCTATCAGCTTCTGGTCGCCGTCACCCTGTCGGCTCAGGCGACGGATGTGGGCGTCAACAAGGCCACCCGCGCCCTGTTCGAGATCGTGAAGACCCCGCAGGACATGCTCGATCTGGGGCTCGACGGGCTGAAAGACCACATCAAGACCATCGGCCTGTTCAACACCAAGGCCGCCAATGTGATGGCCATGGCGCAAATCCTGGTGGACAAGCATGGCGGCGATGTCCCCGCCGACCGGGATTTGTTGGTGGAATTACCCGGCGTCGGGCGCAAGACAGCCAATGTGGTGCTCAACTGCGCTTTCGGGATGGAGACCTTCGCGGTCGATACGCATATCTTCCGCGTGGGGAACCGCACGGGGCTGGCCAAGGGCAAGACGCCTGAGGCCGTCGAGAAGCAGTTGGAAAAGCATGTGCCCGGGCCGTTTCGCGTGGGGGCGCATCACTGGCTGATCCTGCACGGACGCTATATCTGCAAGGCGCGCACGCCAGAGTGCTGGCGGTGCGGTGAGGTGGATCTGTGCGCCTTCAAGGATAAGGTTTTGCAGAAGAAGAAGTGAGGATGCGAGGGTCATAACCCTCGCGCTCCCTTTACTGTCGGCGTTGCGCATAGGGTTCGGCCAAGGCGCTCAGCTTGCCGCGCCGCAGGCTTTAAACGAGAAAAAGGCGCCGAGGCATTCCCTGCCTGCGGCGCCTTTTCATTGCGATGGTGGAGAGTTTGAACCCCCCATCGCCCTCTACCCTGCCCTCTAGTCGGGAGACGTAACGGGGGTGCAGGGGGTGTAACACCCCCTGCTTTCACCCTTCCTTACTGATTGGGATCGACATTCAACCCATGCAGCCCATGCTCCGCGCCACCATGCGGCGTGGGGGCATGCTCCGCTTCCGGATCCATCAGCGGCTGCAGCATGCCTTCGGTCTTGGTCACGATAGCGGTCGCCACCGCATTGCCCAGCACCGAAGTCGCGCTGCGGCCCATATCGAGGAAGGTGTCCACCGCCAGCAGCAGGGCAATGCCCTCGACCGGCAGATGGAACTGGTTCAGCGTCGCGGCGATCACCACCAGCGAGGCGCGCGGCACGCCGGCGATGCCCTTGGAGGAGACCATCAGCGTCAGCAGCATCAGCAGCTGCGTGCTGATCGGCAGATGGATGCCATAGGCCTGCGCGATAAAGATCGAGGCGAAGCTGGCATACATCATCGAACCGGTGAGGTTGAAGGCATAGCCCAGCGGCAGCACGAAACCCGACACGCGGCGCGGCACACCGAAGCGGTCGAGCTGCTCGAACATCTTGGGCAGGCTGGCTTCCGAGGACGCGGTCGAGAAGGAGATCAGCACCGGCTCGCGGATGTAGCGGAACAGGGTGAAGGCGCGCTTGCCCAGGAACAGCGCGCCCGCGCCCAGCGTCAGCAGGCAGAGCAGGATCAGGCCGCCGTAGAACTCGGTGACGAGCACGCCGTAGGTGGCCAGAATGCCCAGCCCCTTCACACCGACGATCGCCGCCATCGCGCCAAACACCGCCAGCGGCGAGACCGACATCACATAGCCGGTGATCTGCAGCATCAGCGTCACCACCGCATCGGCGAACTCGACGATGATGCGGCCCTTCTCGCCAATCGCCGAGAGCCCCACGCCCGCGAAGACAGAGAACACCAGCAGCTGCAGCACATTGTTCTGCGCCATGGCGTCCAGAGCGCTGGTCGGGAAGATCTCGATGATGAAGTGGCGGAAGGTGAGCTGGCTGGTCGCCAGATCGCCGAGGCCCGTGGCCGGGCTCAGTGCCAGCCCGGCGCCCGGCTGGAAGATGTTGACCAGCAGCATGCCCAGCAGCAGCGACACCACGCTAGAGCTGATGAACCACACCAGCGCCTTGCCGCCGATGCGGCCCAGCGCGGTCGAATCGCCCATGCCCGCGATGCCGGTGATGATCGTCGCCATGATCAGCGGCGCGATGATCATCTTGATCAGCCGCAGGAACACATCCGGCAGCAGCTTGAGCAGATCGGCAATCGTCGCCAGCGCCGGGTCCTTGGCGTCAAACGCCTGATGCAGGCCGTAGCCCACCACAATACCGGCCACCAGGGCAATCAGAATGAAATAGGTCAGCCGTTTTGCCATGGTTCCCCGCATGCGCCCTTCGTTTTCGGGCGTCTATGGATGTATCAATGTGTCCTGCTACCAAGGCGCGTGGAAAGCGGCAATGGCGGCAAAGGACGTATGCCCCGTGTGTGGATGCTGTGGCAGGGGCTCGCGGCTTTTGCGAGAAGAGAAGGTATAAAAAGACAATGCGAGGGGGTTACCCCCTCGCGCTCCCATGACGTCTCCCGACGATTAGGCAGTGGCGCCCGATTGGTGCGCCCCGCCTCTCCACCAGCGTAACGAAAAGGCGCCGCAGGCAGTTATGCCCCGGCGCCTCTCTATCATTGAAAGCCTGCGGCGCTGCGACCTTAGCGCCTTGGCCGAACCCTTGGCGCAACGTAGACGTTAAAGGGAGCGCGAGGGCGATGGCCCTCGCATCTTATCCTTCAATCCTTCTTCAAAGCCGCCAAAGTCACCTTGGCGAAAATCCGCTCCAACGCCTCAAGGTCAGCCACCGCCACAGCTTCATCGCGCTTGTGCATCGTGGCGTTGCAGAGGCCGAACTCGATCACCGGGCACAGCGACTTCAGGAAGCGCGCATCCGATGTGCCCCCGCTGGTGGAGATTTCCGGTTCCACGCCGGTTTCGGCCTTGATCGCCTCCACCACCAGCGCCGAGAAATCCCCCGGCGGCGTCAGAAACGCCTCGCCAGAGATCACCGCGCGGGTGGTGGCGCCATGGCGAGCCGCAACTTCTGCCACCCAATCGGCCAGCGACTGGCCGGTGTGCAGATCGTTGAAACGGATCGAAACGCGGGCCGAAGCCTGCGGCGGGATCACATTGGTGGCCGGGTTGCCGCAAGCCACATCGGTGATTTCAAGGTTGGAGGCCTGAAACCAGTCGGTGCCCTCATCCAGCACATGGCCCTTCAGCTCGGCCAGCAGGGCGACCAGCTTGGTCAGCGGATTGTCGGCAAGGTGCGGATAGGCGACATGGCCCTGCACGCCATGGACCTCGATCCAGATGTTGACGCTGCCGCGACGGCCAACCTTGATCATATCGCCCAGACGGTTGACCGAAGTGGGCTCACCCACGAGGCACAGGTCGGGGCGCTCTCCGGCAGCGTTCATATGGTCGATCAGGGCCAGCGTGCCATAGGTGGCGGGGCCCTCCTCATCGCCGGTGATGATCAGGCTGACGGTGCCCGCCTCGGCCGGGACATGGTGCATCGCCGCCACGAAGGCCGCGATCGAACCCTTCATATCCACCGCGCCGCGCCCGTAGAGCAGCTCGCCACGGCGCTGGGGGGCGAAGGGGCCGCTGGTCCAGCCCTCACCCGGGGGGACGACATCGACATGGCCCGCATAGGAGAAATGGCGGCTGCCCTCGGGGCCCTTGCGGATGGCGAAGAGGTTCTCCACCGGGCCGTCGGGCGCGCTGCCTGCCACAAAGCGCTGCACATCGAAGCCGAGCGGGCGCAGAGCCTCTTCCAGACAGTCGAAGACCATGCCTGCGGCGGGGGTGACGCTGGGGCAGGCGATCAGCGCCTCGGCAAGGGCGACAACATCGGCGGATGTCTGGAGGGTATCGGTCATCCCAGTACCCTAGCAAAAGCGCCGCGTCCCCGGAAGGGGCGCGGCGCCATGCATCACCATTTGCGAGGCTTTTCAACCCGCAGGTGTAAGGGCCTGATCCAGCACCTTGGCCAGACGGAGCCCCGCCTGAAGGATGCGATCCCCGGCAACGGTGGCATCCTTGTCGAGGCTGGCATCGTCGATGGTGACTTCCTTGGGCGTGGTTTCGCCCGGCGCCACCACATGGCCGAAGGCCTGCGGATAGACCAGATCATGCGCCAGATTCCAGCTTTCCAGCGCCCAGTCAGCCACCTCGCCGGTGGCAACCTTCTCACGCTCGGCCACGGTGTAGGCGCGCACGGCGGGCAGGCGGCCTTCCTTCTGGGCACGCTCCACCACCACCGTGTCCCACACGCTGTGCAGGTTCGCGGGCTTCTTGCTGTTGTCCACCAGATGCGGCGGGTTGCCGGCCACCATATAGGAAGGCGCAGGAATGTTGGTGACCGTCACCGCATTGCCGCCCGCATCATGCTCATGCTCGGCGGCATGCAGCGGCTGATGCAGATCGCCGACGAAATGGGTAATGAAGATCAGCGCCTCCAGCCGCTGATGCGGCGGCAGGCTGCGATCCGCCAGAATGCGCCGGAACCGCTCGATCTGCGCCGTGACGCAATTGCCCGCATTGCAGGCCTCCTTCACGTCGAAGGGCTTGTCGATGTCGATGTCCTGATAGTGCCACGGGAAGGTGTAGGCCCAGCGCCAGCGGTTGGCGTTCAGGCAGTCCGGATAGACCGCCGCATCGCCGATAGTCTTCACCTTGCACTCGGGCGTGCCGAGCATCGCTTCCTGCTTGAGCAGAGTGTCGATCTGAGCGCGCACTTCGGGCTTCACATTGGCATAGGCGATGTTGCCCACGGTGCGATGACCCAGCTCGCCCCAAGCGAAAGCCGGTTGCGCGGTGAGCGCCAGCATGCCCGCCATCGCGGTGCCGACGATGGCCAGTCTACGGCGCAAGGTGGTGGAGATCATATGGGGCGGCCCTCGTTTGCGTGATTTGGAAGGCCGGGGTTCTAGCGCTGTGTTGTGACGGGAAAAAGAGGGATTGATAAAGAAGAGAAATGCGAGGGGGTTACCCCCTCGCGCTCCCATGACGTCTCCCGACGCACGGGTAGTGGCCCCCAACCGGCGCGCACCGCCTCTCCGCCTGCGCAACAAAAAGGCGCCGCAGGCAGTTATGCCTCGGCGCCTCTCTGTCGTTTAAAGCCTGCGGCGCTGCGACGTCAGCTCTATGGCCGAACCCGAAGCGCAGGGTAGACAGTAAAGGGAGCGCGAGGGCGATGGCCCTCGCATTCTCTTTTCAATCTTACAGCTCGGCATCTCCCAGAACCGCAGCCCGCAGCTCCGCGATGCCCAAACCGGTCTCCGAAGACGTCACTGTCACCTGCGGAAACGCTGCCGAATGCTTGCGCGCCTCGGCCACGGTCTTGGCGTAGACATCGGTCAGCTCGCTGGCCTTCACCTTGTCCGCCTTGGTCAGCACCAGACGATAGCCCACGGCCGAACCGTCGAGCATCTCCATCATCTCGCGATCGACATCCTTCACACCGTGACGGCTGTCGATCAGCACCAAACAGCGCTTCAACACCACGCGACCGCGCAGGAATTCACGCACCAGCTTGCGCCACTGCTCCACCACCTTGGGCGGGGCCTTGGCGAAGCCGTAGCCGGGCATATCGACCAGACGGAAATCGGGCAATTCGCCGACAACACCGCCCACCTCGAAGAAGTTCAGCTCCTGCGTGCGGCCCGGCGTCACCGAGGTGCGCGCCAGAGACTTGCGCCCGGTGATGGCGTTCAGCAGGCTGGACTTGCCGACGTTCGACCGCCCGGCAAAGGCCACCTCGGGCACCACCGGATCGGGCAGGAACTTCAGCGCCGGGGCGGACAGGAGGAAATCCACCCGCCCCGAAAACAGCCGCCGCGCGCGTTCGACCAGTTCTTCATCGACGCCGGGCGCCTGTTCTTGCGGTTGCTCGGTCACTTGCTGTCCTTGATGGCGCGGGCGACGGTGGCGCGCTCCTTCTCCACCATGGCGCGCATCCCGGGATGGCGCGAGTAGAGATACTTCTGCTGCGCCACGGTCAGGATGTTCGAGGTGATCCAGTAGATCAGCAGCCCCGAGGCGAAGGGCGCCATCACGAACATCATCATCCAGGGCATGATCGACATCATCTGCTGCTGCGCGGGATCGGGCGCGGCGGGCTGCAGCTTGAACTGGAACCACATCGAGATGCCATAGATCAGACCCAGCAGGCCCAGACCCAGGAACGAAGGCGGATCCCAGGGGATCAGGCCGAAGAGGTTGAAGATATGCAGCGGATCGGGAACCGAAAGATCCTTGATCCACAGCACGAAGGGCTGGTGACGCATGTCGATCGACACCATCAGCACCTTGTAGAGCGCGAAGAACACCGGGATCTGGAGGAACATCGGCAGGCAGCCCGCGAGCGGGTTCACCTTTTCCTCCTTGTAGAGCTTCATGGTTTCTTCCTGAAGCTTCTGGCGGTCGTCCTTATAGCGCTCCTGAAGGGCCTTCACCTTGGGCTGGATGGCGCGCATCGAGGCCATGGAGGCAAAGCCGCGCTGAGCCACCGGGAACATGATGAGGCGCACGATCAGCGTGAGCAGCATGATCGCCACGCCGAAGTTGCCGGTCAGGTGGAACAGCGTGCGCAGCAGCAGGAAGATCGGCTTTTCGAAGAACCAGAACCAGCCCCAGTCGATCGAATAGCTGAACTTGGTGACGCCCTCGGCTTCATACTTGTCGAGGACGGCGTTTTCCTTGGCACCGGCGATCAGACGCGTGGTGGTGCTGGAAGCCGTGCCCGGCGCGACGGTCTGCGCGGGATAGACGAGGTCGGCGCGGAACAGATCGTTGCCCAGCGCGCGGAAGTCGCTGGTGGCGCCCTGGCCGTTGGTGGGGGCCAGCACGCTCATCCAGTAGATGTCGGTGAAGCCCAGCCAGTCGGCGGTGCCTTCCAGATTCATCTGGCCGGCCTTGGTCACGTCCTCATACTTGGGCTGGAACTTCACGCTGCTGTCGAGCGAATCGAAGGGGCCCGAATGCAGGTTCCAGGTGCGCTGGCTGGCCGTGCGGCTGGTGCGGTTGATCAGCGCGAAAGGCTGGATCTTGAGCGGGGCGCCGCTGGCGTTGCTGACCTTCTGAGTCACCGTGATCATGTAATCGGTGTCGATCGCATAGGTCAGGTTGAAGGTCTGGCCGGTGGTGTTCGACCAGCTGAGCGTGACCGGCGTGGTCGGCGTCAGCTTGGCGCCCGCGGGGGCGGTCCACACGGTGTTGCCATCGGGAATGGCGATACCGGCGGGCGCGTTCACCCAGCCGACCTGCGCAAAATGCTGGGCGGGCGTACCGGCGGGCGAGTACAGACGCACCGGCTCGCTGTTCTTCTCGATGGTGGCCTTGTGGCGCGGCAGCGAGAGGTCATCGACCACGCCGCCCGCCAGATTGATCGAGCCGACCAGACCCGGCGCGGCGATCTGCACGCGCGGACGTGCCAGCTGGGCCTTCAGATCGACGGCTTCGGCCTGCTGCTCGATCGCATCGCCAAGGCCGCCTTCGCGGGTTGGCTTGGCTGCGGCAGGCGTCGGGCTGGCCGAGGCTTCGGGCTTGGACTTGTTCGCATTGGGGTAGAAGTAGCGAAGGGCGGTATCCCAGCCGAACAGCAGGATACCCACCAGCAACATCGCCAGCAACAAATTGCGCTGATTTTGCGGGGGCTGTTTACTCACGATGGCGCCTTCGAGCCTCTATCCGATCCGTGTTGAGAAACGGGGCCTAGGGCACAGGATCATAGCCATGCCCACCCCAAGGGTGGCAGCGCAATAGACGCTTAACCGCCAGCCATCCACCCTTAATCGCGCCATAACGCCGCAGGGCGATGATGGCATATTCGCTGCAGCTGGGCGCATACCGGCACGATGGCGGCAAAACGCGCGAGGGGCCAAGCTGCCAGCCCCGCGCGATCAGAATGAAGAGCCGCGCCAGCATGGATTACGCGCCCGCAGGCGCCGGGCCCTTGCCCCGCGTCCTGACTGGGGGCTTGCCTTTAGGGCCACCCTTGCGAGGCCCACGCGGCGGATCGCCCTTGCCAGCCCTCGCCCGTTCCAGAGCGACCAGCAGCTCGGCACGCATCGTGGCAAAATCGCGCTCCACCCCGCTCTCGCGACCGATCAGCACGTGATCGTGGCCCGCCAGACCGTGCGCAGGCAGCACCTCGCGCACCAGAGCGCGCAGGCGGCGCTTCATCCGGTTGCGCACCACGGCATTGCCGATCTTCTTGGTAACAGTGATGCCGAAACCCAGATCCGCGCCACCATTGGGCCGGACCTGCAGCACCACACCGCCCCGCGCCACGCGCAGGCCGCTGTTCGCCGCCAGAAAATCCGAGCGCTTCGTCAGCACCCGCAACCGCGGCGGCAAATCGGAAACCGGGACGCAAGAAACCGCGCCCCGAGGCATCTCACCCCCAGGCGCGGTCATGCTATCCGAGCCTTCGAAAGGCGTCAGATCAGGCCGACAGCTTCTTGCGGCCGCGCGCACGGCGGGCAGCGAGCACCTTGCGACCGCCAACAGTGGCAGTACGGGCGCGGAAACCATGGCGGCGGGCGCGGACAAGCCGGCTGGGCTGAAAAGTGCGCTTCATCGTAGTAACCCTTGCAAAATCTCGTCTGGCGCAGCGCAAGGCCACGCGTGAAGCGCGCCCATTATGGATTTGGCCGATTTGAGTCAAGGGATTCGGAAGGGCGTTAGGAAAGATAAGATGCGAGGGGGTTACCCCCTCGCGCTCCCATAACTGTCTTCGTCGCGCACAACCTATCGGTCTGGAGCGGGATCATAGCGCCGCAGGCTTTCAATTGCCAACACAGCCTATCATCCAAAGAGCCTGCCTGCGGCGCTTACCGTAGCGCTGGTGGAGAGCCGGGGCACATCATTTCGGCACCACCGCCCTCACGTCGGGAGACGTCATGGAAGCGCGAGGGGATAATCCCCTCGCATTTTCTTTTTCCCTTCTAAAACCCTCTCGACAGTTTCTTTCTGCTCTCCCAAGATCGGGATATCTTCTTTCCAATCCAAAGGCGTATCCACTTGGTCGCATTGGTTTCCACGGTCGCCTATCTTGGGTTGGAAGCGCGGACGGTGGAGGTTCAGTGCCAGATCACCGCAGGCCTGCCGGGCTTTCATCTGGTGGGCTTGGCCGACAAGGCGGTGAATGAAAGCCGCCAGAGGGTTCAGGCCGCTCTGGCCGCAATGGGGCTGGCAATGCCACCCAAGCGGATCACGGTGAATATGTCCCCCGCCGACCTGCCGAAGGAAGGATCACACTACGATCTGCCCATCGCGCTGGCCCTGCTGACGGCGATGGGCGTGACCGATGCAGAGCAATTGCAGGATTACATCGTCGTGGGCGAACTGGCGCTGGACGGGCGGATTGTGGGCTCGCCGGGCGTGCTGCTTGCAGCGCTGCATGCCAGCAGTGAAGAGAAGAGCCTGATATGCCCGGCCTCGCAGGGCTCGGAGGCGCGTTGGGCGAGCGGTATTCAGGTTGTGGCCGCGCCTGATCTGGTCGGCTTGATGGGGCATCTGAAAGGCTCCTCGGTCCTGCCCGTGGCGCCCTTGGCCGATGCAGTATCGCCACCGTCCGGCCCGGATCTGAAACAGGTCAAAGGTCAGGAAACCGCCCGCCGCGCTTTGGAAATCGCCGCAGCCGGTGGCCATAATCTTTTGATGGTCGGGCC
The DNA here is from genome assembly GCF_017163935.1 of Novosphingobium terrae. Taxonomy (NCBI): domain Bacteria; kingdom Pseudomonadati; phylum Pseudomonadota; class Alphaproteobacteria; order Sphingomonadales; family Sphingomonadaceae; genus Novosphingobium; species Novosphingobium terrae. Next base: position 192,117 of record NZ_JABVZR010000001.1, on the reverse strand, counting down.
GCCCGGCGCAGGCAAAAGCCTGCTGGCCAGTTGCCTGCCCGGTATTCTGCCGCCTCTCGACGCTACCGAGGCGCTGGAAGTCTCTATGGTCGCCTCGATGGCGGGCACCCTGGAAGGTGGGCGAATCGTTCGTACCCGCCCTTTCCGCACCCCGCATCACTCGGCCAGCATGGCGGCGATGACCGGCGGAGGCCTGCGCGCCCGGCCCGGCGAAGTATCATTGGCGCATCTGGGCGTACTCTTCCTCGACGAACTGCCCGAATTCCAGCGCAATGTCCTCGATTCGCTGCGCCAGCCGCTGGAGAGCGGAGAGGTCAGCGTGGCGCGGGCCAATGCGCATGTCACCTATCCGGCGCGGGTGCAGATGATCGCGGCGATGAACCCTTGCCGCTGCGGCAATCTGGGCGATGCCGCTCTGGGCTGCAGCCGGGCGCCGCGCTGCGGGTCCGATTACCAGAGCCGGGTCTCCGGACCTCTGCTGGATCGCATCGATCTGCATGTTCAGGTCGATGCCGTGCCCGCCGTCGATCTGGCCCGGGCGCCGGTGCAGGAAAGCAGCATCGTGGTCGCGAAAAGGGTGGCGGCAGCGCGGGAGGTGCAGCGCAAGCGCCTCTCGGCCCAGCCTGGCCTGCGCACCAATGCCGATCTGGCGGGCGATCTGCTGGAGGCCCATGCCAGCCCCGATGCGGAAGGCCAGACCCTGCTGATGCAAGCAGCGGAACGGCTGAAGCTGTCAGCGCGCGGCTATACGCGCGTACTGCGGGTGGCGCGCACCATTGCCGATCTGGCTCAGGCGCCTGCCATTACCCGCGGCCATATCGCCGAGGCGCTGTCCTACCGGCGGCAGGGGCCACTGGCCTAGGCCCGCAAACTCCGCACATCGAAACGGCGCAGGCCCGGATTGCGCGGCGACATCTTCTCCGAGGAAAACAGCCGCATCCCGCGATGCACCAGCGGGAACAGCCGGTCATACAGCGGCGAGCGCATCACCGCCCCCTTCACCCCCGCCGGCGCGGGCGCAGGCGTCGGCTCCTCGCGACGCACATCCCATTCATGGAGATAGTCGCTCTGCTGCACATCGTCCTGCCGGAAATCGCCGCCCGCACGCTGGGTCACCACCATGGCGTAAAGCTCGGTGGCGGAGCTGACATTCACCCGCTTGCCGTCCTGAGGCGGCAGCACCTCATACCAGCTCCAGCGGTCCACATAATCCGAGAGGAAGACCTTGGTGTCGCGATAGCCGTTCTTCTCGGCGTAAAGCGAGTAGAACAGCTCGGGCGAAAACTGCCAGAAACCGTGGCCGCAGTAATTGTTGGCGGGCAGGATATGGATAATCCGCCCGCCCGGCCTCACCAGCCGCGAGCAATTGTCCAACGCCTGATTGATGTTGAAGATATGCTCCAGCGTACCGGCATCGATCAGCGTGTCGAAACGCTCATGCAGCGCCGGATCGAGCGGCTGGCCCATATCCAGCACATGGGTGGCGGCCTCGTAATCGCAATTGTCGATCGAATCGACCTTGCTGGCACCGAAACGCCGCATCAGCAGGCTGTCGCAATAGGCGCTGGGCTGCTGGGCCGCCTCGCCGGGCATCAGCTGCTCCAGAGCGATCGGATTGACGTGCAACTCCTGCCTGCCGATGGTGACGGTCTCGCCGAAAGGCGCCTTTTCGGCGGCGTAGCGCAGGAAATTCAATCCGTGGAAATCGATGCCCATGGTGACCCGCCATCTGGAGAGGATATCCCTGTTCTGACCGGACAATCGGGCCGAGACAAGGATATTCCTTAAGGGATTTTACAGCAGCCTTTGTGCCGCGACAGGATCGGCATGGCGCGCCTCATGATCGAGCAGCCAGCGCTTGCGCTCCAGCCCTCCGGCATAGCCGGTGAGCGCGCCATTGCCGCCGATGATGCGATGGCAGGGCACGACGATGTTGATCGGATTGTTGTGATTGGCGCTGCCCACCGCGCGTGCGGCGGTGGGATGACCGATCCGCCGCGCCTGACCGCCATAGGTGGCCGGACTGCCCGCCGGAATCTCGCGCAGGGCTGCCCAGGCCTGATTCTGGAAGGTCGTGCCGCCCATCGCCACGGGCAGCGTATCGATGGCGGCGATCTCCCCGGCGAAATAGCGGGTGAGCGCCTGCTCCTGAGGCAAGGCACCCGGCACCAGCTCCGTCTCATGCCCCAGACGGCGGCGCAGCAGGCGATGCAGCCGCTCCTCACCATCGGCATATTCCAGAGCGCGGAGCGCGCCCTCCTCATCGGCGACCAGCAGCAGATCGCCCAGCGGAGAGGGCATGGTGTGGATCGTCAGCTTCACGGTTTCACGCGTTCGATCAGCGCCATGGCGGCCTGCGGATTGCTCACCTTATGGCCGCTGATGACATAGAGATAGACATCGCGCGGCGTAGCCTCGGGCTTGGGCCCGATCAGCGGCAGATCCTCCGGCACATCGCCCTGTGCCCAGCCGCGGGCACGATCCGCCCAGCCATCGAGCGCGGCCTCACTGTAGCCCAGCGCTTCGCCCTCCGTGGTGCCCATGATGCGGGCATAGACGAAAGGCGCGGTGGGGTCAGCGATCTGGGGGTATTCGGCATCGCCTGCCACCACCGGCGCCACGCCATAGGCGCTCAGCATGGCGATAAAATCGGGATGGCGGAAACTCTCATGCCGCACCTCCACCGCATGACGCAGTTGGCGGCCTTCATGCGAGGCGGGGAGCAGTTTGAGGAAAGCCTCGAAATCTTGCGCGTCGAACTTTTTGGTGGCCATGAACTGCCAGTTGATCGGGCCCAGCTTGTCTTTCAACTCCATCACGCCGCTGGTGAAGAAGCGCTCGATGCTCTGGCCTGCCTCGGCCAGCACCTTGCGGTTGGTGGCGAAACGCGGCGCCTTCAAGGAAAAGACGAAGTGCTCGGGCGTCTCATCATGCCATTTGGCGAAGCTCTCGGGCTTTTGCGAACCGTAATAGGTGCCGTTGACCTCAATGGAGGTCAGCTTGCTGCCCGCATGTTCCAGCTCGCGCTTCTGGGCGAGGCCAGCGGGATAAAACACACCCCGCCAAGGCTCATAGGTCCAGCCGCCGATGCCGATGCGGATCGTGCCCTGCTTGTCCTTGCCCATATGCCGATGCCTTTCCTGCTGCCGGTCCGCTTGCCTTATGCCGTGCCCGCGCCAGCAAGGCATCCTCTTTCATGCGGGCAATCTTCCGCATTGAATTGTCTTTTTATCGCGTTAGGGCTCCCTCCATGCGCTTGCTCCCCCCTCTTGCCGCACTGGCGGCCTGCCTCGCCCTTCCCCTCACCGCCAGCACGGCCCTTTCCCGCCCCGCGCCCCAGGCGGCGCGGCAGGAACGAGCGCCCGTCACCATCCTGATCTCCATCGACGGCTTCCGCGCCGATTACCTTGATCGCGGTGAAACCCCTGTGCTTTCGCGTCTGGCGGCAGGCGGCGTGCATGCGGCGATGCGGCCCTCCTTCCCCTCCAAGACCTTCCCCAACCACTGGGCGCTGGTGACAGGCCGCGTGCCCGATCACAATGGCATTGTCGGCAATTCCATGAAGGACCCGGCGCGCCCGGACGAAACCTTCACCATGGCCAACGACGATCCCTTCTGGTGGAACGAGGCCGCGCCCGTCTGGGAGCAAGCCGAAAAGGCCGGTGTGCGCAGCGCCACCGTCTTCTGGCCGGGATCGAATGTGGCCTGGGGCGGCACCAAGGGGGACCATAAGGTCTCCGGCGGTACGCGGCCCGAGGACTGGCTGCAGTTCAACCAGGCCGTCACCGCCACGCAGCGGGTGAACACCGTGCTGGACTGGATGCGCCGCCCCGCCGCGATCCGCCCGCGTTTTGTGACGCTCTATTTCGACACCGTCGATTCGGCGGGCCACGAGTATGGGCCCGATGCGCCCGAAACCAACACCGCCATCAAGGAGGTGGACCGCAACATCGGCGATCTGGTGGCGGGGCTCAAGGCGCTGGGTCAGCCGGTCAATCTGGTGATCGTGGCCGATCACGGCATGGCGGGCACAGCGCCGGATCGTGTCGTGTGGCTCAAGGACATCGCCGATCCTGCCGATTTCACCACGGTGGAAACCGGCACCTATGCCGCCATCTACCCCCAGCCCGGCCATGAGGCAGCGCTGGAGAAGGCTCTCGATCGCCAGCATGACCATCTGCAGTGCTGGGCCAAGGCGAAGATCCCGGCACGCTTCCGCTATGGATCGAACCCGCGCGTGGCGCCGTGGATCTGTCTGGCCGATGTGGGCTGGGTGGTCTTCGACAAGCCGCCACACAAGGTTGAAGGCGGCAATCATGGCTATGACAATGAAGCGCCCGAAATGGCCGCGCTGTTTGTCGCCAACGGTCCGGCATTTCGCGCGGCGGGCAAGCTGCCCTCCTTCGACAATGTGGATGTGGCGCCGCTGCTGCGCGATCTGCTGAAGCTGCCGCCCGCCAGCGATGCCGATGGCAACGACACGCCCTTCCGCACAGTGCTGAAGCGCTGAGAAAGAGGGGGGCCTGAACGCCCCCCTTACCCCATCGGCAGGGCCACAAACTTGGCCAGCAGCAGGATCAGCCCCAGCAGCAAGCCGACGGTCAGGCTCTTTTTGTCGGTGATGGCGAAAGCGACAGGGTCGCCATCCACCTCGCCGCGCCGCGCCATCATCCACACGCGGTTGAGCCAATAGAGCAGCGGCAAGGGCAGCAGCCACAGCAGCTGCGGGCTGGCATAGGTGCCCGCGCGGCCCCCGGCATGCCCCATATCCTCGGCGAACAGCGCCAGCACCAGCAGCGAGACCATCCCCGCCGCCACGCCATTCATCGCCACGATCATCTCGTCCGAGGGGGTGTAGCCGCGTCCGCTGAGCAGCTCATGCTCCTCACGCAGGCTGCCGCGCAGCTCGATATAGCGCTTGAGATAGCCCAGGCTGAGGAACAGAAACACCGAGAACAGCAGCAGCCAGAATGACACCGGCACATGGATCGCCGCCGCGCCCACCGCGATGCGCAGCGTGTAAAGGCAGGCCAGCGCCAGCACATCGGCGATCATCGCGGCCTTGAGGCGCAGGCTGTAGGTCACTGTCAGCGCGCAATAGGTGGCCAGCGCCGCAAAGGCAGGCCAGCCCAGCCAGAACAGCCCCGCGCCCAGCCCCGTCAGCGTGCCGACCAGCGCGACCACCACCGCCAAGGGGATCGAGAGATCGCCAGCGGCCAGCGGACGGCGGCGCTTCTTGGGGTGAATGCGGTCCGCGTCGATATCCAGCATGTCATTGACCAGATAGACGCTCGACGCGATCAGCGAGAGGCAGACAAAGCTGAGCAGCGCATGGCCGATCTGCGCGGGATGAGCCAGCTCTCCCGAGGTGGCCAGCGGCAGGAAGACCAGCACATTCTTGGCCCATTGATGCGGGCGCAGAGCGCGGGCCAGCGCGCGCACCGGGTTGGGCGCGGGGGCAAGGCGCTGCTGTTGAGGCACGCCGGTGTCCACGCCCACCGTATAGGCGATGCGTGAGGCCTGCCAGATCGGGCGGTCGGCGGGGGAATCGCCGATATAGTCGAAAGGCCCGCCGACATGGGCCTGAATGGCGGCCAGCTTGGTGCGGCCCTTGAGATTGCGGCGATAGCTGCTGGCCAGCACGGCATCGAAGGGCCCGGCCAGTGCCGCCACGCGCTTTGCCACGCGCCAATGCGCCGCTGTCGCCAGAATGACCGGGCGGCCTTCCTGTCGCGCCAGGGCGATCTGCGCCATCACCGGCTCGCGCAGCGCCAGCGTCGAAGGCCTGTGCGCCAGCCGTCGCGCCAGCCATGCCTTGGTGGGCGCCGGGCCGCGCAGCAGCAGCGCCAGCAGGGTGAACCACGCCCTCACCCCCAGACCGATCACCTTGACCAGCCCCTCCAGCGCCATATCGCCGCGCACCAGTGTCTGGTCGAGATCGACCACCAGCGGGACCTGCTCCTCCGGCTGAGGCAGCGGCTGGGCCGAAGCGCTCACGCCACGCTCCGCGCGACGCAGACGCAGCCCACCGCGATCAGCGCCGTGCCGAGCAGGCGCATGGCGCTCAGGCTTTCGCCCAGCACCAGCACGCCGAATGCCATGGTCAGCACAAAGCCGATGCCCACGAAAGGATAGGCCGCGCTGAGCGGCAGGCGCGAGAGCACATAGAGCCAGACAAAAGCCCCCAGCCCATACAGCGCAAAGCCGCCGATGATCTGCGGCGATGTGGCATAGGCCATCCCCGCCGACAGCGCGCTGCCCTGCTTCACCCTGGCCACGCCCATCTTGAGCAGCAGCTGAGCAACAGCGGAGAGCGACACGCTCAGCAGGATCAGAAGAAGGGATTGCAGACGCATAAGGGACTCCGGCAGAGCGCTTTCCCTAGCCCAATTGCCTTAATCCTTTCTGTTCGGATAGAACATCCTGCTATCGCTATCGATCAGGGGCAAGATGGCGATCACCGCAATTCAGCGAAATTTTACGCGGATGCGTTCTAAGCCCCATCATTGTTTCAGTGCCGACGTTTCAGCCTGTTGGGGATCATCCTTGCCTGCTTTCAAGCCAAGCCTCACCGGCGATAGCGCCGCCCTGCCTCCCGAGGTCCGCAAACAGGCGCTGTGGGTGGCGGCAATCACGCTGGGGCTGCATCTGCTGATTCTGGCCTACGATCGGGCCACCGATTTCCGCGCCTTTTCCTGGGGCGACCGCGGGCTGGAGCGCACGCGCATCCTGAAAATCTTCGCCGATCTGCATGATCCGCTGCTGCCGGCCATGACTCAATCGCCCATCGTGCCGGGCGAATATATCTTCGCGCTGATCCCCTGGACTTTGGCCGGGCCGGTGGGCGTGATTGTGATGCAGATCGCTCTGGCCGTGCTGGCGGCATGGCTGGTGGCGCGTCTCGCAGGGCGGGTAACTCCATGGCCCCGGGCCCCGCTGGCCTGCGGGCTGATCTATGCCTGCATCCCGCAGAATCTGGCCTTTCCGCATCAGCTGGTGACCGAGGCGATCGTCACCCCGCTCTGCATGGTGTGGCTTTATGCCACGCTGTCGGGGCTGCGCGGCGGCAGGATCGCACCTTTCCTGATCGGCGGGCTGGCGCTGGGGCTGGCCATGCTGACCCGCCCTGTCGTGCTGCTGATGCTGCCCGTCACCTTCGTGCTGGCGCTGCTGAGCCCGCCGGCACGGGCGCGACTGAAGCGGCCCGGGCTTTATGCGATGGCGGCGATGGCGCTGGTGCCTTTCGCGATCTGGGTGGCGATCTTTACGTCCGTCACCGGCCATATCGGCTACAACACCGGCAGCGCCAATCTGGCCTGGAACCTGCGCAGCAAGATCCTGATCACCGAAAAAGCCAATGGCATCACCCCGCCCGAGGATGTGGTGACGCAGGAGGCCGGCACCTCGCCCGCCCGCTTCCTCACCGAGGTGCGGCTGCACCCCGTGCCCTTCATCAAGGCGGCGGTGCTGGATACGGTGACGGTCTTTGTGCGCGGCAACACCACCAAGATCACCGTGGATTACCTCGGCATCGGCCGCGATCCCGCCGGATGGCGCCAGCAGCTGGTCTATGCCCATGATGCCAGGCAGGCGTGGCTGGCGCAGGTGCTGAGCCCGGTCTTCCTGCTGGAAGAGGCCGGATCGCTGCTGACGGGCCTGTTCTTCGCCTTTGTGCTGTGGCGCGTGCTGGTGCTGCTGCGGGAAGCGATGCGCGCGGCTCCCGCAGCACCCAGCGATCCGATTTTCCTGACTCTGGTGACGGCGGCATGGCTGATCAATGTGCTGCTGAGCGCGCAGATGGTGGATCAGGCGCAGGGCCGTTTGCGCAATCCGGCGGAGGCGGCCTTGATCCTCTTCGCCGCGATGGCGCTGGGGCGGATGAGGCAGCGGTTGAAGGGGCTTTAAGGAAAGAGACAATGCGAGGGTCATAACCCTCGCGCTCCCTTTAATTGTCAGCGTAGGCGCTAAGGGTTCGGCCATAGGGTAAGATCGCCGCGCTGCAGGCTTTAAAGCTTATCGATCATGAAAAGCTGCCTGCGGCGCTTTAGCCTTGTGCAGGTGGAGAGGCAAAAGCGCCACGATGGGGCACCACTGCCGCTTCGTCGGAAGACGTTATGGGAGCGCGAGGGGGTAACCCCTCGCATCTTCTCTTGATCTTCAAAACCAAAAAAGGGCGGGCGCCACAGACGCCCGCCCCCTCTTGTCTTGCCTCGCCCTGACTTAGAACGCGACGTTGATCGAGCCGCTGATCGTGCGCGGCGTGCCGACATAGGCATAGGGTGCATAGGTGTTCGACACGGTGCCGCCGCTGAACCCGCCAACATAGAACTCGTTGAACAGGTTGTGGACGTTGAGCTGGAGATAGGTCTTGTCGTTCAGACCCAGGAAGCCAGCCTTCATGCGCACATCCAGATCGACCAGCGTATAGGCTGCCGCCGTCGACGGGAAGATCACCGTGTGGTTGGTCGCGCTGGTGTAGAACGGCGTGTTCTGGTCGTTCACATAGCGCGGGCCGGTGTGCTTGGCCTGAATGCCGATGTCCAGCGGACCGACATGGGCCTGCACGCGCGTGCCGATCATGAAGGTGGGCGAACCCGATTCACGCATCCCGGCGGTCAGCGCATAGGTCGACTGGCCCACGGCGGTGCAGGTGCCAATGCCGGCCGAATCACCATATTTCACATTGTTGGCGGTGCAGGCACCATTCAACACGTCGCCCAGGATCTTCGACTTCAGATAGGAGCCGAAGACGTAGAAGCTGAGCGCGGACACCGGCTTGTAGCTGACGCTGGCATCGACACCATATTTGTGAACCGTGCCCAGATTGGTGAAGACGGTGATGGTGGTCGTATCGTCCTGCGGGCTGACGATGTTCGATTCCGCGATGCGGTTATGATAGACCGTGTACCAGCCCGACACTTCGGCCTGAACCTTGCTGGTCTTGTAGCGCACGCCGCCCTCGAAGTTGAAGGTCCGCTCGGGCACGGGCGCAGAGCGCGAATCCGAGGTCGCGAAGGCGAAAGAGTCATACAGATTGTCGGTGCTGGGCACATAGATGCCCTGCGAATAGTCGAAGAACAGGCTGGTGCTGGGGATCACCTTGAAGGTGAAACCGGCGCTGGGCAGCACGCTGTTGAAATTGTAGTGGCGCGACTGCGGTGGCTGATAGGTGGGGTTGGCGGCCAGGAAGGCGGCCTGATAGGTCGGGTTGTTGAAGCAGTCGACATAGCCGCTGCCGCCCGATTCCGAGACGCAATAGTTGGTCAGGTCGCGATGGAAGAAGGGCGCGCGCACCCCGCCGGTCAGCACCAGCCGATGGTCGATGAACTCGCCGCGATATTCGCCCGCCACCTGGTTGAGCATCGAGATCGAGGAGCGGTTGCGCTTTTCGATCGGCAGGCCCGAAGCGTCGAGGATGGGGTTGCCATCGGTGAAATAGCTGGCCGGTTCGCCATTCTGCTGCATCTGGCCCAGCTCGCCGGTCTGGCGCAGATAGGCATGGTCGAAGGTGTAGTTCAGGCGCAGCGTGTTGCTGGCATTGGCCTTCCAGATCAGGTTGGTGACCGCCACGATACGCTTGGTGACGGTGTTGGTGGGCGCATCCATCTCCACCGTATCGAGCGTGTCGCCATCGCCGTTCAGATCCACCCCGCCCAGATAGGGCTTGCCGCCGATGAAGCCGGCGATCGACGTGGTCTTGGTGCCGTTCTTCAGGCTGTAGGTGCCTTCGGTGGCGGTCACGGCGGCGCTGCCGTTCGACTTGGTGTAGTTGTAGCTGGGATCGAAGGTCAGGATCAGCCCATGGCCCAGCGTGAAGCGGCTGTTCATGCGGATGTTGTAACGATTGGTGGGGTTATAGCCCAGATCATAGGACGTGCCGCAGCCATTGGCCGTGTCCTTCTTGCCCGGGGTTGCCACGGCTTCCTGGCAGGTGCCGGCGGCAAGGGCGGCGCGCACATTGGCGGCCGTGGGGTAGGAACCGTTGAGCAGCACGTCGCCATAGCGGTTGCCGCGCGACTGGCTCCACCAACCGGCCAGCGAGAGGAAATCATCGGCCGAACCGATCGGCTGATAGATCTTGGCGTTGGCCTGCGCGCGTGACAGCTTGGCGTTGGGATCATAGGGGAAGGAGCTGGTCTGGCGGCTGGCCGAGAGCAGCGCGCGCGTGCCGAACGGCGTGAAGATGCCGGTATCGACCACGCCGAAGATGCGCATGCCGTCCCACTGGCCCACGGTGCCCTTCATGCGGACATGGAAATCCTCGGTGGGATTGCGCATGATGTAGTTGACCGTCGAGCCGGTGGCCGAGGCGGTCGGGCTGTCGATGTCGGTCGAGCCCAGCGTGACGTCGATACGCTCGATCAGTTCGGAATCGATCTGCTCCGACGGATAGAGCGAGTAATTGCCCGAATCGTTCATCGGAATGCCGTCGAGCGTCTGCGAAATGCGGCTGCCGTCGAAACCATGGATCGAGAGCGTGCCGCCCGCGTCGCCATAGGGGCCGTTGTTCTGGAAACTGACGCCAGGCATGTAGTTGATGATATCATCCACGGTCTGGCCGGCAGTCTGGTGGTCGATCATATCCTGATCGAAAACCCGCTTTTCCTTGGGCGTGTCAGGCAGGGTGATGCCCTCGATCGGCTTGATGTCCTTCTTGCCGTTCACCACGATCGACCCTTCGAAGGTCTGGGTGCCGGTGGACTGGGCGAAGGCGGGTGCGGCGGTGAGCAGTGCAGCCGCCATGACACTCAGCGAAGCTGCGTGAGCAAAACGTAACATATTGATGTGCCCCTGTGAATTCAAAGTCTTTCGCATCCGCACAAGCGGACGGATGCTGCTGGCTAGGGGCTGGCGGCGGCAAATTCATGACAAATTTATATGCTTCTGCTATATAAATTTCATTTAGACGCAAAAATGCCACAGTCTGGCCCATCACATGAAACAGAAAGCCCCTATTCAGGCAGCCAACCCCAGACTTGACGCGAAAGTGCTGCGCGTTCCGCCTCTGATCTGCAACATCACTGACTTATCCGGCCCGCCATGCGACTGACCTCTCTGATTTCCGCCGCCTTTCTGGCCCCTCTGCTCTCCATGACGGTATCCGCCACCCCGGCTCTGGCCTGGGGCGCCGAAGGCCATCAGATCACCGGCCTGATCGCCGAGAAACATCTGAGCGAGGCTGCTGCCGCGCAAATCCATCAATTTATGGGCAAGGAGGATCTGGCGCAGGCCTCGACATGGCCCGATGAGATGCGCTCGGCCCCCACTGATTTCTGGCGGCACCGGGCCGGGCACTGGCATTATGTGACAGTGGCGGGCGACGACTATCAGCCCTCCGACCGCCCGCGCGAGGGCGATGCGATCAGCGCTCTGGCCGCCTACAGCGCCGTGCTGCGCGATCCGAAGCGCGACAAGGAGGAGAAGCGTGTCGCCCTGCGCTTCGTCGTGCATATCATCGGCGATCTGCACCAGCCGCTGCATGCGGGCGCGGGTGGGGACCATAATGATCATGGCGGCAATGATGTACCCGTGGTGTTTCTGGGCCGCCCGATGCCGCTGCATGGCGTGTGGGATTACGGGCTGATCGAGCATCGCGGGCTGTCTTCGGCGACCTATGCTTCAGCTTTGTCGGCCAGCATCACCCCGACGCAGGTCTCGGCCTGGAGCGCTTCTTCACCCGAGCAATGGGTGCATGAGAGCATCGCCCTGCGCAAAACCATCTACCCCCAGACCCACAAACTGTCCGAGGATTACGCGCAGCAGCATCAGGCGGAGGTGGATGAGCGACTGGAACAGGCAGGCGTGAGGATCGCGGCCTATCTCAACGCGATGTTCCAGCCGGAGACCGCAGGCTCTTGAGAGAGCCGGTCGGCCCAAGGCCGAATAATATCGCTGACAAGGGTAATGGCGGAGCGGGAGGGATTCCAAAAAACATAAATAATATTTTTATTTCATAAACTTATGACCACATCCCTTTTAGAGATCCCACACTTTTACCCACACATGGGGAGATTAAAATCTCGAACTTGCCACTGCGACTGCTGGCCTGACTGGAAACACACCGCTCCACCGATGCCCGCCACATCAACGCGATATGTGCCGCATCGGTAAAATACGAGCAGGGAAATCTACTTTTCCATTTCACTTTCTTTCCAGGAAAAAGTGGAAGCATCTGCACCACTCCACCCCAAAGGTCACATAAATAGCGACAGAAATGGGGTGATGTAAGACCGCCACCCATAGGCTCTTCACATTTAACCGCGCGCTATCTAAGTTGCTTAGGCAACGGTAACATAGGAGCTTCGCGTGCACATCGAGCGCCTTACAATAAAGAATTTTCGTGGTCTTGAAAAAATATCATTTGATGCTGGCCGAGGCCTGAATGTTATAGCTGGCCCGAATGCCGTTGGTAAAACGACGATCCTTGAAGCGATCAGGCTCTGCAAGTCGCTATTGGCCCAAAGATACAGTGGCGAAGCGCAACAGGTTTTAGTCAGCTTAGGAGCAGTTCAAAACGGAGGTGTAGCGACTAATGCGCCATTTGCATTGCTTGCCAACGACCCCACAAAACCTATAAATATTCAAATGATAATAAAATTAGAACAGGATGAAATTGATCGTTTAAAAACCTCCGTTGAACCGCTTTCAATGATGGTTTTGCAAACACAGTTAGCCCGCTCAATTAATGATAGCGCAACTGACCTAACCTCTTTTCTTTCAACCCCGCAAGGTCAGGCTCAATTACAATCAGCGAAGAGCGCCGTTAATGAAATTGTTAAGAAAATTAGCATATCAAACGAATACAATATGGATCTTTCTCTTGAAACTGAAAGTGGAATAGCCAAGGGTGCTGATATAAATTCTCAGATTTTTATCAATTTCCTCGAAAGATCGTTGACCCCAAATCTAACCAATTTCAATTATTTCACTGCTGATCGCGCACTTCCAAGCGGAGAAGTTGCTATTCAACTTGGGTCCGGCGACATTCAACAGCAAATAATGTCCCACCTTGCCCAGCCCGCAGTAAAATGGGGTCGATTAAAGCAGTTAATCATTCAAAACCTTCTTTTAAGCGAAAGCGGTAGAGAGAAACTTTCGCAAGAGTTTAACTTAATATTTGACGAATTACTTCCCGGCAAAAAGCTTTCCGGCGTTTCCTTCAGCGAACAGGGCGTTTTGCGAGTTTTGGTCGAAGAAAAGAGCTCTGGGAAAATTTTTGATATAGACAGCATGAGTAGTGGGGAAAAAGGATTGATCCTCACGTTTCTCACTCTCAGGCTAAGCAGTAACAAAAATACAATTGTCATGCTGGACGAACCTGAGCTTCATTTGAACGCTGCCGTTTGCTCCCGCATCACACGGTTTATGAAAGATCGTTGCGTCGAGGAAAAAGGGCTGCAGTTATTTGTTTGCAGCCACTCTCCTGAAATAGTTCGCGATGCCTTTGAAGACGAAAAATCAAAATTATTTCACTTAAGAACATCGACCGACATTACCCCCATCTATCAACAAGATAGCAAAGAGGTTTTTGAAGTATTAAACCGCTTGGGCGCTAGCACTTCCGATCTTCTATTCTCAAGAGGATCTGTTTTTGTCGAAGGCGATCATGATGCCATTATTCTACAGGCTGGCTATGCAGACTCTCTTCAGGGCTTCAAAGTTCAACCTCTTGGAGGTCGGTCCGAGATAGAAAAAGATATCCCAAAACTGCAAGAACAAGAAAAAAATGGGAATCTAACAAAAAAGCAGTTGTTCATTTTCGATAGAGACAGGAACATCTCTGACTTGAAAAGCTCAAACTTGGTGAAGGTCTATCAGCTCGAAAGATATTGCATCGAAAATTATCTCTTAGACGAGGAAATTTTATTTGACGTAATATCTGAAAAATCAGGACACCCCCCCGAATCTCGCGGCTCCTTTTCACAGCAATTGGAAGAAATTGCTATCAGGCAGCTCGATAGTCATGTGATAGCAAGCGTATATAACAAATTCGAGCCCGAAAATGCAGGCCTAAGGCCGAAAGAAATTCAATTGAAGACGATCCCGGATGCAGCAAAAATCCTCTGGCAACGGATTGAAAAACTCAAGGACGACGTCACTGCACTGGAAGAGACTACATGGGTCGATGCCTTTGTCGCTGAATGCGAAAGAGCTCATAGCGAATTCGAAGCGACGTGGAAAACGGACTGGAAAAAGGTAGCGAGTGGGAAGATCTTAATTGATGACCTATATAAAGAATATGAAATAAAGATGAGCAAATCAGAATTTAAGAAAACAATTATTTCCGTCATGTCCACAAGAAAGACGGAGACGTGGCGATCTATAAATTCTGTCTTAATTGAATATTTAGACAAATGAATTTATCGCCGGGGTTCGCATAATTAATAGCGAACCCCGCTTGATATTTTTTTTCAGATTTAGAAATTCAACAGGCTGGCTTTTCATACTGCGATAGGTTTCATCATTCTCATCGAAAACCTCCGTTTCCGATACAGGTCCGGAAACTGTATCGGAATATACCTTGACGGCATTATCGTTACACATCTAAATTCGATACAGAGAATCGATACAAGGATGTGATGATGAGCCGCGTGTTTGCCTATTGCCGTGTCAGCACCCTCGATCAGACAACAGAGAACCAAGCGAGGGAGATTCAAACGGCTGGCTTTGCCGTTGAACCCAAGCGTATCATTGAGGAAACCGTCTCAGGCTCTGTTGCCGCCATGGAGCGCAAGGGCTTTGCCAAGCTGGTGGATCGCTTGGAGGCTGGTGATGTGCTGGTGGTGACAAAGCTGGACCGGCTGGGGCGCAACGCCATTGATGTACGCACCTCGGTTGAGCGGCTGGCAGCAGATGGCATCAAGGTTCATTGCTTGGCTCTGGGAGGCGTAGATCTTACCTCCGCAGCCGGAAAGATGACCATGAGCGTGATATCGGCTGTGGCAGAGTTTGAGCGTGATCTTCTTATTGAGCGCACTCAATCAGGGCTGGCACGCGCAAAGGCACAAGGAAAGGCGCTGGGAAGGCCCACAGCACTATCCAAAGCCCAACAGCAGGAAATCATGGACGAACGCGCTAAAGGCACTTCCCTTGGCGTTCTGGCCCAACGGTATGGGGTTAGCAGGGCTGCTATTCAGCGAGTTGAGAAGCGGGCCTTATAGCCCCAGCAGGCTATGTCAGCTATCAGGGTCAGCTTTCCGGCCTTCCAATGGCAGGAAAGTTAGGGAGAGCGGACACGCTCTGTATTCGAGGAAGCTTCCTTCGGTTGCATAGAGGGTTTTAATTCAGGATAAAAAATGGAAGACACAGCTCTCGTTGGCGGGGCGAAGGGTTTTCATCGTGGACGTTAAAGAGTTTCGATCTCAAATAGCTGACGCATTCCGAGCTGATGGCTTTGTTGATAAGCGCCTATCTAAAGGGGGCTGGAAAGTATGGACGCGAGAAGGGCCTGCCGAGGTTACGTCCTATTTTTCCCTAGACGCACAACGCCGACCTTGGGGCTTTCGTCTTTTGGGGATTGTTGGGATAGAAATTCCAACTTTCCGGCTGTGGTTGGACCAACACAAGCCCGGTACGAAGAGGGGTATCTTTCAGGAAGGTTTTACCGGCTATTACACTGCAAACGATGAGGTGCTTGGTAGCCTCGACATCGACCACGGTCAGTCAGTTCCCGCTGGTACATGGGTACAACTCATAAAAGATCGCCTTGATCTTATACCGGAATCTCTGGATTTGCTGATAGACACATATCGGAACAATCGTCGAGAACTGGGGTGGTTAGATCACGTGCATGACGAAGCCGCATGGAACTTCCTGATAGAATGGCGTGAAAATCCCAATCCTGCTTTGTGCGTGCCCCATAGGTTAGCGAACGGCCAAGTCGTCTATGGTGACCCAGATCACCAACCCACCCACCCACCGTGTCACTAGATCGATCTTCAAAACTGCCAGATGAATGATCGTCCGCAAGGTTGTCGGCTCCGGAAAGGCAGAATTTTTCGCGAGGATATGGTTTCCAGCCGAACAGGCGTTATGCTGAGTAGGCCACGGTGGCGGAAGGGTAGACGCACCGTCACAACGGTCCCGCTTGTCGGGTGCAGGCTTCGACACCTGCCCGTGGCGATGTCCGCTAAGTTGTCGGGACCGGAACGGCAACTTTTCTGCCCAAGGGGCCGATAGCCGCCCTCCGCGACAAATCTAACCCACCGACAGCTAACAGGCTGCGGGCATGACCTTGCCCATGGCAGGAAAATTAGGGTGAGCGGACATCAGTTTGAGCGGCTGTTGCTCCCCCTGAACCAATCCGTTGAGATGATGAACCGTTCGGCCAGTTTTGGCGATCCGAAAGGACCGACAAGCCTGCCATCATGCCGTTCTTTGAAAACAGTGCCTTCCACCCAATCGGCTTCTAGCAGGTAGGTCTTGCCGTGAGAGAATTCGCGGATCTCAGCAGATCTCTTGCCATCAAAGCTATATAAGGTGGAGATCACACGAAATTCGACGCCCGCAATCGGCTTGTTCGATGTGCGCCTCCAAAGGCGATTCCACCACTTCATGAGATGGTCCTTTCACCCGTAATGCATAACCGTGGGTGATCAGGTGGGCAATGGCAGGAAAGTTAGGGAGAGTATCGGAGGATATGAGCATGCTAGTCCGGCTGCATCCCCTCTCAGTTGTCCTGGCCCGAGGCTCCACTAGGTCCTTCCGCCGCCGCCTTCACGCAAAAGGCCATGATCGCCAAGTACCCGGCGCGGGTCTCAAATTGGGGCCCCGCGCTCTCCGTCACCATGGCCATATTACCGATCCGGTTAGCGAGCTGCATCATCGTGCAGATGCCGTTCTTTTCAAGTAGGTCGCCAATGATCGCTAGCACCGAGCCCACAGCCTTGCATGCTTCATCATCCATGGATCATCTCCTTTAGGGGAGACAACAGCATGAAGCGCACGGGCAGCGCTGCCTATCCCATAAAAGGGGGATAGACATTCCGAAATCCGGAGTATCCGTGGAGGTAACTGTAGGATCATGCCAGAGCGCTCGAACGGCTTTCCCCTAGGCGATCTAGCTCTACGGTATGGGGTCAGCAGGGACGCAGGCCATCTATCCCCTTTAATGAGGTTCACAGGATGCGAGCAGAGGGCATCAGTCCAACTGAGATCAGCAAGCGGCTTGGGATTGGAAGGGCCAGCGTATACCGGGATTCGGGGAGTTTGCATCTGATGCAAGTCACGCGAAGGTGGCGGGTTTGTAGTGCGAACTCAGGCGCTCTCGCACGCGCAAAGGACGAGGGACCATGGTGCTTTCCCAAGGTCAATCAGGATGAAGGCGTGACGAGTAGCTCATGGGATATTTCGCCGGAAGAGCTGCCTTCCTAAAAAATAAACAGCCATAATTCTAAATAATTTTTGAAAATTCGGAAAACCATCACGCATTTTGGGGTTTATATATGGATATCGATAAAAAGATTTCCGGATATATGATTTTGTGGCCTGTATTTCATGTGATCACATGTACATTGTATATATATGGCTACTCCAGTGGCTTTGGATCAAGCCTATCTGCATTTTTTTCGATATCAGATTTTTTTACAATTACTCTACAGCATCTGATATCTATTTATTTCGGCAGTTTTTTTCTACCATTGTTGCTAATATATTTCAGACACAGAAATGGATATATAAGTTTTGAAGAGGAACTAACTCAGAAGGGTGATCCAGATCCACGAGCTACATCAAGAAGAATTCAAAAAATTATTCTCATCGCATTGCTGATCGCCTGCTTGTCCATTTCTCTTACCACTTATGTAATATATGAGCAGCTCAAGTATGTGGATTTTGCTCTAGTTGCAGCGGTTTTACAGCTATCCATCGTATTTCCCTATTGGAAACTTTGTGATGCAATTCGCCTTTCAGGTATGCCAGCGGATCTTGGATGGCTGTCTATAGCATTCACCATAGGAGTTTTCTTCAATGGGTATAATGATGGAGAAAAACATAGAATTATGGATGTGAAGAGTTTTTCAGATAATGCAAGAATTTGCAAAGATTACATAATTCTTACACCAATTTCTGGAAAATATTTGGTTATATTTAAGGATGGAACCAGAAAAATAATTGATTCTGACTGCAAGTCTCAAATTGAATTTTCAAAATTTTGAAATTTATTTTGCGCAAAAAGACAAATCATTTCGCACTTTATTATCTACATTTCTATTTCCTCCCTTTACTCTAAACCCCCATTTTGCAATGAGGGGCTTGCGGCTGGTGAGTCCCAGCCGTGGGGCGTGGAAACCCCAAAAACGTACGCACCGGCGGAAACCCTGTTTCTTGCCGGGTGGCCGTCGTATGTCCAAGGTTTGCGCCTAAAATGGCGGCGCCTTGTGCGTACGCAAGGTTTCCAACACCCGGCTTCGCGCCGGGAAATCGCCTCCAACATTGAATCGGGGGCGTCAGTGACAATTATCATTTTGATATTTATTGTCTTTTCCGCGATAGCCATCATACAGATCGCTAAAGCTAATTCCGTCGAAAAAGCGATGCGGGAGATAAAGGGGTTCAACCCGTCTTACGTCTTTTCCGGAACACACGGTGGCGCTGCCGTTGCCATAGATACGTCCGGAAAAAAAGTATGCTTCATGGAAAACTCAAAATCTCATAAATTATTTAATTACAATGAGATAGTTTCCGTAGAGGTAGAGAAGAATGGCTCTTCGGTTACGAAGGTGAACCGAGGTAGCCAAGTTGGCCGCGCAGCTTTGGGTGGGCTACTCCTTGGACCAGTAGGGCTCCTAGTTGGTGGCGTTACCGCATCACGTAGAAATGAAGAAAAAATAAAATCCATTTCTCTAAAAGTTTATACCAGCAGCCTGTCTTCTCCGGTCAAAATCATACACTTTTATAAAAATCATTCCGGTGCAGATTTGAATGCCTTTCCTGTAAAAGGCGCCTTATCTAATTTAGATTCTTGGTATGGCCGCTTTCTCGCGATCATAGACTAACGACAGCAAAGTCGAAGTCCAAATTCATTCAATGGAAATTTCACAGAATTCCAGAATGACTTAACAAAATTTGAAATCTCAAACCTCACACCATGACTTCCTTTGGAGGCCATCATGAAAAATTCATCTATATTTTATGCCATTACGTCATTTTCCGTTCTAGCAGTGCCCGCTACGGCAACAGCAGACACATATAAAACGATTTGGGACAATAGGCCATTCGAAGAAGCGGAATCTAAAAGAAGCATGCTTGAACTGGAATGGTGTATCGCCAAGTCCCTAAGCGACTACGGCGCACCGAATGTTTTCCATGGCGAAAAAAAGACATCCATCTCAAATTTTTCAGGATTATCGTCATTCAACTCTATTGAACCGCGCCGGGTTTGCCGGAGGCTGTTTGGTTTAAGTTAGGCAGCCATGGAGACGTCGTCCAGCATGGCGTAATAGAGTTCTTCGGCCTCGGCAGGTGGTATGTTGCCGATCGGTTCAAGCAGTCTTCGGTGGTTGAACCAGTCCACCCATTCGAGCGTGGCATATTCGACGGCTTCGAAGGACCGCCATGGCCCGCGCCGGTGGATTACCTCAGCCTTGTAGAGGCCGTTGATGGTCTCGGCCAAAGCATTGTCATAGCTATCCCCCACGCTGCCGACAGAGGGCTCGATGCCCGCCTCCGCCAAGCGCTCGGAATAGCGAATAGACACATATTGCGATCCGCGGTCGCTGTGGTGAATGAGGCCGCCACGATGCACCGGGCGGCGCTCATGGATGGCCTGTTCCAGCGCATCCAGCACGAAGCCGGCATGAGCGGTGCGACTGACCCGCCATCCCACAATATAACGAGCATAGACGTCGATCACGAAGGCCACGTAGACAAACCCCGCCCATGTCGCGACATATGTGAAGTCAGACACCCAGAGCATGTTGGGCGCCGGGGCATGGAACTGTCGGTTGACGTGATCGAGCGGGCATGGCGCGGCCTTGTTGCTGACCGTCGTGCGCACGGGCTTGCCCCGGATGACCCCTTGCAGGCCCAGGTCTCGCATCAGACGCGCGATGGTACAGCGGGCGACAGCAAAACCCTCGCGGTTCATCTGCCGCCAGACCTTTCGCACGCCATAAACCCCAAAGTTCTCAGCGAAGACGCGCATCACCTCAGGCTTCAGGCGCTGATCCTCCCGAGCGCGGTCCGACAGCAACTCTGGATTGCTTCGCTGTGCCACGCGGGCCCGATAGGAGGATGGGGCAATCGGCAGAACCCTGCAGATCGGCTCGACCCCATACTCATCTCGATGCGCATCGATAAAAGCGGTCATCGTTTGAACGGGCGGTCGAGCTCCGCCTGGGCAAAATACGCCGACGCCTTGCGCAGGATCTCGTTGGCCTGGCGCAATTCACGGTTCTCGCGCTCCAGCGCCTTCAGGCGATCTGCCATCTCGGTTGGCACACCGGCCCGCTTGCCGCTGTCGATCTCGGCCTTCTTGACCCATTCGAACAGGGTCTGGGGAACGCAGCCTATCTTCTCCGCGATCGACACGATGGCTGCCCAGCGAGAAGGATGGTCACTTTCGTGATCCAGCACCATGCGCACCGCACGGGCGCGGACCTCAGGCGCAAACTTGTTCGTCGTTTTGCTCATATCGGCTCCACTTTCTCAGAAGTTGGAGCCTCCGGCAAACCCGGCGCGGTTCACTATCGAAATAGATGATGTAGGCGATCACCGGGTGATTAAGATGGTCAGAATACAGCTCAAAAGGACGAAAGACGAAATCAGCAACTGTATCCAATAGATGTTGGAAGGGAGACAAGCGGCCCTAAGGCCGCCTGTTTCGGCATCGTTCGCTCACACCCCCTTGACCTTCACGGCTGGATAAACCCCAACCGCATTATTGAAGGCCTCCCTTAGAACCCGTTTGGCTTCTTCCGCCTTGGAAGCGGGCACAATGATACTGTCATGCACAGGGTAGGCTGGAATGAGGTACTCTCTTGCCAGCCGCAGAAGGGTTTCCACGATAATTTGCGCTTCGATATATTGTAGATCAGGCCATCGAATGGGGCATGTCGGCCAATCTGCGAGGACAGGGAAGCGGGCCAAAACCTCATCTTGCACGGCCTTGAAGCGATATTTTCCCAACTTTCCGGGCATTTTCAGCTTTAGATTATAGAATTCATTGTCCTTTTTCGTCCATCCCGTGTGAAATTTGTCATATCCCATGGTCTTGCTGAACAAAATTTTGACTACTTCGCGCGGAATTCCTTCAAAAGCATACGGGTCAACATCCTCGCCTATCGGCTGGCCCATTCCCGCCATCAAAATGCGAGCATGACACCCACTAATGTCGATTTCAGCCACTGCCTCCCCATCAATCAAGAGGTTCTTGCGCTCCCGTTGCTCGGGTTTATCAGGTTGCCTGCCCGCATAGCCTTGATAGAGGACACCATTGGCGTAAAGCCTCCCTCCCTTCTGATACTCATGATCAGATGTATCACCGCAACTGAAGATACGGCGAAACCCTTCACAGCACGAAGCCTGCACGGGATCACCCGCATATGTCAGCTTATGCACAGCCAGAAATTCATTGATTTCATTGATTTCTGCCACATGCTGCTTGACCCGGGGGTGAGAGCGCTTAACCCTTATCTCCTTGCCCGGAATTTTATCGCCCTTTCTACGGGAATTCGCGATTTCCTTGTGTGTTGAGGCTGCTTTCAGCTCAATGGGAAATGGGGGTGCCGGGGTATGATCAATTAGCCGGAAATGGGATAAATCCCCACCCTTAACGCCATGCGCCTCAGCAAGGGCTAGGAATGCTGACGTTAGCCTTATGCGGCGCGCCTTTTTATCCCAAAAGCCAATGACAGGGTTGTTACGGTAATCGGTCTGCTCGACGTACCCAAGGGTTTCCAACGCTTTCAATGCGCCTTGGAATGGCCTGACGCCAATGGGTTCTCCGGTAAAGGAATCCCTACGCTGGGATCGGAATGCCCAACCCTCATCGTTATGCCCCTGTGCAATCAGCAAATCCGCGCAAAGGACGCCTAAGGCATGCTCCATTTTCTTGTCTTGTTTATTTAAGTTTAGTTTTCTTAACTTAATTATAGACCAAATTTCACTTAAAAGAGATTTAAACTCCTTTGATTCAGGAGTAAACATCAGTGAAATATAGTGGGCATCTTTATTGAAATCAAATAGGCCTCTATCTTTAACGAGGCCATCCAAATAAGCTTTTAAATCAAAAAATTCCATAAAATCCATCTTATATTTTCTTTATCTTCACATAATCCTTTTTTCATTTCTCTTTATAATAAAGAGAGAGGAGAGTGGAGGCAGGGGAAACAAAGGAAAGAAACAACAACATATATACTGAGAACGATTTCGGGATCACCCTTTGCCTCAGGCCCTCAAAGAGGCCAGACGCTGCTGAAAACTAACTCATTTTGACCCCCTTTCATTGCACAGACCTCCCCCACAGCCAGACCGGATCGGACTGACAGAAGGAGTGCCCCTAATTTCGATTGTAAGCGCTTCTCAGAACGGAAAAGGCGCATTGCCTACTGAGCAGCCAAATACGCTTCCAAATGCCTTAGAAGACAAAATTCCTGACATGACCAAAGAAAGGGATGCACTCCCCAAGTCGCCAATGTCGCGGAAGACGTTCGTTAACCCCGGAAGCAGATGTGCGCAAGCGATTATTTACCGTGTCAGCAAGTTGCAATGCACGTATTTCTATATTTTTATTAAGCAGCAAGATAAAAATCTTTGCATCTTTATAATAACTACTAAAAATTAGCAGTATTGCCCTTCTTACAATTGGAAAGCACCTTACCCACCCATCTCAACATACCCTAATTTCGATTTTAAAGCGATCTGAGAGGCATTTCAACGCCTCCGCTACACAATAGCCAAAAGGGATTCAAGGCCCTGAAAAGGCCTTAAAAAGCAAATCCATTCATATCGGCAGGACGGGCCCTGTCCTGCCTCTATATGGATCAACGCAATGCAACAGGCTGGATCAGAGCATCAGGACAGGCACGCCAAAACTCCAAGCACGCATCAAAGAATTCGAGGACATCCGTTGCCGATGGCGTGATCGTGTTCACTCGCACACCATGAAGCATGTCCTCGGGCATGGATGGCAAATAGCGACCTTCGTATTTGGCTATTTTCAACACTGAAGGCCGCTGAGGGCTGGCAAGCAATTCACACAAATCAATCATCTCGCTGATTTTCTCGGGAGACTCCCAGCCCAGAGCCGTCATCACCTCTATGATGGTGTCAAAGCTAGCGGTATGCCCATCAACCCCAAGAGCGGGCGCAATATCCTTTTCAAAGACCCTGCCCAAATGATCCGAATGCCGAACGTTCAAAGCCTGAATGGCTCCAATGTTGTAAAATCTATATTTTTCAGGATCTTCCTCATCATAACGATCGATCAACGCCGGTGATTGCCGATAGGAATCCCTCAGCTCCTCCAAACAGGCGGCGATCCGATTCAAATCGCCCCGAGGAACGGCAGGCTTGTCAGAAAATGCAGCACTCATGTCACGCCACCTTCCGCAAAGCATCGATCCAACGGTCAACATCCTGCTCAACCCAACGTATGCTGGAAGGCGACAGAACTATAGGTTGCGGAAAATTCGGAAACTTCTTGCGATAACGCCAGATGGTAGCGCGTGAGAGGCCCGTGAGAGCCACAAATTGTCTTGTAGAAATCAGGTTCATTTTGCTTCCTTTCGTTGAAGGGAGCACTGCTATTAGCCACGATTTCGTACCGAGCAACCCCTCCGGCTCGCAGAACAAATAGAATTGATTTTGATTTTTCTATTGTTTTTAATTGAATGTTACAGAGATCACTATATTAATTTTATCGATTTGTTTTCAACATGTTAGGCGTTGTACTTTTTGCAATCGCCTTCCCGATGACGCGAAAAAAGCACTTCTAAAGCAAACTTTATTTTTCACACGCGGTAGCCCACGCTTCCATCATAGCTTTTCGCTGCTCAAGGAAGTCTGTGCGGCGGTATGCAGCCTCAGTTTGGTCTTTGACGACATGAGCCAAGGCCGACTCGGCCCAATCACGGGAATAGCCCTCTTCTGCCGCCCAATCCCGAAACGAGGAGCGAAAGCCATGGACGGTGAAACCTTCCCCGCCATTTGCCTTCAGAACCTTTCCTAAGGTCATATCCGACATGACTTTTCCTTTCATGCCGGGAAACAGCAAAGCGTCATCCGTTGAACCAATCCGCTTGAATGCGGCTTCCACGATAGCCTTTGCAGCCGAAGACAACGGCACCCGATGCAATCGCCGCTTTTTCATTCTCTCAGCGGCAACAATCCAGACACCAGCCTCAAGGTCAAACTCCCCCCTACGGGCTCCCCGCACTTCCTGCGATCTTGCTGCTGTCAAAATAGCAAACAGAAGGGCATCACGCCCCACAGTCGTTTTCGCTGCCCTCATGGCTGCGACAAACGCGGGAACCTGCTTATATGGCATTGCAGGGAAGTTGCCCTTTGCCTTTTGCTTGATCGGTTTCAACAACGTCGAAAGGGCACGCTCCGGTGCCTCACGGTCACGCCACCCCTTCGCTTGAGCGTGGTCCAAGATTGTGGCGATGCGCTGACGAACCCGACGCGCCGTTTCAGATTTGGTTTTCCAGATAGGCTTGAGAGCTTCGGCAATGTCGGGAGCATCCACCTTGCCCACAACCAATTCCCCAAGTGTGGGATAGGCGTAAGTTTTGAGGGTCGAGCGCCATTGCTTCTGATGCTTGACGTTGCTCAGGGAAGACAGAGCATGATCCAAATAGGACTCAGCCGCCTCCTTGAATGTCATAGAGGCAATTTTCAGCTTTTTTGCTTCAACCTTCAGATCAATTCCATCTCTTGCCGCCTTACGCTCAATGCGCGCCCTTTCTCGGGCCTCAGCAAGTGACACGTGATCCAGTGAGCCAAGGCCGATATCCTTGCGCTTACCATCAACCTGCACCCTAAGAATCCAAGATTTGGCTCCTGAGGCACTGACTCGCAACAGCAGACCATTCCCATCCGAATGGCTACCGGCCTTGGCGTTCCGAACTTGCAATTGAGTTAAGGCCATACCCACATCCTTCCCCACACTAAGCAGGCAATTATGTGGGTTGGGTTGGTGCCCTCTGCAACAGGGCTTTTAGCAAAACCCTTGTATTTTGGGCGTTTGAGACTGAATGAATCAGACTGAAACAATCAGATGGCGGAGCGGGAGGGATTCGAACCCTCGATACGCTTTTGGCGTATACTCACTTTCCAGGCGAGCGCCTTCGACCACTCGGCCACCGCTCCGCATACCTGTAAGGTCCGCCGCCCTAGCGATTGTCTTTGGGCAGCGCAAGCCTTCCTCTGCGCTTCTTGTTTATTCATCGATCTTGCCTGTGAAAGAGCCTGACGGCACAGTGCAGACCATGCCTTTCAACGCCGCAGCCCGCCGCCCTTCGCTTGCCGCTCTTGCCCTGCTGGGCGCCTTGGTCCCGGCGCTGCCGGGTCAGGCCGCGCCCGCCTCACCGCCGCCGCCAACCAAAGCCGTGAGCGCCAGCGATGTCGTCAAGGCAGCTCCGGCCAGCGACTGGACCGCCATCGCCCCGCAGGATCTGCTGGTGATGGAGCTGGCGCCCGATGCCAGGGGGCACCCGAGGCAGGTCATGATCCAGCTGATCCCTGCGCCTTTCTCGCAAGGCTGGGTGGGCAATCTGCGCAAGCTGGCCGCCGCCCATTGGTGGGACGGGCTTTCGGTCTATCGCGTGCAGGACAATTGGGTCGCGCAATGGGGCGATGGCGACAATGAGGACAAGGTGAAGGCCAGACCTCTGCCCGCAGGTTTGGCGAAGGTGGATGAAAGCCAATACACCATTGTGGGACCCACACAGGAAAACCTGCTCCAAACAGTTTCCATTGCCGGTCGGTCCCGCTGGCTGTTCGACGCCTTTGCCCCACACACCGACTTTGATCACGGCTGGCCCGTCGGTCTGGATCAGGGCCGCACATGGCCCACCCATTGCTACGCCACGGTCGGCGTCGCCCGCGACCTCTCGCCCGACACCGGCTCCGGCGCGGAACTCTATGCCGTCATCGGCCAGCCGCCCCGCCAGCTCGATCGCAACATCGCCGTGGTGGGCCGGGTGATCGAGGGCATCGAACACCTCTCATCCCTCCCCCGCGCCCCGGGCAATGGCGTCTACAAGGATGCCGCCGACCGCACGCCGATCCTCTCGGTGCGCCTCGCCAGCGAACTCTCCGCCGATCAGCAGCCGCATTTCGAATTTCTCTCCACCGAAAGCGTCAGCTTCGCCCGCTACGCCGATCTGCGCGCACACCGGCATGATGATTTCCTGAAAGTCGCCGCCACCGGCGCCGACATCTGCTCGATCCCCGTGCCCATCCGCCGTCATCCCGCAAGCTGAGGAAACGCTTCACAGCCCGGCGCCTTACCGCATTGCGCAAACGCCCCGCATTACGCATCAAAATTCGTATTCAACGCGCAGGCTTGTCATTGTGCATACGTGCCCGCATGCTGGCATGCATGGGCCTGCGCTGATAGAAGGCGGCCCGCCATCCTGTCGGCATGCGGGGCCAACCCGCTGAACGACTACGATTCGCAAAGGGACGATGCATGAGCTTTACCGCGGACCGCCTGCTGCTGTTCGGCGCCACCGGCGACCTGTCGCAGCGGATGCTGCTGCCCTCGCTCTGCGCGCTGCACGCTGACCGTCTGGTCTCCGACAAGTTGCAGATCGTCTGCACCGCGCGCTCCGAGATGGACGACACGTCCTTCCGTGAGTTCGCCGCGCAGGCACTGGACAAATTCCTGCCCGAGCATCGCAAGGGCGCCATCCCCAGCTTCCTCACGCGCTTGTTCTACCAGCCGCTCGACGCGAACGACACCAGCCACTTCCATGCGCTGGCCGAGAAGGTCGGCACGGTGGAAAATGGTCTGGCGATCTTCCTCTCGACCGCGCCCAGCCTGTTCGAGCCGACCATCGCGGGCCTCGTCGCCAGTGGCCTCGCCAATGAGCGCAGCCGCATCGGTCTGGAAAAGCCGCTGGGGATCGATCTGCCCTCCTCGAAAGTGGTGAACGATGCCGTCGCCGGCGCCTTCACCGAGGATCGCATCTTCCGCATCGACCACTATCTGGGCAAGGAAACCGTCCAGAACCTGCTGGCGCTGCGTTTCGCCAACATCATGTTCGAGCCTTTGTGGAACGCCACGCATATCGAGCATGTGCAGATCACCGTGGCCGAGACCGTGGGCCTTGAAGGCCGCGTCGGCTTCTATGACGGCGCGGGCGCGCTGCGCGATATGGTGCAGAACCATATGCTGCAGCTTCTCGCGCTGGTCGCCATGGAGCCGCCTGCCCGCTTCGACCCCGTCGATGTGCGCGGCGAGAAGACCAAGGTCCTGAACTCGCTGCGCAAGGTGACTCCGGGCGATATCGTCACCGGCCAGTATGTGGCGGGCGCCATCGCGGGCGGCAGCGTGCCGGGCTATATCGACGAATTGCAGAAGCCTTCGGAGACGGAAACCTTCGTCGCCATCAAGGCCTTCATCGACAACTGGCGCTGGAAGGGCGTGCCCTTCTACCTGCGCACCGGCAAGCGCCTGCCCAAGCGCACGACCGAGATCGTCGTGCAGTTCCGCCCGGTGCCGCATTCGATGTTCGCCCAGCGCGGCGCGGTGGCCAAGCCCAACCGTCTGGTCATCGGCATCCAGCCGGAAGAGAACATCACGCTGGATCTGATGACCAAGGTGCCCGGCCTCGATCGCGGCGGCATCCGCCTGCGCGAGGTGCCGCTGGACATCCGCATGCCCGATGCTTTCGCTGGCCCCACCAAGCGCATCGCTTACGAACGCCTGCTGCTCGACCTGATCGAGGGCGACCAGACGCTGTTCGTGCGCCGCGACGAGGTGGAAGCCCAGTGGACCTGGGTGGACAACATCCGCGCCTGCTGGACCGAGAACGAGATCATCCCGCAGCCCTATCCGGCGGGCAGCTGGGGCCCCACCGCCGCCATCGCGCTGGCCGCGAAGGACAGCGTCACCTGGCACGAATAGGCGCATGAACAAGGGCTTGGGCAAGCCATAAGGCTTGCCCACCCCCGCCAGGAACAATCCGGGCCATGGCCCGATCCATCACCACAAGCGCGGGTTCGCCAGAGCCCCGCTTTCTTGTGCAGAGTAGACCCACCATGGCCCAGCTTCATTCCACCATCGAAAGCGTCACCGCGCGCATCATCGAACGGTCCAAGCCGGGCCGCACGCGCTACCTCGACATGATCCGCGCCGAGGCCGACCGCCATGGCGAGCGCAACAGCTTCTTCGGCTGCTCGAACCTCGCGCACACCTATGCCGGGGCCGAGGGCGACCAGAAGACCATGGCCTTCACCAAGGCGCCCAATCTGGCGATCGTGACGGCTTACAACGATATGCTTTCGGCGCATCAGCCCTATGGCCGCTACCCCGATGCCATGAAGATCTATGCCCGCGAAATCGGCGCCACCATGCAGGTGGCGGGCGGCGTGCCCGCCATGTGCGACGGCGTCACGCAAGGTTACGAGGGCATGGAGCTGTCGCTCTTCAGCCGCGACGCCATTGCTCTGGCCACCGGCGTCGCCATGAGCCACGCCATGTTCGACGGCATGGCCCTGCTGGGCATCTGCGACAAGATCGTGCCCGGTCTGGTGATCGGCGCGCTGCGCTTCGGCCATCTGCCCGCCGTCTTCATTCCTTCGGGGCCGATGCCCACCGGCATCGCCAACAAGGAAAAGCAGAAGACCCGTCAGCTCTATGCCGAGGGCAAGGTCGGCCGCGAGGAACTGCTGAAAAGCGAGATGGGCTCCTACCATTCGGTGGGCACCTGCACCTTCTATGGCACGGCCAATTCGAACCAGATGATGATGGAGATGATGGGGCTGCAGCTGCCCGGCTCCAGCTTCGTGCCGCCCAACACGCCGCTGCGCAGCGCGCTGACCCGCGCCGCCGTCCACCGCCTCGCCGCCATCGGCAAGAGCGGCAACAGCTACCGCCCGATGGGCGAGATGGTGAATGAAAAGGCCATCGTGAATGCCGTGGTCGGCCTGCTGGCCACCGGTGGCTCCACCAACCATGCCATCCACATCCCCGCCATGGCGCGTGCCGCCGGCATCATCCTCGACTGGCAGGATATGGACGAGCTGTCGCATGCCGTGCCGCTGATCGCGCGGGTCTATCCCAACGGCACGGGCGACGTGAACCATTTCCACGCCGCAGGCGGCATGGGCTATGTCATCAAGGAGCTGCTGGCGGGCGGTCTGGCCCATGCCGACATCCTGACCATCGCCGAAGGTGGCATGGCCGATTTCGCCACCGAGCCCTTCATGGATGGCGAGGCGCTGAACTTCCGCCCCGCCCCCGACACCAGCGGCGACGACGCCATGCTGCGCCCCGTCTCCAACGCCTTCCTGCCCGATGGCGGCATGCGTCTGGTGCAGGGCAATCTGGGTCGCGGCACCTTCAAGAGCAGCGCCGTCGACAAGGACCGCTGGACCATCGAGGCGCCCATCCGCGTCTTCGACACGCAGGAGGATGTGCAGACCGCCTTCAAGGCCGGAGAATTGCACAAGGATGTCATCGTGGTGGTCCGCTTCCAGGGCCCGCGCGCCAATGGCATGCCCGAGCTGCACAAGCTGACCCCGCCGCTCGGCGTGCTTCAGGACAAGGGCTTCAAAGTGGCGCTGGTCACCGATGGACGCATGTCGGGCGCATCGGGCAAGGTGCCCGCCGCCATCCACGTCACGCCCGAGGCGCTGGCCGACAGCACCGGCGTCAACGGCCCGCTGGCCTATCTGCGCGATGGCGACGTGGTGCGCCTCTGCGCCGCAACCGGCCAGCTGGAGGTGCTGACCGACATCAGCGGGCGTGAGCCTGCCGCCGCCCCGCCGCCCGTGATGGGCGTGGGCCGCGAACTGTTTGCCATGTTCCGCCTGGGCGCCGATGGCGCCGAGCAGGGCGGTTCGGCCATGCTGGCGCTGGCGGGGCTGTAAAGCCCGCCGCTCCGGCTGTGGCCGGGCTTCACAGCCCGGTTTCACACGGCTTTCACGGGAAACCGGGTAGTGCTGCGATGCGACAGGAAACGCCCTGTCGCATCGCAGGTGCAAAAAACCGGTTCCCACTTCGAGATGATGCTTTAGACGAGGCCACCATGGACATTGTTTCAGTCGATATCGGCGGCACCCACGCCCGTTTCACCATCGCCGAGCTGAGCGATGACGGCAAAGTGTCGCTGGGCAAGGTGGAAACGCTCCACACCAAGGACCATGCCAGCTTCGAATCGGCCTGGGCCCATTTTGCCGAGATCAACGGCAGCCCCCTGCCCCGCGCGGCGGCGGTGGCGATTGCCGGGCCGATCAACAGCGATGCGATCAAATTCACCAACAACCCCTGGGTGATCTATCCCGGCCAGCTGCATGACCGGCTGGGGGTGGACAAGGTGACGCTGGTCAATGATTTCGGCGCGGTGGCCCATGCGGTGGCCCATGCCGGCCCGGAATATTTCATCCATCTCTCCGGCCCCGATGTGCCGCTGCCCACCAAGGGCACGATCAGCATCCCCGGCCCCGGCACCGGCCTTGGCGTGGCGCAATTGTGGCGCGACGGCACCGGCAACTATCATGTGCAGCCCACCGAGGGCGGCCATATCGATTTCGCCCCGCTCGACGCCATCGAGGATGCGCTGCTGGCCCGCCTGCGCCAGCGCCATCGCCGCGTCAGCGTGGAGCGTGTCGTCTCCGGCCCGGCCATCGTCGATATTTACGAGACGCTGGCGGTGCTGGAAGGCAAGCCGAACACGCCTTTGGACGACCGCACGATCTGGACGCTGGGTACAGACCCCGAAAAGCGCCGCGAGAACGTGCTCTGCGCCACCGCCGTCGACCGTTTCTGCCTCTCGCTGGGCAGCGCGGCGGGCGATTACGCGCTGGTGCATGGCGCCGTGGCCGTGGTGATCGCGGGCGGGCTTGGCCTGCGCATTTGCGACACGCTGGTGGCCAGTGGCTTCGGCGACCGTTTCCGCGCCAAGGGGCGCTTTGAAAATCTGATGGCGGGCCTGCCGGTCAAGCTCATCACCCATCCGCAGCCGGGCCTGTTGGGCGCGGCGGCAGCCTTCCAGAAGGAACATGTCCAATGACCGTCGCAATCGAAACCATCATGCGCACCGCGCCCGTGATTCCGGTGCTGGTGATCGAGGACATCGCCCATGCCCTGCCGCTGGCCGAGGCGCTGGTCGAAGGCGGCCTCAAGGTGCTTGAGGTGACGCTGCGCACTCCTTGCGCGCTGGAAGCCATCAAGGTGATGAAGCAGGTCCCCGGCGCCATCGTCGGCGCGGGCACGGTGCTGAACCCCGCCCAGCTGCAGTCCGCCATCGATGCGGGCTCGGAATTCATCGTCTCGCCCGGCCTGACCCCCGCGCTGGGCGAAGCCGCTGTGAAGGCGAACATCCCCTTCCTGCCCGGCACGGCCAATGCCGCAGACATCATGCTGGGCATGGATCTGGGCCTGTCGCGCTTCAAGTTCTTCCCGGCTGAGGCCGCTGGCGGCACTTCAGCGCTGAAGGCCATTGCCGCGCCTTTCGGCGATGCGCGCTTCTGCCCCACCGGCGGCATCACGCTGGCCACCGCGCCCAATTATCTGGCGCTGGAAGCCGTGCTCTGCGTCGGCGGCAGCTGGATGCTGCCCAAGAGCGCTTTCGACGGCAGCAAGGTGGACACCGCCGCGATCCTGAGCGGCGCTCAGGCTGCTGCGGCGCTGAAGGCCTAAGTCTTAAGGGCCGCAAGCCCATCCGTTCCGTCACCACCATAGCGAAGGGCCTGCCGCCACGGCGGGCCCTTCATTCAGGGGTTGCGGGCGATCTCGCCCCGGGTCGCGCGACAACACCTTTCAGGCGCTCTTGCGGGCGCGCATCTTTGGCCTTCCCCAGCCGGGCGGGCTTGCGCTAGGCTGACCGACGAAAGGCCCCTTGTCAGAGGGCCATGATTCAGGGACAGGACCGGCCGAAAGAGGCGCATCGCAAGAACGCCAGTTCGGGAGAGTCTTTACGATGAGCGAGTTTGCCGCCCTTGATCGCCGCTTGCAGGAACTGCACGAGCGTACCGCCGAAACCCCGCTGTTCAACCCCGTCTTCCAGCTGGGTCTGGAACTGTCACGCAAGATGGAAAGCGGCGAGCTGAGCCTCGAACGCATTGAATCCATGGTGGCCGAGCTGGAATGCGAAGGCCTGCGTGTTCGCGCCCGGCGCCTGAACCGCCTCGTCTCCCCGGTCGATCCGCAGACCAATCTGGCCCATATCGGCGCCATGGCCGAAGGCGGCGATTTCACCGCCTTTGCCGCGCGCTGGAGCCGCCCGGTCGCCCATATCGTCTTCACCGCTCACCCCACCTTCCTGCTGGCCCGCGCTCAGGGTCAGGCCGTGGCGCTGGCCGCCAGCCAGGGCGATCTCGACAGTGAGACGGTCTGCGCCGCACCTGCCGCGCGTGACACGATCACCCTCGATTCCGAACATGCCGACGCCATGGCCGCCATCGCCCGCGCCCAGAAGGCCCGCGACGCGATCAACGCCACGCTGCTCTCCACCGCCCGCACCCGCTGGCCCGCGCAATGGCGCAAGCTGGCCCCCGCGCCGGTGCGCTTCGCCAGCTGGGTCGGCTATGACATGGATGGCCGCACCGACATCGGCTGGCAGACCTGCATCCGCTACCGGCTGGAGGAAAAGGCCGAACGCCTCGCCTCCTACGCCGCCCTGCTGGAAGAGGCCGCGCCCGACATCGCGGAAAAGCTGGCCGCCGCTGGCGCTCACACCGAAGCCATGGCCAAGCTCTTCGCCGGCGACATGACCAACCCTTCGGCGGTGAACCACGCCGCCAACCAGCTGACCGCCAACCACGCCGACAAGCTGGTCACGCTGTCCCCCATCATTGCCGAGCTGGAAAAGCTGGCCGCCGCCAGCGATGACGATACCGCCCAGACCCTGCTGGTCGCCGCCGCCGCGATGCGCGCCGATGGGCTGGGCATGTCGTGGATTCACTTCCGCGTGAACAGCTCGCAGCTGCAGAACGCCATCCGCCGCCGCATCGATCCCGATGGCACGCTGGATCTGGCCAGCCAGGCCGCACTGCGCAAGATGCGCGAGCTGCTCCAGAACGTGAAGCCGCTGCGCAGCAACTTCGCGGCGCTGGCCATCGAGAATTCCACCGCCGTCCGCCTGTTCCTGACCATGGCGCAGATCCTCCAGCACATCGATGCGGAAACCCCGATCCGCATGCTGGTGGCCGAATGCGAGCAGCCCACCACGGTGCTGGCCGCGCTCTATTTCGCCAAGCTCTTCGGCATTGAGGACAAGGTGGACGTCTCGCCCCTGTTCGAGACCGAGACCGCGCTGGAACACGGCGGCCGCTTCATCGACGACCTGCTGGCCGAGCCCGCTTATCGCGCCTATGCCCGCCTGCGCGGACGCCTCGCCATCCAGACCGGCTTCTCCGACGCGGGTCGCTTCGTGGGCCAGATCCCCGCCAGCCTCGCCATCGAGCGCCTGCAGGGCCGCCTCGCCCAGGCCATGACCGCCAATGAGCTGGGTGACGTTTCCGCGCTGATCTTCAACACCCATGGCGAAAGCATGGGGCGCGGCGCTCACCCCGCCAGCATGGCCGACCGTCTGGCATGGCCCCTCTCCCCATGGGCGCGCCGCCGCTTCGTGCGCGCAGGGATCAGGCTGGAACCCGAAGTCAGCTTTCAGGGCGGCGACGGCTACCTCTTCTTCGGCACCGACGATCTGGCGCTGGCCACCCTCACGCGCTTCATCGAACTCGCCCCCGCCGAGGCCGATCCCTACGCGCCGACCGATCCCTTCTATCGCCGCACCGATCTGTCGCTCGATTTCTACCGTGCGATCCGCCGCGTGCAGCAGCAGCACCTCAACTCCACCACCTATGCCCGCGCGGTGACGGCCTTCGGCCTTGGCCTGCTCAACGACACCGGCAGCCGCAAGGCCCGCCGCCAGAGCGACCTTGCCGCCGACCGCACCATGAGCCTGCGCCAGATCCGCGCCATCCCCCACAACGCCATCCTGCAGCAGCTGGGCTATCCGGTGAACATCATCGCCGGTTTCGGCACGGCGGCGGAAGGCAATTACGAGGCCATGGCCGACCTCCTCGCCTCCAGCGACCGTGGCCGCCAGCTGGTGCGTCTGGTCCGCGCCGCCAATGCCGTGGCCAGCATCAAGACCGCCACCGCCTTTGGCGAGCTGTTCAACTCCGCCTATTGGGCCAGCCGACCCTATCGTGGCGACGAGAACCATATCGCTCAGGGCTGCCTTGCCCTGGCCGAATATCTCACCTCGGACGACCGCACCGGCGTGTTCCGTCGCCTGGCCACGCGCCTGCGCGTCGATGCGTTGAAGCTGCACCAGCTGCTGGCCCTGATCCCCGAGGAGCCGGGCGGCCTCTCGCCTCAGGATCGCGAGCATACCCGCCGCTCCATCGGCGTGCTTCAGGCGCTGCGCCTCGCGTTGTTCCAGCATATGTTCCTCAAGGTGGTGATGGTCCCCGCCTTCAGCCGCGCCAATGACATCACGCCCCATGACGTGATCGAGATGGTCTTCACCCTGCGCGTGGACGAAGCTCTGGCCCAGCTGAAGCGCGCCTTCCCCACCAGCTTCCCCAGCCTGTCGGACTTCAAGGTCGACGAACCCGCCGACTATCCCGACGATGCGGCGCATGGCTACACCGCGATCCATCGCGATTATATCGAGCCCATCGAACGCTCGCACCAGCTGGCGCTGCGGATCGGCACGGCGATCGCGAATGAGTTCGGGGCGCATGGGTAAGGGGGTTTAAGAAGGTGAATGCGAGGGTGTTACACCCTCGCGCTCCCTTTAATGTCTACGGTGCGCTTCGGGTTCGGCCTTGGGGCTCACGTCGCTCCGCCGCAGGCTTTTAAACGAGAAAAAGGCGCCGGGGTTTTGTTGCCTGCGGCGCCTTTTCCTTGCGCAGATGGAGAGATTAGGCACTACGATCGGGTGCCACAACCCTCTCGTCGGGAGACGGAATGGGAGCGCGAGGGGGTAACCCCCTCGCATCTTCCTTTTCTCCCCTCCTCCCCAAAACCGTAAACCTTTACCCCTCGCCTGTCCCCGGCTGGAACAGCGCCTTCAAGCGCTCTGGTGTTTTGGCGGGGTTTGAGGCAGCGTCTGCTGGTCAAACGCTCCAAAGGCCCGCAAACGCATCATGGTCACCATCGCCGCCATCCCGCAGGCAAAGCGCCTGCCCGCCATGATCGCCGTGGCCGCCAGCGCCGCGCTGTTGGCAGCAGTTGGCCTGATCAAGCTTGATGAGCATCTGGGCACTGCACATCTCTCGCGCCAGGCGCCCACCGTCGCGCTTCCCGCGTCCAGGCCCGTCAGCATGAAGGAGCGGCCCGATGCCGCGCCCGAGGCCGATCCCAGCTATGCGCCCGCCTTTGAGGCTGAAGGCGGCAACAAACCCGCTCCGGCGCAGGCCACGCCCGCCACGGACACGCTGGTCATCAAACACACGCTGACCGTCACCGAGCCCATCAAATACGGCCAGTGGTTCTGGAACGAGGATGGCGCCCCCGCCGGCGCCCCCATCGTCATCACCGTGGACCTCAACGCGCGCGTGCTTTCGGTGTTTCGAGGCGGGTATGAGATCGGCACCACCGCCGTGCTGCTGGGCACGCAGGAAAAGCCCACGCCTCTGGGGGTCTTCCCGATCACCCAGAAGGACGCGCATCATATGTCCAACCTCTATGACGCGCCGATGCCTTATATGATGCGCCTGACCAACGACGGCGTCTCGATCCACGCGACCAATGTGCAGAACGGCTATGCCAGCCATGGTTGCGTCGGCGTTCCCCTGCCCTTTGCGCAGAAGGTGTTCGGGGTGACGAAGCTGGGGGATAAGGTGATTATCACCCGGGGGCAGCAAGGGGCTTAAGAAGGTTGGATGCGAGGGCCATCGCCCTCGCGCTCCCTTTAATGTCTGCGTTGCGCATCGGGTTCGGCCTTGCGCATAGTTTGCCGCGCCGCAGGCTTTACAAGGATAGGAAAGCCTGCGGCGCGGCATTCATGCCTGCGGCGCCTTTTTGCTGTGCCTGTGGGAAGGTTACGCACCGATGGGATGACACAAACCCTTGTGTCGGGAGACGTTATGGGAGCGCGAGGGGGTAACCCCCTCGCATTTCCTTCTTAGGACCTTCTTTTCGGCCCCTTCATAAAACTCCACCCGGAGGGCATAGGCCGCACCACCAGATCCCCGATCGAGGCGGGCTGCCGCGCCACCAGAGCATCGAACAGCCGCGCCACGGCCTGCCCACGCGCAGCCTGCCCATCCAGCTGCTCCACAATCCGCGCCACCACACGCAGAGCCACGGCACGCGGCGCTTGGGGGCGATAGACCAGCCCCATCGGTTCCTTCACCACCTGCTCGGCCCATTCGCGAGCAGCGGCCCAATCGAGGGCAGCATCTGCATCGGCAAGATTGGATGCCGCCTGAGACCATGCGGGCACATCGACCCACGCGGCATCGGCCAAAGCCTGCCTCACACGGACACGATCATAGGCCGGGTTGCGGTTGGAAGGATCGTCGGCGGCTGTGAAGCCGGAAGCGGCGACCACAGAGGCCAACGCCGCGCGCCGCCAGCCCAGCAGCGGGCGCAACAGCGGCAGGCGGGTGGCGGGGACCAGCCCACGCTCACGCACACCGGCCAGCCCGGAGACCCCGCTCGCCCGGTTCAGGCGCATGACCAGCGTCTCGGCCTGATCATCGGCATGATGGGCGGTGGCAAGGGCAGAGAGGCTCTCACGCTCCATCCAAGCGGCCATGGCGGCATAGCGGGCGTCGCGGGCCTGGGCCTGTATGTTGCCCTCCTCCACGCGGACCTCCAGCGTGGCATGGGGCACGCCCAGCAGGGCGCAGATGCGGGCGACCTCGGCGGCTTCGGCAGCGCTTTCAGGGCGCAAGCCGTGGTCCACCGTGGCGGCGGCCACGCGGCCCGGCAGCGCGGCGTGAGCGATCAGCAGCAGCGCCAGACTGTCCGGCCCGCCCGAAACGGCGAGCCCCAGCAGGGGCTCGCCTTTCGTGCTTTCAGGCCAGATGCGCGTCAGGTCCGAAACGAAGCGTTCGGCCTCGGCAGCGAAGCTCAGTTGCACGCCGCTTTTCTGCGGGTTTCGTCATACTGGCTGCGCAGGCGCCCGGCGGCTTCGGTCTTGTAGGTGTCGGAGAACTCGCCCAGCGCGATGCAGGCGCGGCTGCTGTCCTTCAGATCCACCATGGCCTGCGCAAGGTAGAGCAGGCTGTCGGCCGCGCGGTCGCCGCGCTTGTTGCTCTGGTAGTTCTGCAGGAACCAGTTGGCGGCTTCGCGCGGCTGGTTGTCGTCCAGATAGGCGCGGCCCAGCAGGTTCTTGGCGTAGCTCACGCGCTTGTGGCGCGGATATTTGTCGAGATAGAGCTTCAGCTGCTGCGCGGCCTCGGGATAGAACTTGGCCTCCCACAGCTTGAAGCCGTAGCTGTATTCATCCTCGCCCGGATCGTCGCTCTGCGGCTTGACGATGGCCTTGACCGCCGCAAGGCGCGAGGCTGTCGGCTTGGCGGGCGGCGTCGGCGCGGCGACCACCGGAGCGGGCTTGGGCTTGGCCACCGGAGGCGGCGGCGCATAAGCGGGCTGGCTGGCGGGCAGCGGCGTGGCACCCACATCCGGCTGCGGGCCGGTGTAGGGCGGCGGCGTGACCGTGGCAGCAGCGCCGGGGACCGAGGATTCCGTGCCTTCCAGCTTGCGCAGGCGGTGCGAGAGATCCTCGACCTGAGCCGTCAGGCGCGCATTCTGCGATTCAAGGGCATCCATGCGCGTCAGCAGATCGGTGACCGGCGTGGTGGCGGGCGAACCGGGCTGAGGGGTGGGCGCCGCGGGCGTCGAGCCATCGGAGGGAAAGAATTTCGGATCGCCGCCGGGGAAGACCTGGCGCTGAAGGGCGCGCACTTCGGCCTCCAGCTTGCGCAGGCGGATTTCTTCCACCGTGCCTTCCTGGGCATGCACCACCGGCACCGCCACCAGTGATGTGCCGCAAGCCAGCACCGCCAGCGCCAACACGCGCAGCTTGCCCCGCCGCATCTCAGTCATCGTCCGTCGCTCCAAACAGGCCTTCTGGCCCATAGCAGCCTGCGACCGGCGACCCCGTCGACCCCAGGCTTTTTCAAAACTGATCGTTGATGCATCAGGGACGCCGCTCTTGTCGAGCCGCGCCCCCGTGTGATGCACCGCTTTGCGCCGGAACGCCCCGCTGCAACTGTGGATAGCGCAGGGGGGCCTTCACGAAAAGATCAGGGATTTCCCCCATTTGCAGCCGGAGGCGTGATCAGCGGCACGCCGGCGGGCAGCACGCCGCCCGCGGTCACCGTCTCGCCATGCGTCTTGTGGCGGCGCGGGCGCGGCGCCACATGGTGAGGCGCGGGGGCGCCGGAGGTGGCACTGGCGCTCGGGCTGGGAGACGCGCCGGGTGTCGAGGAAGGCTGCGGCGCAGGCTGGCCGGACGGCTGAGCACCGGGCGCAGCCGAGGGCTGGGCCGCAGGCGCCGCATTGCCGCGCGCATTCAGCGCGGCGGCGGTCACCGGCACATCCTTCACCGTCTTCATCTCTTCCGAGATCTTGGGCACGCTCTGGCCGCCGATGGTGATGGTCAGCAGCTCGGGGTGGCCGGTGCGCAGCTTGGGATCATGGGCATCGGCGGGGACCGTGTAGCTCTCGCCGTCCTGAAGCACCTTTTCCACCAGCGTCTTGTCGCCATCGTAGAAGCGCACCCAGACGCCCGTGCCCTGCGCGGTGAAGACCACATCGCCGCTCGGCTGAGCCGGGGCCGCCGGGGCGGGCGCCGCAGGAGCGCCGCTGGCCGTGGCCTGAGGCGTGGGCGTGTCGGCGGGCAGCAGCGAGGGCAGTTCCGCCGCCGGGCTGTAGTAATTGTTCCACCAGACATAGCCGCCCACCGCCGCGATCAGCGCCAGCACGCCCGCCACCCAGGCAAAGCCCGAGGATGGCACGCGCGCCGGATCTCCGGGCGTGAAAGCGGGGGCCGGAGGCGCCTCGGCCTCGGGCATGGCGCCGGAATATTCGGCGCGCATGGTGCTGGTGATCTCGGCATCGTCCAGCCCGACGGCGCGGGCATAGGTACGCGCGAAACCCAGCGCATAGGTGCGACCGGGCAGCGCGGCGAAATCGCCCGCCTCCAGCGCTTCCAGATGCTTTTCGCGAATACGGGTCTTTTCCGCCAGCTGCGCCAGCGAGAGGCCCGCCGCCTCACGCGCAACGCGCAGCCGCCCCCCGGCGGTCAGTGCTGACTGCTGCTCATTTTTGTCTTCGGCACCCATGTGCGATCCCGTTTTGATGTGTCCGCAAGCCCGGGCCAGAATCAAGGCCAGAGCGCTAAAAAAGTCAACCGCCAAGCCGGGTTGGCAGCGTGGAAATCGTTGAAGTGAAGCACCGCGCGAGGCCCCCCGGTCTGGCCTGATGCGCGGATGGATGGGGGCTTAGTCGAAGGTGATGCCCCGTGCCTGTGCCCAGTCCAGCAACCGTGCCCGCAGATCCTGCGCCGGTTCATCGAGCAGGCGGTTCATTTCCTCCTCGATTTCATGGAGATGGACCTGCCGCAGCATGCTCTTGATCGGCCCCACCGCAGCCGGCGTGATCGACAGGCGGCGGATGCCCAGACCCAGCAGGGCCAAGGCTTCCAATTGACGGCCGCCCATCTCGCCGCAGACGGTCAGCAGCGTGCCATGCTGCTGGCAGGTGCGCGAAACCCGGCGCAGGAAGCGCAGGATCGCGGGGCTGAGCCAATCGTAACGTTCGGCCAGCTTGGGGTTCGAACGGTCTGCCGCAAAGAGGAACTGCGTCAGATCATTGGTGCCCACCGACAGGAAGGTCAGCTTGGGGCACAGCACATCGAGCATTTCCGCCAGAGCGGGCACTTCGAGCATGGCGCCGAATTTCACCGCCTCGGGCAACTGCTTGCGCTGGCCGCGCAGCCAGGTGAGCTGGCCGTCGAACACGGCTTTGGCGGCATCGAACTCCCATGGCTCGGAGATCATCGGGAACATCACATGCAGCGTGCGCCCGGCAGAAGCTTCCAGCAGCGCGCGGGCCTGCACCTTCAGAAGGCCATCGCGTTCCAGAGCGACACGCAAAGCGCGCCAGCCCATCGCCGGGTTTTCCTCATTGTGGTCTTCGTCATGGCGCAGATAGGGCAGGCTCTTGTCGCCGCCGATGTCCACGGTGCGGAAGACCACCGGCTTGTCGCCCGCCGTATCCATCACATCGCGATAGAGCCGCGTCTGACGCTCCCGGCTGGGCAGCGTGGCCGAGACGAGAAACTGGAATTCGGTGCGGAACAGGCCCACGCCGTCAGCGCCCGTCAGCGAGACATTGGGCATATCCTCACGCAGACCGGCATTGACCATCACCGTGATGCGCTCACCGCAGGCCGTGACCGGCTGCATATCGCGCAAGGCGGCATAGGCGGCTTGACGTTCACGAGTCTTGGCGTGGCGCTCATCGAAGGCGATGACCATGTCGCGCGTGGGGCGCACGAAGGCGATGCCCTGATCGGCATCGAGCAGCAGCGGATCGCCTTCGCGCACCAGACCGCGCAGGCTCTTCACACGGCCCAGCACCGGAATGCCCATGGCGCGCGCCACGATGATGACATGCGCGGTGAGCGAGCCTTCCTCAAGGATCACGCCCTTGAGGCGGCGCTTGTCATACTCCAGCAGCTCGGCGGGGCCGAGGTTGCGGGCGATCAGAATGGCGTCATGGCGCAGGCCCATGCTGGCCGCCGTGCCCAGCTGGCCCGAAACGATGCGCAGCAGGCGGTTGGAGAGATCCTCCAGATCATGCATGCGGTCGGCCAACAGCGGATCGTCGATCTGGCGCATGCGCATGCGGGTGCGCTGCTGCACGCGCTCGATCGCGGCCTCGGCGGTGAGGCCTGAATCGATCGCCTCGTTGATGCGGCGGCTCCAGCCTTCGTCATAGGCGAACATGCGATAGGTTTCGAGAACCTCGTCATGCTCGCCGCCGCCGCCGAATTCGGCCTGGCTGGCCATGCGGTCGATCTGGTCGCGCATCTTGTCAAAGGCCATATAGACGCGCTGGCGCTCGGCCTCGGTGTCTTCGGCGACGATGTGTTCGATGGTGATGCGCGGCTGGTGATAGACAGCGGCGCCCGCCGCCAGCCCCTTGACCAGCGTGAGGCCGCGCAGTTGCTCGGGCCCGGTCAGCGAGGCGGCAAGGCCGAATGCCTCCTCCTCATCGACCAGCTCGGCATTGGCGATCAGTTCGGAGAGCACCATGGCCACCGTCTGCAGCGCCTCGATCTCGATCTCTTCATAGCGGCGCGGATCGACGTGCTGCACGCAGAGGATGCCCACCGAACGCTCGCGCCGCACGATGGGCACGCCCGCGAAAGAGTGGAAGCGGTCCTCGCCCGTTTCGGGGCGATAGGAGAAGTCAGGGTGTGCCGCTGCCTCGGCCAGATTCAGCGTCTCGTTGCGCGCCGCGATGCTGCCGACCAGACCCTCTCCGATGGCCATGCGGGTGACATGGACCGCCTCCTGCGCCAGACCGCGGGTGGCGAACAGCTCCAGCATGCCTTCGCGCAGCAGATAGATCGAGCAGACTTCGGAATGCAGGCTTTCGCCGATCACCTCGACCACGGTGTTGAGCTTGGCCTGGGCATTCTGGCGGCTGGCCATCACTTCATGCAGGCGCGTCAGAATGGTGCGCGCCGCGCTGGCGGCGGAGGAAGAGTTTACGGGGCCGACAGGAGCACTGGTCATGCACATGGCCTAGCCGAAAGCGCGGCGAATGCAATGCGCACAAGATGACAGCGGCCATGAATCGGCATGAATTCACATGCAGCCGCAAAAAGCCGCAGAACAAATGCCCGCTCCA
Source organism: Novosphingobium terrae (assembly GCF_017163935.1). Lineage (NCBI taxonomy): Bacteria > Pseudomonadati > Pseudomonadota > Alphaproteobacteria > Sphingomonadales > Sphingomonadaceae > Novosphingobium > Novosphingobium terrae. The sequence continues at coordinate 150,113 of NZ_JABVZR010000001.1, read as the reverse complement.
TGCATTTCCCGCATGGCTGTCATGACCTTGTCACTGAAAGCAGCCTAAGAGGCCCCTGTAAAAATTGTGTGAGCCTCAAAAAATTGCGTCAGGCTCTTTGCAAAAGCGATGGCTTGCAAAAGCGATGGCCGCTGACGGCGCAACGCAGAAGAGGCAACGACGCCCCGGACCACAGACCGGAGCGCCGCGCATGGGCGAGCGAAGGCGCAAACGCGCAGACAAAGCCATGCCACCCGATCAAGGGGGCTGATGGCTGAACGGCATGGGGTGGCCGATCAAGTCACAACCATGCACAGGCAACCGATCAGTGCGGCATGAAATCTGCCGCCTGCTACCAACGCGCCAAAGGTCGGATCAGTACCGCGCTATTGCGCCAGCAGTTCATCCTTGATGCGCAGCTTGGCGCGTTTGAGCGATTGGATCGTCACGGGATCGGGGAGAGGTCGGGACATTTCCTGATGGATACGGCGCTCCAGGCCGGCATGCTTGGTTTGCAGGGCAGTGTAGTGCGATGTTTCCATGAGCTACTCTCCTTCTCGAAGGCCGCGAGACTTGATCTTTTCGGCCTTGATCGGTTGGAAAGGGCGCGTGGCAAGCCTGCCCTGATCGGCAGCCTGCTCGTGGCCCGGTTCACCCTCATGTCCGCTGCTCCTCGGGAGAGGTTGCATGCGCAAATTGGCCTGCGCAGAGGCAGTCAGCGGATACATCCGGCACAGCCCCTCTTGGGGTCCTTTTGTCCGGTCGTCGGCACGTCTTTTGCGTTTTTCGCGCTGTTCCCAAGGCGTTCCTGAGGCGACGACCCTGTCGCCTTTCCTGCGGTGCCAGTTCCGACTCGGCAAGGCACTGTGCCTTCCGTGATTGTCATAGAGCCACATCGCGCCTATCCTGCCAAGGCCTGTGGCGGTGAGCCGCAGGTGATTGCGATGAGTTGTCCTTATATGCTGCCTGCTGCCTTTCCCTCTTGCGCCCGAGACTGCTGATCATGACCGAGGAAGAACTGCGCAAGCGCCTGGAAATGCTGCGAATCGAACACCGCGATATGGATGCCGCCATCGACGCGCTGAGCGGCGCGGGCACGCAGGACCAGCTGCAGATCGCCCGTCTGAAAAAGCGCAAGCTGCGCCTGAAGGACCAGATCAGCCAGATCGAGGACTATCTGATCCCCGACATCATCGCCTGAGCCGCCTCATCCGAAAGGGGTGCCGCCAGCGCTGGCAAGCCCTACTCCGGATAAACCCGGAGTCGTGCCATTTCGGGGCCCTTTGCCAAAATCCCGTTTCGGGACCCCGCAGCGTAAAAGCCCCATCTGTCACCGCTGCTCCGCCCCGGTTAACAGGGGCATGCGATGACCATTACCAGCACTCTCAATGCCCGCATCGTGGAAGGGCTCTATGCCGAGGCACTCGTGCTTTCGGACGAGGTGCGCGCTGTCTTCGATCTCTCGGGACGGATCGAGGCAACCGGCTCCAATGAAGACGCCCTGCGCATCGCCCTCTCCTGCGAGGCTTTGCGCACCACCACGCGGATGATGCATGCCATGGCCTGGCTGCTCAACCATCGCGCCTATTTTATGGGCGAGTTGAGCGCCTTCCAATTGCGCCGCTATGGCCGGCTGGCGCCTGACTTCCCCACCTCCGATCCGATGCGCATGACCATGCTGGAGATTTCGGTGCGCGAGCTGATCATCGCCACCGAACATTTCTACGCCCGCTTGCTGCGCATCGATGATCGATGGCGCGAGGACTATCGCGGCAGCGGTCCTTCCGGGCTTGACCGGCTGCGCGCAAGGCTGGATTCGCTGACCCAGAGCGCGGTGGGGGCAGCGTAACCTCGACAAGCCATGCCCTCCTCCCCATATGGAGCGCATGGCTTTGCCCCCTCAACCCTGGCCCACCGGCCTTGTCACCCGCCCTGAAACGCTGGTGAGGCGCATTCTGGCGCCCAATGCCTCACCCTACACCTACACCGGCACCCAGACCTATCTGGTCGGCACGGAAAAGGCCGTGGTGGTGATCGATCCCGGCCCGGCAGAGGAAGCCCATCTGGATGCGCTCACCGCCGCCATCGGCGGAGCGCAGGTGGTGGCGATCGCCTGCACCCACACTCACCGCGACCATTCGCCTGCCGCCGCACCTCTGGCCGAGCGCACCGGCGCGCCGGTCATCGGCTGCGCCCCGCTGACGCTGGAGGATGAAGGCCCCCGCGCCGATGCCGCCTTCGATGCCGATTACCGCCCCGACCGCATTCTGGCCGATGGCGAGCAGATCGCGGGCCCCGGCTTCACGCTGACCGCTCTGGCCACGCCGGGGCACACCTCCAACCATCTGTGCTTTGCGCTGGAGGAGAGCGGCGCGCTCTTCACCGGCGACCATGTGATGGGCTGGTCGACCAGCGTCGTCTCGCCGCCCGATGGCGATATGGGCGCCTATATGGCCAGCCTTGAGCGGCTCTATGAGCGCGAGGACCGCATCTATTACCCCGCCCATGGCGAGCCCATCGGCAACCCCCGGCAATTCGTGCGCAGCATGATCGGCCACCGCCGCCAGCGCGAGCGCCAGATCCTGAAGCTGCTGGGCGAGGATGTGCAGGAGATTCCCGCTCTGGTGGCCCGCATGTATGCCGGGCTGGACCCGCGTCTGGTGGGGGCTGCGGGGCGTTCGGTGCTGGCGCATCTGCTCGATCTGATCCGGCGCGGGCTGGTGAGGCAGGAGGGCGAGGCCTTCGTGCTGACCTGAACGGCGCAAGCCCCTTCTCGGCAAAGCCGGACATCAAAACGACTGATAATCACTCGCAATTGGTGTTTTCCCTTGGGAGAAGCGCCAAGGCTTCCTAGATGGGCGCAAATTCATCGAGGGAATGCCGTTCATGACCGCCCAGCACCCGTCGCTTGTTGGCATCGACATCCGCGCCGAAATCGAGCGCCTGCGCCGCGAGAAGAATGCCGTCATCCTGGCGCATTACTATCAGAAGCCGGAACTGCAGGATCTGGCCGATTTCGTCGGTGATTCTCTGGAATTGTCGCGCAAGGCGGCAGAAACCGATGCCGAAGTGATCGCCTTCTGCGGCGTGAAGTTCATGGCCGAGGTCGCCAAGATCCTGTCGCCGGAAAAGACGGTGATCCTGCCCGATATGAACGCGGGCTGCAGCTTGGAAGACGCCTGCCCCCCCGCGCGGTTCAAGGCCTTCCGCGAGGCGCATCCCGATCACATCGCGCTGACCTACATCAACTGCTCGACCGAGGTGAAGGCGCTCTCCGACATCATCGTGACCTCGTCCAGCGCGGAAACGATCCTGCAGCAGATCCCCAAGGACCAGAAGATCATCTTCGGCCCCGATCGCCATCTGGGCGGTTACCTCAGTCGCAAGTTCAACCGCGAGATGCTGCTGTGGCCCGGCGTCTGCATCGTGCATGAAGCCTTCAGCGAGACCGAACTGCTCAAGCTGAAAGCCCAGCACCCCGGCGCGCCCATCGCCGCGCATCCGGAATGCCCGCCCACCATCGTCGACCATTCCGATTATGTCGGCAGCACCAGCGGCATCCTCAACTACGCCAAGGCCATGACCGGCGACACGCTGATCGTCGCCACCGAGCCGCATATCATCCACCAGATGCAGCTCGCCATGCCCGACAAGACCTTCATCGGTGCCCCGGGCGGCGACGGCAACTGCAACTGCAACATCTGCCCCTATATGGCGCTCAACACGCTGGAAAAGCTGTATATCAGCCTGCGTGACCTGTCCCCCCGCATCGAGATCGAAGAGACGCTGCGTCTGGACGCCAAGCGCAGCCTCGACCGCATGCTGGAGATGGCCAGCGGCTCGGTCGGCAAGGGCGATCTGGGCACCAAGTGATGCGCAAGCTGGTCCGGCGGCTGGCCTGGAGCCTCGCCGGGCTGGCCTGCGTCACCGCGCTGGCCGCTGGCGGCTGCGTTCTGTTTGCCCGCCATGCCCTGAACCAGGGCGCGCTCGCCATTCCGCCATGGGGCTGCATCATGGCCCGCGATCATCGCGATGATCCGGCGCTGATCGACCGCGCGCTCACCATCCAGATTCAGCTCTGGAGCGAGGGGCGCCCCGCCACCGCCGCGCTCGATTGGCACACCAGTGGCCTGATCGCCCTGCTTGGCCTGCGCCTCGGCTTCAGCCAGAGCGACAGGCAGGCCCTCGCCGCCGCCATGCTGACCACCACCCCCACCTGTCCGCCGAGAACAGGGCACATCTGACCGCCTCTTTCGCGCGCCATACAAATTTTCCCTTGGCGAACAACCGCTCCCATGTTTCCTTCGCACATGCAGCGCATCCCCCCTCGCGCCTGCATCTGAAGGAGCCCCCATGCGCCTCCCCCAACTCGACCACACCACCCTCGAAGGCGATCAGCTGGCCCTCTATGAGGACATGAAAGCCGGCATTCACAAGAATTTCGCTGGCTTCACCGCCATCGACAGCAAAGACGATCTGATCGGCCCCTGGAACCCCTGGCTGACCTTCCCGCAATTCGGCGGCCCGGTCTGGAAGCTGGTGCTGGCGCTGGGCGACAATCCGGTCCTCCCCAAGCCCATCCGCGAGATCGGCATCCTCGTCACCGGCGCGCATTTCCATTCGGCCTATGAGCTTTACGCCCATATTCTGGTGGCCAAGCTGCGCGGCCTTTCCGACGCCAAGGTCCGCACCATCAGCAGCGGCAACCGCCCGCCAGACCTCACCTATGAGGAAGGCCTGGCCTATGATTTCGCCTTCGCGCTGGTAAACGGCGGCATCGTGCCCGAAATCCTGTATCAGGAGGCCGAGCAAGCCTTCGGCCGCGCAGGCACAGCGGAGTTTATCTATCTGGTCGGGCTGTACTGCATGGTCTCGACCACGCTGAACGGGTTCAAGGTGCCTCTGCCTGAAGAAGAGGATCTGTAAGAAAAGGAAGGTGCGAGGGGGTTACCCCCTCGCGCTCCCATGACGTCTTCCGGCGATAAAGCAGCCGTTCCGCAGCGGAGCGCAAACTTCCCACAGGCACAGAAAAGGCGCCGCAGGCAATAAGCCCCGGCGCCTTATGCTGCTTTGGAATGTTAAAGCCTGCGGCGCTGCGACGTTTGCCCTAAGGCCGAACCCGAAGCGCCAAGGCTGACAAAACCCGGGAGCGCGAGGGTGTAACACCCTCGCATAACCCCTTCAAATCTTACTGCGAATCCGAAGCCTTATCCGCAGGCTTGTCGGCAGCGCCGCTCTGGTCCGCCTTCAGCGCATCCATCGCCTGCTTCAGATCGGCGGCATCGCTGGTGGCATCCTCGGCCGCCTGCGAGCCCACATCCTTGCGCGGCGCGGGCGGCGGCGTGGAGGTGGGCGTTTCGACCGGCACCATGGAATCGCTGACCGTGGCGGAGAGCACCTCGCCCTCGGCGGAGCGGGAATCGTCGGTCTTGTCGGGCTTGCTGTGGCAGGCCGACAGCGACAGGGCGGCCGCTGCCGCCAGCAGAAGCGAAGAAGTCTTGAAAGCGGGCATACAGTCCTCAGGCAAGAGCAGGGGTTTAACCCCTGGGGGGGCAGGGCTGGTCGAGCATGGCGAGAAACTCGTCCGCGCGTGCCAGCAGGGCCTCATCCCATTGCACCGCTGACACCTTGATGCCAAGCCTTTCAAGGCTGGTGACGCCTTTTTCGGCGATGCCGCAGGGCACGATGCCCGAGAAATGGGTGAGATCGGGCGAGAGATTGACCGAAAAGCCATGCATCGTCACCCAGCGGCGGATGCGCACGCCGATGGCGCCGATCTTGGCTTCCGAGCCGTCGATGTCGCGGGTCCAGATGCCCACGCCCGCGTCGGAGCGCCAGCTTTCCACGCCGAAATCGCGCAGGGTGGCGATCACCCAGCTTTCCAGCGCGGAGACGAAACCGCGCACATCGCGCTTGCGCTTGCTGAGGTCCAGCAGAACGTAGCCGATGCGCTGGCCGGGGCCGTGATAGGTGTAGCGCCCGCCGCGCCCGGCCTCGACGATCTCGAAACGCGGGTCCAGCAGGTCGGAGGCCGCCGCGCTGGTCCCGGCGGTGTAGACCGGCAAGTGGTCGAGCAGCCAGATCAGTTCGCCCGCGCTGCCATCGGCGATGGCGGTGTTGCGGGCGGTCATCGCCTCCAGCGCCTCACGGTAAGGCACGGGCTCGGCTTCGTGGCGGAACTCAAGGGGGTGAGACAGGGCGGCGGTGGGAAGACTCGACGACATGGGTGATTGCCTGAAACGATTTGCCGTGGTTATCAAGAGGGCATAGTGAAAGCCCGGTCTGATCGCCGGGCGAAGCCCTGCCCCGTGCAGGGCGTTCAACGTGCCGCAAAGGGGGCAAACATCCATGCGTTTCGATGGCAATCTGGCCTGGCAGCAGGCCGTTCGCCTGTGCAGCGCCAACAAGGAACTGCTGCTGGTTCTGGCCGGCGTCTTCTTCTTTCTGCCGGGCGTCACCTCGGCCTTCTTCCTGTCGGGTCTGCAGGAAGAGTTGATGCGCAACATGGCCACCGCCAACCAGCAGGACCCCAAGGCCATGCTTCAGGCGCTGGGCGGCATCTATGCCCAGATGGGGCCCTATATCGTGGGACTGCTGCTGGTGCAGACGGTGGGCACCATGTCGATGATGGCGCTGCTGACCGATTCGGCGCGGCCCACCGTGGGCCAGGCCATCCTGCTGGGCCTGAAGCGCTTGCCCACGGTGTTTGGCGTGGGCCTGCTGCTGATGCTGGGCTATTTTCTTTCCGGCATGGTCTTCGTGCTGGTGCTGGGCGTGCTGGGCGCCATCGTCGGCGTGGCGACCGGAGCCGCGGCTGGCGCCGGCGCCATGAGCGCCCCGGTGATCATCATCGTGGCCATCGGCACGGCGGGCTTTATCGGCTTTCTGATCTATGCCGTCACCCGCCTGTCGCTCACCCTGCCCGCCATCGTGATCGACCAGATCGCCAACCCCTGGCGCGCCCTGCGCCGCTCATGGGCGCTGACGCGCGGCAACACCGCCACGCTGCTGGGCTTCTATCTGGTGCTGATGGTGGCCTATGCGGTGATCGGCATGGTGGTCTTCATGCTGCTGAGCACGCTGGTGAAGCTGGGCACGCCGCAATACAGCAAGGCCTATTTCACGGCGAACGGGCTGGTCTCGGGCCTGATCGGCGGCGTGGTGAGCATTCTGGCCAGTGCGATCATCGCTGCGGTGCATGGGCAATTGTCCGGCACTGGCGGGCGTGAGTCGCTGTCGGAGACCTTCCGGTGAGCATCCTGCTGTTTTCCTATGGCACGCTTCAGAAAGACGCCGTGCAGATCGCCACCTTCGGGCGGCTTCTGCATGGCGCCGCCGATGCGATGCCGGGCTATCGTCAGGACATGCTGGAAATCACCGATCCGGATGTGCTGCGCACCAGTGGCGAGCGCTTTCATCCGGTCGTGCGGCCCTCACCCGAAGCTTCGGACGAGGTGCGGGGCATGGTCTTCAGCATCACCGCCGAGGAACTCGCTGCGGCTGACCGCTATGAAGTGTCGGATTATCAGCGGGTCGAGGTGACGCTGTCATCGGGCAGGCAGGCCTGGGTCTATATTCAGGCCTGAGAGCCGAGGGCAAGGAGGGCAAGACATGCCCTCCACCCGCCAACAGAAAGGCGCCGCAGGCAGAAAGCCCCGGCGCCTTTTCTCGTTTCAAAGCCGGCGACGTTGCTCTGAGGCCGAACCCGAAGCGCAACGCAGACATTGATGGGAGCGCGAGAGGGTAACCCCCTCGCATCCATCTTTTAGGCTTCGTCCTTCCAGCCCCAATAGAGGAAGCAAGGCGGCACGTTGATGAATTCCATCGCGTTGTCGATGCGCGAGAAATGCCGCGCCATGAAATCGCGGGCGCGCGAGGTGAACTGATAGACCAGAAACGCCCCGCCCTGACGCAGCACACGATGCGTGGCCGAAGCGATGGCCGGACCCACGCCATCCGGCAGCGTGGAAAAGGGCAGGCCGGACAGCACGTAATCGGCGTGATCGTGGCCATGGGCGCGCACGATCGCCTCGACATCCGCCGCCGAACCATGGACGGCGACAAAGCGGCTGTCAGCGATGGTGGCGTTGAGATAGTCGATGAAGAGCGGGTTGGTGTCGATGACGATCAGCATGCCATCGCGGCGCAGACGGCTGAGCACGGGGCGGCAAAACGTGCCGACGCCCGGGCCATATTCGACGAAGAGCTTGCACTCGTCCCAGTTCACCCGGCTCAGCATCTTGTTGATGGTGAAGCGCGAGGAGGGGACGATCGAGCCGACCATCACAGGATTGCGCAGAAAGCCTTCGAGAAACACGCCCCAAGGCCCGAGGCGGCGCTTGATCCCGGTTTTGAACCGGTCGAGGGGCGCCTCGCGGACAAGTTCACCTGTCATCTTTTCGTCGTTTCCCTGAGCTATCTCTTCGATGTTGGGCCGTGATGTGCCCATTTGCCCCGCTGAATGCAAGCAGACGGGTGTTAGCGCTGTCTCGCCATGGGGCGTATCCTGCGCAATACGGTGGATAATCACCCCCGAATGCCGCAAGTCGTGGCATCTGTGAGATCAGATGATCTCGCTGACCCGCTCCTGCGGGCGGCACAGGCGCACGCCCTTGTCGGTTTCCACCAGCGGGCGCTCGATCAGCACCGGCGTTTCGACCATGGCGGCCAGCACGGTGGCGTCATCCGCCTGAGGCAGCCCACGCTCGATAGCATCGGTGTTGCGGGTACGCAGGCCCTGCTGGGGCGTGATGCCCGCATCGCGATAGAGCTGGGCCAGCTTTTCGGCACTGGGCGGGGTCTTGAGATATTCGACAACGGTAAGATCGATGCCCGGAATCTCCTGCAACATCGCCAGCGTCTTGCGCGAGGTGGAGCAGCCCGGATTGTGCCAGATGGTCGCCTTCATCGAATGATCCCTGTCTGAAATTTTGACGCCCCTTAGCGAGGTGATCCACCCTCATGCAAGGCGGGCACGTTCTGGGCGACACCCGGCGCAGGCATGGCGGCCAGCTTCTCCTCGCCGCGCATCACCCTTGCAGCACGATGGATCGCGCGCAGCAGACGCGGATAGACACCGCAGCGGCACAGGCCGGTGATCGCCGCCTTGATATCGGCATCGGAAGGATTGGCATTGGCCGCCAGCAAGGCCGCCCCGGCCATCACCAGCCCGGGCGTGCAGAAGCCGCATTGCACCGCCCCTTCGGCCATCATCGCCTGCTGCACAGGGTGCGAGCGGTCATGGCTCAACCCCTCAATGGTGGTGACATTGCGCCCCTCGGCCTGCGCCAGACTCATCTGGCAGGAAGGCAGCGCCTGCCCGTCGACCAGCACCAGACAGGCGCGGCAATCGCCGCTGCCGCAACCATATTTGGTGCCGGTGAGATTGGCCGCCTCGCGCAGCGCCCAGAGCAAGGGCGTCTGCGGATCGAGGTGGAAGGCCAGAGGATGGCCGTTGACGGTCAGGCTGGGCATGGCGGTCTGGTGGCCTGCCCCGCCCCGCTGCGCAAGGGCATTTACCCGCGCGCTCCCCCGAAACGCACGCCAACCCAGATGGTGCGCGGCGTGCCCAGATCGATGCTGCCCGCCTGATTGCGGGTCAGCACCGTGGCATCGGTGATATTTTCCGCGCGGACGATCAGGCTGAACCCATGAGTCAAAGGCGCCTGCGCGAACAGGCCCAAAGTGGTCGCGGCGGGCATGATCGAATTGGCGCTGTTGAGATCGTCCTCATACTGCCAGCCCCAGCGGCGCACCGTGGCCGCCATCTGCCAGCCGGCCAAAGGACCTTGGCTTGGATGCCAGCCCAGCGTGGCGCTGCCCGCGAAGAAAGGCGTCTGCGCCGGACGCAACCCGTTCAGACCAATCGCCGCCCCGCTGGTTTCCATCCGCGAATCGGTCAGCGCCAGCGAGCCGTCAAAGCTTATCGTGCCCCAGCTGCCCTTGGCGCCGAACTCCAGCCCCTTGGCGCGGATGGCATCGACATTCTCGCGCTCACGCAGATTGGTGCCGATGGTGACATTGGCGATGGCATGGTCCAGCCGGTTGATAAAACCGGTGGCCGAAAGCGTCAGCCCGGCAAAGGGGCCAAAATCGACGCCCGCCTCGTAGCCTTTCAACCGCTCATTGCCCAATTGCGGATTGGCATTGGTGGTGATGGGGAAGACCACGAAGCTGCGATACAGCTCATTGATCGTGGGCATGCGCAGCCCGGTGTAGGCCGAGGCGCGCAGCACCACGCCCTGCGCCACCGTCAACAGCGCCCCGCCCCGCCCCGAGAGCGCCCAACCCGCACGCGGATCATAGAGCGTGTTCGAGGTGACCGTTCCCGTCGCCCCCGCCAGACGGACATAGCCGTCATTGATGCTCCAGCGGTCCTCTCGCAGGCCGCCGGTCAGCACCAGACGGCCCAGCGTCCAGTCATCCTGCGCGTAGAAGCCGACATCGTCGTTGCGGCCGCCCGCCCAGCGATAGGCCGTGGCCGCACCGGTGGCCGAAAGGCTGACCTCTGCCAGATCGCCCTCGGTGCGGCGCCAATCGGTGCCCAGCCGCAGCACATGATCCTTGCCCACCGGCGGGCGCAGTTCCGCCTTGCCGCCCATCCCGGTGGAAGGCGTCGAGCGCTGGTCCAGTGTCGGCTTGAAGGTGGTGGAAGAGACTGTGATGTTGGCGAAACCGCGATCCTGCAGATAGGCCAGCACATCGAAAGCCCATGGCCCGTGGCCGACAAGGCGAATGCTGGCATCCTCACCAAAGCTGCGGCTGTCAGCCCCGGCAAAGCGCAGGGTGCGCTGGTCGCGGAAGGCGAGGAAGCGACCCTGCAGCTCGATATCCGGCGCGACAGGCGCCACGCCGCGCGCCGAAATGCTCCAGCCGTCATAGGCGGCGCGGGCGCTGGCAGGCACGCGCTGGCTGACCGGCGTGGTCCAGAAACCCTCGCCGCGATCCCAGCGGCCCGAGATTTCGGCAAAGCCCGCGCCCAGCTTGGGGGCGATTCCCGCCGAGAGGGTCGTTTCGCCGCGGTTGTCCACCAGCGCCTCGCCCGAGACGGGGCCGGTTTCATCCCGCCCGGCGCTTTCCAGCGCGATGGTTCCGGCCACCGCGCCCGAACCGAAAGCCCCCGATCCGCCGCCGCGCATCACCCTGGCCGCGCCCAGCCTTTCCGGCGCGATGGCCGAAAGCGCCACCGAGCCGAACATCGGGTCTGCCATCGGCACGCCATCGAGCAGCACCAGAGTGCGCGCCGCCGCATTGCCGCCCAGCGCGCGCAGGGTCACGCCCTGGGAAGACGGATTGGCCGAACGGCTGTCCGAACGGCGAAACTGTTGAAAACCGGCAATGCCCGACAGCACATCCTCGATCCGGCCCGAGGCGCTGGACAGCAAAGCCTCCCGGGTCAGAACCTGACTGTCATAGGCCGCAGGCGCCGCGCCTTCTTCCAGCCCGCGCCCTGTCACCACGATGGTCTGCGGGTCGGCAGCCTCGTCGGCGGCCCCGGTCGCAGCCGCCGCAAAAGGCCATGCCAGCATGGGACCAAAGGCCATCCAGCCCGCCATTCGCCGCATCCCGATCCCCATCATCGCTCCAAGTCCATTGATTTGAGCCGCTATAGGGAGCATGGCGCCGCAAGCCAACTGGACAGGGACGCACGAAACTGCTGCCCCTGACCGTTGCAAAAGCACCCCAACAGGGGAAATTGACCGCGCCCTCCCCCCAGAGCGCATCGACAGGGCCGGTCGCGACGTGTAAGGCAGGAAGATGGACTTGGAGCTGTCGACACCGATCCTCGATCGGGTAAAGGTGCCCGCTGATATGCGCGGGCTTGATATGGCCGAACTGCGCCAACTGGCTGACGATGTACGCACCGAAATGATCCACACCGTGGGACAGACGGGTGGGCATCTCGGGTCGGGCCTTGGCGTGGTCGAACTGACCGTGGCGTTGCACTATGTGTTCGAAACGCCGCGCGACAAGGTGATCTGGGATGTAGGCCATCAGGCTTATCCCCACAAGATTGTCACCGGTCGGCGCGATCGTATTCGTACCCTGCGCCAGGGCGGAGGCCTGTCGGGCTTCACCAAGCGCAGCGAATCCGAATATGATCCCTTCGGCGCCGCGCATTCCAGCACCTCGATCTCGGCGGCGCTGGGCTTTGCCATGGCCAACAAGATCGCCGGGCAGCCGGGCAAGGCCATTGCCGTGATCGGTGACGGCTCGATGAGCGCGGGCATGGCCTATGAGGCGATGAACAACGCTCAGGACGCCGGCAATCGCCTCGTCGTGATTCTCAATGACAATGATATGTCGATCGCGCCGCCGGTGGGCGGGCTTTCGGCCTATCTCGCGCGTCTGGTCTCCTCGCGCCCCTTCCTCGAACTGCGTGGTCTGGCCAAGAAGCTGTCGCGCCACCTGCCCGCCAGCCTGCACAGCGCCGCGAAGAAGACCGACGAATTCGCGCGCGGCATGGTGATGGGCGGCACGCTCTTCGAAGAGCTGGGCTTCTATTATGTCGGCCCCATCGACGGGCACAATCTGGACCAACTGATCCCGGTTCTGGAAAATGTGCGCGATGCCGCCGAAGGCCCCTGCCTGATCCATGTCGTGACGCAAAAGGGCAAGGGCTATGCCCCGGCCGAAGCGGCTGCCGACAAGTATCACGGCGTGCAGAAGTTCAACGTCGTCACCGGTGAGCAGGTGAAGGCTCCGGCCGCAGCGCCTGCCTATCAGAACGTCTTTGGCGAAACGCTGGCCAAGATGGCCGAAACCGACGAGAGCATCGTGGCGATCACCGCCGCCATGCCCGGCGGCACCGGCGTCGACAAATTCGCCAAGGCGCACCCGGAGCGCACCTTCGACGTGGGCATTGCCGAGCAGCATGCCGTCACCTTCGCCGCCGGTCTGGCCGCGCAGGGGATGCGTCCGTTCTGCGCGATCTACTCCACCTTCCTGCAGCGCGCCTATGATCAGGTCGTGCATGACGTGGCGATCCAGAACCTGCCGGTGCGTTTCGCCATCGACCGCGCCGGTCTGGTCGGTGCCGATGGCGCGACTCACGCGGGCACGTTCGACATCACCTATCTGGCCAGCCTGCCCAACTTCGTGGTGATGGCTGCGGCAGATGAGGCCGAACTGGCGCATATGACCGCCACCGCCGTCGCCCATGACAGCGGCCCCATCGCCTTCCGCTATCCGCGCGGCAATGGCGTGGGCGTGCCCCTGCCCGAGGTTCCGCAGGTGCTGGAAATCGGTAAGGGCCGCATCGTGCGTGGCAGCGACAAGAGCGCTGGCAAGATCGCCATTCTCTCGCTCGGCACGCGCCTTGCCGAGGCTCTGAAGGCCGCCGACGTGCTGGAGGCCAAGGGCCTGCCCACCACCGTGGCCGATCTGCGCTTCGCCAAGCCGCTCGATGAGGAGATGATCCGTCGCCTCGCCACCACCCATGAGGTGGTCGTGACGGTCGAGGAAGGCAGCGTGGGTGGCCTTGGCGCCCATATCCTGACCATGGCGAGCGACGAGGGTCTGACCGACAATGGTCTGAAGATCCGCACCATGCGCCTGCCCGACACCTTCCAGGACCACAACAGCCCCGACAAGCAGTATGACGAGGCGGGGCTCAACGCGCCGCATATCGTCGATACGGTGCTCAAGGCGCTGCGTTGGAACGAGGCCGGCATCACCTCGGGAGTCACGGGCGCGGAGGCGCGCGCTTGATTCCCGCCGCCCTATTGCTGGCCGGAGCCGCCGCGACGACAGGCGCGCCGCTCGTGGTTCAGGTCGGCAATGTGCGCAATGCGCATGGCCGCGTGATCGTTGCAATCTGCCCGCAGGACAAATGGCTGGCGGACAATTGCGCGATCAGCGGCAGCGTGCCCGCGCATCCGGGCATCACCACGGTGACGATCGAGCATGTGCCGCCCGGCGAATGGGGCGCTCAGGCCTTTCTTGACGAGAATGGCAACACCGAGATCGATCGCGGCATCTTCGGCATCCCCAAGGAAGGCGTTGGCTTTTCGCGCGATGCCAAGATCGTGATGAGCCCGCCCAAATGGCGCGATGCCGTCTTCAGCCATGGTGCTGAACGGCAGACGATCAGCTTCAGCCTGCGCTATTTCACCGGGCCGAAATCGCCCGAGGAATGGCGCAAGGAAAAGGGCGGCCAGTAAATTTGCCCATCCTGAAACGCAAAAGGGCGGCGAGGCAACTCGCCGCCCTTCGTGCATGTGGCTGGCTCAGGCCTTACTCAGGCGAAGCGGCCAACTTGTTGAGATGCTCGATCAGCGCCGGGGCGCCACCCTTGGCCAGCGAACCGGCAAAATCAGCCTGACGCGTGGCAAGCTGGCTCATCGAATTGCGGAAATAGACGTCGATCACCTTCCACTGGCCGCCGCTCTGGCGCAGGCGATAGTTGATCTGCTCATTCGCATGGCCCGGGATCGTCAGCGTGGTGCGCACCAGCTTGTCATTGCCGCGCGTGTCCACCTGCGGGGCGATGGTGAACTTCTCGCCGCTGTAATCGTCGAAATTATGCGCGAATTGCGCGATGGTCAGATTGCGGAAACCGGCGACCAGCGCCAACTGATCCTTGGGCGCGATGGTGTTCCAGCTGGGGCCGACGGCCAGACGCGTCATCAGCGGAATGTCGAACACACGGTCGATCACCGGAGCGATGCGCTGGGCACGGCCCGACTGGCCAGCCCCCTTGCCCGCCTTCATGATGCCGATCAGCCCGTTGTTGAGCGCATCGACCGAGCCTGCCGCCGGATCGCTGCTCTGCGCCATGGCGGGGGTCGCAACCGCCACCATGCCTGCCACGGGAACCACCGCCAGAGCCACGGCAGCCACGCTTTTCACCCACTGCTTACGCGCATTCATCATCGTCACACCTGTTGTCTTTGCCGTTTCCGCCTAGAACAAGCGGCCTGTCAGAGCCGTGAATGGCCCATACACGCGCCATCCATCCCACAGCCACCCCTGTGTTGCAATCTCCCCACAGGTCCCGATGCAACTGTTCCAGCTGCATTTTGTTCATCGCACGGCCAGACTTTGCACGTTAGTCTGACTGTCCGAACGCGGCTGCCTGCTCCATGGCCCCCCGTTTGGACGGACCGCAAACAAGGACAGGCTTTTGCCGTCAAACACAGATTCCAAGGCCGATACGGCATGGAATGGCCAGGAAAGGACTCTCCCGCCTGCCGCCATCCGTGTCCCCCTGCGCGTGATCATGGCCTCGCCGCGCGGCTTCTGCGCCGGGGTGGAGCGCGCCATCGCCATCGTCGAACAGGCCATCGAGGCGCATGACGCGCCGGTCTATGTACGCCATGAGATCGTTCACAATGCCCGCGTGGTGAAGGACCTTGAGGCGCAGGGCGCGATCTTCGTCGAGGAATTGCACCAAATTCCCGATGGCGCCGTCACCATCTTTTCCGCCCATGGCGTGCCCGCCAGCGTGGAGGCCGAGGCCGAGCGGCGCGCCCTGCCCGTCTATGACGCCACCTGCCCGCTGGTCTCCAAGGTTCACAACCACGGCCTGCGTTTCGCGCGGGAAGGCCGCAACATCGTGCTGATCGGCCATGCCGGCCATGCCGAGGTGGAAGGCACGCTGGGCCAGATTCCCGCGCCGGTCCATCTGGTGGCCACGCCCGAGAATGTCGGCGCCCTGCCCTTGGCCGATGATGCGCCGGTGGCCTATCTCACCCAGACCACGCTTTCGGTGGACGAAACCCGCGCGGTGATCGCGGCGCTGCATGCGCGCTTTGCCGATTGCGTGGGGCCGGATGTAGCCGACATCTGCTACGCCACGCAGAACCGCCAGACCGCCGTGCGCGCTCTGGCGGAGCGTGTCGATGCCATCATCGTGGTCGGCGCGGCCAACAGCTCGAACTCGACTCGGCTGGCGGAAATCGCCCGCTCCTGCGGTGTTCCGGCCTGGCTGGTGAGCGATGCCGAGGCTTTCGACCCCGCGTGGCTGAACGGCATCATGCGCCTTGGCATCACCGCCGGGGCCAGCGCGCCCGATGTGCTGGTGCAGGAATTGATCGCCCGGCTTGGACAAAGCCGTGATCTTTCTGTATCGGAGCTCGACGGAATCCGCGAAAACGTCTCCTTCAGCCTGCCTCCGGCCCTGCGACGCCCCTCGCAGCGATTTGGTCCCAGGACGGCACGAGCAGGCTGACACCGGACCATAAGCCGCGCCCTTTACGCGCCCTTTACCCTTTGGCGCCCCCCGTCTATATGCGCCCCTGACTGTTCTGGAGTACCACGCGAATGTCGCTTCCTATGGCCCCCATGCTCCGCATCGCCAAGCACGCGATCACCAAGACCATCAAGGGTGACAAATTTCCGCTCGTCCTGATGCTGGAGCCGCTGCTGCGCTGCAATCTGGCGTGCCCGGGCTGCGGCAAGATCGACTATCCCGATGCCATCCTCAACCGCCGCCTGAGCTTTCAGGAGTGCATGGATGCCATCGAGGATTGCGGCGCCCCCGCCGTCTCGATCGCCGGTGGCGAGCCGCTGCTTCACCGCGAGATGGCCAAGATCGTCAAGGGCTATATCGAGCGCAAGAAGTTCGTGATCCTGTGCACCAACGCGCTGCTTCTGAAAAAGAAGATCGGCGAGTACGAGCCCAGCCCCTATTTCACCTGGTCGATCCATCTCGATGGCGACAAGCAGATGCACGACAAGGCTGTCGATCAGGACGGCACCTATGATGTCGCTCTGGAAGCCATCAAGCTGGCCAAGGAAAAGGGGTTCCGCGTTCAGGTCAACTGCACCGTGTTCAACGACGCCTCGCCTGAAAGCCTGGCCACGTTCATGGACCACATGACCAGCCTCGACGTCGAGGTCACCATCTCGCCCGGCTACGCCTATGAGCGCGCCGCCGATCAGGAGCACTTCCTGAACCGCGAGAAGACCAAGAATCTGTTCCGCGACTTTTTCGCCCGCGGCAATGGCGCCAAGAACTGGAAGTTCACCAACTCGCCGCTGTTCCTCGATTTCCTCGCGGGCAACCGCTCGTATGAATGCACGCCCTGGTCGATGCCGCTGCGCACCGTCTTCGGCTGGCAGAAGCCCTGCTATCTGGTGGGCGAGGGCTATGTCGAAACCTTCGCCGAGCTGATGGAAGGCACCGACTGGGAGCAGTACGGCGTCGGCAAGTACGAAAAATGCGCCAACTGCATGGTCCATTGCGGCTTTGAGGGCACCGC
Organism: Novosphingobium terrae; assembly: GCF_017163935.1. Lineage (NCBI taxonomy): Bacteria > Pseudomonadati > Pseudomonadota > Alphaproteobacteria > Sphingomonadales > Sphingomonadaceae > Novosphingobium > Novosphingobium terrae. Next base: position 132,930 of record NZ_JABVZR010000001.1, on the reverse strand, counting down.
CGCGCGCGAAGGCATCGTGCGCCCGCTGGAGTTCATGAAGGTCGCCATGAAGGGCGTGAAGACCGACGGCCCGATGGCCAAGGACATTGACCTGTCCAAGCAGCGCCGCGCGGTGGACGTGCATGCCACGCAGGTGGAGCAGGAGCTGGAGAAGATTCGTATCTCCGACCCCGAAGGCTATCGCCGGGCGACGCGCGCCGCATAAGCGGGTTTGCGCTGACAGAGAAAGGGCCGCCTCGCCGCATGGTGAGGCGGCCCTTTTCTTTTTACCGGCCACGTTTTTCTTAGACATAGCTTAAGCACGGATAGAATATCGCGTCGAAACAGCATCGATTCATTCAAGAGGCATGTCATGGCGGAACCGATTTTCCAGCGCGTGGGGCGCATCATCTCGGCCAGATTGGAAGACACTGTGGACCGCATGGAAGCCGCCAGCAGCGGCAGCGTCCTGCGCGAAACCATGCGCGAGGTGGATCGCTCCGTCGCCCGGCTTCAGGCCGAGCATGACACGACCGTGGCCCGCCGCGAGCAAGGCGCCAAACAGCAGGCGCAACTGCGCCAGACCGCCGCAGAGCTGACCGAAAAGGCCAGCTTCGCCCTGACCAAGGATCGCCCCGATCTGGCCGAAGCGGCGATCGCCCAGCAGATCGATCTGGAAGCGCAGGCCGATCAGCTCGAACAGGCCGAGGCCGACCTTGCCGGGGAGGAAGCCCGCATCTCCGAGGAACTGGCCGCCCTCAAGGCCCGCAAGGAGGCCATGGAGCAGGAGATGGAAGCCTATCTGGCCGACCGTCTCGATACGGCGCTGAGCGGGCACGGCACCACCAAGGCCGAGCGCGACACCGCCCAGCAGCTGCGCCATGCCGAAGAGGCTTTCGAGCGCATTCTGGCCGGCGACAAGGCCAAAGCCGCCCCCACGGATCACGTCGCCGAGATCGAGGCGATGCGGAAGCAGGATGAAGTCGCCGCCCGCCTCGCCGCTCTGAAGGGCGAATAAGGTCCGCTGACAAGGGGCCACCTCGCCGGATGGCGGGGCGCCCCCTTTCCTTTGGGCGCCCGCAGGCGCCGTGCTAAGGCTCTGCCATGCGTGTGCTTCTGACAGGTTCATCCGGCTGGCTTGGCCGCTTTCTGGCGCCCCGGCTGCGCGCTGCGGGGCATCATGTGCTGGGCCTCGATGTTGCGGCAGGAGCGGATACGCAGATCATCGGCTCGGTCGCCAACCCCGGCGTGATCCAGAACGCTTTCGATCGGGGCGTGGATGCGGTGATCCATGCCGCCTCGCTCCACAAGCCCGATATCGCGCGCTATCCGGAGCAGGCCTTTGTCGATGTGAACATCACCGGCACGCTCAACCTGCTGGAGGCCGCCAGACGGGCCGGGCATGACCGCTTTGTCTTCACCTCCACCACCTCGCTGATGATCAGCCGGGCGATTCGCGAGGAAAGCGCCGATCACGCCGTCTGGCTCGATGAGCAGAGCGGCCCCCTGCTGCCCCGCAACATCTATGGCGTGACCAAGCTGGCCGCCGAGAGCCTGTGCCGCCTCTATGCCGAAAACCATGGCCTGAACGGCGTGGTGCTGCGCACGGCCCGCTTCTTCCCCGAGGATGACGACACCCATGCCAGCCCCTCGGGCGAGAATCTGAAGGCCAATGAGCTGCTCCATCGCCGCCTCACCGTCGAGGATGCCGCCGATGCCCATATCGCCGCGCTGGAGCGCGCGCCGCAGATCGGCTTTGGCACCTTTATCCTCTCGGCCCCCACGCCCTTCTCACGCGAGGATGCGGCTGCGCTGAAGCAGGATGCGCCCTCGGTCATCAACCGCCTCTATCCCGAGGCAGCGGCGCTCTATGCCGCGCGGGGCTGGACCCTGCCGCACAGCATCGGACGGGTCTATGATTCAGGCCATGCCGAAAGAGTGCTGGGCTTTACCTGCGCCACCAGCTTTGCCGATGTGCTCACCGCCCTGCGCGAGGGGCATCCGATGCCCTTCGCCCATGATCCCACCTACCTCTCCCCCAAGGAGCGATAGGGCACCTATTCCGGCGACTGCATCTGCGCGACCATCTGCTGGCACAGCTCACGCTCGGTCAGCTTCTGGGCGCGGGCATTGTCGGCGAAGAGCATGGTCCGGCCATCGGGCACCACCTCGGGATGGGCGGCATTGGTCAGATCCATCCGCCCCACGATCTGCAGGCCGACGATGGTGCCATCACGCCCGGCATCTTCCTGCGCCAGCGCGGCAGGCTCAACCGTCAGATTGCCGACGATGATCGAGGTCACCTTGCGCGCCTGAACCACATCCGCTTCCGAGGCATGGCCATGATCGGCGCAATATTCGATGAGGCCCAGATGGTTGTAGGCCCCGCCCAGCGCCTTCTGCATCTCGGCATCGCTGGGAAACACGTCCTGCGCCGCCTGCAAAGGGCTGATCGCCGTGCTCGCCAGAATGCCGAAGAGGGGGGCAACAACTCCAAGCTTCGGCATCATCATCTCCCGGTGCTTACCGCCGATCGAAACCCAACCGCCCGTCCGATTTTTTCAAAGCCTTGCCAAACTGTCCATAGGCTTTGGCAAATCCGCTGACAGTGCCCATCAGATGCGGCAACTGCCCCGGCTGCTTCAGGATCGATCCGATCACCGCACCGTAATTCACCCCGCCATCGGGCTTCATCGCCACGGCAATGGCAGGCGGCAGGTTGACCTCGCTCAGATCGGAAATGCTGCGCAGAATGGCAAAGGGAATGCCCGCATCGGCAGCGGCCTGAGCGGCAATATGGCTCTCCATATCCACCGCCAGAGCCGCACTGCGCCCAGCGCGCTCGCTCTTGCTGCGATGGTCGGCGAAGAAGCGGCCATCGGCATGCATCGCGCCCAGCTTGGCCTTGGGCACCATGACTTTCAGCGCCGCAATCCATGCCGCGTCGCAATCGCCGGTAAAGCCGCCGATCAGCCGCGTGCCGATGATCATGTCACCCAGCTTCAGATGCCGGTCGATGGCGCCCGCCATGCCGAAACTGATGATGCCCGCGGCATGGGGCGCCATCTCGGCCAGTTCGCGGCGCAGGCGTTCGGGGTCAGAGCCCCCGGCCAGCACCGTCACGCCCAGACCCTTGACCAGATCGCCTTCGCGCAGCGTGCCGGTCACCGCGATCACCGGCTTTTCACTTACATGCCCCACGCGGTGCGCTCCGAATTCGAGTCCGACAGATTGCGGTAACGCGCCAGCGCCCAGAGCGGGAAATAGCGCGGATAACCATGATAACGCAGATAAAAGACGCGCGGGAAGCCGCCGCCGGTGTAGACTTCCTGCCCCCACAGACCATCCTCGGCCTGATTGGCGAGCAGCCATTCGACACCCTTGGCCACCGCCGGCGAGCGGGTTTCACCCACCGCCATCAGCCCCAGCAGCGCCCATGCCGTCTGCGAGGCGGTCGAGGCGGCGAATTCATGCCCCTTGCGATCCAGCGCATAGGAATCGCAGCTTTCGCCCCAGCCGCCGTCCTCATTCTGCACCTGCTTCAGCCAGCTCACCGCGCGGGCCACCATCGGGTGAGCGGCATCCAGCTCGGCCCGGCCCAGCGCGCACAGCACCGACCATGTGCCGTAGATGTAGTTCACACCCCAGCGCCCGAACCAAGAGCCCTCAGGCTCCTGCTCCTTCTCCAGCCACGCCAGGGCAGCCTTCATGCGCGGGCTGTCCAGCTCACCCATCTGCGCCAGCATCGAAACCACACGCGCCGACACATCCGCCGTGGGCGGATCGAGCAGCGCGCCATGATCGGCAAAGGGCAGATTGTTGAGGTAGAACTTGTCATTATCGGCGTCGAACGCGCCGAAACCGCCGTCATGGCTTTGCAGGCCCAGCGTCCATTCGGCGCCGCGCGCGATGGCCTCGGCATCCTTGCCGCCGCGCACACCGGCGGCGCGATCCATCGCCATCACCACCACGGCGGTGTCGTCGAGATCGGGGTAATAGTCGTTGCCGTATTGGAAGGCCCAGCCGCCGGGGCGGACATCGGGGCGCTGCTCGGCCCAATCGCCGACCGTGTCGAGGATCTGGCGTTCGCCCAGCCAGTCCAGCGCGGCATGGGCCTGCTCGACCGCCTTGGGCGTGCCCACCTCCAGCATGGCATGGGCGGCCAAGGCCGTATCCCACACCGGGCTGACGCAGGGCTGGCAGTAAGCCTCATCGTCCTTGATGACGAGCAGCTTTTCGACCGAATGACGGGCGATGGCGCGATGCGGATGCTCGGGGCCGTAGCCCAGCACATCATACATCATCACGCTGTTGGCCATGGCCGGATAGATCGCGCCCAGCCCGTCCTCGCCGTTCAGGCGCTCCGTCACCCATGCGGCGCACAGATCGATGGCGCGGCGGCGCATCTTTTTCGGCCAGAGATTCTCGAAACGCTTGAGGCCCCAGTCCAGCACCTCGAAACCGGTCTTCCAGACGCGATGCACATGCGCGGCCTGAGAGGTCAGCGCGGCAGGGTTGCCCGAATAGAGCTCATCCACCTTGATCCCGCGCTTGTTCTTCGCCAGCGGGCGCAAGGCGCAGAGCACCAGCAGCGGCACCACCACGGTGCGCGCCCAATAGCTCATTTTCAGCAGATGAACCGGGAACCACTTGGGGGCCAGAATCAGCTCGGGCGGGATGGTCGGCACCACCTGCCAGCTTCCCGCGCCGAACAGCGCGAGCTGGATCTTGGTGAAGACATTGGCCCGCTCGGCCCCGCCCGCCTTCAACACGGCGGCGCGAGCGCGGACCATATGCGGCGCGTCCACATCATCGCCGATCATCTTGAGCGCATAATAGGCCTTGATGGTCGCGGAGATATCGAAGCCGCCATCATGGTACAGCGCCCAGCCGTCATGCACGCTGCTCTGGATGCGGCGCAGATAGGTGCCGATCTTGGCTTCCAGCACCAGATCGTCGGGCTCGCCGAGGTAGTGACGCAGCAGGATATACTCGCTGGGGATCGTGCAATCGGCTTCCAGCTCATAGACCCAGTGGCCGTCGCCCTGCTGCTCTTGGCCCAGCCGGTCGGCGCCGCGGGCGATGCCCTCATCCAGCGCGTTGCGGGTCAGCGTGTCGGCATTGGTATCGTGTTGGGGGGTCATCATCACCCGCGCCCATAGACCAGTCGCTGCCCCAAGACCAGACGTGCCGCCGTATCGCCGCTGCGCAGGGCGCCCTCGATGGTGGCGGGCAGGCCGGTATCGACCCAGTCTCCGGCCAGAAAAAGGTTGGTGAAGGCAGTGCGCTGGCCGGGCCGCAGCCGCTCCTGAGCCGGGGTGGCAGCAAAAGTGGCGCGCTTTTCCTTGACGATCTGCCATGGCGGCAGGGGCGCGTCTGCAGGCAGGCCCAGCGCCTGCGCCACCTCGGCCCAGATGGTGCGGGCCAGCTCTTCGCGCGGCGTATCGACCAGCCGGTCGGCGGCGGAGATGGTCACCGACACGCGGTCGGGATGGGTGAAGAGCCATTCGCTGGTGGCGTTGATCAGCCCCAGCATCTCGGGCGCACCCATGGGCGGGGCTATGGCGAAATGGGCGTTGACGATGGCGCGATGGTCGTCGGGCACGGTGAGGCCCGGCACCAGATCGCCCGCCACCCATGCGGGCACGGCCAGCACCACGGCAGCATCGGGAGCGACGGCTTCCTCACCATCGTTCCAGATCAGAGCGGAGACACGATTCGCTTCGGTCTTGATGGCTTTGAGGCGGCGCCCGGTGGCCAGATCACAGCCCTTGCCGCCCAGCCATTCGACAGCAGGATCGATAAAGGCCGCGCCCAAAGTCGGCATGGCAATGCGCGGCGCGCTGGCGAGGCCGCCCTTTGCGAGGGTTTCCTTCAGCACATTGGCGGCCAGCACCGCGCTGGAGCTGGCGACATCGGTGTTCAGCACCGCCAGCAGCACCGGGGCCAGCATGCGGTCCCACACCGGGCCTTTGGTGGCGATCAGATCGCCGATGGTCTGTTCGCCCTTGCCCAGCAGCAGTTTGCCGAGCGGGAGATAGTCAGCGATGCCGGTGCCGGGGATGCGGCGGCTCGGCACGGCGACCCACCAAGGGATCGCGCCATCGTTGATGCGCAGCTGCCAGCGCTCCTCGGTGCCCAGATCGGCGAAGGCGAAATCGGCATGCTTGGGGCCAGCCAGCGGTTCCGTCGCGCCGATACGGTCGCGGAAGGCTTTGACCGCCGGGTTGCTGGCCAGCACCAGATGGTTGCCATTGTCGATGGTCAGCCCCAGCGAGGGGTCGAAATAGCTGCGGCAGCGCCCGCCTGCCCGCGCCGCCGAATCGCTGAGCGACACAGCCAGCCCGGCCTCGGCCAGCATGGCGGCGGCGTTCAGCCCGGCAAGGCCTGCGCCGACCACATGCGCACGCGCAAAGCCCACCATCAGCCCCACACGCTGAAGCGGATCAGCGCCAGAACCAGCCGCAGTTTCGAGGTTTTCACGCGATGGCGCGGCGCATTCCAGCCCGTCGCCACCATGCGCTTGAGCAGGCGCGCATAGGCGCTTTCCATCAGGCGCGGGGCGATCAGATGGCCCTTGGGACGACTTTTCAGAATGCGCGCGGCCTGCGTGAAATGCTCCTGCGCCTTGGGGGCCAGCCAGCGGGCGGCGGCGTCCAGATTGGGCTCGGTCACCAGCGTTTCGGGGGTGAGCGGCACGATGCCTGCTGCCGTCAGCGCCTCGATGGGCAGATAGACGCGGCCGATGCCGGCATCCTCGTCAATATCGCGCAGGATGTTGGTGAATTGCAGCGCGCGGCCCAGATGGTGGGAGAGTTCGACACCCACCTTGCGCTCCATGCCGAAGACATTGACCGACAGGCGCCCGACGGCGCTGGCCACACGATCACAGTACAGATCGAAATCGGCAAAGCTGGGCCAGCGGACATCCTGATCGACATCGGTGCGCATGCCATCGATCACCGCGAGGAAATCCTCCTCCTGAAGATCGAAATCGCGCACGGCCTGCGCAAGGAACGCCGCCACGCCCGGTTCGCCGCCATGGTAGAGCGCATGGATGCCCTGCACCCACTCATCCAGCGCCGCGCCGCGCTGGTCGCGCGGTGTCTGCTGGTCGTCGGCGATATCGTCGACCATGCGGCAGAAGCCGTAGATGGCGAACATCGCCTCGCGCTCGGTTTTCGGCAGGATGCGCATGCCCGCGTAGAAGCTGCTGCCCGAAACCTTGGCCTGCAGGTCCTGCATGGTGAGGGGGGCGGTGGTCATGCGGTAATCCTTGAAATGCTGTTGCGCGCCACGGCGGTGAGGGCCAGCCACGCCGCCCTGCCCTTGCCGTGATGCACCTTGTCGGCCAGCGGATCGCGGGTGAGCAGCATCCGCGTCAGATCCTCGGCCAGGGTTTGAATGATCGCCACTTCGGCGGAGAGGCGCGCGTCGCGGATCACGCGGGAGAAACCGGCGCTCTGCCGTAGCAGGCCTTGCGTCTTTTCGGCCAACAGGCGGATCACGCCCAGCAGGCGGGGATCGGCACGATCACGCCCCAGCGCGCTTTCATCCAGCCCGACCGCGTTGAGCATCGGCACGGGGATATAGACCCGGTCGATCCCCTTGTAATCCTTGCCGCAATCCTGAAGGTGATTGATCACCTGCAGCGCGGCGCAGAGCGCATCGTTCATCGCCCATGTCGCGCGATCCTCGCCATGTACGTCCAGCACATAGCGGCCCACCGGCATGGCCGAGAGGCGGCAATAGCCGATCAGCCCTTCCCAATCCTCGTAACGGTTGACGCGGCAATCCTGCACAAAGGCATCGAGCAGATCGTGGGCATGGGCGAGATCGATGCCGCGCTCCCGGCAGACATCGCCCAGTGCCATCGCCTCAGGAGAACCTTTGCCCTCCAGCCCGGCGCGCATATGGGCGAGCAGGCGCAGCTTTTCGGCTGAACTGGTGCTTTCGTCATCGGCCACATCGTCCGAGGCGCGGGCGAAGCGGTAATAGGCCATGATCGGCGCGCGCGCATCGGGGCGCACCAGCCAGCTGGCGACGGGGAAGTTCTCGGTCTTGTGGTTCTTGCCGCTGGCAAGGTCCGAGGCATTGAGGGTTGTTTCAGTCATCTCGCGGCTTGCGCCCGCCCTTTCCACATGCCCCCCCGGCCCCGGTAATAGGCCTGCGCCGAATAGAGCGTGCAGCCCAGATAGAACACCGCCACCAGCGGCAGCGCCACCACCCACAGCGACGAGCGGCGATAGAAAGCCAGCACCGGCAGGTAAAGCGCCAGCATCAACCCGCAGGCGAGGCCCCCGCCCCAACCCGCGACCCCGATCTGCGTGAAAGCCAAGGCCCATGGCGCCAGAAACACCAGCGCCAACCCCAGCACCGTCACCACCAGCAGCGCGGGATTGTAGCGCAATTGCGCATAGGCGCTGCGGGCGATCATCATGCCGATCTCGCGCCAGCCGGTATAAGGCCGGATCGAGCGGCTGCGGTCGGTCAGACCCAACCAGATCGGGCCGGTCTTTTTGATCAGGCCGCCCAGCGTGCAGTCATCGATCAGAGCGCCGCGCATGGCGGCGATGCCGCCTGCCTCTTCCAGCGCCGAGCGCTCCACCAGCACGCAGCCGCCTGCCGCGCCCGCAACAGGCCCGCGTCGGTTCACCCAGTTGAAGGGGTAGAGCATCATAAAGAACCAGATAAACGCCGGGATCAGCAGCTTTTCGGCCCAAGTGTTACAATGCAGCTTGGCCATAAAGGACACCAGCCGACGCCGCCCGCCCAGCGCGATGCCCACCAGCGTGCGCAGCGTATCGGGGGCGTGTTCGATATCGGCATCGGTCAGCCAGAGGAACTGCGGCGTGCCCGCTTGGGCAATGCCCTGATGCACCGCCCACAGCTTCCCCGTCCAGCCAGCAGCCAGAGGCTGGCCGCTGATGACGGTCAGCCGATCCGAGCCCAGAGCGCGGGCGATATCGCCAGTGCCGTCGCTGGAATTATCATCCACCAGCACGATACGAAAGCGGCCGGGATAATCCTGAGCGGCAAGGCTGCCGATCGAGCGGGCGATTACATCGGCCTCATCGCGCGCGGGCACCACGGCGACCACCTCGGGCCAGACATCGGGCCGGGCCAGCGGGGCGTTGGTGTCACGCTCGCGGCAGGTCCAGAAGCCTGTTAACGTCAGGCCGATCCAGATCAGTGCAACCAGAATGCCAAGCAGGGTCATCGAATCATGCCCGCATCGCGAAACCAGTCCACGGCATCACGCAAGGCTTCGAGATAGGGGCGGGCGTGATAGCCCAGCTCCACCTGCGCCCGCGCGCTGGAATAGAACATGCGGTGCCGCGCCATACGCAGCGAATCGAGGGTAACGAAAGGCTCCTTGCCGGTCAGCATCCCGCCCAGCTCGGCCACGGCGGCAATCGGGAAGAGCGGCGCGATGGGCAGCTTCACCTTGGGCGGCTTGCGCCCCGCCAGAGCCGCAATATCCGCCAGCATTTGCCCCAGAGTCACATCCTGGCCGCCCAGCACATAGCGGCGGCCGATCTTCCCCTTGGCCTCGGCCAGCAGATGGCCGCGCGCCACATCATCGACATGGACGAGGTTCATCCCCGTATCGACATAGGCAGGCATCTTGCCGTTGGCGGCCTCCACCACCACGCGCCCGGTCGGCGTGGGGCGCACATCGCGCGGGCCGATCGGCGTGGAGGGGTTGACGATCACGGCGGGCAGACCCTGTTTGGCCACCATCTCCTCGACCAGCCTTTCGGCCACCACCTTGCTGCGCTTGTAGGCGCCGGTGGCCTGTTCTGGCGTGGCAGGATGGTTCTCATCCGAGACCGCGCCATCGAGCGGCAGCAGCGTCGCCACGCTGGAGGTGTAGACCACCCGGCCCACGCCCGCCTTCAGCGCCGCGCCCATCACGGCCTGAGTCATGGTGAGGTTGTTGCGCACGATCTCTTCGGGGTCGCGCGCCCAGAGACGATAGTCCGCCGCCACATGGAACAGCGCGCCCGCGCCCTGCATCGCCTTGGCCACGGCGTCTTCGTCGCGCAGATCGGCCTCGACCAACTCGCCGGGGAAATCCGCCAGATTGGCACGCGGCGACGAGCCGCGCACCACGCCACGCACAGTGCGGCCCTGCGCCGCCAGAGCGCGCGCCACAGCGCTGCCAAGAAAGCCGGCGACGCCGGTCACCACAGTGATGCCGGGGGTGATAGAGGTGTCTGGAGCAGTCACAGCGCGGCCTCCTAAAGGCTTTTATGCGGCATGCAAAGCAGCTAGATTTTGTCGTTGCCGTATCGTTTTCGCGAAAAACCGGTTCCCACTTTTTCGCACGATGCTTTATGGGCGCGCCATGCACGGGATTCAGGCCATCGGTGTTGCGCTCGCCGCCCTTTCGGGGGTGGGGTCGGCGTATCAGCTGGCGCTTGTCCATGCGATGAGGCGCTTTTTCGCCAAGCCTGCGCCCCAAGCCACGCGCGCCGAACCGGTGACTCTGCTCAAGCCGCTCTATGGCGCCGAGCCGAATCTCACCGCCAATCTGGCCACCTTTCTGGCGCAGGATTATACCGGACCGGTGCAGATGGTCTGCGGCATCAACACGCCCGAGGACAAGGCCCGCCCCGGCATCGAAGCGCTGATCACCGCCCATCCCCACGCCGATATCGCGCTGAACCCCGGCCCTCGCCTGCCCGGCGCCAATGGCAAGATCGGCAATCTTGCCGCCATGATGCCGCTGGCCAAACACGACATATTGATCCTCTCCGACAGCGATATGGTGGTGGAGCGCGATTACCTCTCCACCGTCACCGCCGCGCTGGATCAGCCGGGCGTGGGGCTGGCCACCTGCCTCTATATCGGGCGCGGCGACGCTGGGCCGTGGAGCCAGATCGGCGCGGCGATGATCTCCTTCCAGCAGACGCCCAACATGATCTTCGCCCTGGCGCATGGCCTCGCCCAGCCCTGCATGGGGTCGACCATCGCCCTGCGACGCGAGACTCTCAACGCCATCGGCGGTTTCGAAAGTTTCGCCGATGTGCTGGCCGACGATCACGCCATGGGCGCCGCCGTCACAGCACAGGGCCTGACCATCGCCGTGCCCCCGATCCTGCTGGACCACGCCGGGGATGAGGGCAGTCTGGCCGAACTCTGGCGTCATTTCCTGCGCTGGGCCGTGACCATCCGTGACCTCAACCCCGGCGGCCATGCCGGCTCTATCATCACCCAGCCTCTGCCGCTGGCCCTGCTCGCCCTGCCCTTCGCGCCAGCTGCCGCCACCATCGCCATCTGTTGCGCCATCGCCACACGATTGGCCGTTGCCTTCGCCATTCGTCGTACAGCGCGCAGAAAGGCGGCACCCCTATGGTGCATCGCGGCGGGCGATGTGCTAGGCTTCGCCATCTTTTGCGTCAGCCTGATCGCTCGAAAGATTGATTGGCGCGGCGCAAGCCTTACAATGACCGAGAATGGACGCATCCGGCATGCTCCTGAGCGCAACCCCCGCGCAAAGGCCGGACCCGCCCCACAGCAATGAGAGACAAATGAAGCGGACCCTTTTCCTCCAGGCCCCCTCCTTTGACGGCTATGACGGCGGTGCCGGCGCGCGTTATCAGATGAAGCGCGAAGTCAAGAGCTTCTGGTACCCCACCTGGCTGGCCCAGCCCGCCGCCATGGTCGAGGGTTCCAAGCTGATCGACGCCCCCGCTCACGACCAGAGCTGGGACGATATCGCGCATGAGTTCGACGATCGCGATCTGGTCATCCTGCACACCTCCACGCCCAGCTTCGGCCAGGACATCCGCACCGCCGAGCTGATCAAGCAGCGCAACCCGAACATCCAGATCGCCATGGTCGGCGCCAAGGTGATGGTCGAGGACGAAAAGAGCCTGCAGGCTTGCGCCGCTGTCGATCTGGTCTGCCGCGAGGAGTATGATTACACCTGCGTCGATCTGGCCAAGGGCCTGCCGCTGGCGGAGATCGACGGCATCACCTGGCGTGCCGAGGATGGCAGCATCATCCGCAACAAGGACCGCAAGATGGTCGAGAACATGGACGATCTGCCCATGGTCTCGCCGATCTACAAGCGCGACCTGAACCCGGTGAAGTATTTCGGCGGCTATCAGCGCCACCCTTACGTCAGCTTCTACACGGGCCGCGGCTGCAAGAGCCGCTGCACCTTCTGCCTGTGGCCGCAGACCATCGGCGGGCACAATTACCGCTATCGCAGCGTGCCCAAGGTGATCGAGGAGGTGAAGTACATCCTCGAGAACATGCCCGAGGTGAAGGAAATCTTCTTCGACGACGACACGCTGGCCGACGCGCATGAGCATGTCGTGGCGCTGTCGCGCGAGCTGCGCAAGCTGGGCTTCGGCACCAAGGGCTTCGACATCACCTGGGGCTGCAACGCCAAGGCCAACGTGCCTTACGATGTGCTCAAGGAAATGAAGGCGGGCGGCTGCCGCGTGCTGCTGGTCGGCTACGAAAGCGGCAACCAGAAGATCCTGCACAACATCAAGAAGGGCCTGCGCGTCGATGTGGCGCGTCAGTTCACCAAGGATGCGCACAGCCTGGGGCTGACCATCCACGGCACCTTCATCCTGGGTCTGCCCGGCGAGACGCTGGAGACGATCGAGGAAACGATCAAATACGCCATCGAGCTGAACCCCTACACCATTCAGGTCTCGCTGGCCGCGCCCTATCCGGGCACGTTCCTCTACAAGCAGGCGGTCGAGAACAACTGGTTCGACGGCAGCGACCATCTGCTGACCGATGGCGGCAACCAGATCGCCCAGCTGTCCTACCCGCATCTCTCCTCCGCCGTCATCTTCGACAAGGTGGAAGAGTTCTACAAGCGCTACTACTTCCGTCCCCGCAAGATCGCTCAGATCGTGGGCGAGATGGTGCGCGACTGGGATATGATGAAGCGCCGCCTGCGCGAAGGCGTGGAGTTCTTCGACTTCCTCCGCCGCAGAAAGGAAGCAGCCTGAGCACCAGCCAGGGGGCACCACGCGAGCAAAGGGCGGCGGGTAACGACGGGGGGGGCCTGTCGCGCAAGCGCCTTGTTGTCACCGCTGACGATTTCGGCGCCGCCATTGCGGTGAACGAAGCGGTGGAACGCGCCCATGTCGATGGCATCCTCACCGCCGCCAGCCTGATGGTGGCCGGTGAGGGCGCCGCCGACGCGGTGGAGCGCGCCCGCCGTCTGCCCAACCTCGGTGTGGGGCTGCATGTGGTGCTGGTCGATGGCCAGCCCATCCTGCCGCCAGAGCAGATTCCCGCGCTGGTCGGCCCCGATGGCTGGTTCCAGCCCGATATGGTGAAGACCGCCTTCGCCATCGCCTTCAACCCCGCCGCCCGCGCCCAGATGCGCGCCGAGGTGAAGGCGCAATTCGCCGCCTTCGCCGCCACCGGGCTGAAGCTCGACCATGTGAATGCGCACAAGCATTTCCATATGCATCCGATGATCACCTCGGCGATTCTCGATGCGGGCAAGGCAAGCGGCATTCCGGGGGGCATCCCAGCCATGCGCGTGCCGGTGGAGCATGGTTCCTCCGGTTTCGGCCCTGCTGCCATGCGCTGGTGGGCCGGATTGCTGGGGCGCCGTCTGAAGGCACGCGGTATTATGGTGAACGATCAGGTCATGGGTCTGGCCCAGACCGGCGCCTTCACGCCCCAAGCCATGGAAGCCGCGCTGGCCGCCCTGCCCGAAGGCCTGACCGAGCTTTACACCCATCCCGCCACGCAGGATGTCTGGCCCGGCAGCGCGGCAGGCTATCGCTATCGCGACGAGCTGGCGGCGCTGGTGGCCCCCGCCACGATCGCCGCCGTCAGCGCCAGCAGGGCTAGGATCGGCCCCTTCGCACAGTTTCAGGACAATTTTTTACCAACCGGTACCATGAGGGCTCTTGCCCAAGCCGGATCGCTCGGCGAAGGAGCGCAGATCGACCACCGCTCTTCGCAGAAAGCCGCCCGATGATCTTCACCGCGCCGATCGCAGGGCTGGGCATGGTGCTTGCACCCGCAACAGGCATGCTTGCACCCGCAACGAGCTTGCTGGCACCGTCTTTGGACGCCCCGGCCCTGACTCAGGTGATCGAGCCTCCGGTGATCACGGCCCCTGCAGCCGATACGCCGCCTGCAACGCCGGGCGAAACAGCCACCCCCGAACCCGCCACCGCGCCGCAACCTGATGTGGCCGCCGTCAAGGCCGAGGCCGCCAATCCGGCCCCCTTGAACACCTGCCATGTCTGCGGCCCGGTCTATGCCGCGCGCGATCCGCTGATCGGCATGAACCGCGTGTTCTACGCCATCAACCAGCCCATCGACCGCTTTATCTTCCGCCCCCCCGCCATGGTCTACAAGGCGGTGGTGCCCCGCCCGGCGCGCGAAGGCGTGCGCAATGCGCTCTCCAACATCTATTCGCCGGTCACCTTCCTCAACGATGTGGTCCAACTGCGCCCGAAACACGCGCTGACGACCTTGGGCCGCTTCATCATCAACTCCACGCTGGGCATCGGCGGCTTGTTCGATGTCGCCAAGCGCAAGCCCTTCCACATGCAGGGCCACACCAACAGCTTCGCCAATTCGCTGGCCATGCTGGGCATGACCTCGGGGCCCTATCTCTATCTGCCCTTTATCGGCCCCAGCAGCTTCCGCGACATCATGGGCGCGGGCGGCGACACCTTCGCCCAGCCGCTGCTGGTCAACCGCGTTTACAGCAGGCAGGATCGCACCGTCGGCCCCGCCATGCGCCCGCGCAAGGTCAGCAGCTTCAGCTCCACCCTGTCGCTGACCACCTTCGGCGTGGTGCTGGCGACGCTGAGCGCCCTCGACCGCCGCGCCGAGGCCGATGCCGAGCTGAAAGCGCTGAAAGCCTCCGCCGTCGATCCCTATGTGGCGCTGCGCGAAGCCTATCTGCAAAGCCGCGAGGCCGAGATCGCCGCGCTGAAAGCCAAGGACGGTCAGGCCGCGCCCGTGGCTGCTTTTGATGACCCTCTGGCCGATCCGGCGGCGCAGCAGGCACCGGCTCAACCTTCGCCCGCGCAACCGGCGCCGGCTCCAGCCAAGTAAGAAAAGAGGGCCTCCGGCGGGCAAAGGGCCATCGCCCTTTGCAATCCCTTTTTTAGGGTGCCCTTCTCGCGGCGGCAGCGACGGTGTTTTTATGGCTGCTTCGCAGCGGGTCAGGCCGCTTTGCCGCGCTTGTATTCCAGCCATGGCCAGAACAGCAGACCCGCGCCAAAGCACACGTCGCGCAGGCGCAGCACAAGGCTGAACGCCAGCGCAGTCGCCGGGTCGATGCCCACGGCAAGGCCTGCCAGCACCGCGCCCGCTTCCTGCATGCCAAGGCCGCCGGGCACGAAGAACAGGATCACGCGGGCGGAGGTCGCCGCACTCTCGATCGCCAGAGCGTTGAACAGCGGCAGCGGCACGCCCATCACCATGGCCGCCAGCCACACCTGCACGCCCGACAGGCCCCAGCCCACCACATGCAGCGCAATCGCCAGCGGCAAGCCCATGCGCTGACGCTGCAACTCACGGCGCATCAGATGCACCTCGGCAGCGGCACGGCGGCCCATGCGCGTCTTGCGCCAGCTTGCATGATGCGCGCTGCGCCGCCACAGCCGCCACGCCAGCACCAGCGCCACCATCGCGCCCAGCACCCACAGCCCTGCCGAGCCGCCATGCTGTGCCTGCCCCATCGCCAGCCCCTGTTTCGAGCCGCCGCGATGCCACCAGCCCCACAGCACCCAGCCTGCCAGCGCCATATAGGGGATCTCCGCGATCACCTCGGCGGCGACATCCAGCACCCGCAGCGCCACGGCCGAGCGCCCGCGCCCGCCCAACAGCACCACAACGCGCGCGCCGATCGCCTCCCCAAGGCCCGGAGGGAAGATCAGCAGATTGTGCCCGGCATCACGGGTCAAGCGCGCGATCAGGCTGGAGCGGAAGGGAATGCCCACCTTCAGCGCCTGCTGAGCGCAGGTGCAGACCAGAATGGCGATGAACTGCACCGGCAGCGTCACCGCCACCGCCCGTGGGTCGATGCGATGGATGGCATCGACGAACAGCTCGCGTAAGGCAGGATTGGCCAGAACCCCCGCCGCCAGACCGGCCAGAATCAGCAAAGGCACCGCCAGCGCGGCCCAGCGTTTGGCGGAGGCTGCGGGCTTGGCGGTCAGAACAGGGGATTGATCCATGCCGCCCCTCTAGAGCGTGATGGCAAAAAGTGGGAACCGGTTTTTGTCCGTTCTCACGCGATCTCCGAAAATTCGCAGCGCTGGCGCATGGTCAAACAAGTGAATCTACGGTGTGTCCATCCTGGCACACGGCTCCCCGAATGCGGCCCAAGAGGGCATTGCCGCGCGCGCGCTTTTCCGCCAGAGGACCTCAAGATGAACGAGCCGACCTCTGCCTTTCCCGCGCGCCTGACGGCGATTCTGCTCGCCGCCGCGCGGGCGCCCTGGCGCATGGTGGCGCTGGCGGCGGTGCTGGTGGTGGCGGCTGTCGCCAGCATCATGCTCACCTTCACCATGACCACCGACACGGGCGAGCTGATCAGCGCGAAAACCCCGTGGCGGCAGGACGGTCTGGCGGTCGAGGCGGCCTTCCCGCAGCAGAAGGACTCGATCATCGTCGTGATCGACGGCCAGACGCCCGAGCTGGCCGAGGATGGCGCCAAGCGCCTGATGCAGGCGCTGCAGGCCGACAAGACGCATATCGGCACGGTGGAACGCCCCGATGGCGGGCCCTTCTTCGACACCAACGGGCTGCTGTTCGCCAGCCCGGATGAGGTGAAGGACGCCACCGCCAAGCTGGTCGATGCCCAGCCGCTGCTCGGCGGTCTGGCGAGCGATCCCAGCCTGCATGGCCTCGCCACCACCATGGACACCATGGCCAGCGGCGCGGCCAATGGCACGCAGGATGCCGCCCGTCTGGCCACGCCTCTGCGCGCGCTGTCCTCCGCCGTGGATGGCAAGCTGGCGGGCAAGGCGACGTGGTTCTCATGGCAGCGCCTGTTCTCCGACGCCAAGGGGCCGCTGGCCCCGCCCACGCGGCGCCTGCTGATGGTTCACCCCGTGCTGCATTTCGGCGATCTGGAGCCGGGCGGTGTGGCGGTCGATGCGATCAAGGCGCAGTCGAAGGTTTTGGGGCTGGATGCCGCGCATGGCCTGCGTATGGGCATCACCGGCGAAGTGCCGCTGGCCGATGAGGAATTCGCCACCATTCAGGACAACATCGGCGTCATCGGCGCGGCCATGGCGCTGGCCATGCTGGTCTGCCTGTGGCTGGCCACCCGCAGCGGACGGATGGTCGCGGCGATCATGGTCACCATCGTGGCTGGCCTGATCATCACGCTGGCGCTGGGTCTGCTGGCGGTGCATCGCCTCAATGTGATTTCGGTGGCCTTTATCCCGCTGTTTGTGGGTCTGGGCGTCGATTTCGGCATTCAGGTGGCGGTGCGCTTCAATGCCGAGCGCCATGGCGGCGCCGATCCGATGGGCGCGCTGAAAGGCGTGGGCTCCGCCATTGGCGAGCCGCTGATGCTGGCCGCCGCCGCGATCTTCCTCGCGCTGGGCGCCTTCCTGCCCACCGATTACACCGGCATTGCCGAGCTGGGCGTGATCGCGGGCCTTGGCATGATCGTGGCCTTTGCGCTCAACATCACGCTGCTGCCCGCGCTGCTGATCCTGATGCGCCCCGCTGTGCCTGCCGCGCGCGTGGGCTGGGCCGGCGCCGCGCCGTTCGATGCATGGTTGCACCGCAGCCGCAAGGCGATCCTCTGGGCCTTTGTGATCGCCATGATCGGCTCGATCGCGCTGCTCAAATGGGTGGTGTTCGATTTCAACCCGCTGCATCTGCGCGATCCCAACGCGCCCGCCATGCATGAGCTGGCCGGGCTGATGAAGGATGTGGACCGCACCCCCAACACCATCACCATCCTCGCCCCCAATGCCGACGCCGCCCACGCTCTGGCGGCGAAGCTGGAGAAGCACCCCGAGGTGGCCCATGCCATCACCGTCGACAGCTTCGTGCCCGAGGATCAGGCCGCCAAGCTGCCCTATATCCAGAACGCCTCGCTGCTGCTGGATGCCGCGGTCAATCCTTTCGATATGCCCGCCGCGCATAGCGATGAGGAAACCCGCGCTGCGCTAACCAAGGCCGCCGCCTCGCTGCGCCTTCTGGCCGCAAAGGGCGGCGATCTGGGGCAGGCCGCCACGGGTCTGGCCACCAGCTTCGACCATCTGGCCGCCGCCAGCCCCGCTCAGCGCGCGGCGGTGGAGGCCATGCTGATCCCACCGCTGACGGTGACGCTCGACACGATCCGCGCCTCGCTGACGGCCAGCGAAGTGACCCGCGCCAGCCTGCCGCCCGAGATCGCCCAGGATTGGGTGGCCAAGGATGGACAGGCGCTGATTCAGGTCACCCCCGCCGGCAACAGCACCGACAATGACGTGCTGGCCCGCTTCACGCAGGTCGTCCGCGCCGAGGCGCCGCATGCCACCGGGCTTCCGGTGGCCACGCAGGAGGCCGCGCGCACTGTGGCGGGCGCTTTCGTGAAGGCGGGCGTGATCGCTCTGGCGCTGGTCAGCCTGCTGTTGTGGCTGGTGCTGCGCTCTGTGCGAGAGGTCGCCTTTACGCTGGCGCCGGTGGTTCTGTCGGGCTTTCTCACGCTGGGGTCCTGCGTTCTGATCGGCCAGCCCTTGAATTTTGCAAATATCATCGCATTTCCGCTGCTGTTCGGTGTGGGTGTCGCGTTTCACATCTATTTCGTGATGGCGTGGCGCCGTGGCGTGGGTGATCTCTTGCAGACCAGCCTTGCCCGTGCCGTGGTTTGCAGCGCGCTGGCGACGGGCAGCGCTTTTGGAGCGCTATGGTTTTCGCATCACCCGGGCACGGCCAGCATGGGACTGATCCTGATGATCTCGCTGATCTGGACGCTGGTCTGCGCCCTGATTTTCGAGCCTGCGCTGCTGGGCCCCGTGCCTGCGGGCCAGACGAAGCGCGCTGAATGAGCAAGCTGCTTCTCGCCTCGATCCATGATGTCGGCCCGCGCAGTGAAGCTGCGGTCGATCAGCTGTGCGATATTCTGGGCAGCCATCTGGGCGCGCTCAATTTCGCGATGCTGGTGGTGCCCGATCATTGGGGTGAGGCGCCTCTCGCTACCAACAAGACGTTTCAGGCCAAGCTGCGTGGCTGGGCTGATGCGGGCGTGGAAATGTTCGTCCACGGCTGGTTCCACAAAGATCTTGCCGAGCACACCGGCATGGCCGCCATCAAGGCCAAACATATGACCGCCAGCGAGGGCGAGTTCCTCGGCCTGTCGCGCGATGAAGCCGCCCGCCGCATGGGTGATGGCCGCAAGCTGATCGAGGACATCATCGGCCGCGAAAGCGCCGGTTTTATCGCGCCCGCATGGCTTTATGGCGCAGGCGCTCAGGAAGCGCTGGCGCAAAGCGGCTTCAAGCTGGCCGAGGACCATATGAAGGTCTGGCGCCCCGACACCGGCGAAATCCTCGCACGCGGCCCCGTGATCACATGGGCCAGCCGCAGCGTGGGGCGTCAGCGTTCCTCGCGGTTTTTCGCATCACTGGCGCGCAACGCGCTGGGCTTCCTGCCCAAGGCGCGTGTGGCGGTGCATCCCGGCGATGTCACCGTGCCCGCGCTGATTTCCTCCATCCACGCCACCTATGCCGCTTTCGCGCAAGGACGGCGCATTGCCCGCTACGGCGATCTGCTCAAGGGCGCACACGCCGCCCCGAGCGGACAATGAGCGGTTCAGCCATGGTTATGATTCGCTCTTCTATTGCCTTTTCAATGCCTGACCTTGCCAGCAACCCTTCGGAGGCCCTGGTATGAGTGATCAGGACAGCGGCGCCCTGCCTCCCTCCAAAGGTCAGGGCATGCCATCCCATTCTGCTTCGAGCCGGCCCGACAATGGTGCTGGCTCCATGGATTCTGACGCAATGGCCACCACGGTGTTTGCCCCCGGCGAACCGATCCCCGATCTCCAGCTGGCGCTGCCCAAGCCTCGCAAGAGCACGGCTGCCAAGCTGGGCGAACTGTTCTCGGCGATGGTGTCGATCGCCATGCTGGCTGCCGTGGCGCTGGAAGTGCGCCATCTGCAGTTCCATGAGATTCTTGAACTCATCCCGCGCAAACCTTTGTTCTGGATGGTCTTCGTCGCCTATTACATGGTCGGACCGGCCTCGGAATGGGTGATCTACCGCCATTTGTGGCGCATTCCCTTCTCCGGGCTCGGCGCGCTGCTGCGCAAGCTGGTCTCCAATGAGCTGCTGCTTGGCTATCTGGGCGAAGTGCAGTTCTACGCCTGGGCACGCGGACGCCTCAACATGGTGGCCGCGCCCTTCGGCGCGATCAAGGATGTGACGATCCTGTCGGCGCTGACCGGCAACATCGTCACGCTGGTGATGCTGGCGGGCGCGTGGCGGCTGATCTCCTCGGGCGCCTTCGGGATGGAGGGGCGCACGACGTTCCTCTCGCTGGGCGTGGTGCTGTTCACCTCCTTCATCATCCTGCTGTTCCGCCAAAAGCTCTTCTCCCTGCCCCGGCGTGAGCTGGCGATCATCACCGCCATCCATTTCGCGCGCACCATCGGCTTTATCGGCCTGTCCGCGCTGCTGTGGCATGTGGTGCTGCCCGAGGTCGGCATCGATCTGTGGCTGGTGCTGGCCACCTTGCGCATGCTGGTCTCGCGCCTGCCGCTGGTGCCGAACAAGGATGTGATTTTCGCGGGTCTGGCCGTTTTCATCCTGGGCCGGGATACGCAGGTGCAGAATCTGATGGCGATGATGGCCATGCTGCTGCCCG
The DNA here is from genome assembly GCF_017163935.1 of Novosphingobium terrae. NCBI lineage: Bacteria > Pseudomonadati > Pseudomonadota > Alphaproteobacteria > Sphingomonadales > Sphingomonadaceae > Novosphingobium > Novosphingobium terrae. The sequence goes on along the minus strand of NZ_JABVZR010000001.1, from coordinate 112,125 downwards.
TCTCACATATTGTCGTGGGCACGATCTTTGCTACCCTCGACCTTTTCGCATCCAGAGAAGGAGCCGATGCATGAGTGCCAACCCCCTCCGCAAGCTGCCTGAAGTGACGGCTGCCACGGGTCTGGCCTGGGCACTGGCCTGCATTCTGGCCGCTCCCGCCCAGGCGGGCGAGAAGGTGCCCATCCCCTCCACCCCCGATCTGGGCAAGGCCGAGGCACGCTGCCGCCCCGGCGAGCAGGGCCCCGCCCTGCTCATCACCATCGACGGGCTGAAGGACCGCAAGGGCAACCTCAAGCTGGAGGTCTATCCCTCCAACGACGAGGACTTCCTGCGCGACGACAATGCGCTGATCTATTACGGCAAGACCTTCCGCCGCGTGGAAGAGGTGGTGCCCCAGAACGGCCCGGTGGTGATCTGCGCGCGCATCCCCGGCCCCGGCGCCTATTCGGTGATGGTGCTGCATGACCGCGACGGCAACCGCAAGTTCGGCCTCTCGGTCGATGGCATCGGCTTCACCGCCAACCCGAAGCTGGGCTGGTCCAAGCCCAAGGCGGCGGCGACGCGGGTGGACGCCGGAAACGGCCTGACCCGCACCACGGTGATCATGAACTATCGCAACGGCCTGATGAGCGTCGGCCCCATCGCGGCGCATTGATGATGCAGCGCGCCGCCTCTTCCCTCGCGCATGATGCTGGACGCTCGCCCTGTAAAACGGCTATGGCGCGCGTCAGGATCGGGTGCGAGCTTTCGGGGGACAGCCATGCGCATCGTTGACGTCTGTGCCTTTTACACGCCCCATGGCGGCGGCGTGAAAACCTATGTCGAGCAGAAGCTGAAGATCGGTCCCGCGCTGGGGCATGACATCACCATCCTGGCCCCCGGCGACGACTATCAGGTGATCGAGAAAGGCCCGAACGCCCGCCTCATCACCCTGCCCAGCCCCCGCTTCCCGCTCGACCGCAAATATTGGTATTTCGGCGACGAGGCCGCGCTGCATGCCGAGCTGGACCGCCTCCAGCCCGATCTGGTCGAGGTCTCCAGCCCCTGGCGCAGCGCCTCCATGGTGGGCCGCTGGCAGAGCGACACGCCGCGCGCGCTGGTGATGCATGCCGACCCGCTCTCGGCCTATGCCTATCGCTGGTTCCAGCCGCTGCTCAGCCGCGAGACCATCGACCGCCGCTTCGAGCGTTTCTGGAACCATCTGCGCGATCTGGGCCGCCAGTATGACCGCGTGGTCTGCGCCAGCGGCGAATTGCGTGACCGCCTCGCCAAGGGCGGCGTGGCCAACACCGTGCTTCACCCCATGGGGATCGAGGCCAATCTGTTCAGCCCCGCCAAGCGCGATTGCGCCCTGCGCCGCAAGCTGCTGGCCGCCTGCGCCCTGCCCGAAAGCGCCCGCCTGCTGATCGGCGTGGGCCGCCTTTCGGCCGAGAAGCGCTGGCCGATGATCGTCGATGCCGTCGCTGCCGCCAGCCAGTCCATGCCGCTGGGTCTGGTGATCGTGGGGCAAGGCGGGCACCGCAAGCGCATCGAGAAGCAGATTCAGGGCAACCCCCATATCCGCCTGCTGGGTGTGGAGAAGGATCGCCAGAAATTCGCCACTCTGCTCGCCAGCGCCGACGCGCTGATCCACGGCTGCGAGGCGGAAACCTTCTGCATGGCCGCCGCCGAGGCGCGCGCCAGCGGCGTGCCCGTGATCGTGCCCGACCGTGGCGGCGCCGCCGATCATGCGCGCGGCGGCGCGGGGCTGACCTATCGGGCCGGATCGGCGCTGGCGGCGGCGCAGGCCACGCTCAAGCTGCTGCACAATCCGCCGCGCGGGCCCTTCCCCCTGCCCACCACCACGCAGGGTCATTTCGAGGCGCTTTTCGCCGATTATGAAGGGCTGATTCAGCGCCGCCACGCCGCTGCCTGAAGAGAACTCATAGGTAATCGCCATTCACCCCCTTGCATGGGGCCGCATCTCGTCCTTTGTTACAGCCAAACAACACAGGACGAATGCCCCCCATGAAGCCGCGTCACCTTGCCCGCCTGCTCTGCGTCTGCGCCACTGTCACGCTGGCCGCGCCCGCTTTCGCTGCCCCGGCGCTCAGCCCCGAGCAAACCGTCGCCGCCGCGCTGAAGGAAGCCCCCGTCTGGGACGGCCACAATGACGTGCCCGAACAGCTGCGCGACCGCCGCAAGGACGTGCTGGCGGGCTTCGACTTCAACAACACCGTGAACGAGCCCCTGCCCGACAAGCGCATGGCCGCCTTCTTCCCGGCGGGCACCCCCACCGGCATGCAGACCGACCTCACCCGCATGAAGCAGGGCCATATCGGCGCGCAATTCTGGTCGGTCTATGTCTCGGCCAACCTGCCCGAGCCACAGGCCGTGCAGGCCACCATGGAGCAGATCGACGTGGTCAAGCGCCTGATCGCCCAGTACCCCAACGATCTGATGCTGGCGACCAGCAGCGCCGACGTCGAAAAGGCGTGGAAGGCCGGCAAGGTCGCCTCGCTGATCGGCATGGAGGGCGGCCATTCCATCGGCGGCTCGCTGGGCGTGCTGCGCCAATTCTACGCCCTTGGCGCCCGCTACATGACGCTGACCCACTTCAAGGACACCGCCTGGGCCGACAGCGCCACCGACGCCCCCCAGCATGACGGCCTCACCCCCTTCGGCAAGGATGTGGTGCGCGAGATGCAGCGCATCGGCATCCTCGTCGACCTCAGCCACGTCAGCCAGAAGACCATGATGGACGCGCTGGAGGTGGCCAGGGCCCCGATCATCTTCAGCCACTCCGGCTCTCAGGCCGTCAGCGGCCACCCCCGCAACGTCTCTGACGAGGTGCTGGACAAGGTGAAGCTGAACGGCGGCGTCGTGATGTGCAACTTCTACCCCAACTACGTCTCCGACGCGCTGTACAAGTGGGGCGCCGCCCGCGCCGGGCAGCAGGCCGAGCAGAAAGCCCTCCACCCCGACCGCCCCGACCTCGCCAAGGCCGCGCTGGACGCGTGGGAGAAAGCCAATCCCAAGCCTGTGGCCACGATCCAGCAGGTGGCCGATCATATCGACCATATCGTGAAGCGCATCGGCATCGACCACGTGGGCGTGGGCGGCGATTTCGATGGCGGCTCGGTCGGGCTGCAGGGCATGCCGGACGTGTCGGCTTACCCTGCGCTGCTTCTGGAACTGGCCAAGCGTGGGTACACCAAGGAGGATCTGAAGAAGGTCGCCAGCCTGAACACGCTGCGGGTTCTGAAGGCTTCGGAAGCCTATGCTCTGGCGCATAAGGACGACAAGCCGATTGAAAGTCCGACGTCGTTTTAAGGAGGTTGGAAGGGAAGATGCGAGGGGGTTACCCCCTCGCGCTCCCATAACGTCTCCCGACAAAAAGGTCGGCGGCATCCTATCGGTGCGCAACCTTTCCACGGGCACAGAAAAGGCGCCGCAGGCAGGCATGCCCGGGCGCCTTTTCTCGTTTCAAAGCCTGCGGCGCGGCAAGCTGGGCGCAAGGCCGAACCCGAAGCGCAACGCAGACAATAATGGGAGCGCGAGGGTGTAACACCCTCGCATCCATCCCTTCCTACTTCACTCCGGGAACGCGAATCTCAAACATCGTGGGCCATTCCTTGCCCGTGACGTAGAGCTTGTGATGCACCCCATCGTAAGCGATCCCGTTGGGAATCTGATCCGGCCCGGTGGTGCCTGCTTCCTTGTGCAGGTCGGACACATCGATCCAGCCCTTCACATGGCCCGAAGCCGGATCGATCCGCGCGATGCGATCCGTCAGCCAGATGTTGGCCCAGATTTCGCCATCCACCAGCTCGACCTCGTTAAGCTGGTCCACCGGCTTGCCGTTCGCGGTCACATGGATCATGCGCAGCAGGCGGAAGCCATTGGGATCGATCACGCGCAGATTGCTGCTGCCATCGCTCATGATCAGGTCGTTGCCCAGCTTGGTCAGCGCCCAGCCTTCGCCCATATAGGAGAACTGGCCCTCGGGCTTCAGCGTGGCCTTGTTCCAGATCAGGCCGATGCCATCACGCCAGCTGAGCGAATAGATCTTGTCGCCAACCGGAGCGCTGCCCTCGCCATACAAAGGCATGGGCACATCGGCGCGGGCCAGCACCTCGCCGGTTTCGACATTCACGCGGCGCAGGGTCGATCGGCCCAGCTCGCCGGTGCTTTCATACATCTGGCCGGTGGCATCGAAGAACAGGCCTTCGGTCCAGGCGTGGGGGTCGTGCGGCAGCTTGCGCACCACCTCGGGCTTCACCACCGGCAGCTCCGCCGCAGCGGAAGAGGGCGCGGGCTGTGCCGCATGACATGCCGCAAGCGGAGCCAGCCCGAGAGCCAGCCCCAGCAGCGCCTGCTTCACAGACCCGCGCATCGGCATCAGTCGCGCAGCAGCTCGTTGATGCCGGTCTTGGCGCGGGTCTGCGCATCGACCGTCTTGACGATCACGGCGCAGTAGAGCGAAGGCCCGGGGGTGCCATCGGGCAGCGGCTTGCCGGGCAGCGAGCCGGGGACGACCACCGCGTAAGGCGGCACGCGGCCGATGTGCACTTCACCGGTAGCACGGTCGATGATCTTGGTGCTGGCGCCAAGGTACACGCCCATGGAGAGGACGGCGCCCTCACCCACGATCACGCCCTCGGCCACTTCGCTGCGGGCGCCGATGAAAGCGCCATCCTCGATGATGACAGGGCCGGCCTGCAGCGGCTCAAGCACGCCGCCAATGCCGGCGCCGCCCGAGATATGCACGTTCTTGCCGATCTGGGCACACGAACCAACGGTGGCCCAAGTGTCGACCATCGTGCCCGAATCGACGAAGGCGCCCAGGTTCACGAAGCTGGGCATCAGCACCACGCCCTTGGCGATATGGCAGCCCACGCGGGCCACGGCACCCGGCACGGCGCGGAAACCGGCGGCGCGGAACTGGTTGTCACCCCAGCCTTCGGTCTTCAGCGGCACCTTGTCGAAAGCGGGGGCGCCGCCCATGCCGTTCTCGATGACGGTGTTGTCGCTCAGGCGGAAGGAAAGCAGCACGGCCTTCTTCAGCCACTGATTGACGACCCATTCGCCGTCGATCTTCTCGGCAACGCGGGCCTCGCCCGATTCCAGCAGGGCAAAGGCGTCGTTGACGGCCACGCGCACATCGGCACTGGCGAGGGTGACGGTGTCGCGCGCTTCCCAGGCGGCTTCGATGGTGGCGGCAAGGGCGGCGACATCAGTGGTCATGGATTGTCTTCCTGCAAGTTTAAACAGCATGGGCTGAACAGCGTGGCGGCCCTCCCCCCGGAGCACCGCCTTTTCACGAACCCGCCTATCGCCACTTGGGGCCGAGCGCAACCAGCGCGACACCTTCGCCACCTTTCCTCCCGGCACCGTATTCCCCCTGAGCGCGAAAAGCCGTGCCTTCACCACTTGGCGACCATACCATGGCATAAGAACCGCGTTTGGCCGGGCAGAGGGGACCGCCCGCCACGCCGGGGACAGAACAGACATGCAGATCATCGATGAGGGCACCTGCGAAGGCCATCGCGATCCCACCGACGCCGCCCTGCCGGGCTCCATGGTTCAGCGTATCGCATTGTGCGGGGTCGCGCTTTCGGCACTGGCCCTGCTGGCGGCCTGCGGCAGCGACGGCGGCAGCGGAGTGAGCAGCACCCCTGCCCCCAGCAGCACTCCCACACCAACCCCCACCACCAGCGCCAGCCCGACGCCCACCGCGACACCCACCACCACGCCCACCTCCACCTTCATGACGGCGGAATACAACCGCTCGACCGGCCCCTCGCAGCATGGCGCGATCACGGCATGGTCGATGGGCGCCACGGGCGCGGGCGTGACGATCGGCATCGTCGATTCCGGGCTGGACACCACCAATCCGGAGTTCACCGGGCGCATTTCCTCAGCCTCCGCCGATGTCGCCGGATCGCGCGGCCTGATCAATGCCGACAGCGATCACGGCACGATGGTGGCGCTGGTGGCCGCCGCCGCGCGCAACAATTCGGGCATCATGGGCATGGCCTATGGCGCCACCGTCGCGGCCTTCCGTGCGGATACCGCGGGCAGCTGCGCCAGCAGCGGCGGCTGCACCTTCAGCGACACCGACATCGCCTCGGGCGTCAATGCCGCGATCAATGCCGGGGCCAAGGTGATCAACCTGTCGCTGGGCGGCGGCACCCCCAGCAGCGCCGTCACCACCGCCATCAGCCGCGCCGCCAGCGCGGGCATCGTGGTGATCGTGGCGGCGGGCAATGACGGCACCGCCAACCCCGATGCCTTTGCCTCGGGCGTGCGCGCGGCGGGCAACGGCAATGTGATCATCGCCGGATCGGTGAACAGCAGCAATGTGATCTCCAGCTTCTCTGACAAGGCCGGGACCGAGGCCGCCAACTACCTCACCGCGCTGGGTGAGGGCATCTGCTGCGAATATGCCAATGGCCAGATCAAGACGACGACCACCAATGGCGCCACCTATGTCACCGTCTATTCGGGCACCAGCTTCTCCGCGCCCCAGATCGCGGGCGCCGTTGCGCTGCTGATGCAATATTTCCCCAATCTCAGCGCCAAACAGGCCGTCACCCTGCTGCTCAACACCGCCACGCGTGAGGGCACCGGCGCGGGTGACACCACCTATGGCGCGGGCGTGCTCAACATCGCCAGCGCGTTCACGGCGCAGGGCACCACCACCATGGGCGCCTCCAGCCAGAAAATCGCGCTGGGCGACACCACCATCGCCACCTCCCCCGCCATGGGCGACGCGGCGCATGGCGCCAGCCTGCAGGCCGTGGTGCTGGACAGCTACAACCGCGCCTTTCAGGTGAACCTTGCCGCCTCGATGCGTCAGGCGATGATCCAGCCCCGCCTGATGGGCGCTCTGGACACCAACCGCACCGCCACCACTTTGGGCACAGACGCCCTCTCGCTGGCCTTCACGGTGGACGGACAGCATCACCTCTCCGCCAACCTCTCCAGCTTTGCCCGCCAGATGCAGCTCACCCCCGGCGACAGCAATGCCGCCCGCGTGCTGGCCGCGCGCGTCGTGGCGCACCTGACCCCCGGCGCCACGCTGGCCATGGCCTTCGCGCAGGGCTCCGACGGACTGACCGCCCAGCTGCAGGGCCAGAGCCGCCCCGCCTTCCTGATCGCCACCAACCCGCTCGAAGACACCGGCTTCCTGCGCGGCGGCCAGAGCGCCATGGCCGTGCGCCACCAGCTGGGCCGCTGGGGCATGACCGTCTTTGCCGAAAACGGCCGCGCCCAACTCTCCACGCCATGGCATCAGGGCGCCCTTTCCGATGCGCTGCAAAAGCGCGACAGCGCCACCCGCGTCGGCCTCTCCATGGACCGCCGCTTCGGCACTTTCGAGACCAGCTTCGGCGCCAGCTGGATGACCGAGGACCACACGCTGCTCGGGGCGCGCCTTGCCGACACCTTCGGCGCACGCGGCGCGGAAACGCTGTTCCTCGACAGCTCCATGGGCTGGCGCCCCGAAGGCGGCTGGTATCTGGGCGCGGCATGGCGCGAGGCCTTCACCCGCGCGCGGGGCGGCACGCTGGTGACCGATGGATCGCGTCTGACCTCCTACGGCTGGTCGATCGATGCCGGGATGATCAACGCGCTGGCATGGGGCGACAGTCTGTCCTTGCGCGTCAGCCAGCCCCTGCGCGTGGCGCGCGGCGGGGTGAACCTCTATCTGCCGGACAGCTATGATTACGCGACGCAGGAAGCGGTATGGTCCACGCATCGGCTGAATCTGGCGCCGACGGGCCGCGAAATCGCCGCCGAGCTGGCGTGGCATGCGCCGATGTTCCGTGGCGACGGGACGATCAGCGTGTTCTGGCGCAAGGAGCCGGGGAATTATGCCGGTCTGCCTGATGACAGCGGGATGGCGTGGTCTTGGAGAAAAGGGTTTTAAGGGAGGAAAGTGAAGATGCGAGGGTCATAACCCTCGCGCTCCCTTTAATGTCTGCGTCACGCATCGGGTTCGGCCAAAGAGCAAGGTCGCGGCGCCGCAGGCTTTAAAAACGCCAGCGCAACCTGTCATTATCTGCCTGCGGCGCGGCAAGCTAAGCGTGAGGCTGAACCCATGGCGCAAGGTAGACATTCATGGGAGCGCGAGGGTGTAACACCCTCGCATCTTCCTTTTTTATCTAACCCTTAAACCACCTGCCCGGCGGCCCATCCGCTGGCCCAGGCCCATTGGAAATTGTAACCGCCCAGCCAGCCGGTCACATCCACGGCCTCACCAATCGCATACAGGCCGGGCACCTTCTTGGCCTCCATGGTCTTGGAGGACAGGTCGGCGGTGCTGATCCCGCCCGCCGTTACTTCCGCCTTGGCATAGCCTTCGGTGCCGTTGGGGGTGAAACGCCAGTCATGCAGGCGATCCTGCGCGGCGTTCAGGGCCTTGTCGGTCATGGTGCCCAGCTCTCCGGACAGCGCCAGCCGCTCGGCAAGGGCTGCGGCCAGACGTTCCGGCAGATGCTGCGACAGGGTGCGCGCGAAACCGGCGCGAGGGTTGGCCTGCTTGGCGGCGACCAGCGCGCCGGGGATGGCATCGGGCAGCAGGTCGATGGAGATCGCCTCGCCGTGCTTCCAGTAGGAGGAAATCTGCAGAATCGCCGGGCCGGAGAGGCCTTTGTGCGTGAAGAGCGCCGCCTCGCGGAAGCTGGCCTTTCCGGCTTCGGCGATCACGGGCGTCGCCACGCCGGATAGTTCGCGGAACAGGGCTTCCTCGCCGCTCAGCGTCAGGGGCACCAGCGCGGGGCGGGGTTGCACCACCTTGAGGCCGAACTGGCGGGCCAGATCATAGGCGAAGCCGGTGGCGCCCATCTTGGGGATCGAGGGCCCACCCGTCGCGATCACCAGAGATGGCGCGCTGGCAGTGCGGGTGCCGAAACTCACATGATACAGGCCGTCGGCGTGGCGGACCTCGCCGATGCCGCGCCCGCAGGCGATCTCGACGCCACCGATGCTGCATTCTTCCAGCAGCATCGCCACGATCTGCTTGGCCGAGCCATCGCAGAACAGCTGCCCCAGCGTCTTTTCGTGCCAGGCGATGCCATAAGCCTCGACCAGTTCGAGAAAGTCGCGCGGGGTGTAGCGGCTCAGCGCCGAGCGGGCGAAATGCGGGTTGCTCGACAGATAGCGGTCAGGCGCGGTGGCCAGATTCGTGAAATTGCAGCGCCCGCCGCCAGAGATCAGGATCTTGGCGCCGGGAGCTTCGGCATGGTCCACCAGCAGCACGCGGCGGCCACGCTGGCCCGCGACGCGGGCGCACATCAGCCCCGCCGCGCCGCCGCCCAGCACGATGACATCATGCAGATCGGTCGGCACGGCGGGCTGCTGCATCAATAGCGCTCGCGCGGGCCCTTCTTGCCCTGCCAGCCGCCCTGGCCACCTTCACGATTGCCGCCGCCGTGGGGAGGGCGCGGGCCCTTGCGGTGCGGGGTGCGGGGGCCGTCATTGCCCGGGCGCGCGTTGCGGCGGGCGGTTTCCCGCGGCGCCTCGGGGGCGGTTTCGATGCGGATGCCGCTCTCGTCCTCGGCGCCTTCGCGGGCGGTCTTGGCGAGGGCGTCACGGAAGCGGGCTTCCACGGCGCGAGGCACCTGGAAGTGCGTTTCATTGGCGCCGATGCGAATCGCGCCGATCTCGCCGCGGGTGATGTGGCCACGGCGGCACAGCAGCGGCAGCAGCCAGCGCGGATCGGCGTTCTGGCGGCGGCCGATGTCCATGCGGAACCACACCACATCGTCGAAGCCTTCGCGGCGCGGGCCACGGTTGGCCTCGGCGGGGCCGGATTCGATCATTTCCTCGGGCTGAGGCAGGCGGGCGCGGTGCGCGCGAACCAAAGCCGCGGCGATTTCCTGAGGGGTGCGCTGGGCCAGCAGAGCCTCGGCCAGCGTGTTGTCCTCCTCGGAGACCTCGACGGGTTCGAGCAGGGTGGCCAGCAGGCGGTCATGATCGTTGGCGCGGATCGCCTCGGCGGTGGGGACGGGCACCCACTCGACCGCGATGCGGGCCGAGCGCAGCAGCATCTCCATGCGGCGGCGACGCGGATAGGGCACGACCAACACAGCGGTGCCCTTGCGACCAGCGCGGCCGGTACGGCCCGAGCGGTGCTGCAGGGTTTCGGCGTCGCGCGGCAGCTCGACGTGAATCACGAGGCTCAGCGTGGCGACGTCAATGCCGCGGGCGGCGACGTCGGTGGCGACGCAGACGCGGGCACGGCCATCGCGCAGAGCCTGCAGCGCGTGGTTGCGCTCATTCTGGCTATGCTCGCCCGAGAGGGCCACGGCGGCGAAACCGCGCTCGACCAGCGTGGCGTGCAGGTGGCGGACGTTGTCACGCGTGGCGCAGAACAGCATCGCCGTCTCGGCCTCGTGGAAGCGCAGCAGGTTGACCACCGCATGCTCGATGTCCGACGGGCTGACGGCCACGGCGTTGTAGGTGATGTCGCTGTGCGATTCGCGCGTGTCGATGGTGCTGATGCGCAGCGCATTGTGCTGATACTGGCGGGCCAGCGCGGCGATCGGCGCGGGCATGGTGGCCGAGAACAGCAGGGTGCGGCGGCCTTCGGGCGTGCCGTCGAGAATCTGCTCCAGATCCTCGCGGAAGCCCATGTCGAGCATTTCGTCAGCCTCGTCGAGCACCGCGAACTGCAGCGCCGACAGGTCAAGCGCGCCGCGCTCCAGATGGTCGCGCAGACGGCCCGGGGTGCCAACCACGATATGCGCGCCATGCGACAGGGTGCGGCGCTCACGGCTGGGGTCCATGCCGCCGACGCAGGTGGCGATGCGGGCGCCGGCCTTCTGATAGAGCCACTCCAGCTCGCGGCTGACCTGCAGGGCCAGTTCGCGCGTGGGGGCGATCACCAGAGCGCGCGGGGCACCGGCATAAGGCAGCGTAGGCGCATCGCCCAGCAGCGTGTTGGCCATGGCCAGGCCGAAAGCCACCGTCTTGCCCGAACCGGTCTGCGCCGACACCAGCAGGTCGCGGCCCACGGCCTCCTCGGTGATGACGGCGGCCTGAACCGGCGTGGGGGCCTCATAACCCTTGGCGGCAAGGGCGTCGGCAATGGCTTTGGGAAGTGAAGAAAAAGGCATCTATCTCTACTGGTCTGCACGGGCGTAGCCGCCCCTCGGGACGAGGAGCGCCATGAACGCCGCTAAGGAAAGGGCATCGCCAAAACGGCCCCCGAAACAGCGGACCAACAGCGAAAGTGGGCGCGCCCTAGCGGAAAATGTCCCGTTCCGCCATGGGCAATCGATAGTTTGGGTCAGAATGAAGGTTAAAAGGCAGGGGACCATCGCCCCCTGCACCCCCGTTACGTCTCCCGACGAAGCCTTAGCGCCGCCCGATCGGTGCGCCTAAACCTCCTGCGGAGCGGAAGAATCTTGCCTGCGGCGCGGTGAGGCCGCGCGGCACGACCCGGCGCCATCGCCATCGCGCCGGGAGACGAAACGGGAGCGCCAGGGTGTAGCACCCTCGCATCTATCTTCTCTCCTTTAGCTCCCTTCATCGCACCCCCGCTTGCATTTTCACGAAAACGTCACATGGAGCAAAAACGCAGCTCCAGCGATTCCCGAGGCCCATGGACCAGCCTTTCAAACAGCGATTCGACCGTCTTGCCCCTTTCATCCCCGGCCGCGTGCTGGCGGGAGCCCTGGGGGCCAGTTTCATGGTGGTCATCGCGCTTCTGATCCATATCGATCTGATGATCGATCCGGAGGTGCCGCGCTTCTGGGTTCTCTCCGCATGGTTCGTGGGGCTGGCCGTGCTGCGCTGGGCCTTGCGTGACGCCAAGGGCGGCGCGGCCGAGAAGCTGCGCGATTTCGCCGAATATGTCGTGACCTTCATGTGCATCAGCCTGCTGGGCGTGCTGGCCAGCTATGCGCTGGCGGGTGTGTCGCATGGCTTCGTCGATGCCGAGCTGGAGCGGGCCGACCAGATGCTGGGTTTCGACTGGCTGGCGCTGTACCATCTGGTGGCGGCGTCTCCCCTGCTTCAGCATCTGGGACAGGCGGCCTATTCGAACATCTACATCACCCCGGCGATCCTGTTCCTCTCCATGGCGTGGAAGGGCGAGAAGGCCAGCGCGCGCCAGTTCCTGCTGACCTATTGGGCAGCGGTGGTGATGACGCTCTCCGTCTTCCCGCTGATGCCCGCCAAGGGCGCGCTGGATTATCTGACTGACGGCCCGGTGCCCTATATGCCCACCAGCGGGCGCTGGCAGGGTGTGATCATCCCCGAACTGCGCGAGCATCTGATCCCCAAGATCGATCTGGGCGCGCTGCAGGGTCTGGTCTGCGCCCCCAGCTTTCACACGGTGAGCGGGGTGCTCTATCTGGCCTGGGCGTGGAAATCGCCCCGGCTGCGCTGGCTGCTGGTGCCGATGAACATCGCCATGCTGATGGCCACCCCCATTGAGGGCGTGCATTACCTGTCCGACATGATTCTGGGTGCGGGCGTGGCGCTGCTGGCCATCGCACTGGTGGAGCGCTGGGTGAGGCGTTCCTCCAGCATGCCCACGGGCCTGCTCGCCACGGCGTAAGGGGCCGCTTGCGGGGGGCCGATCCGCTGGCTATACCAAGCGGTATAGATTGCTCCCCCTCCCCCCTATCAATGAGGCATTTGCATGGAATACCGTCCTCTCGGCCAGACCGGGATGCAGGTCAGCGCCGTCTGTCTTGGCACCATGACCTGGGGTTCGCAGAACACGCAGGATGAAGCCAATGCCCAGATCGACTTCGCGCTCGATCACGGCATCAATTTCCTCGACACCGCAGAGATGTATCCGGTCACCCCGGTCAAGCTGGAAACCTTCGGCCATACCGAGGCGATGATCGGCAACTGGCTGGCCCAGAACGGCAAGCGCGACAAGATCGTGCTGGCCAGCAAGGTATCCGGTCCGGCGCGCTGGTATGAATTGCGCGGCGGCAACCGGCTGGACCGCCGCAACATCGAGGAGGCCATCGACGGCAGCCTGAAGCGGCTGAAGACCGATTACCTCGACCTCTATCAGCTGCACTGGCCCGATCGCGGCGTGCCGATGTTCGGCGCGCGCGGGATGCAGGCGCTGAACGATGATGTGCAGGTGGTCTCGCTGGAAGAGACGCTGAGCGTGATGGCTGATCTGGTGAAGGCAGGAAAGATCCGCGCCGTGGGCCTGTCGAACGAAACGCCCTGGGGCGTGGGTGAGGCGCTGCGTCTGGCACGCGATGCGGGCCTGCCGCGTGTGGCCTCGATCCAGAACGCCTATTCGCTGCTGAACCGCACCTTCGAGGGCGGCCTGTCGGAGTTCGCGCTGCGCGAGGATGTGGGCCTGCTGGCCTATTCGCCGCTGGCCGCGGGCTATCTCTCGGGCAAATATCTGGGGGGCACGGTGCCCGCCGGATCGCGACTGGATGTGGCCAAGCAGTTCCTGCGCTATGTCGTGCCTCAGGAGAAGGAGGCGACCGCGCGCTATGTGGGCATCGCCCATGCGCTGGGGCTGACGCCGGTGCAGCTGGCGCTGGGCTTTGTGTACTCGCGCAATTTCGTGACCAGCTCGATCATCGGCGCGACCAGCGTGGAGCAGTTGAAGGAAAACATCGAAGGCAGCCTGACCAGGCTGCCTGAAGAGGCCCTGAAGGCCATCGCAGAGGTCTATCAGATCCTGCCCGACCCCTGCCCCTGAGGCTTGCGACCGGCGCCTCCCTCAAGAGGCGCCGGTTTTCGCATCAGCGGCGAACATCCCCACCAGCGCCGGTGAACCCTTCCACCTCGGCACGCGGCAGGCGGAACAGATCGCCATGCAGCGAATGCTTCAGCGCATTCATCGCCAGACCCAGTTCAGCCATCTTGCGCGCATCGCCGCCTTCCAGCCAGCCGGTCAGCACGCCGGCGGCAAAGGCATCGCCCGACCCCACGCGGTCGACGATATCGGTGATATCGACCTCCTGAGTCTGGAAGCGATCCTCACGCAGATCGACCCGCGCGGCGAGGCGGTGATGCGTCTGCGTCAAGGGATGGCGCGCGGTGGAGGCCATCACCTGCAAATTCGGGAAAGCATCGAAGGCCGCTTCCACCGCCTCGCGCCGACGCTCGGCACCATCGCCCGAGAAGGGGCGGCCGAGCAGCAGCGTCATGTCGCGGTGGTTGCCGAAGAGGATCGTGGCGTTGCCGATCAGATCGGTGAGGATACCCTTGGGATCGCTGTCCCAGGCGTTCCAGAGGCGCTCGCGGAAGTTGCAGTCGAAGGAGATCGGCACGCCCGCCGCGCGCGCCGCCGCCATGCCCGCGCGCGCCAGCGCGACGCCCTTGGGGCCCAGCGCGGCGGTGATGCCGGAGATATGGAACAGGCCCGCGCCGTCCAGCGCTGCGGCGAAATCGAAATCCTCAGGGTTCGCGCTGGCAAAGGCGCTGCCCGCCCGGTCATAGGTGATGGCCGAGGGGCGCAGCGAACCGCCGACCTCAAGGAAATAGAGCCCCATCCGGCCCGGCCCGTTGATGAAACCCCGCGTATCGACCCCGGCGGCGGCAATCGCGCCGCGCGCCTTGGCGCCCAGTGGGCCTTCGGGCACCATGCCGACAAAGCGCGCCTCATGCCCCATCGCGGCCAGCCCCACGGCAACATTGGCCTCGGCCCCGCCGATGGTCAGGTCCAGGCTTTGTGCATCAGCAATGGTGCGGCCCGCAGGCGTGGCGAAACGCAGCATGACCTCGCCGAAACACACGACATGACCCTTCACCGAACCCATTCAAACGCTCCCTCGATCTTATGCGAAACCAAGCCCTAGCCTGCCCTCACCTTCGCGTCGAGCCCGCTCTGACACCGGTAGTCAATCAGTCTTCCTCGCCGGGATTGCTCCCCGCCAGCTGCTTGGCGATCACCGCGCAGGCCATCAGCTGGATCTGGTGGAACAGCATCAGCGGCAGGATCACGACACCCACGGCGGCAGGCGGAAACAGCACCCCCGCCATGGGCACGCCGCTGGCCAGACTCTTCTTGCTGCCGCAGAACAGCAGCACGATCTGATCCTCACGCTTGAAGCCCAGCAGCTTGCCCAGACTCCATGTCGAAGCCAGCCCGATCGCCAGCAGCACCACATTGAGCAGCAGGATCAAGCCCAGCTGAGGCAGCGGCAGCTTGTGCCACAGCCCGCCGATCACGGCGGCGGAAAAGGCGGTATAGACCACCAGCAGGATCGAACCACGGTCGACATAGCCCACCAGCTGCTTGTGCTTCGCCACAAAGCCGCCCACCACCGGGCGCAGCAGATGGCCCGCGATAAAGGGCAGCAGCAGTTGCGCGATGATCTTCTCCACCGAGCCGATCGACAGCTGGGCTCCCGCCCCGCCCATCAGCAGCCCGGCCAGCAAAGGCGTGATCACCAGCCCCAGAATGTTCGAGAAGGACGCCGAGCAGATCGCCGCCGCCACATTGCCCCGCGCGATGGAGGTAAAGGCAATCGAGCTTTGCACCGTGGAGGGCAGCAGGGTCAGGAACAGCATCCCGCTGGCGATCAGCACCGGCAGGCCGGGGATCGCCTTGATCGCCAGCCCCAGCAGCGGGAAGAGCGCAAAGGTCACCGCCATCACCGCCAGATGCAGCCGCCAATGCCCCGCGCCCGCCACAATCGCCTCGCGCGACAATTTGGCGCCATGCAGGAAGAACAGCAGCACGATGCCCGCATTGGCCGCCCATTCGAACCCCTCGGCAGCAGCGCCACGCGCGGGCAGCAGGCTGGCCAGCGCCACTGTGCCCAACAGGGCGAGAATATAGGGATCAAGCGCGGATTTGATACGTGCGAACATAGGGCTAAGCGTTCCCGTCAGAAGGTGACTTCGGTTGGACAGGGTGGCCCCCAGCGTCAACCCTCAATCTGATGTGCCAAATCGCCCAAAAATTAGAACACCTCGCGAATTTCGCACATCTTGGGGCCCCGCCGCCACTGTGCTAGGGCGCCCGCATGACCGCTCTGATCGAACCCTTCCGCGCCATGCAGATCAGCCTGCGTGCCCATGAACTGGCAGCGCAGGGGCGCCGCATCATCCATATGGAGTTCGGCCAGCCCTCCACCAGCGCGCCCGCCGCCGCCATCGCCGCCGCGCATCGCGTGCTGGACAATGACGCACTGGGCTATTGGGAAAGCCGCCCGCTGAAGGAACGCATCGCCCTTCACTATGCCGAGACGCAGGGCGTCTCCATCCGCCCGGAGCAGGTCATCCTGACCAGCGGCGCCTCTCCCGCTCTGGTGCTGGCGCTGTCGAGCGCTCTGGCGCCGGGCGCGCGGGTGGCGATGGCCCGGCCCGGCTATGTCGCCTATCGCAACACGGTGCGCGCGCTGCATATGGAAGCCGTCGAGCTGCCCTGCGGCGCAGAGGAAGGCTATCAGATCAGCGCCGCCGCTCTGGAAGCGCTGGAGCCCGCCCCCGATGCGGTGATCATCGCCAGCCCCGCCAACCCCACCGGCACGATCATCCCGCCCGCCGAACTGGCAGCCATCGCGCAGGTCTGCAAGGCACGCGGCATCCGCATCATCTCGGATGAGATCTACCACGGCCTGTCCTACACCGGCCCCACGCAGACCATGCTGGCGCATACGCCGGACGCTCTGGTGGTGAACAGCTTCTCCAAATATTTCAGCATGCCCGGCTGGCGGCTGGGCTGGCTGGTGGCCCCGCTCGATCTGGTCGATGCCGCCTATGCGCGGATGAGCAACCTGTTCCTCACCCCCCATGTGCTGAGCCAGCATGCGGGCCTGCTCGCCTTCGACGAGAAGGATGAGCTGGAAGGCCATATCGCCACCTATGCGAAAAACCGCGAACTCATGCTGGCCGCCCTGCCCGCCATGGGCTTGGCGCGCATCGCCCCGCCCGACGGCGCCTTCTACATCTGGGCCGACATCGGCCATCTGACCGACGATAGCATCAGCTTCTGCACCCGCCTGCTGGAAGAGACCGGCGTCTGCACCGCGCCGGGGGTGGATTTCGATCCTCTGGATGGCCACCGCTTCATGCGCTTTTCCTTCGCGGTCTCCACCGCGCTGGTGGAAGAAGCGATTAGCCTGCTGGTGCCATGGTTCGCCGCGCAGGCCCCGCGCCAGCAGGCCAACACCTTGCAAGGATGACGCCGCCCAAAGGTCACCGCCTGCCGCTGCTCGACGGCTTGCGCGGCGTGGCGGCGATCATGGTGATGCTGCATCATGAAGGCCCGCTTCATGGCACGGTCTGGCCGCTGCCGCGCGCCTATCTGGCGGTGGATTTCTTCTTCATGCTCTCCGGGCTGGTGCTGACCCCGGCCTTTGAGCCCCGCCTGCGCAAGGACCTCTCGCCCACACGCTTTCTGATCCAGCGTTTCGCCCGCCTCTGGCCGGTGCTGGCCGTGGGGGTGCTGATCGGCGGGGCCGCTGCCCTGCTGCGCGGCGGAGAGCATCTGTGGCCGCTGATCCTGCTGGCCAGCCTGCTGCTGCTCCCTTGGCCCCGAAGCGTCGGCGGCCTCTACCGACTCGACGGACCGCAATGGTCGATCGGTTACGAATTGCTGGCCAATGCCTTGCATGCGGGGCTGCTGGTGCGCCTGAGCGACCGGGCCGTGCTGGGCTTCGCCCTGATCACAGCTGCGATCATGGCGTGGCAGATCGCCCATTTTGGCGAGGCGGCGATGGGCGACACCACCGCCAACTGGTGGGGTGGCTTCGCCCGCGTGGCATGGGCCTATGCGCTGGGCGTGTGGCTGGGGCGGCGGCTGAAGGCAACACCGGCCATCGGGCGCTGGTGGCTGCTGGCCGCCCTGCCGCTGCCCCTCACGCTGGGGCTGCTGCCTTTTCTGCCGCTGGCGCGCGATTGGGGCGATGGGCTGGCGGTGTTTGTGCTGCTGCCTATGGCGCTATGGCTGGGCGCTCGCGTGGCGCTTCCCGCCATGGCGGCGCGCTGCTGCGGCTGGCTGGGGGCGCTGTCTTACCCGCTCTATGCCATTCACGGCCCGCTGCTGGTGATCGGCGCCCATCTGACGCGTCAGCTGCCCGAGGCGGCGCAACCGCTGGCGCGCATCGCCGTGCTGCTGGCCATTCTGCTGCTGGCGCAGGCGCTGGCCCTGTCACCGCTGGCCAGAGGCTTGCGGCTGAAACGCTCTTAAAGCCCGGCCTCCACCGCCAGCCGGATGGCGTCGGCGCTGGTCCTCACCCCCAGAGCGCGGAACATCGCCGAGCGGTGCATCTTGATCGTGCGTTCCGACAGATCCAGATCCCAGGCGATCTGCTTGTTCAGCTTGCCTGCCGCCATCTCCACCAGAATCTGGTGCTGGCGGCGCGACAGCCGGGCGATGATGTCCCGCGCCGCGGCGCGCATGCTCTTCTTGACCTCGGCCACCACGCCGCGCCCGGTGACATCGACCTGACTGCCCAGAAAATACTCGACCTGGCCCGCCTCATCGAAGAGCGGCGCCACCATCACCGCATTGCGGAAGGGCGTGCCATCCTTGCGGTAATTGAGGATCTCCACCATGGTCGGCTGGTTGGCCCTGATCGCCTCGCGCAGCTGCTGCGAGACCGCCGGATCAGTGTCCGGGCCGCGCAGAAAGCGGCAGTTGCGCCCCACGATCTCGTCACGCTCATAGCCGGTCAGGGCGATAAAGGCGCTGTTGCAGGAGATGATGGGCAAATCCGGATCGCGCGCATCGCAGATGATAGCCGCAACGGCGCTATGGTCGATCAGATCCGTCAAAGGCATGATTTATGTTAGCACGGAATGGCGGGCGCACAACCTGCCAACGATGTGATGTTAAATCATGGAGCGGCGCGAGAGTCATCCACCCGCGCCGCGCCATGGTCCTCGATCAGGGTTCGGGCAGGAAATCGGGCACCGAGAGATAGCGCTCGCCGGTGTCGTAGTTGAAGCCCAGCACCTTGGCGCCGGCGGGCAATTCGGGCAGCTTCTTGGCGATGGCAGCCAGCGTGGCACCGCTCGAAATGCCGACCAGCAGGCCTTCCACGCTGGCCGCCTTGCGGGCCCAGGCCTTGGCATCCTCGGCCTCGACCTGAATCACGCCGTCGAGCAGTTCGGTGTGCAGATTGCCCGGGATAAAGCCCGCGCCAATGCCCTGAATGGGGTGAGGCCCCGGCTGGCCGCCGCTGATGACAGGCGAAAGGGTGGGCTCCACCGCGAAGGCCTTCAGGTCAGGCCATGCGCCCTTCAGCACCTGCGCCGTGCCGGTGAGGTGACCACCGGTGCCGACACCCGAAATCAGCGCATCGAAAGGCGCATCGGCGAAATCGTTCAGCACTTCCTGCGCCGTGGTCTTCACATGCACATCGACATTGGCAGGATTTTCGAACTGCTGCGGAATCCACGCACCCTCAATGGTCGAGGCCAGCTCCTGCGCCCGCTCCAGCGCGCCCTTCATACCCTTTTCGCGCGGGGTCAGGTCGAAGCTGGCGCCATAGGCCAGCATCACGCGGCGGCGCTCGATCGACATGCTCTCGGGCATCACGAGAATGAGCTTGTAGCCCTTCACCGCCGCCACCAGCGCCAGACCGATGCCGGTGTTGCCGCTGGTCGGCTCGATGATGGTGCCGCCGGGCTTGAGCGTGCCGTCGGCCTCCGCCGCCTCGACCATCGCCAGCGCGATGCGGTCCTTGATCGAGCCGCCCGGATTGGTGCGCTCGCTCTTCACCCAGACTTCATGGTCGGGGAAGAGGCGTGCCAGACGGATATGCGGCGTGTTGCCGATGGTTTCGAGGACGGATTGCACTTTCGTCATGAGTCTCTCCGATCAGGGACGCAGGCGGGGAAAGGATGGATCAGCGCCGAAATCGCCCTGCCCGGGCCCCACGTCAAGGGGGCTGCCATCAAGAGCTGTGCCTTCGGGACGGGCGATCAGCTCATCCAGCCAGCCCTGCCCCTGCGGCCACAGGCCCAGCCCGGTTTCAGCGTTGAGATGCCCCGCCTGCCCCAGATCCTCGAAGCGCGATCCCCAGCCCTTGGCCAGACGACGCGCGGCATGCAGGCCGATCCACGGATCGTTGCGGCTGGCGGCCAGAATGGAGGGAAACGGCAGCGGCCCGGTGGGCACGGGCGCGAAGGTGCCGACACGCGGATCGCGCGGAAAGAAATCGACCTCGGGCGGGGCGACCAGCAGCGCGCCTTTCACCAGACTGGCGGCCTCCTGCTCCAGCTGCGCCCACCATACCACGGCGATCACGCCAAGGCTGTGCGCGGCCAGCACAACGGGCCGGGTCCCTTTGCTGGAAGAATGGGCGGCGCGGATCGCCAGATTGAGCTGGTTGACCCAGGTGTTGCGATGCGGCTGATCCCACATGCCCAGCTCCACGCGGTGGCAATCGGGGCGATGCTGCTCCCACAGGCTCTGCCAGTGGCCGGGGCCGGAGTTGTGGAGCCCCGGCACGGTCAGCACCAGCGGCGGCTGGCCTGAGTCATGCGGCTGCGATGCCCCATCTCGTACCATTGGGTCCTGTGCCATGGGATGCTCCTTTCCGGCCAGCTGCGGGGCGAAAGCCGCCGCAAGGTCTGGCGATATAGGAACCGCCCGGAGGGTCACAAGTTCAAAAGTCAATTATTCCAGTAGAGTTTATTGGAGCGTATGAAGCCCGGCTTGCAGACCGGGCTTCGCAGGCCTTCCGGGTCAGCCGAAAGGCGGCCAGTTGGCACCATGCGCCACCCACCATGTTACCGCGCCCGCGATCAGCAGTGCGGGGATCACGCGCCACCAAGGGGCGATATCGGGCTGGGCGACAGGCTCATCATAGCTCTTGCGGCCCGTCACCATCGGCGGCACCAGCCGGTCTTTCTTGACCAGCGTGTAGAACAGAATGGCGGCCAGATGCACGCCGACCAGCGCGAGGATCAGGTTGAAGCCCAGCTTGTGCAGATGATGCACCTGATCGCCCAGATCCAGATTGTCGGCAGGGATGTAATGGTTGAGCGGGCCGGAAAACAGCCCGTCGGTATCCTGCGAAAACAGGCCCAGCCCGATCTGCAGCAGCAGCACCGTCAGCAGGCCGATCACACTGAGCGCGCCCAGCGGATTATGCCCGACCACCTTGCCGTCATGCTTGCCGGTCAGATAGCCGAAGATCGTGAAAGGCCCCTTCACGAAATGGCTGAAACGCGCAGTATGGCTGCCGATCAGCCCCCAGACCACGCGGAAGATCACCAGAAACAGCAGCGCCAGACCGAAGGTGGCATGGCGCTCCATATTGCCCTGCTTGTAGGTCCACCACATGAGCGGGATCAGGATAACGACGCCCCAGTGGAATAGGCGCAAAGGCAAGTCCCACAGGCGGATGGTGGTATGAGTCCCGGTCATGCAGCGGCCCCTACTCGGCGCTTGACGCGCCTGCTTTTGAAATCAGTCTTTTTCGCGATACTTGTCGTGGCAGGCTTTGCAGGTGCCGCCCAGAGCGCCCATCTTGGCCTTGATGGCATCCAGATTGCCGGAATCGGCAGCCACCTTGAACTCACCGGCAGCCTTGGCGAAATTGGCGGCGGCCAGCTTGAAACCGGCGCTGTCGCTCCAGATTTCGGCCTTGGCGCCGGTCTTGACGCTCACCTTGCCAATGCCGGTGCCGGCGGGGAACCAGGTTGGCACCTTGGGGGCCAGGCTGGCGATGGTCGCCGCGTTCTTCTTGATCAGCGCCAGATCGGGCGTGGCGGTCTTGAGCGTGTCGCCCGTGCCCTTGGCGGCGCCGCCGATCTGCTTGAAGTTTGCCTTGCGGGCATTCACCGCATCATCGGGGGTGGCGGCATGCACCGCAACGGCCCCGGCCAAAATAAGACCACTCACCAGCAATTTGATCGAACGCATGGAATTCTCCCTGAGCATATCGTCCATGCTTTCTATAGCAGGTTGAAGACCCAGAGAAAGAGTCACCCAGACCCTGTTACATATGGGCAAGACGCGTGAAATATAAGCGAGATATCAGCCTGATATCGGGGAATTTCAGGCAGGCTGTAACAGCGCGCTTACACTTTTCCCTTATGAGTTTTTCGCAAGTGCACAAATGCCCACCCCCACCGCGCATGCGTGCCATCCCCGTGCCTGGCCCCGCGCTTGGCCCCGTGCCTGGCTTGCGGCCAATCGAGGAGCCTTCGTTCAGGATCCCGCTTGACAGACGCCGCCCCGCGCATACTGCCCCCGCAAGCCGGAATGCCCCCAACCGGCAGGTCAGCGAAAGGCATCGCGTGGGTCGAGTGAATGGAATTACCCTCTGCATTCTGGGTCTGGCCTTGGGGTTGCGGCTTTATGGAATCAGTTTCGGTCTCCCCGCCCTCAATGATCCCGACGAGCTGATGTTCGAACTGGGGGCGATCCGCATGATCAGCCACCACACGCTCAATCCGGGCTGGTTCGGCCATCCGGCCACCACCACCATGTATGCGCTGGCCCTCGTCAATGGCGCGGTGCTGGGCACGGGGCGGCTGATGGGCTGGTTTCCTTCTGTGAAGGCCTTTGCCGATGCGGTCTATCTCAACCCGGGCTGGGTGATCCTGCCGGGGCGCTGGGTGATGGCGCTGTTCGGCATGGGCTCGGTCTGGGGCACCTATCGCCTGACCAACCGCCTGTTCGATCGCCCCACGGCATGGATCGCGGCGCTGGTGCTGGCGGTCAATCCGGTGGCGGTGGTCTGGGCGCAGGTGGTGCGCTCCGACATCATGGCCAGCTTCTTCATGCTGCTGGCGCTGGATGCCGCCTTGCGCGTTGCGCGCGAGCCAGATCCTGCGCGCAGCCGCCGCGATCTGGGCTGGGGCGCGCTGTGGCTGGCGCTGGCGGTGGCCAGCAAATGGCCCTTCGGGCTGGCCGGGCTGGCCATGGCGGGATCGCTGTGGATCGCGGTGAGGCAGGGGCGGCTTGCGGCCAGCGCCGGCCTGCTGCGACTGGGCCTGTTCGGCGCGCTGAGCCTTGTTTTTCTGGTGGCGATCTCACCCTATCTGCTGCTGGCCCATGATACGGTGCTGCACGATCTGCATGGCGAGGCCCAGTTGCAGCATCTGGGCGCCACCGGCGGCACCCCGCTGGAGAATGCCTGGTGGTATCTGCAAGGCCCGCTGCTGCGCGGCTTTGGCGTGGTGGCCGGGGTTCTGGCGCTGATCGGTCTGGCGGCGATGGTGCGCCTGCGCGAGACACGGCTGATGCTGCTGCCGCTGATGGCGGGCTTTGCCCTGGTGACCTGCATCCAGCACCTGATCTGGGAGCGCTGGGCGCTGCCGCTGATGCCGCTGCTGGCGATCGCCGTGGCGCTGGGCATTCGCACTCTGGTTCAGGCTCTGCCGCGCCAGCGCCCCATTGCGCAGGCGCTGATGGCCCTGGCCGCCGCCCTGCCGCTGGTGGTGGCCGATGCCGCTCAGGCGCAAGGGCGGCTGCATGACACGCGGCAGATCGCCTCGCGCTGGGCGCTGGAACATGTTCCGGCAGGCTCGCAGATTCTGGTCGAGCATTTCGGCTTCGACCTGCTCTCGCATGGCTGGACCATCCTGTTCCCGCTGGGCAGCGCGGGCTGCATCAACGCGCATGACATTCTGATGGGCCATGTCGACCACGCCAAAATCGAGAGCGATCGCGGCGGACAGGCCGTTGTCGATTACGGCACCATGCCCCCGGCAGCAGCGGCGGCCACCTGCCATCCCGATTACGCCATCATCAGCCAGTATGACCGCTATGCCGCCGAGCGCAGCCGCTTTCCCGCCGAATATCAAGCCTATCGCGGCTTGATCGCGCGCGGCACCGTGGTGGCCACCATCGCCCCCGTGCCGGGACAGAGCGCCGGGCCGGTGATCCGCATCCTCCATTTCGACCGCCCACGGCCTTGACGCTCCATGGGCAATAACGCCAAACCCCCGGCAACGGGGCGGTCGCAGTGCCTCACGGTACAGCGCCCGTTCATCACTTCGGCCCCTTTAGAGCGGTCAATCCGGTGGCATCGGATCAATCGCTCAAGGTTTCTGTTTCACCGCGTTTTCACAAAGCACCGGGTACAATCATCCGGCTCGAAAACACTCCAGCGCGCCTTTTCCCAGAGGAGACTTTCTTGACCAAAGCTGTCATTCTGGCCGGTGGCCTGGGCACAAGGCTGGGCGAGGAAACATCGGTCAGACCCAAACCCATGGTCGATGTCGGCGGCATGCCCATCCTGTGGCATATCATGAAGATCTATGCCGCCCATGGCATCAGCGATTTCATCGTCTGCCTTGGCTACAAGGGTTATGTGATCAAGGAATTCTTTGCCAATTACTTCCTGCATTCCGCCGATGTGACCATCGATCTGGGTGCCAACAGCATCGAGGTCCATGCCGCCAAGAGCGAGCCCTGGCGCGTCACACTGGTCGATACCGGCCTCAACGCCCAGACCGGCGGGCGCCTGCGTGCCGTGCGGCAGTATCTGAACGAAGACGAACCCTTCTGCTTCACCTATGGCGATGGCGTCTCCGATATCGATGTGACGGCCCAGCTGGCCTTCCACAAGGCGCATGGCAAGCAGGCGACGATCACCGCCGTGGCCCCTCCCGGCCGCTTCGGCGCGCTGGAGTTCGAAGGCGATCTGGTGCGCAGCTTCAAGGAAAAGCCCGCGGGTGACGGAGGCCTTATCAATGGCGGCTTCTTCGTGCTGAATCCCGAGGTGATCGATTTAATCGACAATGCCGAAACCATCTGGGAACAAAAGCCTCTCGAAGCGCTTGCCCATCAGGGCGAGTTGGTCGCCTGGCATCACAAGGGGTTCTGGCAGCCGATGGATACGCTGCGCGACCGCCAGCATCTCGAAAAATTGTGGGCGCAGGGCGCGCCGTGGAAAGTATGGTGAGCGCCATGAGTTCGAGCGCGATGAACGATATCGCCCTCTCTCCAGACTTCTGGCAGGGGCGCCGCGTGCTGCTGACCGGCCATACCGGCTTCAAGGGCAGCTGGCTGGCGCTGTGGCTGGTCTCGATGGGCGCCAAGGTCACCGGCCTGTCATTGCCCGCTGAAGAGATCAGCCTGTTCCGTCAGGCACGGATCGAGGAGCTGATCACCCATATTGAAGGTGATATCCGCGACCTGGCCGCTGTCGATGCCGCTTTCCGAGCCGCCGATCCCGAGGTGGTCTTCCATCTGGCCGCCCAGCCGCTGGTACGACTTTCCTATGAGACACCGGTGGAAACCTATGCCACCAATGTGCAGGGCACGGTTCACGTGCTCGATGCCTGCCGCCGCGCAGGTGCGCTTGGGGTGAAAGGGCTGCGCGCCATCGTCTGCATCACCTCTGACAAGGCCTATGAAAACCGCGAATGGGTCTGGCCCTATCGCGAGAGCGATCCGATGGGCGGCTATGATCCCTATTCCAGCAGCAAGGGCGCGGCCGAACTGGTGATCGCGGCCTTCCGTTCCAGCTATTTCAGTGGCGAGGGTGCGCCGCTGCTCGCCTCGGTGCGGGCGGGCAATGTGATCGGCGGGGGCGACTGGGCGCTCGACCGGCTGCTGCCCGATCTGATCCGCGCCCTGCTGGCAGGGCAGCGCCCGCTGATCCGCAATCCGCATGCGATCCGCCCGTGGCAGCATGTGCTTGAGGCTTTGGGTGGCTATCTGCTGATCGCGCAGCGCCTTTTCGAGGGCCACCGCTGGGCCGCCGAGGGCTGGAACTTCGGCCCCGCTGCCGAGGATTCCCGCGCGGTCGACTGGATTGCCGACCGCATGGTCGCCCTGTGGCACGATCGTGATCCGGAGGCCTCCGCCACCGATCGCGGATGGGATCTGCCAAGCGAAGGCGCACCGCCGCCGCATGAGGCTGGAATCCTTAAACTTGATTGTACCAAGGCCCACTCCGTACTTGGTTGGCACGCCGCGTTCACGTTACCGACAGCATTATTGCGCATTGTAGATTGGCATCGACATGTTGGTCGCGGCGGAGATGCCCGTGAAATCTCGCTTGCCCAACTCACCGATTATTGCCAGCGCTGGTCCGGGACCAGGGGGGAAAAGGGAATTTGATGTCCGTTGTAGACAGGCCCATGGATGCGGTCGGATTGACCCGCGATTTCGATGAAGCGCAGTTTCGATCGCTCATCCTTGAATTGACGGAAGAATACGCCAACCGCTTTCACGCGGCAAAAAGCTTCGTGCCGGGACAAAGTGCCGTGCCAGTGTCTGGCAAGGTCTATGGCGCCTCGGATATGCGCAACCTTGTCGATTCGAGTCTCGACTTCTGGCTGACCACCGGGCGCTTCAATGAAGCCTTCGAGAAGCGTCTGGCCGAGAGAATCGGTGTCGCCCATGCGCTGACCACCAATTCGGGCTCCTCGGCCAATCTGCTGGCGCTTTCGACGCTGACCTCGCATTATTTCCGCAGCGAGGCGCTCAAGCCCGGCGACGAGGTGATCACCGTGGCCACGGGCTTCCCGACCACGGTCAACCCCTCGCTGCAATACGGGCTGGTGCCCGTGTTCGTGGACGTGGACATCCCCACCTACAACATCAAACCCGAGATGATCGAGGCCGCGGTCACCGACAAGACCCGCGCGATCATGGTCGCCCATACTTTGGGCAACCCCTTCGATCTGGGCGAGGTGATGCGCGTTGCCGAAAAGTACAACCTCTGGGTGATCGAGGATTGCTGCGACGCGCTGGGTGCCACCTATGACGGCAAGCCCGTCGGCACCTTCGGCGACATCGGCACGCTCTCCTTCTATCCTGCCCATCACATCACCATGGGCGAAGGCGGCGCGGTCTTCACCGACAAGCCGCGCCTGAAGCGCGTGATCGAATCCATGCGCGACTGGGGCCGCGACTGCTGGTGCGCCCCGGGCGTGGACAACACCTGCGGCAAGCGCTTCGGGCGCAAGCTGGGCAGCCTGCCGATGGGCTATGACCATAAATACACCTATGGCCATGCCGGTTATAACCTCAAGATCACCGATATGCAGGCCGCCGTGGGTCTGGCCCAGCTCGATCGGCTGGACGGCTTTATCGACGCCCGCGCCCGCAATTTCGACACGCTGACCGCGCTGTTGAAGCCGCTGGAAGATGTGCTGATCCTGCCGCAGGCCACGCCCAATTCGGTGCCAAGCTGGTTCGGCTATCCGATCACGCTGCGCCCCGGCTGCGGTATTGATCGTGAAATTCTTGTGCAATATCTCAATGAGAAGAAGATCGGCACCAGGTTGCTGTTTGGCGGCAATCTGTTGCGCCAGCCCTATATGAAAGGCCGCAATTACCGTGTGGTAGGCGATCTGGACAATGCCGATCTGGTGACCACCAATACTTTCTGGCTGGGCGTCTATCCCGGTTTGGGCGAAGATCATCTGGCCTATGTCGTTGAAAGCCTGACCGCCTTTCTGGCGGGCCAAAGATAAGCATCGTCAGCAGCAAAATCAGGAGTTAAACCCATGAACACATATGAAAAGCGCATGCTGGCGATCCTCGAAGAGGGCAAGGCCAAGTACGGCATCCTTTCGGTCAAGGCCGAGTTCGAGGCCGAGGGCACCCGCACCGACGAATTCCTGCGCCTGCTGGAAATCGGCCGCCGCGCCGGGGTCAAGATCGCGCTCAAGATCGGCGGCTGCGAGGCCATCCGCGACCTGATCGAGGCCCGCCAGTATGGCGTGGACTACATCATCGCGCCGATGGTGGAATCGCCCTATGCGCTCTCCAAGTTCATCGCCGGCAAGGACAAGATCTTTGCCGAGGATGAGCGCGGCGACATCAGCTTCCTCTTCAACGTCGAAACCCGCGCCACGGTCGATCACCTCGCCGAGCTGGGCGAAGTGGCGCAGAAGGGCAAGACCGGCTTTGTCTTCGGTCGCGTCGATTTCGCGGGCTCGCAGGGGCTGACGCGCGATGCGGTGAATTCGCCCGAGATGCTCAAGCATATGCTGGACGTGGCCGAAGTGGCCAAGGCCCGCGATCTGGAACTGGTGGTGGGCGGCGGCGTCAGCCCGGCCTCGATCCCCACGCTGGCGCAGGTGCGCAAGGTGCGCCTCGATCGTTTCGAGACCCGCAAGGTGATCTTCGACGGTGCCGTGCTGGAAGATGGCCGTGCCGAACCCGGCATGGAACTGGCCATCGAGTTCGAGCTGCTGTGGCTCAAGAACAAGCGCGACTTCTACCGCAGCATCGCCGAGGAAGACGCGCAGCGCATCGCCATGATGGAAGCGCGCCAGGCCCCCAAGGTGACCGAGCACGCCTGATCTCATGACTTCTACCATTCGCGTCTCAGACCTGATCGCCCGCCTGCTCGCCGAGCATGGCATCACCGATGTTTTCATGCTGACGGGCGGCGGCGCCATGCATCTCAACGATGCGCTGGGCCGCGAAACCCGCCTGCGCAAGGTGTTCACCCACCATGAGCAGGCCGCATCCATCGCCGCCGAAAGCTATGCGCGCCTCTCAGGCCGCCCGGCGGCGGTGAATGTCACCACGGGCCCGGGGGGCGTGAATGCGCTCAACGGCGTCTATGGCGCCTATGTGGATTCCATCCCGATGGTGGTGGTCTCGGGTCAGGTGAAGCGCGAGACCTTCGCGCCCAATTTCGCGCAGATCCCGCTGCGCCAGCTGGGCGATCAGGAGATCGACATCGTCTCCATGATCCAGCCCATCACCAAATATGCGGTGGTGCTGCAGGACCCGAAGCAGGCGCGCAAGGTCGTCGAAAAGGCGCTGTATCTTGCCACCCGTGGCCGCCCCGGCCCGGTGTGGATCGATGTGCCGATCGATGTGCAGGCCGCCCCGGTCGATCCGGAGGCTCTGGAAGGTTTCGACCCCGCCACGGATGAAGACACCGCAGGCGAAGCGCGCAACACCGCCGCCGAACTGGGCGCGCTGACCGGCGATGCGCTGATCGAGCAGGCGCAGGCTGTGCTTACCGAACTCTGCGCCGCGCAGCGTCCCGTGGTGCTGGCCGGTTGCGGCGTGCGCATCAGTGACAGCCATGCCGCCTTCCTCGCTCTGGTCGAAAAGCTGGGCGTGCCGGTGGTGTCAGGCTGGAACGCGCATGATGTGATCCACAACGATCACCCGCTCTATGTCGGGCGCCCCGGCAGCGTGGGCGATCGTGGCGGCAATTTCGCGGTGCAATCGGCGGATTATGTGCTGGTGCTGGGCTGCCGCCTCAACATTCGCCAGATCAGCTACAACTGGCAGAGCTTCGCCCGCAACGCCCGCATCGCTATGGTCGATATCGACAGCGCCGAGCTGGCCAAGCCCACGCTGAGCCTGCACCGCCCGATCCATGCCGATCTGCGCGAATTTCTGGCCGCCGCTCTGGCCCTGCCACTGCCGGGTGGCAATGAGGTCGAGGCGCGCGCCGCCTTCCTCACCCGCAGCCGCCAGCGCGCCGCGCAATATCCCGCCGTGCGCGAGGAGTATCGCTCGGCAGAAGGGCCGATCAACCCCTACATCTTCGCCGAAGCGCTGTTCGATCAGCTCGAAGAGAACGACATCATCGTTTCCGGCGACGGCACGGCCTGCGTCACCATCTTCCAGGCGGCCAACCTCAAGCAGGGCCAGCGGCTCTACACCAATTCGGGCTGCGCCTCGATGGGTTATGACCTGCCTGCCGCCATCGGCGCCTATCACGCCGGCTCGCGTGCGGACAGGCCGGGCGGGCGCGTCATCTGTCTGGCCGGCGATGGTTCGATCATGATGAACCTGCAGGAGCTGCAGACCATCATCGGCGGCAATCTGCCGATCAAGATCTTCGTGCTGAACAACGATGGCTATCACTCGATCCGCCAGTCGCAGCAGAACCACTTCCCCGACAACATCGTGGGCTGCGGGCCCGACAGCGGCCTCACCTTCCCCGATTTCGCCCGTCTGGCGCAAGGCTTCGGCCTGCCCGCCGCCAAGGCCGAGCGGGACGGCGATCTGGCCGCCACCATCGCCGCCACGCTGGCGGGCTCCGGCCCCCAGCTGCTTGAGGTGATGATCGACAAGCGCCAGCAGTTTGAACCCAAACTCTCCTCCCGGCGTTTGGATGATGGACGGATGATTTCGCCGCCGCTCGAAGATCTCAGCCCCTTCCTCTCTGACGAGGAGCTGGCGGAGGCCATGGCGCCCTGCGCCACGCTCCGCTGAACGGAAAGACATTCATGGCCAAGCGTCTTCACGATCTGATCTTCGACCTGGACGGCACGCTGGTGGACAGCTGCGGTATCTGCGTCGATATCCTCTCGCAGATGCTGGTGGAGCGCGGCAGCGACCATCGCATCGACCCGCTGGGCGCCCGCCCGTTCATGAGCCATGGCGGCCAGCGCATGGTCAGCGCCCTGCTGGGCCCGGCCTGCGGCGATCCGGCGGCTGAACTGGCCGAGTTCCGCGCGCGCTATGCCGAAAGGCCCACCGATCCGGCCTCGCTCTTTGCGGGCGTGGTGGAGAATCTGACGCTGCTGGCCGATGCCGGGCACCGTCTGGCGATCTGCTCGAACAAGCCGCAGAATCTGTGCGACAAGGTGCTGGCGGACACCGGCCTTGCCGCCCTGTTCCCGGTGGTGGTGGGCGGCGGGCCGAAGCTGCGCGCCAAGCCCCATCCCGATCTGCTCGATGAAACGCTGTGCCTGCTGGGCACCGCCCCTGCCGACTGCATCTTCATCGGCGACAGCGAGCTGGACCATCAGGTGGCCGAGGCACGGGGCATCCCCTTCCTCTTCCTCACCTATGGCTATGCTGATCCCTCCTACCAGCCGGACCCGACGACCAGCCACGATGATTTCACCGGCATGGCAGGTGCCCTGCTGGATCTGACACGCGGCCGCCGGGCCCGCCGTGCCTGACGCCGCGCGGTCACCTGACCTTCCGGCCCCTCACCTTCTGGCACCGGCCATCGCCGACCGCCTGATCGCCGACCATCGCCGCATCGTGGTGACCGGCGCGGGCGGCTGGCTGGGGCTGGCCACGCTGGAACTGCTGGCCGGCACGCTGGGCGATGCTTTCGCCAGGCGTGTCGTCGCGTTCGGCTCAAGCAACCGCGTGCTGCGCCTGCGTGACGGCACGCAGGTGATGCAGCGCCCGCTGGCCGATATGGCCTGGCTGCCCGAGGCGCCCACGCTGGTCCTCCACCTCGCCTTCCTCACCAAGGATCGCGCCGAGGCGATGGATGAAGACGCCTATCGCGCCGCCAACCGCGCCATCAGCCAATCCGTGCTGGAGGCGCTGAAGCCGATCGGCGCGCAGGCGCTGTTCCTCGCCTCCTCGGGCGCGGCGGCCAAAGCGGAAGACGCTGCGGCTAGCCCCGCCATGCGGCTCTATGGCGCAATGAAGCGCGATGATGAGGATGTCTTCGCGCAATGGGCGCGGGACACCGGCCATCGCGCGGTGATCGGCAGGGTTTACGCCGTCTCCGGCCCGCATATGAACAAGCCGGAGGCCTATGCGCTGGCCAGCTTTATGCGCGATGCGCTGGACGGACGGCCTATCGCGGTGCGCGCGCCGCATCAGGTGATCCGCTCTTACGTGGCCATCCGCGAGCTGATGAGTCTGGTCTTCGCCTTGCTGCTCGATGCCGAGGGCGGCGTCGAACGCTTCGATTCCGGCGGCGATCCGCTGGAACTGGCAGATGTGGCGCAGGCCGTGGCCGATGCCGTGCCCGGCACGCAGGTCACCCGCGCAGCGATCACCAGCGACCGGCCAGACCGCTATCACGGCGATGGCGCGCATTATGCCGCCTTGCTGGCGCAACACGGCATTGCGCCAGTCGCTCTGGCCACGCAGGTTCACGAGGCGCTGGCGGATTTTCGCACCTCCACCCTATAAGATGCTCGGTTTCTGAGCTCCCCTCTCTCACGCAATCGGATTTTGGCAGGACTATGATCGGGATGATCCAGGCAAACACCCCTCGCCAGTGGCCGTCGCAGCGGCATGCCACGATAACTCTGGCTTCGGCGCTGGTCTTGGGCATGGCCTTCACCTTGCCCACCAGTGCCTCGGCTCAAAGCATGAGCAGCGGATCCAGTGACACCACCATGGGCGCGATGACCGGCCAGAGCGGTTCGAACGGGAGCTCGTCCAGCTCTTCGGGCAGCGGTTCCTCCGCGGCCGCACCGGTCGGCCCCGGCTTCGTGCAGGCCAACATATCGACCACCCCGGTCACGCCCACCGTGGACCAGCGTGATGTTCGCGACATTGGCAAGCCTGGCACCCGTAACGACCAGACCCCGCCTTTGCGCCCGATCCCCGAAAAACCGGGCGAGTTCGAGGCCTATCTGCACAAGGTGGCGGGCCATCCCGTGCCACGCTTCGGCGCGCATCTGCTGATCCCCGCCACGCATGACTTCATCAGCCCCACCACCACCGCCATCCCGCCCGATTATGTGATCAACATCGGCGATGTGATCGGCGTGGCCATGACCGGATCGGTGGAAGGCAGCGCCGAATTCGAGGTTGATCACGACGGCAAGATCTTTCTGCCCCATGTCGGCGCGGTGCAGCTGACCGGCGTGCATTACCGCGACCTCAAGGCCAAGATTGCCGCCACCATCGGCACGCAATATCGCGGTTTCGACGTATCCGTCAGCATCAAGCGGCTGCATGGCGTGCGCGTCTATGTGACCGGCTTTGCCAAGGCGCCGGGGGCCTATACGGTTTCCAGCCTCTCCACCCTGCTCAATGCGGTACTGGCGGCGGGCGGCCCCAATGCGGGCGGCTCCTTCCGTAGCGTGAAGCTCTATCGCAACGGGCAGGAGCTGCGCGACTTCGACCTCTATGACGTGCTGCGCCACGGCAACCGCACCGGCGACACCGTCCTCCAGAACGAGGATGTACTGTTCATCCCGCCCGTCGGCCCGCAGGTGGCGGTGATCGGCAGCGTCAATGAAGAAGCCATCTATGAAGCCCGTCCCGGCGAAACGCTGGAGCAGGTGCTGGCCGATGCCGGCGGCCCCTCGCAGCTGGCTGATGACTCGCGCGGCATTCTCTACCGCCTTGCCGACAAGGAAACGGTGGGCAGCCGCGCGCTGGATCGCAACGCGCTGGCCGCCACCCCGGTGCAGGGCGGCGATATTCTGCAGCTGGCCAACAAGGGCTCGCTGGCCCAGCCGATGGAGCGCCAGTCGGTGCTGGTCCGGCTGGAGGGCGAGGTCGCCCATCCCGGCAATTACTTCGTGGCGCCCGGTACGCCGCTGTCGCAGGTGCTGTCTCAGGCCGGCGGGCTGACGCCCCGCGCCTATGCCTATGGCACCAAGCTGACTCGCCTTTCGGTGCGCGATCAGCAGCGTGAAAGCTACGATGCCGCTCTCGACCAGATGGAAACCTCGATGGTCGCTACCGCACTGGCCGCCAATGGCGGCAAGGCGGAAACCACGCTGGCCATTCATGAGCTGGTCCAGCGCCTGCGCCAGACCGAGCCCGATGGCCGCCTGGTGCTGAACCTGCCGGTCGATGCCCAGACCCTGCCCGGCGATATGGCGCTGGAGAATGACGATCGCATCGTGGTGCCCGCACGCATCGATACGGTGGGCGTGTTCGGCTCGGTCTATCGCCCGGCCTCCTTCTCGCTGCAAGGCCAGCCGCCGCAGACGGTGAAGGACTATATTGACCGTGCCGGTGGTCCCCAGCGCCTGGCCGACAAGGGCGGCATCTTCGTGGTGCGCGCCAATGGCGACGTGATCAGCCGCAAGAAGGGCGCGATGAAGGCCAGAGTGCAGCCGGGCGACGTGATCTTCGTGCCGGTGCGTACCTCGCCCTCCACCACATGGACCAAGATCCGCGACATCACCCAGGCGGTGTTCCAGATGGGGCTGAGCGCGCTGGTCGCCGTGGCGGCCCTGTCGTGAGCGCAGCGATGAAGCGCGGGCATGGCCTGATCGGCGGGATTGCTTATCATCCCTTGGTCGCCAACAACACCCGCCGCCGTCTGGCCGTGGGCATCGTGGCGGCGGCGCTCGCCGTGCTGTCGGTCTGGCCGGTGCCCTATCGCGCGGCAGTGACGCTGACGCCGGTCGATCCCGCCACACTGGGGGTCAATCCGGCCTCGGCCGGCGTGGGGCTGGGGGCGCTCTCCTTCCTGGGCGGTGGCGGAACCATGTCCACCCAGACGCTGATCGAATCGAGCCTGCAGGTGGCGCACAGCGTCTATGTCCGGCAATTGGTCTCCAAGCGGCTGAACCTGCCTGCACGGCTGGGCAAGGACGATATCACGACCCTGCGCTGGCTGGAACGCAAGGTGGACACGCGCTCGCTGCGCGGTGGCATCATCGAGATCGATACCAAGCAACACGATCCGGCGCTCGCGCTCGATCTGACCAAAGCCTACGCCGATGCCATCCGCGAGCAGATGGCAACCGTCAGCCGCACCCAGAATGCCTTGCGCCAGCAGGCGCTCGAACAGGTGCTGGCCCGTGCCGGAGAGCGGCTGAGCAAGGCCCAGACCGCCTATGATACCTACCGCCTGAAGATCGGCAGCGGCGATCCGCTGATCAATGCCTTGCAGGTCACGGGCCGGGCGCCCGTGCTGGACGACATGATCACCGCCAAACAGGCCGAGATCGAAGGGTTGCGCCGCTTCGCCACCGAAAACAATTTCAGGGTGCAGAAGGCTCAGGCCGAACTGGCCGCCCTGCAGGCACGCGCGGCTCAGGCACGCTCGGCGACCGCGCAGACCAATGATTCGGTCGGGCGCGTGGTGGCCCAGTCACGCGAAGGCATGACGCTGCGCCGCGAGCTGGAACTGGCTCAGCTGATGTATGATGGCAGCAAGCGCAACCTTCAGGGCACGCTGGCCGAAAATCTGGTCTCCTCGGTGAACATCCGTGTTC
Source organism: Novosphingobium terrae (assembly GCF_017163935.1). Classification (NCBI taxonomy): domain Bacteria; kingdom Pseudomonadati; phylum Pseudomonadota; class Alphaproteobacteria; order Sphingomonadales; family Sphingomonadaceae; genus Novosphingobium; species Novosphingobium terrae. Next base: position 77,412 of record NZ_JABVZR010000001.1, on the reverse strand, counting down.
TGGAGCAGCCCTATCTCGATCCGGACCGCCAGTATAATTTCTGGGCCCTGGCCTTGCTCGCGCTGGTGCTCGGCGGCGGGCTGGCGGTTGAATTCTATCGGCTGAATCCGCCCCTGTCGGCACGAAAGGACCAGCCATGACCGCCTTGAGCGTAGCAGGGGTTCCCGACGTCTCCGTCGTCATCCCCTGTTACAATGAGGAGATGAACGCCGGGCCCATCGCCAAGGCGGTGATCGAACAGCTGGAGCCGCTGGGCATCAGCTTCGACATCATCTTCATCGACAATGCCTCCACCGACCGCACGGTGGCGATCATCAAGACGATGTGCACCGCCGATCCGCGCATCCGCCTGATCGCCAACACGCGCAATTTCGGCCAGATGCGCTCGCCCACCCATGGCATCTATCGCGCGACCGGCCGGGCGGTGATCGGCATGTGCGCCGACTTTCAGGATTCGCCCGACCTGCTGCCGCATTTCGTGGCGCGCTGGCAGGCGGGCGTGGACATCGTGCTGGGCGTGCGCGAGGCGGAGAAATCCGGCCTGATCCTCACCGCCATCCGCGGCCTGTCCTATTGGCTGGCGCGCAGTTTCGGCGATGTGCAGACCATTCCCAACGCCACCGGTTTCGGCCTTTACAGCCGCCGCGTGGTCGAGGCGATCAAGGCGCTCAACGAGCCCGAGCCCTTCTTCCGCGGTTTGCTGGTGGAAACCGGCTTTCCGCTGGAGACCATCAACTATGTTCGCCCGCCCCGCTTGAGGGGGAAGTCGAAGAACAACTTCTTCACTTTGCTCGATTTCGCGGTGGCGGGGCTGACGGCCTCATCCAAGCGCATGCTGCGGCTGCCGCTCTATCTGGGCGTGGTCGGCGTGGTGGTGACCGTGCTGCTGCTGCTGGGCGGGCTTGCCGCCTTTCTCACCGATCGCCCGATCGCGCCCTGGCTGATCGGCGCGGTGTTTCAGGCGCAGTTCTCGCTGATCTTCGGCTTCATGGGGCTGATGGGCGACCATATCCGCCAGATCTCCGAACGCACGCGCGGCGGCGCGCTGGTGCTGGAGCGCGAGACGGTCAACATGGACCGAGAAGCGGCATGATCACCCGTGCACGCCTGGTGGAGATCGCCCGCTATCTGGTGGCCGGCGTGGTCAACACCGCGTTTGGCTATGGCCTCTATGCCGGGCTGCTCTGGCTGGGGCTGGACCGCTATGTGGCGCAGGCCATCGGCTATGTGCTGGGCACGGGGTTCAATTACCTCACCTATTCGCGCCATGTGTTTACCGATGCGGGGCCGGCCAAGGCGCGTTTCGTGGCCTCCTATGCGGTGAACTATCTGATCAATCTGGCGGGGCTCAAGCTGGTTTCCCATGTGATCCCCAACCCCTATGCAGCGGGTGCGGTGACGACGCTGGGCGTGGTGGCGCTCAACTATCTGGTGCTGCGGCGGCTGGTGTTCCGCCCGCGTGAAAATCAGGGCGCGGCATGAGCGACAGCATGTCACCATCAGCTTCAACCTCCACCAAAGGGCTGACCGCCGAATGGCTGCTCGCCGGGCTGGTCGTGCTGGTGGCCCTGCGCGACGTCTGGTTCTTCGCGACGAAGAACTATCTGCCCGAGCCCTTCTTCTACGAATCCGCCGACACCTGGATGGACTGGTTCAACACCGCCTGGTGGGCCCGCGACAAGGGCATTTACGACAGCTGGGCCTCGATCTATCCGCCGATCAGCTTTCTGATCGTGCGGGTGCTGGGCGTGCCCCATTGCTATGTCGACCAGGCTGGCGGCCCGCAATTGCGCTATTGCGACTGGGCTGGCGTGGTGGCGATCCATGCCTTCTACATCATCGATGTGGTGCTGGTGGCGCTCAGCCTCATGCGGATCGATCGGCGCACGGCCTTGCCGCGCAGTCTGGCGATCTCGCTGGGCATGCCTCTGCTTTACGGGCTGGACCGGGGCAATCTGATCCTGCTGGCCTTTGGCGGCATCGTTCTGGCCTTTGGCCCCCTTCTGCACAGCGCCAAGGGGCGCTGGCTGGCCCTGGCCGTGGCGATCAACCTCAAGGTCTATATCATCGCTGCTTTGGCCGCCCAATTGCTGCGCCGTCGCTGGCGATGGACGGAAATGGCGGCCATCACCACCATCCTGACCTATCTCATCAGCTATCTGGTGCTCGGCATCGGCACACCGTCGGAAATTGTCGAGAACATCCGTGCCTTTGCCGTGGCCGAAAGCACCACCGGCGTGCTGGATGTCTGGTATCCTGCCACCTATCTGCCGATGATCAAATTGCTGACCGGTTCGGATTTTCCCGTCATCGTGCTGCTCGGATCGCGGATCATGGATTGGGGCGGCATGCTGCTGCCCATGCTGCAGCATGCTGGGCAGGCAACGATCCTGCTGGGCGCCGTGGCGGCATGGTGGCGGCCGCAGGTAGTGCCATCCCACCGCGCAACCATGCTGGGCCTGTCCTTCGCGCTGATCACATCGGAGGTGGGAGGTTATTCCCCTTGCCTGATGCTCTTCTTCGTCATGATGGAGCGCTGGGAGGGCCGGGCCCGTCCCCTCGCCATCACGCTGGCCTATCTTCTGAGCGTGCCCGGCGATCTGATCTTCAGCAATGTGCTGTCCATGTCGCAGGAAAGCTTTCTGGTGGGCCATACCGTGCTGGTGGAACGCGGGATCGGCCTGGGCATGTTCCTGCGCCCCCTTGTTGCGATCCTGATCCCGTCCCTGCTGGCACTGCAAACGGTGGCAGCGGCGTGGCGTGACTGGCATGGGCAGGCTCCACGGGAAAGCGCTGAGGAAGCGCCTCTCCACGCCCCGGCCTGAACCTTTCCAAGCCGGGCCATCCATGCCAGACAGGCGCCCATGTCGAAATCCACCCGCGCCACGCTGGCCCTGACCAAGGCCGGCATCGCCTTCACCACGCACAGCTATGATTATGACGCCGATGCCGATTCCATCGGTCTGGCCGCCGCCGCCGCTCTGGGCGAAGACCCCGGCTGCGTGCTGAAGACGCTGATGGTGCTGCTGGACGGCAAGCCCGCTTGCGCCATCGTCCCCTCCGACCGCGAGGTGGCGATGAAAAAGCTGGCCGCCGCGCTGGGCGGCAAGGCGGCGCAGATGATGAAGCCCGCCGATGCCGAAAGGATTTCCGGCTATAAGGTCGGCGGCATCAGCCCCTTTGGCCAGACGCGCCGCGTGCCCGTCGCCATCGAGATCGAGGCGCTGGAGCTGCCCTATGTCTACGTCAACGGCGGGCAACGCGGCTTGCAGGTAAGGCTGGCCCCACGTGATGCCGTGGAGTTGCTTGGCGCGGCACCCGCCGCCATCACCGCCTGAACAGGGTGGCCCAACCGCCACAGCCAGCCGCTTTTGCTGCAGTTGCGAGAATTACCACTGGCCCTGCCTGCGCCACGGCATAAAGTTTCATCCATCTCTTCTCGATCTGCGGTTCTCTGCCCAAAATGCCTTTTTGCCCTGCGCCCCCTTCCCTGCTTTCCCGCTGCCTGCTTGCCGCCCTGCCCGCTTTGACGCTCACGCTGGCCCAGCCTGCCGCGGCCGCCTCCCATCCCGGCAAAACGCCCGGCCAGATCGCCCTCACCTTCGACGATCTGCCCGGCATCATGCTGAGCGACAACAGCAATGACATCGCCCATTTCAACCGCGAGCTGGTCAATGGGCTGAAACGCCACCGCGTGCCCGCCACCGGCTTTATCGTCGCGGGCAAGCTGGAGGATCTGGATGAGCGCCGCATGCGCCACGCCCTCTCGCTGTGGGTGCATGCCGGTTTCACCCTGGGCAATCACACCTACAGCCATGAATCCCCCAACCGCATCCCGGTGGACGCCTATGACGCCGACATCCTCAAGGGCCAGACGCTGCTCTGCAGCCTGACGCGCTGCTCACCCAGGACGCCCCTGTGGTTCCGCCATCCCTATCTGGAAACCGGCACCACGCTGGCGGATTCACGCAAGGTCGACCAGTTTCTTGCCGACCATCGCTACCGCGTCGCGCCGATCACGCTGGTCAGCCAGGACTGGGTCTTTTCCGAGACCTATGACGATGCCCTCACCCACCATGATGCCGCCGAGGCCAGCCATATCCGCCAGTCCTACCTCTCCTACACCGCCAAGATGGTGAGCTGGTATCGCGCCAGCGCGCAATCGGTGTTCGGGCGGGACATTCCGCTGGTGGCGCTGCTCCATGCCTCGAAGCTCAATGCCGACAGCCTGAGCGACCTGCTGGCGATCTACCGCCGCGCCGGTCTGCGCACCGTGCCGCTGGCCAAGGCCATGCGCGATCCCGCCTATAAAACGCCCGACACCTACGCGGGCGCCAAGGGCATGGACTGGATCGGTCGCTGGTCGCTGCAACTGGGGCGCCCGCTGGCCCCCGGCTATTGCGATCCGCCCGAGGACATCGCCGCCACCTATCGCAAAATCGACAGCGACTGACGCAGCACGCGAACCGGCCGCATCGGGAAATCGCAGTTTTCCACCCCAAAGCCCCTCCGCGCGCGCAGCGCCGGGTGGACGCGACGCGCCTCAGAGCGCAAGGAATAGGGCCATGTGGCAGCTTTACCAATTTCCCCTGTGCCCCTTTTCCCGCAAGGTCCGCCTGCTGATGAGCGAAAAGGGTATCGCCTATGAACTCTGGCGCGAGAACCCGTGGGAGCGGCGCGAGGGCTTCACCCAGATGAACCACGCCGCGCGCACGCCCACCATGCATGATGCCGAAAAGGGCATCACCCTGTGCGACAGCCGCGCCATCTGCGAATATCTGGAAGAGACTGTCGACCGCCTGCCGATGATTTCCGGCACGGCGGCCACCCGCGCGGAGATTCGCCGCCTCGTCGCGCTGTTCGATGAGAACTTCTTCGCCGATGTCACCGGGCCGCTGATTCACGAGCGGATGATGAAGCGGCTGGTCTATCGCCAGTCGCCTGATTCACGGATGCTGCGCGAGGCGATGCGGCTGGCACATGAGCATCTCTATTACATCGACTATCTCGTCGATAACCGCCCGTGGCTGGCCGGGCCGACGCTGAGTCTGGCCGATCTGGCCGCCGCCGCGCAGATTTCGGTGGCGGACTATCTGGGCGGGCTGGACTGGTCGGGCCATGAGCAGGCGCGGGCGTGGTATTCGGTGTTCAAATCGCGGCCTTCGTTCAGGCCCCTGTTGGCCGAGCGAATGGAGGTGATCCAGCCGCCTTCGCATTATGCGGATGTGAATGCCTGAAGGTTTGAAGAAGGGATAGATGCGAGGGTGTTACACCCTCGCGCTCCCGTTACTGTATGCCTTGCGCTTCGGGTTTGGCCAAAGAGCGAGGCACGCTGCGCCGCAGGCATAAATGGCCTGCACAGCCCGTCGTTCAAAGGATGCCATGCCTGCGGCGCTTTGCCTTGCGCAGGTGGAGAGTGGAGGCACTCGGCTTCGGAACCACTGCCCTTTCGCCGGAAGACGTTCCGGGAGCGCGAGGGGGTAACCCCCTCGCATTTTCTCTTCTCTTCAAACTTTCCAAAAACTTTCCCCACCCTGATCTTTTCGCGTTGACACCTCTGCGGATCACCCTTAGAGGCGCCCTCCTACCCGGCGGGGTTACGGAAACGTGACAGACGCCAAACAGGTTGCCCAGGTGGCGGAATTGGTAGACGCACTAGCTTCAGGTGCTAGCGCTCGCAAGGGCGTGGAGGTTCGAGTCCTCTCCTGGGCACCATCATCTCAGCATTGAGACATTCCCCCACGGGGGAAACAAATCCCTGAAATGTCCCGAATTCATTGCGATGCGGGTTCGTGCGCGCCGTGCATTTTTCGCGTTGACACGCACGCGGTTCACCCGTAGACGCGCCCTCCTACCCGGCGCGGACGCGGAAACGCACTCACGCCAAACAGGTTGCCCAGGTGGCGGAATTGGTAGACGCACTAGCTTCAGGTGCTAGCGCTCGCAAGGGCGTGGAGGTTCGAGTCCTCTCCTGGGCACCATCATCTCAGCATTGAGAAACATCCCCTCAGGGGGAACACCCCACATCTTAATCAGCAGCCCGCGCAAAGTTCGTGGCGCGTTTGCTTGCGCTGAACCCCGGCAGGGATGACCGTTATGTCGCGGTTCACCTCCTGTGGCGCAGGGTGCTGGCCGTACACATTCAGCCACCTTGAGAGGACAGACGGGGCACGCCGGAACGCTGCCTGAAGCCACCGCAGCCAAAGGATTTTACCCTCAGGCGTTGAGAACAAAGCTGCGGTTGATTCGTTCATCTGGCATCACCTCGCATCAAGACAAAAGGAGACCTCCATGCGTCCGCTCACTGCCCGACTCGCCTTTGCCCCCGCGCTTGTCGCCATGCTCAGCCTGAGCATGTTCGACGCCGCTCCGGCCTTTGCCCGTCATCACTATCACGGACGCGTGCATCACCGCGTTTGCCGCCATTCGAGCGGCACGGCAGGCCTGATCGCCGGTGGCGCCGGTGGCGCGCTGATCGGCCATGCGCTGATCGGCGGCCCGATCGGCATTGCGGCGGGCGCTGTGGGCGGTGCCTTCGGTGGCCGTGCGATCGACCGCTCCATGACTGCGCATCGCCGCTGCCGCTAAGCCTGAGAGGCCGGCTCCGTCACGGGGCCACCACCGATGCCCTTCCCCTCGATCCCCGAACGCGGCCATGAGCGCGGACAATCCCGCGCTCTGGCCGTTGGCCTTTCGGCGGGGATTGAGGTCGGGGTGGCCTTGCTGCTGTTGTTTGGCCTTGCCCCGCCCTCGGGCCTGCGTGAGGCCGTGCATGACAGCATCGCCGCCATCACGCTGACCCCGCCGCCTTTGCCGCCGGTCAAGCCACCGCCTCCCCCACATCATCATCGGCCCGCCGGTCGGGCATCGCCCCCCAATCTGCGCGCGAAAGCCGCGCCGGTTCTGGCGGTGAAGCTGCCTCTGCCGCAGCCCGTGCCCATCCCCGTTGCCACCAAGCCCGCCGCTGTCGGCACGCAGATGCAGAGCGGCGCGGCACCTGTGCCCGGGCCCGGCACCGGCGCGGGTGGTCAGGGCAATGGCACCGGCTCGGGCGGGAATGGAAACGGCGATGGTGATGGAGGCCGCGATCCTGAATGGGTCGGCGGCAGGATCAAATCCTCCGACTATCCAGAAGCCGCGCGCACGGCAGGGGCGCATGGCACGACATCGGTGACGATCTCGGTCTCCGCGCAGGGCCGCCCGAGCGGTTGCCGCCTTGTCGAATCCAGCCATAACCGCGATCTCGATGCCGCGACCTGCGATCTGGTGCTCAAGCGCTTCCGCTTTCGCCCCGCACGCGATTCAGCGGGCCATGCCGTGGCGGGCGAGGTCGACTACGATCAGGAATGGACCTTGGGCATCCTGACGGACGCACCCTAAGTCCTCTGCATCGCCCGAACACAAAAAGGGGCCGGATTTCTCCGGCCCCTTTCTTTGTTTGCCTGATCGAGCTTAGTTGCCCGAACCCGGACCGTAGGTGATTTCCACGCGACGGTTCTGCAGTTCGCGCACGCCGTCGGCGGTCGGAACGCGGGGGTTGGCTTCGCCGTAAGCGGTGCTCGAGATGGTGCCGTCAGCCACGCCATGCGAGGTGAGGTAAGCACGCACCGAGGCGTTACGACGGGCCGAGAGACCCAGGTTGTACTTGGGCGTGCCCGAGCGGTCGGTGTAGCCGGCCAGCGAGATCGCCGCCGAACCGCAGTTGCCATAGGCCTGGATCGCGCTGTCCAGAATGGTGGCAGCCTGAGGCGTGATGTCCGACTTATCCCAATCGAAGAACACGATGTAGGGGCCCTTGTTGCACACCGGAGCCGGGGGCGGCGGAGGCGGTGCCGCATGGCCGAAGTTGTAGGTCAGCGTCGCCAGCACCGAGTGGCTGCGCAGCGAGGTCTGCGCGAAGTTCTGCTGGGCATTGCGGAACAGATCGGTGCCATCAGGACGGAAGTAGCGATACTTCACACCCAGATCGATGTTGTGGGTCACCGGCATGGTGACGCCCGCGATGGCCTGCCAGGCATAGCCATTGTCACGGTTGTTCACGGGGACCGAACCGGCGCTGTTCTCATGCAGCACGATCGAGGCCCAGCCCACGCCGCCGCCGGCATAGGCCTTCACGCCACCCCAGTGGCCCAGCCCGAACAGCACGTTGCCCATGAAAGCGGTGGTGTAGGTGTTGCCCGAAAGCGTGTTGGCATTACGGGTGTAGAGGCCCGTTGCCGTCTGCTCCGACTTCATCCAGGATTCGTGATGGAAGCCTTCCGCTTCCAGGCGGAACTTGCCGAAGTCATAACCAACGGCGCCACCGGCTTCCCAACCGTAGCGAAACCGGTCGGAGCGGAAGTTGCTGTTGGAGTCGCGAACGTCAGCGCGCTCCTGCTTTACGCCGCCGCCTTCAACGGTGACATAGGGGCCCTGCTCGTCGGCATATGCCACGGTTCCTGATGCTGCGGTCGCTAATGCGGCAGCGAGAATGAGTTTCTTCATCCGTTACTTTCCCTTGCAGAGAGTGAGCCGCTTCGCAGTTGGTGGCCTCCGAAGCGACTTCGAGCATGGAAAGTATGGCCGAGACGGATTGTTGCATGGGCGAGATGAGCAGCTGCGGCATTTTACGAAGTGTGTTTTTTCGGCAACAACACATCGCGATAGAATGAAGGGTGAAGTTGCTCGCCGATTCGCGCCATCCGTTGCTCAGGAAGCCATCGATGGCCGCCATGAGCCTTGTGGCGCGGCCCCTTTTCCACCCTTGCATTCAAAGACACTCAGCCTGTCCCGCTGTTGTGCATCCCGGGCCAGCAGATCGATGCCGCCCCGCGCCGATCCGCTCTCGCCAAGGCGTTTGCAGCCGATCAACCTGCGGTCTTTCCTCAACAATCACAGACAGCACAGCTCGAATGTTTCGGCACACATCGCCGCGAAATCCAGCAAGCCTTTATCCAGAGGCGGAATGGTCGTGACAGGCGACAAGACCTGCTCCGCCTCAAGATGAGCGGGACATTCCTGTGGCAGACCGGGAGATGCATCGGGCTCTGCGCCCGTCAGGCTCAAGCCTCTGTATCGGAAGGCTGAACAGCGTGTCAGCCCCATGCCGGGCCCCAGCATCACTGCGTCAGTGCCCCGATATCACGCTGGACAGAGCCTCCGCAGCGCTTGCTTGAGCTTACCTTTGGGCAACCCCGCTTTGCCTCACCCCGATTGACTCATGCGGAAAATGCCGCCACACGCCCGGCACAGCCCAGCATATGGCAGGATGATCCACATCCGCCGATGTGAAGCAAGACGTGAGGGATCTCTGCGGCGCACATGTTGCGTTTTCGCGCCTGCAGAGCGAGCTCGCGCCCCTGTGACTTGATGGAATGAAGCGTTTATCTGTATCCCGCGCCATGTTTGCGCTGCCGGTGGTTGCCCTTGTGACGGGCCTGCAACCGGCCAATTCAGCCGCCCATGCCGCAGGACAGCAGACGGAAGCACCTTCCGCTCAAGTCCAGTCGAACAGCATTCAGTCAGACAGCGATCAGCCCGCCCCGGTTCAGGCTGACGTGTCCGCCCCCATCGACACTGTCGTTCCCGACAATGGCCCCAACATGCGCCAGGTCGAATGCGTGGCCAAGGTCATCGTTCATGAAGCGGCCAATCAGGTCCATCGCGGTCAGGTCGCCGTCGCTCAGGTCATTCGCGCGCGCATGAAGGTCGCCGGCACCGATGCCTGCGAGACCGTCATGAAGCCCGGCCAGTTCTTCAACGTCAACCGCTACAACCCTTCGCGCACCGGTGAGACCTGGCGCAAGGCGGTGGTCATCGCCACGCAGACCCTGAAGGGTGAAGGCGAAGAGGTCGTGCCCGGCGCGATGTTCTTCCACACCGTCGGTCACCCGATGCATGGCCGCGTTCAGGTCGCCCAGATCGACGACCACGTCTTTTACCGCTGATCTAGGTGGGGGCGTCAGCGCCCCCGCCCTCACCGTCTTGTGACGGCTTCTGGCCCGGCCATGTCGCCTTGCGCATGGCCTTGGCCGCCCCCTCCACAGAATCGACCACGGTGTTGAGGCCCAGTTGCCCCGCAGCATCGTGCCAGCTGTCAGCAGCGCTCACCACGGGCGCTGTCACCGTCATCACGGGCAGCTGATCGGCCCAATTGGCCAGAGCATGCGAATTGAGCCCCAGCAGGGCCAGCGTGCTGACAGCCACCGCGCCCGACACCCAGCCCAGACCTGCTTTCACCCCTGGCGCCTGCCATGCAGCGGTGCGTTCATGCGGGCCCATATCGGATTCGGCATCCGAATCGCCTTCCAGCTCTTCGGCGGCTTCGGGCGAGAGGAACTTCACCTCGCCGGGCTCTTCCTCGGGCAGATCGATGGGGGAGTCTCCCCAGGGCAATCCTTGGCTCATCGCTCGTTCCCTAGAACTGGAAATAGATAAAGGGCGCCACGCCCGCGCCGCGCAGGCCTTCCACCACCAACAGCAGCAGCGTGCCCGCCAGACCCACCACCCAGAAGGGCAGCACGCTCAGGCGGCGGCCCAGCCGCTGGATCGCGTCATGCGGCCCGAACTGGCAGGCCAGACCCAGCACGATCATCCCCACCGTCCATGGCGAGGCGATGAAGCTGCCCTGCTGCCCGCTGGCGATGCGGCCGATAAAGGCCGTCGCATCCTCGAACTGGGGGATGCGGAAAAAGATCCAGCCCAGCGTCACGATATGGAAGGTGAAGATCACCCCGATCCATACCGGCAGCGCAGGCAGGCTTTCAGGGCGCACCAGCTTCCACAGCCGCTCGGCCACCAGCATGCCGCCATGCAGCGCGCCCCAGATCACGAAATTCACGCTGGCGCCATGCCACAGCCCGCCCAGCACCATCGTGCCGAACAGCGCCAGACAGGTGCGCCACAACACCTGACGCGATCCGCCGAAGACGCCAATATAGAGGTAATCGCGCAACCAGCTCGACAGGCTGATGTGCCAGCGCCGCCAGAAATCCTGAAGCGAGGCGGCGCGATAGGGCTGGTCGAAATTGCGCGGGAAGCGGAAGCCCAGCAGCCCGGCAAAGCCGATCGCCATATCGCTGTAGGCCGAGAAATCGCAGTAGATCTGGATCGCATAGCTATAGGAAGCGATCACCAGATCGAGCGCCGAATGCGCCGAAGCATCGTTGAACACCGGATCGACCAGCTGGATGCCCAGCTCATTGGCGATCACCGCCTTCTTGATCAGGCCCCAACCGATCAGCACCAGGCTGGTCGCCGCCGCGCCCCGGCTCAGCCACGGCGTCTCGCGCAATTGCGGCAGGATATGGCCCGGGCGCACGATGGGCCCGGCCACCAGATGCGGGAAGAAGCTCATCAGAAAGGTCAGTTCGAGCAAGCGTGCCGGCTCGCTGCGCCCCTTCCACACATCGACGACATAGCTGATGCCCTGAAAGGTGAAGAAGGACACGCCCACCGGCAGGATCACATCGATCACCGGCAGGCTGCTCTCCCAGCCAAGAGCGGCCAGACCGGCATTCACCTCATGGGTGAAAAAGCCGTAATATTTGAAGAAGCCCAGAATCAGCAGATTGGCGATGACGCCCGCGCCCAGCCAGAAACGCCCCCAGGCCGGATGGCCCAGAATCAGCCGCGCCGATCCCCAATTGAGGAAGGCGCTGCCCAGCAGCAGCAGCACGAAGCGCGAATCGAACCAGCCGTAGAAGATCCACGATGCCACCAGCAGCATGATCTGCCGCCAGTCCCCCGCCCGGCGCATCAGCCAGTTGAGGGCAAAGACGATCAGGAAGAAGCCATGGAAGACCAGTGTGGGAAACAGCATGGGTGCAGGCTTACTTCGTCAGATCGAGCCGGGCGCGGTCGAGATCGGCGGCCAGCGCCTCGCCCAGCCTTTTGCCACCATCCGCGGTAAAATGCACATGGTCGCCGCGCTGCAGGCCTTGCGCCACCCAGTTCATGGTGGTGCAGCTGCCGCCCATCGCCCCCTGCCAGTCCCAGAAGGCCAGATTCATCTCCTGCGCCAGCCTGATCTGCATCGCGCGGATGCGCGCCAGATTGCCCGGCACCGACCAGCCATTGCCGCAGGCCACCGTCTGGCTCAAACCGGGCAGCGCCACATCGGAGCGGCTGCTGGCCGCATCGGGCGGCCCCAGCAGCAGGATCGGCACATTGCGGCCCAGCAGGCGGCGGATGCGGGCGATCTGCTCACGCATGGTCGTTTCCGCCTCATCCAGCTTGAGGCCGGGGTCGAAGCCCTCATTGGTGCCGAAAGCGACCACCACCAGATCGGGATGGGTATGGCGCAGCTCCACCCCCAGCACCTTGTCGTCATTGCGGGTGAAATGGATCAGCCGCGATCCGACAACGCCCAGATTGGAGAGCGTCAGCCCCCCCGCCTGATGCTGGCTCTCCCATGAGGTCAGGCTGACAGGCCGGTCATCCACCGTGGTGATCGAGACCGAGGGCACCGGCAGCGGCGTGGTGAGATCAAAGCAGGTCGCGCCGGGCGTGGCGGCAGCGAAGGACCAGTCCCGCTCGGTGCCGCTCATGGCGACATGGACCACGCCCTTGTCCGGCCCGGTCAGGCCGCAGAGGCTGAAATGATCGAACTGATAGGCCACGCTGTCCGCGCTCAGCGACAGCGAGGCCCCGGCATGCTGCGCCGTCTGAGTGAAGCCCGAAAGGCCGAGCAGCGCGCCGCCCTCGGTGCGCTGGCGCCCGAAGATCGAGTTGGGGGTCCAGTCCGGGCTCTGGCGGGCGGTGACGCCCCAGCTCAGATAGCCCGGATAGGGCCGCCCCACCGCCTGCGCGCCGCGCCCGCCCGCGCCATATTCGGCCTGCCAGCGCACGCGCCAGCCATTGGTGAGCATATCGCCCGCCGTATGGCTGTCACCGATCTGCACGATGGAGAGCGGCGGCACCGCCCCCGTGGCAAAGGGCAGCTTGACCAGAAAGGAGGCGATGGCGGCAGGATTGCGCAACTGCCCCGGCACGGTCCGGATCGTCTCGGCCGCCGGAGTCGTGGGCAGCGGCTGCACCACCGGCGAGGCATAGGTGTTCGACGGCAGATTGTAGATCGTCTGCCCATAGACGCAGGTGCCCAGCAGCATGGCGGCGGGCGTCAGCAGCAGGTGGCGCAGGCCGCGTGACGCGGGAATCGCGCTGGCCAGTGTCAGGCGCCCCATTGTCTCACGCGACAGGACATGCATGCGGCGCAACATCCTCATTTCGCTGCGCCCGGCTGCTTTGCCCCCGTGGAGGGAGGAGCCAAAGCCTCGATGCGTTGCCACACCGGCCGGGCAATGACGCTATAGCCATGGAAGGTCATATGAATTCCGTCCTCGGCCCGCGCATTGTAGCTCTTGTTGGTAAAGGGATCGACCAACTCCTTGGAGAAATGGTGATCCTTGTCCTCACTGACGGGCACCGGGTTGGTGAAGGGCACATGCAGGCGACACATCAGGCCAGTGTAGAAATTGTTCATGGACTGAACCTGACTGTCATAGTCAGCTTTGCGCATACGCGGCAGGCCGATCCAGGCGACGGCCACGCCCTCACCCTGCAGATAGGTGACCAGCGCCTCGACCCGGCCCCCGATCACCTTCTGCCAGCCCGGCGTCATATAGACGAAGCCATGGTTGCCATCCCGCACGCCCTGCGTGTCATTGGCGCCGAAATCGATGATGGCCACGTCGATCGGCTGAGCGGCGAAGCGGCTCTTGGCGTCATCCAGCAGATCGAGGCTGCGATAGCGAGTGAAGCCGATCCCCTCCTTCGACCATTGGGAGACCTTGAAGCCCTTCTTTTTCAGGAAGTTCTGAGCGGTGGCGGCCCAGATGCCATCGCCGAAGCTGTCACCCAGCACGCCGATGGTGATGGGTCGGTTCTCACGCAGCGCCGCCGCCACGCGGGATGAATGCGGGAAATCATCGGTGCAGCCGCCCTTGGGCAGGATCGCGGCCGGGGGCGCCTGCTGAGCCTGAGCCTGAGCGTGAACCGGCCCCTGCGCCTGGGCCGAAGCCGGCACGGCGGCGGCCACAACCGGCGGGGCAAGGCTGGCGCTGTTGTCCGCAAAGAGGGGTTCCAGCACCTTGCCATCATGCTCGAAGGAGTAGAGCAGCACCGCCCCGACCGCCATGCCGACAAACAGCACCGCGCCGCGATCGATATAGGCCAATCCCTTCATGATGCTTCTGAACCTGACTCTTGCGGTAAAATGGGGGGCACCGAACAGGCCCTGAAGGCCCGACCCGGCGTGAGGGCGCGAGACATCACGCGCAGCGCCCTGAAAGGCAAGCACAGTTTTGCCCGCTTGCGCCGCAGCGATGCTGCCCGGCGCCAGACTGCTCACAATCTGCCTGCTCGCAATCTGCCTGAGCGCGGCAGGGCACGGCGCGGCCCGGCAAGACTGCCGGACCGCGCCATCCGGTGCAATCAGTCGATCAACGCGCGGATGCGGTTCATCAGGCTCTGGATGCGCTCAGCCGCCTCACCGAAGGTCTTCACATCGGCGTGATTGTTGTTGCCGCGCGCTTCCTTCATGGAATCGACGTAGCCCTGCATATCCTCTTCCAGCGCATCGCAGATGAGCTCGGCTTCATCCTCGGTGAGCTTGAGCGTGATGGTCTTGTCCAATGTGGCCTCCTGTCATGACCCGCCCGCCATAGGCGGGCTTTCTTCTGTTGCTCCCGCCACAGGCGGGCTTCCTGCTGTTGACCCCGCCACAGGCGGGCCTTCTTCTTCTGACCTCAGCCCTTGGCGGGCCTCCTGCCTTGCCCTCCGCCATAGGCACAAGCCGCCGCCCGCGTCCATATCGCCAGAGGGGAGCAACGCGCTTTATACTCCGCTGACCGGGCACCGGTTGACAGGGCGAAGCGACCGCGCGAGGAGTTCCCATGCCTTCCCACTGCCAAGATTGGTGAGAATCCCCCCATGAAAATTGCTGTTTTCGGGCTCGGTTATGTCGGCCTGTCCAATGCGGTGCTGCTGGCGCAGCATCATGAGGTGGCGGCTGTCGATATTTCCGCCGAGCGGGTCGCCATGCTGAACGACCGCAAGGCGCCGATCGTCGATGCCGAGCTGGAAGAGTTTCTGGCCACCAAACCGCTGAACCTTACGGCCACGCTCGATGCGGGCGAAGCGCTGAAAGGCGCGGATTTCGTGGTGGTGGCCACGCCCACCAATTACGATGTGGACACCAGCCATTTCGACACCTCCTCGGTCGAGGCGGTGATCCAGGCCACCACAGCGGCCAATCCGGATGCTACCATCGTTGTCAAATCGACGATCCCCGTGGGCTTTATCGAGGATGTGCGCCAGCGTCTGGGCACGCAGAATGTGATCTTCAGCCCCGAATTCCTGCGCGAGGGCAAGGCACTTCATGACAACCTCCACCCCTCGCGCATCATCGTGGGGGAGCGGTCGCAGCGCGCGAAGACCTTTGCCGATCTGCTGCTGGAAGGCGCGGTGAAGAAGGATGTCGAGCTGCTCTTCACCGATCCCAGCGAGGCTGAGGCGATCAAGCTCTTCGCCAACACCTATCTGGCCATGCGCGTGGCCTTCTTCAACGAGCTGGACAGTTTCGCCATCGCCGGCGGCATGGACACGCGCCAGATCATCGATGGCGTGGGGCTCGATCCGCGCATCGGCGGCCATTACAACAACCCCAGCTTCGGTTACGGCGGCTATTGCCTGCCCAAGGACACCAAGCAGCTGCTGGCCAATTACTCCGACGTGCCGCAGAATCTGATCCGCGCCATTGTGGATGCCAACCGCACCCGCAAGGATTTCCTGGCCGATCTGATCATCGCGAAAAAGCCCGAGGTGGTGGGCGTCTACCGCCTGACGATGAAGGCCGGATCGGACAATTTCCGCCAGTCCTCGATTCAGGGCATCATGAAGCGGATCAAGGCCAAGGGCATCAAGGTGGTGATCTATGAGCCGGAAATGGCGGAAGACGCGTTCTATGGCTCGGAGGTGATGCGCGACCTGCCCGCCTTCAAGCAGGCCAGCGACGTTATCATCGCCAACCGCATGGCCACTGCGATCAAGGATGTGGAAGAGAAGGTCTTCACCCGCGATCTGTTCGGATCGGATTAAAGTCCGCTTCAGATCGTCTTGGTCACCCCCACGAAGAAACCCCGGCGCGCGCCCCATTGCGGCGCGCCCACACCCACACCCGCGCCATCGCGGATCTGATAGGCGTGATCGCCGACATTGATGATGTCGAAGCGCAGCTCCACCCCGGGCCGCTCAAGCTTGTAGCTGGCTGACAGATTGACCTGCGCATAGGTGGGCAGATGCGCACCATTGGGGATCTCGCTGCCATCGGCCGCCACGCCCGCCGTGCGCAGGCCCGAGCCATAGATCAGGCTCGATCCCAGCTTCAGCCCCTTCATCGCCCCCTGCTTGAAGGCGTAATTCACCCCCGCCGAGCCGGTGTAGGTCTGATCGTGATCGAGATAGATGTAGTGGTTGGCGATATAGGCCAGTTCCTCGGCGCTGAAGTTGAACTGGCTGGAGGTGATGCTCTTGCCCTGCGCCTTGGCCATGGCAAGATTGCCATAGATCGACCACGGGCCATGGTTGTAGCTGGCGTTGAACTCCACGCCACGGATGCGGCCCTTGGCGTAGTTGAAAGGCGTCTGGATGATCGGCGCGCCGAACTGGCCCTCATCGATCAGATTGGTCGAGAGGCGGTAATAGGCGTCGATCCCCAGAGCGAAACCGCCCTTGATCTTCTGCTCGAAGCCGACATCGAAATAATGCTGGCGCTCGGCAAAGGGCGTGGTGTCGAGCGTGGTGCCCGCCGCCGCGCTGGTGCCCGCCACCTTGGAGAGATTCGCCCCGCCCACCAGCTCGAAGGGCGGGGGCGAGAAATATCGCGCATAACCCAGATGAATCGCCGTGCGCGAGGCCGGTTCCCACACCATGTTCACGCGCGGCGAGAACTGGCTCTCGGTGCGATAGGCGGCATAGCGATCAAAGCGCCCGCCGTAGTTGAGGGTAACCTTATCGCCCAGCTTCCATTCGTCCTGCAGATAGGCGCTGGTGGTCCAGGCGTTGCTGGCGCTGTTATCGAGAATATCGACGGGCTGGCCGGTCTGCGCGCCGCTGTCATCCACCGGGAAGGCCCAGGTGCCGGTACGGCTGATGGCGTGATCATGCTGCACATAGAAACCGAAGCGAATCGTATGGGCATGGCTGACGCGCCACACGCCATCCATCTGGCCCGAAAGCGCCAGATCGTTCTTGAAGGCATTCTGCGCCGTGCCGTTGAACAGCAGCTCCCCGGTGACATCAGGGCGATAGATCAGCTCCGAATAGCGCGCCGCCACAGAGGTCTGAAGCGTCAGCGCGCCGGTGTGGCGCAGCCAGGCCAACTGGCCGAAGCCGGTGCGCTCTAGCTGCTGCTCGTTGAGATTGTCCGAGAGGTAATCGCTCTGGCCGTTCACCACATAGCCGGGCCCGGTCTGCGCGGCGGAAAGCCCGCGCGGATTGGGG
Source organism: Novosphingobium terrae (assembly GCF_017163935.1). Classification (NCBI taxonomy): domain Bacteria; kingdom Pseudomonadati; phylum Pseudomonadota; class Alphaproteobacteria; order Sphingomonadales; family Sphingomonadaceae; genus Novosphingobium; species Novosphingobium terrae. Next base: position 59,931 of record NZ_JABVZR010000001.1, on the reverse strand, counting down.
ATCTGGAAATGCTGATTGGCAAAGCCGCCCAGAAAGCTGATCCGATTGTCCGGATCGAGGATATGGTCGATGTAGGCGAAACCCTGCGCCTGATCGGTGGTGTCATGCAGCGGGGTGGAGCTGCCATCGACGCTCTCGATCCCCAGCTTGTTGTGCTTGTAATCGCCGGAGACGAAGTAATTGGTGTTCCCCGAGGAACCGCCATAATCGAAGCTGGGGTTGATCGAACCATGGCTGCCGCCATAGAGCGAAACCTCGCCGCCATTGTTGAACATGCCGCTCTTGGTGGTGATGTCCATCACGCCTGCCGTGCGCAACCCATATTGCGCGGGCAGCGCGCCGGTCAGCAGCGCGAAATGGTCGATCAGGCGGGGGCTCAGCGTCTGGCCGAAGACCGCCAGCCCCTCGGGCAGGATCGTGCCGTTGACGCGATATTGCAGATTGGCGTGGTCGTCACGCACATGGAACTGGCCGCCGCCATCCTGCGAAACGCCGGGGATCTGCAGCAGAATCTGGTTGAACTGCTGGTTGTCGCCCCCGGGCAGCGCCTGAATCGCGTCCTGGCTGACGGCATAGGAATCGGCGCCCAAAGCGGGCTGAATGCTGGCCCGCGCCTCATCCAGACGGCGGGCGGTGACGACGATCGTATGATCCGGCTGGCTTGCGGGCTTGTCCTGAGCCGAAGCGGCAGGCTGGCTCTGGGCCAGCGCCACGCCGGGCAGGGCGATCATGGCAACACAGGAAAGCAACAGGGGGCGCAAGCAATCATCCTTCGCGGCGGGGGCCGAACAGTCCCGGGGCTTTACATGTCATGAGACAAAGTCACCATCCGTCATTCCTCTACCCCAAAGGCCTCCTAACCTTGAAGGATTGAACGCTGGGCAACCGTGGCCATCGGAGACATCCCCATAGGATATAAAATCACCATAAAAAAGAGGGCGCCCGCAAGAGCGCCCTCTCCATGCGTTGGATGACGGATGCGGTCAGGCGGTGGGAGCCTGCGCCTCCTCCCGCTTTTCCAGCATGGCCTCGGCCTTTTCAGACAGCAGCATGCCGATCAGCGCCGCCATGGGATTGGCGCCCGCACCAAGGGCACCACCCTCGCCGCCAGACGCGCCGGTCTGGATCTGGATGCGGGGCACGATGTCCACACCCGACTTTTCCAGCGCCTCGGCCAGCCGTTCGACCACCTGACGGGTGAGCTGATAGCGCGCGCCGCCCGAAGCCTCGGCCTGACGGGCGATGGTTTCGGCGGTGGCAAGGCCGGTCTTGGTGATGCGCTCGGCATCGGCCGCAGCCAGGGCGATCATCTTGGCGGCCTCACCCTCGCCGATCATGCGGACGCGGTCGGATTCGGCGCGGGCCTGCATGCGGGTCTGTTCGGCCTGCTGAGTCGCCATCTTCAGGCTGGCCTTACCCTCGTTCTCGCGCACGATGATCGAGAGTTCGGACTGGGTGATCGAGGTCTGCTGATCGGCCCTCGCCTGCGCCTCACGCAAGGCCTTCTCGCTTTCGGCGGCGATGCGCTGCTTTTCATAGGTGGTCACGCGTTCCTCGGCGACCTGACGTTCGCGCAGCTGCTGCAGCACCTTCTCGATCTGGTCATTGCCGCCGGTGGCGCGCGGCGTGCCGATCAGCACCTCCTGCAGCTCCAGATTGTAGCCGAGGAATTTGGCGCGCATCTCCTCGCTGGCCTGCAGCTGAATGTCGCTGCGTTCCTGAAGCAGCTCGATCAGCGTCTTCTTCTGGGCGATGTTCTTGAAATAGGCCGAAACCATCGGGTCCAGCGTCTGCTCGACCAGCTTCTTGATGTCGCCGAAACGCTGCACCACCAGCGGCGCCTTGCGGTAATCGATATGCACCACCACCGAGAGCGGCAGATTGGGCTCGAAGGCATCGCGGGTGATCAGCGAGACTTCCGACAGATTCTCGTCGAACTTGTGCTGGCCGGTGATGTCGCTCTGCCACTTCAGGATGAAGTTGGTGGTGGGCACGATCAGGATCTTGCCCGCATAGGTGTTGAAGGCATATTTGCCGGGCAGCAGCGGCTCGCTCCACACGCCGCGCGACCCGCGCGCCACCAGCTCACCATGGCGGTAATCCTCGCCCGAGGTGTCGCCCGTATCCGCGCCGGTATAGCTGATCACCACGCCGACATGGCCGACCTCGATGATGGTCTTGCTGACCATCTCCACCGTGGCGAAGAGCCGGTTGATGAAATAGCTGCCCTCGACCAGCACCTGCAGCTGACGCCCGCGCCGGCCACCCGCCGCGATGAACTTCTCCGGGTCCTGGAAGGAGTTGTGGAAGCTGGCCGACTGCTTCTGATCGGTGCCCACCTCGGGCGCGATGATATGGTCGGCGGTCAGCGCCGGGCCGTCATGCACGGTGACGATGCCGATCTGGTCCGAGGCATCGCGGATCACCACCGCCTCGAAGCCATTCCGCCCGGCGATCAGATTCTGCATCTGGTTGAACAGCTCGCCATCGCTGTAGTTCAGCATCAGGCCGTGGATCTGCTCGCGCGTCAGCACCACGAATTGCGCGGTGTTGATGGCATAGGTGCCTTCACGCAGGATGGTGCGCTGCGGCCCCTTCTGCCCGCCATGCGTCAGGAAAGCGCGCACATCGAGGAAATCGGCGGTGGCGGCATTGCTGGCCAGCGTCTGGGTGGGGCCCAGCGGCGCGCCGTCACGCGCGAAGATGTAGCCGATCTGCCCCTGCGGGATGGTGACCAGCGACTGCGAATGGATGCGGTACTGGAAGGGGAAGAAGAAGTGGAAGCCGCCGCGCAGCACATCGGGCTGGTAACCGGCCTCGCCCTCCAGGGCGATCAGGCCCGCGCTCACCGAACCGGCGCGGCTCCACAGCTTTTCGACCACGGCAACCCGGTTGTTGCCGACATAGCGCACCATGCGCGAAACCAGAAAAAGCACGAACACAAACAAGCCTAGCCCGGCGGTGCCGCCGAGCGTGATGACGTTTTGCATGGGGGATGACATCCTGTGGTGTCTTTTTGAAAGCCGCCAAGGTTGAGCGGCCATCTCCATTTACGACTGTTCAAATAGCGATTCCAGTAAAATCGGAGTCTCTACTTTGGTCGTATTTCAGGTAATCTTATATCTTGTCTTCACCGTAGCGCGCCTCGACATAGGTCGCCATGACCAGCGCCTTGTCCTGAGCCTGCGTGGCCCGGTCGCGCAGCTGTTGCTCAAGGGCGCTGGCAATGCGGGTCAGGGCGGCGGCGCTGATGCTGCGCAAGGATGCTGCATCCTCGGTCTGCACGGCGGTGCGCCCGGCTTCGACCATCGCGGAAAGATCGCGAAGCAGAGCCTGCGTTGCCGAATCGCCAAGATCGGGACGCAGGGCACCGATGCGATCCAGCGCCGCATCCCCCTCCGGCCCGAAAGCACCGCGCCCGCGCGCCAGAGCCTGACGGAGGTTCTGCGCAGCCTGAGATTCAGCCTGATCGTCAATGTGAGGAGGTGTAGCCGCGAACCGGTCCGCCAGCGCCGCCAAAGCCGTCGCGCCCAGCCCCAAGGCGCCATAGGCCCCCAGAAACCAGCCGCTCATGCCCGGCACATGGGTTAGCCACAGATCCAATCCGCCATGCGTCTGGCTGGCAAAGCGCCAGCCATCCACGCCCAAGGCCAGCAGATAGGCGGGCACCACCGCATGCACCGCCCCGCCGCCCACCAGCTTCCACAGCGGAATTTTTCGGCGTTGCGAGACCATGATGTGGTTTTAGCACTGCAGGGTCGAAGAAAGAAGAAGGATGCGAGGGGGTTACCCCCTCGCGCTCCCATGCCGTCTTCCGGCGATGGAACAATGGCACCCGACCATCATGCCCAACCTCTCCACCTGCGCGACCCAGAGCGCCGCAGGCAGATCATCCATGATCGATGAGCAGTTCTGGCTTCTGAAAAGCCTGCGACGCGGCGACCTTCCTCAAGGCCGAACCCGGGGCACGACGCTGACAAAACCCGGGAGCGCGAGGGTGTAACACCCTCGCATGTCCCTCTCTTTCCCCTTCACAACACCCCCTGTGACTTTACCGCAACGCAACACAGCCACACTGCGACACAAGCACCACAGCTCAACTCATCGCATTTTCGACGAGCCGATGAACCGTTGTTCAAACACGATGACTGCCCGGCGCGGGGGCTGTCCCGCACCGCACAAACCGCTAACAAGACTGCATCGCCGGGGTCGGTGGTTAACAAGGGATTTCGGCGTGTCGCGTAACTTCTTCGGTGCAATCAAGAACTTGCGCAACATTGTCATGGTTATCGCGGGCGCAGCCGGTCTTACCGCCGCCCTTCCCGCCCAGGCCCATACGCAGTGCGCTCCTTATGCTCGTGAGATTTCGGGCATCGAACTGCACGGCGATGCCAAGGATTGGTGGGCTCAGGCCAATGGCCTTTACGCTCGCGGCACGACCCCCCGCGAAGGTTCGGTTCTTGCGTTCCGCGCAACTCACTCGATGCGCTCGGGCCATGTCGCCACCGTCACCAAGATCGTTGACGCCCGCCATGTGATGCTTGACCACGCCAACTGGTCGCGCCCCGGCATGATCGAGCATGCCGCTCTGGCCGAAGACGTTTCGGCCAATGGCGACTGGAGCGAAGTGCGCGTATGGTACGCCCCGATCCACGCTCTGGGCCTGCGCGCCACGCCCGCTTTCGGCTTCATCTACAACAGCGCCCCCAAGGACGAAGCCGTCCGTCTGGCCATGCGCGACTGAACGGCGGGCAGCTGATCTGCGATCAGCCCACAGCTTTTTCCCGACTGCTTTCCATTCATCCATAATTTAACACCGTCATGGCTTGATGGTGGCGGATGGCGGCCTATGGTCGTCGCTCTCCCCAAATTACGGATCAATGATGATTTCGTTCCCGAAAATCAGCCGACTGGTTCTGGCCGCCGTTCTCGCATCCTCGGCCTGCATCGCCCATGCCGCTCAGCCCGTCCGCGAACCGGAGCATCCGCGCGAGTCAGAGCCCTCTCCGCCGCCCGCCGCCATGGGCGAGGTCGCGCTGACCTTCGACGATCTGCCGGGCCTCAGCCTCACCGCCGATCAGCCCTATCTCGACTACATCAACACCATGCTGCTGCGCGGGCTGAAGCGGCATCATTTCCCGGCCATCGGCTTCGTCAATGAAAGCAAGCTCGATCGCCCGACGCGTGACCAGCAGATCGCCAATCTGAAGCGCTGGCTGGATGCGGGCATGGATCTGGGCAACCACACCTACAGCCATGAATCGCCCAATGATCTGGGCGCCGAACGCTACACCGCAGACATCGCCAAGGGCGAGCCGGTGACGAAGGCCCTGCTGGCCCAGCATGGCAAGACCATGCGCTATTTCCGCCATCCCTATCTGGAAACCGGATCGCCCGGCCCGGTGAAGCAGGCGATCGACAGCTGGCTGGCAGCCCATGGCTACATCATCGCCCCCGTCACCATCGATGCCGACGATTGGGAATTCGCGCAGGTCTATGACGATGCCATCTATCGCCATGACGAGGCGCGGCGCCTGCGCGTCCGCCGCGAATATCTCGCCTATACCGAGCGGACCATCGCCTGGTATCAGCGCGCGGGTCAGGCGGTGTTCGGGCGCCCGATCGCCTTTGTGATGCTGATGCATGACACGCGCCTCAACGCCGACAGCTTCGAGGAACTGGCCGACATCCTCAAGCGCCGCCGCCTGAAGCCGGTCACCCTGACTCAGGCGCTGAAGGACCCGGCCTATCGCACCCCCGATCCCTACACCGGCAAGGACGGCATCGATTGGGTGGAGCGCTGGTCCTACGAGCTGCACAAGGCCATGCCATGGTCGACCTGGCAGGACCCGCCCAAGCAGATCGAAGAGGAATACGAAAAGACCGAACACGATCGGCATTGATCATTGCCGAGGTGCTGACCGAACATCTGCGCGGCCTGTCCGATTGACAGGCCGCTCTGTCTTGCGCAATCTTGTTTCATCGCCGGAACATTTCCTTCCGGCATCGCAGCGCTGGCGCTCATCGCCCTTTCAGCTGGAGACATGATTTGCCCCATACTTTCAGGCTTCTCGCCTCCGTCGCCCTGTTCACGCTTTCCGCGCCGCTGATGGCGCAATCGGCGCCGCCCGCGCCCGCTCCGGCCTCCAGCACATCGGGCTGGGGTGTCGATCTTTCGGCGCGCGACCTTTCGGTCAAGCCGGGCGACGATTTCGATGCCTATGCCAGCGGCAGCTGGAAGAAGCGCACCACCATCCCCGCCGACCGTCCCTCGACCGGCACCTTCTACGATCTGAGCGAGGCGGTGCAGGCGCAGGTGCGCGACATCATCACCGCCGCCCCCAAGGACAGCCAGATCGGCGCGCTCTACAGCAGCTTCATGGATGAGGCACGGCTGGAAACCCTGGGCCTGAAACCCCTGCAGGCCGATCTGGCGCAGGTTCGTGCCCTGTCGGACAAGGTGGCCTTCGCCCGCTTCATGGGCGAGACGCAGAGCCGCTTCGGCGCCTCGCTGATCGGCGCCTCGGTGGGGCCGGATACGGCCAATGCCGATCTCAACGTGCTCTACATCGACCAGTCGGGCCTCGGCCTGCCGGACCGCGACTATTATCTGAGCGACCAGTTCAAGCCTCAGCGTGAGGCCTATCACGCCTATGTCCAGCGCATGCTGACCGCCATCGGCCAGAGCAATCCGGCCGCGGGCGCCGACGCGATTCTTGCCTTCGAAACCCAGATCGCCAGAATCCATTGGGAGCAGGCCGCACAGCGTGACCTCACCCGCACCAACAACCCCTATTCCACCGCTCAGCTGGCCAGCTATGCGCCGGGGCTGGACTGGAAGGCCTGGTTCGAGGGCGTGAAGGTCGGCCCGCAGCAGCGCATGATCGTTGGCCCCAACACCGCGATCAAGGGGCTGGCCAAACTCTATGCCGATACGCCACTGGCCACGCTGAAGCTGTGGGAAGCGTTCCATATCGCCGATCAGGCCGCGCCCTATCTCAACAAGGCGATGGTCGACAGCCGCTTCGCCTATGTGAAGACGCTGGCCGGGGTGAGCGAGAACCGCCCCCGCTGGAAGCGCGGCATCGATCTGGTCAATGGTTCGCTGGGTGAGCTGGTCGGGCAGGTCTATGTGGCGCGCCACTTCACCCCCGATGCCAAGGCGAAGATGGAGGTGCTGGTCGCCAATCTGAAGACCGCCATGGCCCATCGCATCGAGACCAACAGCTGGATGAGCGCCCCCACCAAACAGGCGGCCATCACCAAGCTGTCCAAGATGGACGTGATGGTCGGCTATCCGGACTTCTGGCGCAACTACAGCGGCCTGAAGGTGGAAGCGGGCGATCTCTACGGCAATGTCGAGCGCGCCGCCGCCTTCAACGAGGCCTATGATCTGGAAGACCTCGGCAAGAAGGTGAACCGCAAGAAATGGGGCATGACGCCTCAGACGGTGAACGCCTACAATGGCGGGGGCGAGAACAAGATCGTCTTCCCGGCGGGCATCCTGCAGCCGCCCTTCTTCGATCCCAAGGCGGACGATGCGGTCAATTACGGCAGCATCGGCGCGATCATCGGCCATGAGATCAGCCATGGCTTTGACGATCAGGGCCGCCGGATCGACGACACCGGCGCCGTGCGCGACTGGTGGACCGCCGAGGACGGCAAGCGCTTCGAGGCCGAGGCCAAGGTCTTCGGCGAGGAATATGGCCGCTTCGAAGCCGCTCCCGGCGCCTTCCTCAAGCCCGAGCAGACGATGGGTGAGAACATCGCCGATTTCGCGGGGATTCAGGTGGCGCTCGATGCCTATCACGCGGCGCTGGGCGGCAAGCCTGCTCCGGTGCTGGACGGGCTGACGGGCGATCAGCGCTTCTTCCTGGCCTATGCCCAGAACTGGCGCGCGCTGCAGCGTGAGGATGCGCTGCGCAATCAGGTGGCGGTCGATCCGCACAGCCCGGCGCGTTTCCGCGTGCTGGGTCCGCTGCCCAATGTCGAAGCGTGGTATCAGGCCTTTGGCGTGAAGCCGGGCGACAAGATGTACATCGCGCCGGAGAAGCGCGCGAAGATCTGGTAAAAACAAACGGCGGGGCTGGAAGTCAGACTTTCAGCCCCGTCAGCCATTCGCGGATCATCGCCTGACCCGCCGCCACCGCATTCGGGCCATGCAGGGCATGGGCGGCGCGCAAATCGGCCTCCGTGCCACCGGCCTCCACCACGCTTTCGGGCCATTGCGCGATCCATGCGTCGAAACGCGGGTCGAGCCCCATCTCGGCATGGAACTGCAACGCCAGCAGATTGGGGCCCCGGCGAAAGGCCTGATGCTTGTAGACATGGCTGGAGGCCAGAAGCTCCACCCCCTCGGGCAGCGTGAAGGTATCGCCGTGCCAATGCAGCACCGGCACCTCGGCCAGATGACGCAGCGGGCTGGCCGGATCATGCACCGTCACGGCATGGAACCCTACCTCCTTGCGCGGCCCGGCATAGACATCGGCGCCCAGCGCCGCCGCGATCATCTGCGCCCCGAAGCACACGCCCAGCGTGGGGCGATCCGCCGCCAGCCGCCGCGCCAATTGCTTCAACTGGCAGGTGATCCACGGGTATTGCGCCTGCTCATAGACGCCCATCGGCCCGCCCATCATGATCAGCAGATCGGGCCCGCACAGATCGAGCGTGGAAAAGGCCGGATCGGTCACATCGATGCGATCGACCTTGTAACCCGCCTGCTCGATCGGCGCGCGGTAACCGGCCACGCCTTCATGCGGCACATGGCGGATGATCAACGCATCGCCGCTCATGCGGAGAGACCTGAAACAGGGCGGTATCGCGGAATCGGGACGGAACGGGCCATCGCCAAATCATAGCCAGCTTTGGCGCGGCGGCTCAATGAGGAAAGCTCAACAGAGGGGCTAGACTTTGTTGGCCCGCGCAAAGCCCCGGTTTGGCGGCGGCCAACGGTGCCATAGCGCACATAGATTTTCTTGGGGGGTGGGCAGCAAGGCTTGCGTGATTTAACTCAACTTATTCAGTAGAGAAACCCTGTCCGATCCACAGGTCTCCTCCTCCACCGAAGGCCTGCGGATCGGGCCGCGGCTTTTGATCCTCGTGTCAGCTTGCTCCGCGTCATCAACCGCTAAAGCGCATGAACCCAAGGAATTCCGGCCTTTTCGGCCAGATCTGGGCCCAATGCGACGACTTGGCTCGATCTGTCTATGCCGTTTGAAAGGAACCGGAATCATGGCTCACCATCCCTTCGCTCTCGCCCGACATGCGGGTCGATCCGCTCCCGTGCCGCCGCTGCCCCATCCCTCATGGCGCGGCGATCACGCTGCCGCAGCGCGGCACGGGACCCAGATCGAGCCCGAGGAGTTCTGGCAGAGGCTGGGATTGTGATCGCACCTCCCCCATATAGGCTACCATGACTCCGCACCCCGCCTCGCCCTTCGCCCTTGCGACGGAAGACTCCCCCGTGGTGAATGCCTTGGAAACTGGCCTTGATGGCTTGGCGCAAGAGGACGGCTTCGACCTGACCGCCATCACCCATGCCCTGCGCGATGCCCGCAAGGGCTGGCGCGGGCGCCTGCCCTGCGAGGGGCGCGCGGGCGGTCTGGATTATGGTGCACATGGCTTCCCTTCGCGCCATGCGCTGGCCCATGTGGTCGAGACGCTCTCCGCCGCGCTCTTCCCGATGCGGCTGGGCCCCTCCGACCTGACGGTCGACAATGAGGATGCCTTTGTCGCCGCCTCGCTGCGCACGGCGCTGCCGCTGCTGGCGCGTCAGGTGGCGATGGAGCTGGCTTACGTGCGCGAGGGCTGCAAGCCTTCCACCGATCATCACGACCGCGCGCGCCGCATCATCGCGCAGGTCGCCGAGCGCCTGCCCGATATCCGCCGCCTGCTCGACAGCGATCTGGAGGCCGCCTTCGCCGGAGACCCCGCCGCGCGCAGCGTGGATGAGGTGCTGCTGTGCTACCCCTTCGTCACCGCCGTGATCCATCACCGTCTGGCGCATGAACTCTATCTGGCGGGCGCCACGCTGGTGGCGCGCATCATCGCCGAGATCGCCCATTCGCGCACCGGCATCGATATCCACCCCGGCGCCACCATCGGTGAAAGCTTCTTCATCGACCATGGCACCGGCGTGGTGATCGGCCAGACGGCGATCATCGGGCGCCGGGTGCGGCTCTATCAGGCGGTCACGCTGGGCGCGCGCAGCTTCGCTCAGGATGCCGACGGCCATCTGGTGAAGGACATCGCCCGCCATCCCATCATCGAGGATGACGTCACCATCTATGCCGGGGCCACCATTCTGGGCCGGGTCACCATTGGCGCGCGATCGGTGATCGGCGGCAATGTCTGGCTGACGAAATCGATCCCCCCCGGCAGTCAGGTCCGGCAGGTCAAGCCCAGCGTGGACATCGAAACCACCGACCCCTTCGCCTGAACCAACACGCTATAAACGTCGCAAGAACCTTGAAAGTCGCACTGTGAACCAGACCACCGCCCCCCGCCCCGCGCCCAAAAGGCGCGGTTTTGCCTTTCAGATCGTCGCGGCCATCGCCGTGGGTCTGGCATTGGGCCTGCTGGCGCGGGCGACGGGCGCTCATCCGGGCGACAAGAGCCATCCGCTGGCCATGGCGCTGGGTCTGGTCGGCTCCAGCTTTATCACCTTGCTGCGCGCCACGGTGGCACCTCTGGTGTTTGCCGCCATCGTCGCCAGCGTGGCGCGTCTGGGCGAGTTGAACAATGCGGCGCGTCTGGCGGCGCAGACCTTCCTGTGGTTCGCCATCACCGCGCTGATTGCCGTCAGCATCGGCATTATCCTTGGCCTGACCCTGCAACCCGGCCTGCACAGCGGCGCCGTCGCCAGTGAGGCCGCCCAGCCGCACACCGTCGGCAGCTGGCTGGATTTCATCAAGGGACTGATCCCGGTCAACATGCTGGGTCTGGCCGCCAGCACCAAGGTTGATGGCGCCAGCGCCAGCACGACTGTCGATTTCAACATTCTGCAGGTGGTGGTGATTGCCCTCGCCGTCGGCAGCGCGGCGCTGCATTCGGGTGAAGCCGGGCAGCGCTTTCTGGGGTGGACCAGCGATCTGCTGGTGGTGCTGCGCAAGCTGCTGGGCTGGGTGATCCGCCTCGCCCCCATCGGCACGGCGGCGCTGATCGGCAATGCGGTGGTGCAATATGGCTGGGATACGCTGTCGCGCCTCGGCCTGTTTGCCGGAGCGCTGTATCTGGGCCTCGCGCTGGTGGTGGGTGTGGTTTACCCGGGGCTGCTGGCGCTACACGGGCTGTCGCCGCGCCGCTTCTACGCCAAGGCATGGCCCGCCATGCAGCTGGCTTTCGTCTCGCGCTCCTCCGCCGCCGCCCTGCCGTTGGCTGAAGTGGCCGCCGAGGAACTGGGCGTGCCGCGCGCCTATGCCTCCTTCGCCGTGCCGATTGCCTCGACCACCAAGATGGATGGTTGTGCGGCGGTCTATCCTGCCGTGGCCGCGATCTTTATCGCACAGTTCTACGGCATCACGCTGGCGCCCCTGCAGTATGGCCTGATCGTGGCCGTTTCGGTGCTGGGCTCGGCGGCCACCGCCGGCGTCACCGGCGCGGTGGTGATGCTGACGCTGACCCTCTCCACGCTGGGCCTGCCGCTGGAGGGCGTGGGCCTGCTGCTCGCCATCGACCCGATCCTCGATATGGGTCGCACGGCGGTGAATGTGACGGGGCAGATCCTGATCCCCACCATCGTCGCCCGCCGCGAAGGCCTGCTGGATGAGGCCCGCTACAACGGCGATCACGTGGAAGATGCGCTGATCGCCTGATCGGCAAAACGCCCTTGGACACCGATGTCAGGGTGGCCTAGGCTGCGCTGATGCTTCGCTTCCCCCTGCGCGCCGGTCTGGCCCTCGCCCTGTCCTGTTCCCCTCTGGCGCTGCACGCCGGGGAACCCACGCCGCCAATGTCTCCCAGCGAGGCTGCTGACCCGATGGTCGGCACCGGCGGCGAAGGCCACACCTTCCCCGGCGCCAGCGCCCCCTTCGGCATGGTGCAGCTTTCGCCCGACACCGACACCAGCTGCGAAATCCGCGCCTGCTATGGCCATGCTGCGGGCTATCGTTACGACGATCCGACGATTCAGGGCTTCTCGCACACCCATTTCTCGGGCGCGGGCCATTCGGATCTGGGCGATATTCTGGTGATGCCGCAAGCAGGTGAGGCGAAACTCGATCCGGGCGATCCCAAGGTTCCGGGCTCGGGCTATCGCAGCCGCTTCTCGCACAGCACCGAGGTGGCGCACCCCGGCTATTACGCCGTGACTCTGGCCGACAGCAACATCCGCGCCGAGATGACCACCGGCATCCGCGTCGGCGTGCATCGCTACACCTTCCAGCCCGGCGCCCATGCGCGGCTGGTGATCGATCTGCGCAGTTCGCTCTACAACTACCCCGGCAAGGTGCTGTGGTCCGGCCTGCATCTGCACCCCGATGGCACTCTGACCGGCTTTCGCGAGACGCGCGGCTGGGCCCCGGGCCGCAAGCTGTTCTTCGCCATGCGCTTTTCCGCGCCTTTGGTCGCCCATGAGCTGATCGACCGCGACGCCAATGTGCCCTATCGCGGCTTCAAGGGCCCGGGCCGCACCAGTGCCGACCTCTCGGAAAAGCTGGGCAAGGCGCTGGAGGCCAGCCTCGATTTCGGCACGATCAGCGGACCTTTGGAGGTGAAGGTGGCGCTGTCCGGCGTCGATGAAGCCGGCGCCATCGCCAACCTCGAAAGCGAGCAGGGCAATTTCGACGCCATTCGCGCCCGGACCGACACGGCCTGGGCCAAGGCACTGGGCGCCGTGCAGATCGAGGCGCCGGACACCATGCGCCGCAACCTCTACACCGCGCTCTATCACAGCCTGCTGGCGCCCAGCGTGTGGAGCGATGTGGATGGTCGTTATCGCGGGCCGGACGATCAGGTGCATCAGGCCAAGGGCTTCACCTTCCGCTCGACCTTCTCGCTGTGGGACACCTTCCGCGCCGAGCACCCCCTGCTCACCCTGATCCAGCCCGAGCAGACCAGTGCCGATGTGGTCAACTCGCTGGTGGAAAGCCAGAAGTACTCGCCTGATGGCATCCTGCCCGTCTGGCAGTTCGCGGGCCGCGAGACATGGTGCATGATCGGCTATCACGCCGTCCCCGTGATCGCCGATGCTTACCTCAAAGGCCTCAAGGGCTTTGACGCCAATGCCGCGCTCGATGCCATGGTCGCCAGCGCCACCCATGCGCAATATGGCGGTCTGGGCGACTATATGAAGCTGGGCTACGTCCCCATCGACCGCGAGCCCGAAGCCGCCTCGAAAACCGCCGAATACGCCTTCGACGACTGGACCATCGCCCAGATGGCCCGCAAGATGGGCCGCGCCGACATCGCCGCGACCTTCGAAAAGCGCGCGAACAACTGGCGCAACAGCTTCGATGTGAAAACCGGCTGGCTGCGCGCCCGCAAGGCCGATGGCTCTTTCCGCACGCCTTTCGACCCCACCGCCATCAACTATGGCTCGGACTACACCGAGGGCAACGCCTGGCAATACAGCTGGTTCGCCCCGCAGGATCAGGCCGGTCTGTTCAAGATCCTTGGCGGTGACGCCAAAACCATCACCAAACTCGACGCCATGTTCGATTTCGACAACTCCAAGGTGGACTACAGCCACGCCGAGGACATCGCCGGGCTGATCGGCCAGTATATCCACGGCAACGAGCCCAGCCACCACGTCGCCTATCTCTATACCTATGCCGGGGCACCGTGGCGCACGCAGGCCCGCCTCAAGCAGATCGTCGACAGCCAGTACAAGCCCACGCCGGAGGGCCTCGCTGGCAATGACGATCTGGGCCAGATGTCGGCATGGCTGGTGTTCACGGGGCTGGGCTTCTACCCTGTCGCGCCGGGCTCGAACCAGTATGTGATCGGACGGCCCTTCGTGAGCCGCGCCGCGATCACCCTGCCCGATGGCAAGCAGTTCACCGTGGTGACCGATAGCCTGTCCGACGCGCATCCCTATGTCGGCAAGGTGACGCTGAACGGCCAGCCGCTGACGCGCAGCTATATCACGGACGCGGAGGTGCGTTCCGGCGGAGAGCTGCGCTTCACCATGCAGGCCGAGCCGAACAAGGCTTGGGGTGCTTCAGCGGCGGCTCGGCCTTTTTCGAGTTCTACAGCCAAGCAGTAAGTAAGGTAGATGCGAGGGTGTTACACCCTCGCGCTCCCATAACGTCTTCCGACAAAACAGCAGCGGCACCCGATCCGAGTGCCTAAAATCTCCACCTGCGCAAGGCCGAGCGCCGCAGGCAGGCAATATCGAAGGCTGCGCCGGGTCTTTAAAGCCTGCGGCGCTGCAACGTTGCTCTTCGGCTGAACCCGATGCGCAACGTAGACATTAAAGGGAGTGCGAGGGTTATGACCCTCGCATATTCTCTTCCTTACTTCCCTGAAAAATGGGCGAAATAACTGTCCTTGTTCCACGAAGGACGCTCAGCCCCATCGGCCACCTTCCGCACCACCGCCGTCACATAATCCGCAAAGGCAGCCGCCACCGGACGGATCACCGGCTGGTTCGCATCATCACGTGGCGAGTGATACACCCCCGCCCGCCATGCCTTTTCCACCTCGGCCTCGGGTGTATCGCGCTTGAAACCCAGCTTCATAAACAGCGAGGGCACGCCTGCGCGGATAAAGCTGTATTGGTCGCTGCGGATGAAGACGTTCCGGTCGGGGAAGGGATCGGGCACGATGGGCAGGCCCAGCTTCGCCGAGACCGCCGCCGCATCCTTACCGAGGGAGCTTTCCTCGTAGCCGATGGGCGTCACGCTGGAGAGAGGGAAGATCGGCAGGGGCATATCGAAGTTGATGTCAGCGACCAGCGAGGCCTTGGGCACGCTGGGGCGCATCGCGAAATAGCGTGAGCCGAGGAGGCCGCCTTCCTCCGCCGTGGGGAAGAGGAACAGCACCGACCGGCGCGGGCGCTTTCCGGCCTTGAGGTCGCGGGCGATGGTCAGGGCACTGGCCACGCCGACGCCATTGTCCAGCGCTCCGTTGTAGATGGCATCGCCTTTCACCGGCTCGCCCACGCCCAGCCCGTCCAGATGCGCGGAGATCACCACGTTTTGCTTGCTCAGCACCGGATCGCTGCCCGGCAGGCGGGCGACGATGTTGGCGCTGTGCAGCACCGTCTGGGTCGCGGCGATATGGGTGGAGAGGCGCGTCGCCAGATCGAAATGCGGCAAGGGCGCAGCCTTATCGGCCAGCGCGGCCAGCTCGGCGAAGCTGTGGCCGGAGCCGGCCAGCAACGCCTCGGCCTTGGCGGGGTTCAGCGAGGCGGCGAGGAAGGGCGCCGCCACATCGCGCAGCCCATCGTCCTTCAGCATCAGCGAGGGACGGGCGGAAAGGCCGATCTGGCGCGCCCAGGGAATTTCCGTCTGCTTGGGCGTGGCAAGCTGGATCAGGCCCACGGCGCCCAGTTTCGCCAGAATGGCGGTGCGCTCGCTGCGGGCATTGGCCTTGCGCGAACCCGAGACATTCTCCGGCCCGCCCGGCACCACGACCACGATCTTGCCCTTCACATCGATCCCGGCGAAATCGTCATGCCCCACGTCCGGCATGGAGAGGCCATAACCCGCGAAGACCATCGGTGCCGTCAGATCGACCGGCATGGCATGCGCGCCGCGAAAATAGAGATCGTTCGGCACGGACAGCGGCATGGCGAGCGGAACCGCGCCCGTGCCGCTCAGCAGCTGGGCGTGGCTGGCGGCGGCGTCGAAGCGCTGGGCCACCAGATCGACGGGTTGGTAGAAACCATTGGTGCCCGCCGGTTGCAGGCCCATTTCCTGCAACTGCTTCACCAGCCACGCCGCCGCGCGATCATAGCCGGGCGTTCCGGCACCCCTGCCCTGATAGCTGTCGTCGGCCAGCTCCTTCACCACCGCCCACAGCGCGGTGACCTTGGCCGCCTCTCCCGGAGCCGGGGCAGCGGCGGGCGTGGACGTCTGAGCCCCTGCCCCGCTGGCCACCATCAGGCTGGCAAAGGCGATGGTGGAAAACAGGTGCCGCCGCATGGAATCCCTTTCGTGTCAGTCCTGCGCACCATGCACGGGGCGCCTCGGACGCCAATGGCTCAAATACCCCAGCACGCAATCAGGCGCGGTTCAGCACCCGCGCGAACAGGTCCAGCATCCAGCCCGTGGTCTGCACAAACAGCGCCGGATCGTAGCGATAGCCCTCATCGCGCAGGAAGGCGTGGGCGCCATTGACCTCATGCCACTCATACCGCGCGCCGACCTCTTCCAGCCGCGCGCGGATCGCCTCACGCCCGGCAAAGGGCACATGCGGGTCCTGTCGGCCCCAGACGAACAGCGTCTCGGCCTTCAGCTCGACCAGCCGGGCCATTGTGTCATCATTCTTGCCCTGCCCCAGCGTGCCCGAATGGACATCGGTGGGATAGAAGCAGGCACTGGCCTGCACGCGCGGATCCAGCGCCGCGCGCAGGGCCAGATGCCCGCCAAGGCAAACGCCCACAGTCGCCAGCCGACCGGTGCAGGCGGGGTGGCTTTGCAGGAAATCCAGCACGGCGCGCGCATCGGCATCGTAGCCGGCCACCGGCTTGGTGAACTTCAGATCATTGCCCCGATCCGTGCCCGGCTGATCATAGGCCAGCACCGTGCCGGGGGCCTCATACTCGTGATAGACCTCGGGCACGGCCACCACATAGCCGTGGCCCGCGATAAAGGCGGCCAGGCGGCGGATGGGGGCCGTGACCTGATAGATCTCGGAATAGAGCACCACGCCGGGGAAGCGGCCCTCTCCCGCCGGGCGGAAGACATGGGTGCGCATCACACCATCGGGCATGGGCAGATCGGTCGGGTCGTCGTTGAGGAGGATCATTTGGGTGTTGTGGCGGGGTGTTCGGATTTCGGCAAGTTAGAAGGAAGATGCGAGGGGGTTACCCCCTCGCGCTCCCATAACGTCTTCCGGCGAGAGGGTAGTGGCACCGAAAGGGCGAGCCCGACCTCTCCACCTGCGCAACCTTGAGCGCCGCAGGCATCAAGTTCCCCTGCCTGCGGCGCGGCAAGCTGGGCGCAACGCCGAACCCTTGGCGCAACGCAGACAGTAATGGGAGCGCGAGGGTGTAACACCCTCGCATTTCTCTTTTCTTCCAAACCTTAAAGCATCGAACCGGTTTCAATAAACCGCTGATGCCAGCTCAAGGCCTCACCGGGCAGAGACGGGCTCTGCAGCCCATACGATCCCTTCAAAGCCCGCGCGTAATAATCCTCCAGCATCGGGCGATAGGTCGGGTGAGCGCAGTTGGCGATGATCACCTCCGCCCTCTGGCGAGGCGAAAGCCCGCGCAGATCCGCCAGCCCCTGCTCGGTGACGATCACCTGCACGTCCTGCGTGATATGGTCCACGTGGCTCGCTTGGGGCACGATGGCGCTGATCTTGCCGCCCTTGGCCGTGCTGGGCGTCATGAAGATCGAGACATAGGCGTTGCGGGCAAAGTCTCCGCTGCCGCCGATGCCGTTCTGGATGCGGCTGCCCATGACGTGGGTGGAGTTGACGTTGCCGTAGATGTCCGCCTCGATCAGGCCGTTCATGGCGATGCAGCCCAGGCGGCGGATCAGCTCGGGGTGGTTGCTGATTTCCTGCGGGCGCAGGATCATCTTGTCGCGGTAGCGGGCCATGTCCGCGTTCACCCGCGCCGCCGCCTCGGGGCTGAGCGAGAAGGCCGTGGCGGAGGCCATGCGCAGCTTGCCGGTGTCGAGCAGGTCGATCATGCCGTCCTGAATGACCTCGGTGAAGCTGGTCATGTTGGTGAAAGGGCTGTCGACCAGACCGGAGAGCACCGCATTGGCGATGTTGCCCACGCCCGATTGCAGGGGCAGCAGGTTCACCGGCATGCGGCCCACCTTCACCTCATGGGCGAAGAACTCCATCAGATGGGCGGCGATGGCATTGGCCGAGGCATCCGGCGCGCTGAAGGGCAGGTTGCGGTCGGGCGCGTCGGTTTCCACCACGGCGACCACCTTGGCGGGGTCTACCGTGAAATAGTTCGAGCCGATGCGGTCGTCGGCGCGCAGCAGGGGAATGGGCACGCGCTGCGGGGGGAGCTGGGTGCCGTAATAGATGTCGTGGATGCCCTCCAGCGCGGGGGACTGCCAGCTGTTGACCTCAAGGATGACCTTGTCGGCGCGGTCCAGCCAGGTCTTGTTGTTGCCCACCGAGGAGGAGGGGATCAGCAAGCCGTCCGGCGTGATCCCCGTCACCTCGACCAGCGCGACATCCAGCTTGCCGAGGAAGCCCTGCCACGCCATCGGCGCGACCTGTGACAGGTGCATGTCGAAATAGTCCATCTTGCCGCTGTTGATCTTTTCGCGGGCGATGGGGTCGGAGTTGTAGGGCAGGCGGAATTCGATGCCGTCCACCTTGGCCAGCGCCGCATCCAGCTCCGGCCCGGTCGAGGCGCCGGTCCAGACGCGGACGCGGAAATCGTCTCCGGCGGCATGGGCGGCCTCGATGCGCTCGGCCAGGGCGATGGGCACGGCCTTGGGATAGCCCGAGCCGGTGAAGCCGCTCATGCCCACCGTGTCGCCGGGGCGGATCATGGCGGCGGCTTGCGCCGCGCTGGTCACTTTGGCACGCAGGGCGGGATTGGCGATACGGGTCACGAAACGGCACTCCTCAAGCGATGATCTTATGACCAAGGCCCTGCGCCCCGGACCCTGCGAAGACAAGCCGCCTACGGCCTAAAGTCTGGTCCGCTCAGACCAAGGTATAGGCCCGGGCGAAGGGTGCCCGAACGCATCTTTCTTGTCCGCCGCTATGGCCTTTCGGCACCGGCCTGCCCTATGATCCTATACAACTGTTCATGGTGGCAGCCCAGCCTGTCTTCGGAGGTTCGATGCGCTTTCCCCTCATTCCGCTGGCCGCCGGTTGCCTGATGCTGGCCGCACCTGTCTGCGCGCAGGATGGCACCCCGTCCCCTGCCATGCCGCCGGCCGCGCCGGCCTGCACCGCGCCCGTTGCGCCCACCGGCGCGCTGGCACCCTGGACCAGCCCGACTCCGCTGACCGCCGGGGCCGATGGCACGCATGCCGCGCTGCTGAAGGCCGGGCAGGCGGCACAGATTGCGCTGCTGCCCACACCTGCGGTGACCTATCCGCTGCAGCCGGAAAAGCCGGGCGGCTCGGTCAGCCATGGCGGGGTGATGGCGCTGGAGGTGACTCAGGCGGGCAATTACCGCATCGCGCTGTCCTCGGGGGCGTGGCTGGATGTGGTGGGGGCCGATGGGGCTCAGCGCTCGGTAGCGCATGGGCATGGGCCGGACTGCAGCGGCATCCGCAAGATGGTCGATTTCGCGCTGAAGCCGGGGCATTACACGGTGCAGGTCTCGGCCAATGGGCAGGATACGATCCGCGTGCTGACTGTCGCCCTGCCGTGAGAAGCAAGAGGTTGCTGGCGCTGGCCCTGCTGACATTGGGCACGGCAGCGCTGGCCGGGCAGCTGCGGCAGAGCGAAAACACCGCGCGAGTCGAGTTGGGCCGCCGCCTGTTCTATGATGCCGACCTCTCACGCGATGGCACCATGGCCTGTGCCACCTGCCATGAGCAGTTCCATGCCTTTGCCGATGGCAACCGCACGCATCCCGGCGTCACCGATGAGCCGGGGCGGCGCAATGTACCGGGGCTGGGCAATGTGGGCCTGTTCTCGCCGCTGACATGGGCCGATCCGCGCCAGACAACGCTGGCAGGGCAAGTTTCAGTGCCGGTGCTGGGCACGCATCCGGTGGAAATGGGCATGAAGGGTCAGGAGGGCGAGATCATCAAACGCCTCTCGGCCAATCCCTGCTATCGCATGCTGTTTGCGCAGGCTTTTCCCGCCACGGATGGCTCTTTGACCTATGACCGCATGGCCGAAGCGCTGGGCAGTTTCGAGGCCATGCTGATCTCACGCAGCAGCCCCTATGACCGGGGTGCCTTGTCTGTTCAGGCCCGCACGGGGCAAAAGATCATCCGCCGCGATTGTGCCGGATGCCATGCCGGGCCGGACTTCACCGATCTGCGCTTTCACGCGCTGGAAGCACCCCAGCCGCGCGATCTGGGTGTGTTCGAGGTGACCGGCAAGGCGGAGGACAAGGGCGCCTTCCGCACCCCATCGCTGCGCAATGTGATGGTGACGGCGCCCTATTTCCACGATGGCGCCAGCCCGACTCTGGCCGCTGCCATCGCACGCCATGGGCTGCATTATGGCGCCCCTGATCAGGCGGCGATCGAGGCCTTTCTCACCGCGCTGACCGATCAGGGTTTTCTGACCAATCCCGCATTGTCTCTGCCCAAACCGGGCTGCGAAAAGCCGCTTTGAGGGATCAATCCTCGCGCCGCCGCGCGCCGACGAAAATGCCCGTCAGCACCATGCCGACCAGACCGATGACTGTGGTGGCAGTGCTGCCCACCAGATATTTCAGCACCTCATCAGGCAGCTTGAAACCGGTGACCTGACAGCCGTCCAGCAGCAGGATCAGCGCCACCACACCGCAATAGACGCACATGAAGGTGAAGGATTTGCGCGCATAGGGCTCGATCAGCTCATCGAGAATCTGGATGGTGCGGACATGCTTGCGCGTCGCATCCAGCTCTTGCCGCAGCGCTTCCTTCTCATTGCTGACCCGCGCCAGAGCATCGCGCAGATCGCTTTCGGACACCGGCACGGGATCGCGCGAAGGCACCTCCCCGATGGGGGCGGTGTCAATGTCATGCAGGGTGACCTGAGGAAGGTTACTGTCGTCCGGCAAGGGCCAGATCTACGAAGTGACGTTGAATCTCGCCTTCATCGAGGACGGCGTTGCGCCCGCGCCCGAAATAGGTGTTGCTCCAGGGCGTGCCGCTCTGGTGGGTCATCTGCGACAGTTCATTGCCGCTGTAATCGCCATAGCGCTTCCAGACATGCTCGATCACATCGCGCTCTTCCTGCGAGAGCGGCGCCTCAAAGGGACCATCGCTGGGGCGGCAGAGCAGCTTGCTATCGGCATCATAGCCGTAATCGCGCAAGTGGTTCCAGATCTTGCGATAGACCGGGCCGCCATCCCATGCCTCGATGCGGGCATCGGTGAGGGGTTTGTGGTTGATGGCCAGATTCCACCCGTTCGCCATATAGACGAGCTTCTGCAACCACATCTGGTTGAAGGGCCGATTGCCTGAGAGCTTGATGAACTCATTGGCAATGGCACGCGGATCGTAACCGGGCATCGCTTCCTCTCAGGCGGATGGCAACCGCTCTCGCCAGATAGGTAATATAGGGCAAAAAGTCAATATTTTTGCCAATTGCGATCAACAAGGGGTGGAGGCCCGAGCCGGAATCGAACCGGCGTAAACGGATTTGCAGTCCGGTGCGTAACCACTCCGCCATCGGGCCAGATCGCGTAGAAAGCGTGGTTCGGCGCTCCTAGCGAGGGGCTTTCTACAATGCAAGCCGAATCCTTGCG
Source organism: Novosphingobium terrae (assembly GCF_017163935.1). Taxonomy (NCBI): domain Bacteria; kingdom Pseudomonadati; phylum Pseudomonadota; class Alphaproteobacteria; order Sphingomonadales; family Sphingomonadaceae; genus Novosphingobium; species Novosphingobium terrae. The sequence goes on along the minus strand of NZ_JABVZR010000001.1, from coordinate 38,423 downwards.
CATTTTTTCGCAAAGTCATGTCGTGCCCCGCCGGGGTGACAGGTCTGCTCCCTGCCCCTATCATTCCCGACGCTCAGGGCCTGCCCTGCCGAACCATACCCTGCCGGAGATATGTCCCATGAAGACCCGCGCCGCCGTCGCCTTTGAAGCCAAGAAGCCGCTGGAGATCGTGGAAGTCGATCTGGAAGGCCCCAAGGCGGGCGAAGTGCTGGTCGAGATCATGGCGACGGGCATCTGCCACACCGATGCCTACACGCTGGACGGCTTCGATTCCGAGGGCATCTTCCCCTCGATCCTCGGCCATGAGGGCGCAGGGATTGTGCGCGAGGTTGGCCCGGGCGTCACCTATGTGAAGCCCGGCGACCATGTGATCCCGCTCTACACGCCCGAATGCCGCCAGTGCAAAAGCTGCCTCTCGGGCAAGACCAACCTCTGCACCGCGATCCGCGCCACGCAGGGCAAGGGCTTGATGCCCGACGGCACCACGCGCTTTTCTTACAAGGGCCAGCCGATCTTCCACTATATGGGCTGCTCGACCTTCAGCAACTTCACCGTGCTGCCAGAGATCGCCGTGGCCAAGATCCGTGAGGATGCGCCGTTCCAGTCCAGCTGCTACATCGGCTGCGGCGTCACCACGGGCGTGGGCGCGGTGGTGAACACCGCCAAGGTGCAGGTGGGCGACAATGTGGTGATCTTTGGTCTGGGCGGCATTGGTCTGAACGTTATTCAGGGCGCGCGTCTGGCAGGGGCCAACAAGATCATCGGCGTCGATATCAACCCCGACCGCGAGGAATGGGGCCGCCGCTTCGGCATGACCGATTTCCTCAACACCAAGGGCATGAGCCGCGAGGACATCGTCGCGAAAATCGTGCTGATGACCGATGGCGGCGCCGATTACACCTTCGACGCCACCGGCAACACCGAAGTCATGCGCACCGCTCTGGAAGCCTGCCATCGCGGCTGGGGCACCAGCATCATCATCGGCGTGGCCGAGGCTGGCAAGACCATCGAAACGCGCCCCTTCCAGCTGGTGACAGGCCGCAACTGGCGCGGTACCGCGTTCGGCGGGGCGAAGGGCCGCACCGATGTGCCCAAGATCGTCGACATGTACATGCAGGGCAAGATCGAGATCGATCCCATGATCACCCATGTCATGGGGCTGGAAGAGATCAACGATGCCTTCACCCTGATGCATGAGGGTAAAAGCATCCGCTCCGTCGTCGTCTTCTAATGGCATGAACAGCCTGCCCAGCGCCCCGCCCAAGGCCTTCTTGTCCGAGGCCATGACCATCGCCCTGATCGAGCGTTACTACGCCGCCTTCAACGCCAGAGACCGGTCCGCCATGCTGGCCTGCCTGACAGAGGATGTGGCGCATGACATCAACCAGTGCGAGCGGCAGCTGGGCAAGCACCCCTTCGAGGCCTTTCTGGCCCATATGGACCGCTGCTATGCCGAGCAGCTGGCCGATCTGACCATCATGACCAATCACGATGGCAGCCGGGCCGCGGCGGAGTTCACCGTCCACGGCAAATATCTGGTGACCGATGAAGGCCTGCCGCCTGCCACGGGGCAGCGTTACATCCTGCCTGCGGGGGCCTTCTTCACCATGCGCAACGGGCTGATCAGCCGCATCAGCGTCTATTACAATCTGGCGGAATGGAACCGGCAGGTTCTGGGCATCTGACACGAAAAGGGCGGGCGACCCGATGGTCACCCGCCCCCTTTTATCGTTTCAGACCTTGATCAGGCGCTTTTGGTGCTGGGCGTGTTCACGCCCATGCTCTGCAGATAGCGCTTGATGTTGCGCGCGGCCTGACGGAGCCGCTGCTCGTTCTCCACCATGGCGATACGCACGAAGCCCTCGCCATCCTCGCCGTAACCCACGCCCGGCGCCACGGCGACATCGGCATGAGTCAGCAACTGCTTGGAGAACTCCAGCGATCCCATATGCGCCAAGGCAGGCGGCAGCGGCGCCCATGCGAACATGGAAGCCTTGGGCGAAGGAATATCCCAGCCCGCACGGCCAAAGGCATCGACCATCACGTCGCGGCGCTTTTGATACAGCACGCGATTGGCCTCCACGATATCCTGCGGACCGTTCAGCGCGGCACAGGCCGCCGCCTGAATCGGGGTGAAGGCGCCGTAATCGAGGTAGGACTTCACGCGGGTCAACGCCGCGATCAGCCGCTGGTTGCCCACCGCAAAGCCCACGCGCCAGCCGGCCATGCTGAAGGTCTTGGACATGGAGGTGAACTCCACCGCCACATCCTTGGCGCCCGGCACCTGCAGGATGCTGACCGTCGGCTTGCCGTCGTAATACAGTTCGGAATAGGCCAGATCGGACAGAATCCAGACCTTGTTCTCCTTGGCCCAGGCCACCAGCCGCTCATAGAAGGCCAGATCGACGGTTTCCGCCGTGGGGTTGGAGGGATAGTTCACGATCAGGATCGAGGGGCGCGGCACGGTGAAGGCCATGGCGCGGTCCAGCGATTCCCAATAGCGCTCATCCGGCGTGGTCGGCACGCTGCGGATCGTCGCCCCGGCGATGATGAAGCCGAAGGTGTGAATCGGGTAGGACGGATTGGGCGCCAGCACCACATCGCCCGGCGATGTGATCGCCGTGGCCATGCTGGCCAGACCTTCCTTCGAACCCATGGTCATCACGACCTCGGTCTCGGGGTCCAGCTCCACGCCGAAGCGGCGGCCATAATAATTGGCCTGAGCCTTGCGCACGCCGGGAATGCCCTTGGAGGCCGAATAGCCATGCGCGCTGGGCTTCTGCGCCACTTCGCACAGCTTGTCGATCACATGGGCGGGCGGCGGCAGGTCAGGGTTGCCCATGCCGAGGTCGATGATGTCCTTACCGGCTGCGCGTGCTGCGGCCCGCATGCCGTTGACTTCGGCGATGACATAGGGCGGCAGTCGCTTCATGCGGTAGAATTCTTCGGACATCGGACCTTTCCTGGAGGCGCTGGGATGAAGATTGTGGGGCGGCGCCTCACCGGCGCCCCAATGCGCTCCGCAAGATTGCGGAACGATGACTGACCCCATGCGCCAGATTCGCTGCGAAGGCGAGAGAGCGAGGCAAAAAAATTGCCGAAACGCAGGAAGCACTTCCATCCCCCGTTCAGGCCGCTAGCATCAGCCCGGAAGTCCTGCGGCAATCCTGTGAGGAAGCATCCCCAATGGTGACCAAAGCCCCGACTGATACGACGTCCGGCGATATCTTTTCCCAAATGATCGACACGATGGTCAAGCTGCCCACCCAGGCCGGGCAGCAATGGCTCGATTCGGTGATGCCCGGCCTGTCGCTGCCCTTCTCCAGCCCGCAGGACGCTGCCCACTGGGCCGAGATCATGGGCAAGCTGCAGACCATGTGGCTCGATTTCCAGAACGAGCAGGCCCGCAAGCTGACCGCCGAAAAGCCCGCCATCCCCACCATGTCCGATCCGGCCAGCTGGATGGGGCTGATGGAGGGCTGGTTCAACCTCTCGCCGCTGGCGCGCCCCGCCGTGCAGCAGAAGCTGTGGACCGACAGTCTGAACCTGTGGGGCAAGATGGTCAGCCAATATGGCCTTGGCACCAAGGACCAGCCGGTGGAGCTGCCCCGGGAAGACAAGCGCTTTGCCGATCCGCGCTGGCGCGACAATCCCTTCTTCGCGCTGATCCATCAGGCCTATCTGATGGTGGCCGAAGAGATCACTGCCATGGCCGATGCGGTGGAAGGCGTCGATCCGATCAAGAAGGAGCAGCTGCGCTTCGCCACCCGCGCCCTGCTCGATGCACTGAGCCCCGACCATTTCCCGCTGACCAACCCCATCGTCATGCAGCGCGCGCTGGAGACCAAGGGCGAGAGCCTGATCAAGGGCTTCTCCCATCTGCTCGACGATCTGCGGCGCGGGCAGCTCACGCATACCGACAATCACGCTTTCACCGTGGGTGAGAGCATCGCCGCCACGCCGGGCAAGGTGGTGTTTGAACACCCGATGTTCCAGCTGATCCAGTACAGCCCCAGCACCGAGCAGGTGGGGCAGATCCCGCTGGTGATCTTCCCGCCATGGATCAACCGCTTCTACATTCTGGACCTCAGCCCGCAGAAGAGCTTCGTCAAATGGGCGGTGGATCAGGGGATCACCACCTTTATGGTGAGCTGGAAATCGGCTGACGCCTCGATGGCCGAGGTGACGTGGGACCATTATATCGCCTGCCAGCTCGAAGCGATCGAGGTGATCCGCGAGAGGCTGAAGGTGCCCAGCGTCCACACCATCGGCTATTGCGTGGCAGGCACCACGCTGGCGGCCACGCTGGCGATTCTGGCGCGGCGCGGCGCGGCGGACCGCGTGGCCAGCGCCACCTTCTTCACGGCGCAGGTCGATTTCGAGAAGGCGGGAGACCTCAAGAACTTCATCGATGATCAGCAGATCGCCACCATCGCGTCGCTGGGCAAGGAAGGCTTTATCGACGGGCGCTATCTGGCGGCCACCTTCAACCTGCTGCGCCCCAATGATCTGATCTGGAGCTATGTGGTCAACAACTATCTGATGGGGAACGATTACCGCCCCTTCGACCTGCTCTACTGGAACGGCGACACCACCAATCTGCCCGCCAAATGGCACCATGCCTATCTCTGCGACCTCTATCGCGACAACCGGCTGGCGCAGCCCGATTCGCTGGAGGCTCTGGGCACGCCGATCGATCTGGGGGACATCACCACCCCCTGCTACATTCAGGCCGGGCGCGAGGACCATATCGCCCCGCCCGAAAGCGTGTGGCGGATGAACGCCCTGCTGCCGCATGCCGACAAGCAGTTCGTGCTGGCCGGTTCGGGGCATATTGCGGGGGTGGTCAATCCGCCTGCAGCCAGGAAATACCAGTACTGGACCCATGAAGGCCCCGCCCACACGCTGGATGACTTTATCGCCGGGGCCAAGGAGACTGCGGGCAGCTGGTGGCCGCATTGGCGTGCCTGGCTGGCGCAGCATGATTCGGCCACGGTGCCCGCCAAGGGCAAGCGCGCGCCCGGCGGGCGTGGTGACAGCGTGATCGAGGATGCTCCGGGGCGCTATGTAAGAGAGCGCTGAGCTGTCTTAAGACTGCAGCATTTCTGTCTTCGCATCCGCAAAATACATAGGTGTTTTCCGGTGGTTGGTGCCTTTGGGCAACAACCACCGAATGGACAGCGATGTCAGTTGAAAATCCTTCATACACGGGAACTTTCCTGTGTTTTTCGGGTTCTGCTCATGTTATGTCGCGACATGACTGATGCGCCGCGCCCGGGCTTTGCTGCACTGCACAAATTCACTTGACTCCGGCTCCGCCATCAACGATTAGACAGGACGCCGATTACAAGGTCGTCAAAGCTGCAAATCCAATAGCTGCATTCGTGGATTGTTTCCGGGAAGGTTCGCCATGGCTATCAAGGCAAGCTCTACACCTCGGGCCAAGGGCGCGCGCAAGCCCGTTGCCCCGCAGGCCATTCCTGCCAAACAGGCAGACCCCAAGACTGTGACGTCAAAGATTGAAGCGCCGAAGGCTGAGGCTGCCAAGCCTGCCGTGACGCCTTCTGCTGCGGCAGCGCCTGCCGCAGCGCCCAGCGCAGCCAAGTCTGACGCTCTGCTGGTGCCGCCTCCGGCTGCGCCGCCCGCGATCACGGCGAAGGCGGAAGCCCCCAAGGCTGCGCCCGCCGCTGAAGCCGCGCCCAAGGCCGCCCCTGTCGCGGACAAGCCCGTGGCCAGCAGCCCCGCGCCGAGCAAGCCTGCCGCGGCGCCGGCCAAGGCTGCGGAAACCAAACCCGCCGTTGCCAGCGAAGCGACCAAGCCCGCTGTGAAGGCTCCGGCTGCGGCCACCGCGAAAGTCGCGACGCCTGCCAAGCCCGCCCCGGCCCCGGCCAAAGCTGCCGCGGAAAAGCCCGCGCAGCCCAAATCGGAACCGGCCAAGGCTGCAGCGCCTCAGGCCGCTCCGGCCCAGCCTGCTGCTGCCAAGCCCGCACCGGCGCCCGCAGCGGCCAAAACCCCTTCCCCCGCCCAACCCAAACCCGCCTCTCAACCTGTCTCTCAGCCCAAGGAGTCCTTCATGTCCTCTCTGCCCAATTTCGACTTCAACGAAGTCTTCAAGACCTCTTTCGCCGACTTCCAGGAGAAGGCCAAGGCCGCTTACGAAAAGAGCACCTCCGCTTTCGGTGACTACAATGAGTTCGCCAAGGGCAACCTCGAAGCCATCGTCGAATCGGGCAAGATCCTGACCGCCGGCCTGCAGGAACTGGGCACCGCCCTGGTTGCCGACAGCCGCGAAGCCTTCGAAACGCTGACCACCGAAGCCAAGTCCCTGGCCGCCGCCAAGACCCCGACCGACTTCCTGCAGATCCACTCGGACCTGCTCAAGAAGCACTTCGACAAGGCCGTGTCGTTCTCCTCGAAGCAGAGCGAAACCGTGCTGAAGCTGGCCGGCGATGTCGTCGCCCCGCTCTCCAGCCGCGTCAGCGTGGCTGTCGAAAAGGTGAAGGCCGCCGCCTGATCCGGCTCACCGGCTCCTGATGTCGGTGCGTGAAGGAAGGGTTGGCCGACTTTCACGCACCGCATCCGGGCGGTGACACAGGCGGGTACGATACTGAGGCTTGGGATGGCCGGGGAAACCCGGCATGCGCTGAAACCCGCTGACGGGCTTTTCACCGCGCAAAGCCATCAGCGTGGCAGCCGAAAGATAGAGAAAAGCGGGGCGCACTCCATGCGCTCCGCTTTTTTTATGGCCTTCACGCCCTATATCGGCCGCGCCTTTCGGACTGCCGCGCAAGCGGGGCAGTTCCGCTCGGCCAAGGGGCGCACCCAGCCAGCACCTTGCCCTCCCCCCCCGGTTTGCGGTATTCTCAACCTTATGCCCTCCTTCTCCACCCAGCCCAGCCCCCTGTCGGCGCGCCTGTTGTCCTGCGACGCGGCGCCTCTTTCCGCCCTCCGCCAGCCGTCGATTCAGGCTGAAACGCGGGGCGCCGGGCGCGATACCGACACCGGCGGCCCGGGCCAGGTGGGCCTGGCCACCCGCGCCAAGGCCAAGCCCAAGAAGCCCAGCCAGTTCAAGGTGCTGCTGCTGAACGACGATTACACGCCGATGGAATTCGTGGTGATGGTGCTGAAGCGCTTCTTCGCCATGGATCTGGAACAGGCGACGCGGGTGATGCTGCATGTCCATCAGCGCGGCGTCGGCGTTTGCGGCATCTTCCCTTACGAGATTGCCGAGACCAAGGTGAATCAGGTGATGGATTTCGCGCGGGAGAACCAGCACCCCCTGCAATGCACGCTTGAAAAGGCCTGAGACGCCTTCGCTTGCACCTTCGGCCACCCCCGCCCGCACCACGGACCGGCGCGCTGCCCCTTGCGTCGGGCGGCGCGCGCTCTTACTGCACAGGCCGGTTTCACCGCCTTTCCAGCCGCCCGGCTCCGGGCCTCAGCTCTATGACTGGCCCTCACCTATGACTGGTCTTCTGTGAAATTCTTCACCGCCCTCGATCGCTATATCTTCCGGCTGGTGCTGATGCCGATGCTGGCGGTGTTCGTCGTCGCCGCATCGCTGCTGATGCTCGACAAGATGCTCAAGCTGTTCGATTTCGTCGGATCGCAGGGCGGGCCGGTGCAGGTCGTCTTCAGCCTGCTGATGAACATGGTGCCCGAATATGCCAGCCTGGCGATCCCGCTGGGCTTGATGCTGGGCGTGCTGATGGCTTTCCGGCGCCTCGCCACCAGCAGCGAGCTGGATGTGATGCGCGCCGTGGGCCTCAGCTACACCCGCCTGCTGCGCGTGCCCTATCTGATGGCGCTGGTGCTGGCGATCTGCAACCTGTTCATCGTCAGCTATGTGCAGCCCTATTCGCGCTATCTCTATGAGCAGCTGACCTTCGAACTGTCGACCGGCGCGCTGGGCGCCTCGATCCGCGTGGGCGAATTCAACACGCTGCGCGACCGCATGTCGCTGCGCATTGAGCAGAGCCATGACGAGGGCCGCGAACTCAACGGCATCTTCATGCGCGTCACCGAGCAGAAGGGCCAGGTCCTGTCGATCACCGCGAAACAGGGCCGCTTCCTCGCGCTGCATTCCAATCCCGACACGGTGATCCTGCGCCTGACCGATGGCCAGATCGTGCAGAATCCGGTGGGCCAGCCGCCCCGCGTGCTCAACTTCACCCGCCACGATCTGCCCATCGACCTGCCCAGCGTGGAGAAATTCCGCATGCGCGGCGGGGTGGAGCGTGAGTATTTCCTGCCCGAACTGCTCAAGCTGGGCTGGTCCAAGGACACTTCGGAGGAAACCCGCAATGTGGTCCGCGCCAGCCTGAACTATCGCCTCGCCGAGGTGGTGATGATTCTGCTGCTGCCTTTGCTGGCGGTCTCGCTGGCGGTGCCGCCCAAGCGGTCGTCGTCGGCGCTGGGCGTGTTCATCTCCATCGTGATGGTGGTGGCCTATCACAAGGTCAATGAATATGGCGAGCAGGTCTCCAGCCTGGGCAAGATCGACCCGTGGCTGGGGCTGTGGGTGCCTTTCGGCGTCTTTGCCGCCATCATCATCTGGATGTACTGGACGCTGGCCTATGTGCCCGGCGGCCAGCCGATCGGCGCGCTGGAGCGCTTCTTCCAGAATGCGGTGAAGCGCCTGACCCGCCTGATCGGCAAGAAGAAGATGAAGGGCTTCATTCCCGAAACCCCCAACGCCACCGACGATGAGGACGAGAAGAAGGAACAGGCTGCGTGATCGAACTCGACCTGTTTCCCTCGCGCACGCTGGCGCTGTACCTCTCGCGCCTGTTCATCACGCGCATTCTCGGCACGCTGGTGATGCTGGTGGTGGTGCTGCAGCTGCTCGACCTGCTGGGCGAAAGCGGCCACATCCTGGCCCACAAGGGCAATGGCGAGGCCCAGCTGTGGACCTATGTCACGCTGCGCGCGCCTCAGTTGGTGGCGCGCTTCCTGCCCTATTCGGTGCTGCTGGCCACGCTCTTCACCTTCTTCCCGCTGAACCAGAACAGCGAGATCATCGCCATGCGCGCGGCGGGGCTTTCCGCGCATCAGATCCTTGCGCCCATGCTGGCCACCGCCATGGTGGTCTCAGGCGTCAGCTTCACCTTCAACGAGACGGTCGTCACCCATGTGACAGGCCGGCTGAAGGCATGGGAAGCGGTGGATTACGGCGTGATCCAGCCCGGCAGTGCCACACGCTCCAATGTCTATGTCGCCGATGGGCACAACATCCTCTATGTCGAGAGCCTGGCCAATGATGCCGATGGCGTGCCCCAGATGACCAACGTCACCTGGTATCTGCGCGACGCCGATGGCCGCATCACCGGCAAGATCGACAGTCCTTCGGCCACCTATGCCCGCCCCGGCTGGAAGCTGGCGCCGGGCACCAGCTTCGATGTCGCCACCGCCACGCAAAGCCCCACGCAGGCGCAGGTCGTCGCCCCCAGGGTGACCCCCGCCCAGCTGGAGATCGCCAAGGTCGACGCCGATGGCATGAACATCTTCCAGCTGACTCACGCCATCAACTCGCTGCGCGCCAGCGGGCGCCCCACCGCCGAACTCACCGGCAAATGGTGGCACAAGTTCTCCGGACCTCTGGCCGCGCTGCTGATGCCGCTGCTGGGCGCCGTGGCGGCCTTCGGTCTGGCGCGTTCGGGCGCGCTGCTGATCCGCGCGATCGTCGGCATGGGTATGGGCTTTGCCTATTTCGTGCTGGACAATGCCGCCCTCGCCATCGGCAATTTCGGCGGCTATCCCCCGCTGATCGCGGCCTGGGCACCCTTCTTCCTGTTCCTCTTCGTGGGCGAGACCGTCCTCATCAAAACCGAAGAGTAATATTGTTGCCCCAAATCCGCCGCAATGATCGGCTTTAGGGGCAGCTGACAGTCAGGCGTCACGGCTGCGATTCGCAGCCGTGCGCCAGTTTGACCCGGAACAACGACAGGCCAGAAAACGGCATGCAAGGGACTGCTTCCCGAGGCGGCCCGGTTGCGACCACCGCCGCCACGCCCACATATGGCCCGAGAAGCACAGGAAGATCACAGTGTCCCAGACCCAAACCACAGATGAGGCCAAGCTGCCCTTCTGGAAGCGCTCGCACTATCTGGACCGCATGACGCTGCCCGAGCTGGTGAGCGCCTATTTCCAGCATTATACGATCGTGGCCTATCTGGCGGTCGCACTGGCCTCGCTGGTGGTCTTCGTGCTGTATCCCGCGCCCCTGCTGCGCGCTGGTGGCGCCGTGCTGGCCGCCGTGGTGATCTACCCGCTGGTCTGGCATCTGCTGCACCAATATGTGCTGCACGGCCAGTGGCCCTACAAGTTCAAGATGCTGGCCTCGACGTGGAAGCGCATCCACTATGATCACCATCAGGACCCCAACCATCTGGAGGTGCTGTTCGGCGCGCTTCACACCACCCTGCCTACCATCTTCATCGCCACGGCCCCGGTCGGCGCGCTGATCGGCGGCAAGGACTTCTGGCTGGGCGGCGCGGCGATCGCCTTTGCCACCGGCATCATCACCACCTGCTACTATGAGTTCATGCACTGCATCCAGCATCTGGCCTTCAAGCCAAAATGGAAGTGGGTGCAGCACATGAAGCAGCGCCACAATGAGCACCACTATTTCGACGAGGACGGCAACTTCGGCATCACCAACTACACCTGGGACCGGGTTCTGGGCACCTATTATGTGAAGAAGGACCGCCCCAAGCGTAGCCCCACCGTGTTCAATCTGGGCTACACGGAAGAGGTGGCTGTGAAGTATCCTTGGGTGAAGGAACTCTCGGGCGGGATCGCCAGCGGGCATCCGCGTCGGCGGGGTATGGCAGAGAAGAAGTAAGAGAAGATGCGAGGGCCATCGCCCTCGCGCTCCCCTTAATGTCTGCGTTGCGCCAAGGGTTCAGCCTTGCGCCCAGTTTGCCGCGCCGCAGGCCATAATCCTTGTCCAGCGCTGCGAATTTTAGAGCCTGCGGCGCCATAGGTTACACTGGTGGAGAATTAGGGCGCTCGGATCGGACGCCACTGCCATTTCGCCGGAAGACGTCATGGGAGCGCGAGGGTGTAACACCCTCGCTTTTTCCTGCTTTCTTACCCCTTCCTTAACCCCCTCAACCCGTCTAAACCCCGCGCCGAACGCTTAGGGAGCATCAGCACAATGGCCGCCATCACCATCAGCCCGGTCACCACCAAGGCCGAGCGCGGCCAGTGGGTCGATTACGTCTACAAGGCGAATGCGGGCGATCCGAACTTCGTCCCCCAGCTGCGCGGCGAGGAGCTGGAGAAGATCACCGCCGGCGGCAACCCGTTCCATGAGCATGCCAAATGCCAGTTCCTGCTGGCCAAGCGCGATGGCGTCATCGTGGGCCGCATCGCCGCGCTGATCGACGAGCAGGCGCTGGGCCAGCCGGTCGAACAGGGCATGGGCCCGGGCACCGGCAACTGGGGCGCCCTGGAGGCCGAGACTCAGGACATCGCGCATCAGCTGATCGCGGCGGCCGAGGACTGGCTGCGCGCTCAGGGCATGACCCGCGTGCTGGCGCCGATGAACCTTTCCGTGTGGGAAGAGCCGGGCCTGCTGGTGAAGGGTCATGACCATCCGCCGACGGTGATGATGGGCCACCAGAACGCCAAGTTCCAGCCGTGGATCGAGGCGGCGGGCTACATCAAGGCCAAGAACCTCCAGACCTATGAGCTGGACATCACCAAGGAATTTCCGCCGCTGATCCAGCGCATCGTCGCCAGCGGTGAGAAGAACCCCAAGATCAATGTGCGCAATGTGGTGCTGAAGGATTTCGCGAAGGAAGCGGCGATCATCCTCGACATCCTGAACGATGCGTGGAGCGACAATTGGGGCTTCGTGCCGATCACCGATTCCGAGGTGGCCTACACCGGCAAGAAGCTGAAGCCGCTGATCAAGGCCGATCTGGTGCAGATCGCCGAGTATGAGGGCGAGCCCGTCGCCTTCATGATGACCCTGCCCGACATGAACGAGGTGCTGGCCAAGATCGGGCCCAAGCCCTCGCCGCTGGGCTGGATCAAGCTGCTGCTGTGGATCTGGCGCCCGCGCGTGAAGACCATGCGCGTGCCGCTGATGGGGGTCCGCAAGAAGCTGCAGTCCAGCCGTCTGGCCAGCCAGCTGGCTTTCATGATGATCGAGTATATCCGCGCCAATTCGGTGGCGAATTACGGTGCGAGTCGCGGTGAGATCGGCTGGATTCTCGATGACAATCAGGGAATGAATTCGATCGCGCGCGAAATTCATTCCGTGGTTAACAAAGAGTACCGGATTTACGAAAAGGCGCTGTAAGGTTTTTCAGCGCGGCGCAGGCCTGTTTTTCCACCTTGCACGGCATGACCGGCAGGGTGGGGAAGGCCATATCAGCGCCCTGATCAGCCCCAAAAATCACCGTAAAAACCCGTAATCTAAACAAAAAGGCCCCTGCCAGCTGGGACAGGGGCCTTTCCGGGATCGCATCACCAGCCGCTGTGGACGGGAGGGGGGTCTCGGCGGTGACAGGGATGAAACGCCGCTCCTTCGCGACGGTTCCCGCCTTTTGAAGAATTATTCATGCTGCCTTTGCGGGCATCGCTGCTAAAGTCGTGGCTGAGACTTCATGCCCCCGCGCGAAGCACGTTGCGGGCGACATGCGCGGAGGAATTCTATGCCGCTCGGCACCCAACTCGCCCCCCAACTCCCCTATCTGCGGCGCTACGCGCGCGCACTCTGCGGGAATCAGGCGGCGGGCGATACGCTGGTCGTCACGCTGCTCGAAACGGCGCTGGCCCAGCCGGAACTGCGCGCCAGCCTGCAGGGCGGCCGTATTGCCCTCTATCGTGCGCTCGGTCAGGTCTGGAACAATGTCCATCAGGGCGAACTCTCCAGCCTGCCCGAAGGCACGGCGGAGAAAGCGGCCCAGCTGCGCCTCTCGCGCATCACCCCCCTCAGCCGGCAAGCGCTGCTGCTGACCACGGTGGAGGATTTCACCGTCGCCCAGGCCGCCGATATCCTTGAGGTCTCGGTGCAGGAAGCCCAGGCGCTGGTCGCCACCGCCCTGACCGATATCGCGCGCGATGCCACCACCGATGTCCTCATCATCGAGGATGAGCCGCTGATCGCCATGCAGCTGGAAGATATCGTCAAGGCACAAGGCCACCGCGTCTGCGCCACCGCCGCCACGCGCACGCAGGCGGTGGAGGCCATCGCCCATAACCGCCCCGGTCTGGTGCTGGCCGATATCCAGCTGGCCGACGGCAGCTCGGGCGTGGATGCCGTGGATGATATCCATGCCGTGATCGACGTGCCGGTGATCTTCATCACCGCCTATCCCGAGCGCCTGCTGACGGGCGATCGCCTTGAACCGACATGGCTGGTGACCAAGCCCTTCCGCGAGGCCAGCGTCACGACCGCCATGGCGCAGGCGCTGTTCTTCCGGGAACCGGAGCCTTTGAAGGTTGCAGAAGGGTAAGAAGTGAAGATGCGAGGGTGTTACACCCTCGCGCTCCCGGGAATGTCTACGTTGCGCATCTGGTTCGGCCTTGCGCCCGGATTGCCGCGCCGCAGGCTTTCAAATCGCCCGCACAGCCCATCGTTCAGGCACTTCCCTGCCTGCGGCGCCTGATGCCGCGCAGGTGGAGAGGCTGGGCGCACCGATCGGGAACCGCTGCCCCATCGCCGGAAGACGGAATGGGAGCGCGAGGGGGTAACCCCCTCGCATCTTCCTTCCTACTTCCCCTTCCCCTGCCCATTCTGCTGCCGAGCCCGAATGCTGAACGCCACCGGCGCCCGCACCGGCACCATCAGCGTGCACCGCACCCCGGTCACCGCAAAATCCAGCTGAACGCCGTGCCCCAGCTCATGCGCCACGATCTTCTCGATCAGATCGGTGCCAAAACCACGGCTGCGCAAGGCAGGCACGGGCGGGCCGTCGCTCTCCTGCCAGTGAACCTGCACCACGCCCTCGCCCACCATCGCCCATGAGACATCGACGCGCCCCGTCGCCACGCTGAGCGAGCCATATTTCGAGGCATTGGTCGCCAGCTCATGCAGCGCCAGCCCCAGAGACAGCGCATCATTGGGCGCCAGATCGACGTCCGGCCCGCTCAGCGCCACCGCCGCATCGTCGCCGCGTGTGTAGGGGGCAACCTCGGCCAGCACCACATCGCGCAGGGCGGTGGGGCCCCATTCGCTGTTGGTCAGCAGGTCATGCGTGGCGGAGAGCGCCCGGATACGGCCCTGCAAACCCTCCACAAATTCGTCCAGCCCGGTGGCCCGCCGCTTGGTCAGCGCGATCAGCGACAGCACATTGGCCAAAGTGTTCTTCACGCGGTGGTTCAGCTCACGCGTCAGCGAGGCGCGGATCGAAGCCTGCTCACGCAGCCACAGCAGCGCCTCACGGTCCTGCTCGGCGCGGCGGCTGACGATGCGGGCCACCACGGCCAGCAGCAGGGCGATGGTGGTGCCCAGCATCAGCGCCACCCATGCGGTACGGGTCAGGCCACCCTCGGGCGCATCCACCGCCACCAGCAGGCGGCGGCCGCCCAGAGTCAGCGCCTGAGTCGCCACCGGATGCATCGAGGCGCCTTGCGCGCCAGTCCGCGCGATCAGCCGGGACGACTCCATGGCGCCATCATAGAGGCGCACCTCCAGATCCTCGATCTTCTCCAGCACCACGATCGAGCTGAGAAAGGCCCCGGCGTTGAAGGGCGCGCTGATAAAGCCGCGCGGCAGATCGGTTTGGCCCGGGCCATAGACCGGCATAAACAGCAGAAAACCCTGCCATTCCCCGGCGCGCGTCTGCATGATCAGCGAGACCGGCCCGCTGGCGGTCAACTGACGCCGGGCGATGGCCTGATCGATCACGGCGCGGCGCTTGGGCTCGGAATAGGTGTCGAAGCCCAGCGTCGGCCGGTTGCGCTCATTCATATCGGCGATGAAACCGACCGGCACCACCATCCTGCTTGCAGGGTCTGGCGCGGGATGGACCGTATAGCCCTCCTGGCCGGCCGTATTCATCCGCTTCTCGAAAGCCGGGATCTGCGCGGGTTTCAGCACCGGCAGCCAGCCGATGCCCAGCGCACCGTGATAATCGGCGTCATCCAGCAGGCCCCCGGCGATGGATTCGAAATCCTCACGCGTCGGGTCCTTGCGCGTGCCCAGCATCAGCGAGCCCGCCCTCAGGTAAGACACATAGGAATGAGCCCGCCGGTCCAGCGCGGTGGCCACCACGCTGGCGGCGGCGCGGGCCTGGCCTTCACGTCGCTGATCCTCGACACGTTCGATGGCCCAGACGCTCAGCGCCGTCATCACCATGGCGAGGGCAAAGGTGCCTATGGGCACGAGCCTTGGAAACCGCTCATACCAGCGTTGTTCCAGATCTCGTTCGGAAACACTCAGATTCACGCCCAACCCCGCCGGTGCCTCCCAACATGCGGGCAGGCCGCAAGCTTACGGGACAGCCGCTTTCCCCCTGCCAACCGGTGGTTGGCCGATTGGTTCCCGGCTTTGCAATGTGTTAGCTGTCGGCAGGGGCATGAACAAGGGTGTGATGAACAAGTGCTTGCCGTAAGGCTTACAATCTGCAACCGATCGTGAAACCGGCGCCCTTCCCCCCCTTGCGCCAGATGTTGCTGAAAGCAGGAGCCTATGCCCGACAAGGATCTTCCGCCCAGCGGGTCCGCTCCCTCCCCTGAGCAGCAGCCTGAGCAGCCCACACCTCCCGAGATGGCCGAGGGCCTGTCTCACGCCCTGCGCGCCATGTATGAGCAGGTGGTGGACGAACCTTTGCCCGACAGTTTCGCCGACCTGCTGTCCAAGCTGGACGACAGTGATGGCTGATCGGCAATCGGCTTCCCCCCCACCGATACCCCCGACGCCGATGGAGTCCGGTGCCTTCAAGCGCGAGCTGACGGAGGCGATTCCCCATCTGCGCGCCTTCGCCCGTGGTCTGTGCGGCCGCAGCGATCTGGCCGACGATCTGGTGCAGGAGGCGCTGATGCGCGCCTGGGCCGCGCGGGACCGCTTTACGCCGGGCACATCGATGCGCGCCTGGACCTTCACCATCCTGCGCAACATCTATCTCACCGAAATGCGCCGCAACCGCTTCCGCGGCGATTATGACGACACCACCGCCGAACGCATTCTGGTGGCCCCCGCCGGGCAGGAGGCGCCGCTGCATCTGGCCGATCTGCATCGCGCGCTGCTCTCGCTGGCGCCCGAGCGGCGCGAGGCGCTGCTGCTGGTGGGCGCGGGCGGCTTTTCCTATGAGGAAGCCGCCGAGATCTGCGGCTGCGCGGTGGGCACCATCAAGAGCCGCGTGGGCCGCGCCCGCGCCGCTTTAGCCGCGATGATCGACAGCGGCCAGCCGGTGGGCGACGGCGACAAATCCTCCATCGACGCCAGCGGCGCGATCCTGAGCGAGTTGGGCCTGATCGCCAGCCGCAGGCCGGGGATGGACTCCAAGGGGGACGATCAGGACTCTGGCGAGGACTGATCTCTCCTGCCGCGATCGCCTCCACGATCCACCAGCGCGGCCACGACGACATCCATCGCCACATTGCCCACGGTGCGGGTGATATCGGGCAGCATGTCCACCGCCACCAGCAGCGCCAGCGGGGCAATCGGCACCCCCATCGCCAGCGCCACCGGCCCCACCGCCGAGACGAAGCTGATCGCCCCGGGCAAGGATGGCGAGCTGATCTCGGTGATCGCCGCCACGATGGCCCCGGCGATCAGGATCGCGGGGGACAGCGTCACCCCGGTCAGCTTGGCGACATAGATCGCCACCGCCAGATTCATCGCCGGGCCGGTCGCGCGGAACAGCGCCACGCAGAGCGGCAGGGCGAATTCAGCGCTTCCCGCGCTGACGCCCAGCTTGCGGCAGGCGGTCAACATCGCGGGCAGGCTGGCCAGTGAACTCTGGGTGGAGATCGCCACCGCCCCCACTGGCATCAGCGCCCGGCAATAGGCGCCCAGCGCCAGCCGCGCACCCAGCAGCGCCAGCACCGGCGCCGCCGCCAGCACCGCCCAGCCCATCATGCTGACGGTGATGACATAATGCGCCAGCACGCCCAGCGCCTCGGCCCCGGTGCGCGCTCCCAGATCGAGCGAGAGAGCAAAAACGCCGATCGGCGCCAGCTTCAGCACCCAGCCGATCATCACCATCATCGCGCCCGCCAGCGCCTCGAACAGCGCGGTAAGATGCGCGCGCTGCGCCGGAGCAAGGCGTGAGATCGCCACGCCCAGCAGGCTGAAAAAGGCGACGCAGGGCAGCATGGCGTCATTCGCAGCCGCCGCGAAAATGTTCGAGGGCAGCAGCGAGAGCAAAAAATCCCCCAGCCCCGGCACCGGCGCATCCTTGCCCGCCGCTCCAGCCAACACGCCCTGCGCGGCGGCAGGCACCGGCCACGCCTCCAGCAGCAGCGGCATGGCGACGGCGGCGAAAAAGGCGCTGGCAAAATAGATGCCGAAGATCCAGCTCAGCACCCTTATCGCCTGCCGCCCGGCGCTGGCCGCCGCCATCATCTGCACAATGCCCACCACCAGCAGAGCGGAGACCAGCGGCAGGATCGTCATCTCCAGCCCCTTGAGCCACAGCCCGCCCAGCGGCGCGAGACCCTTGGCCAAAGGCGCCAGCACCGGCCAGCGCGTGACCGCCAGCCCGGCCAGCAGACCGGCGCCCAAGGCCGCCAGCGTCAGCCCCGTATTGACCTGTATATCGGGCAGAGCCGCATCGCTTGCAGATGCGCCTTCCGGTTCATTCGACACGATAAGGCCCCTTTTTGGCTTGCCCGCGCGGCTTTCATCGATCACCACGCCATGGCAAACCATACGCAAATCACGCTCAGATCCAAACGGGAACACCATCATGGCACGGCACTATTTCGGCACCGACGGCATTCGCGGGCGCACCAACGCAGGCGTGATGACGGCGGATATCGCGATGAAGGTTGGCCAGGCCGCCGGCACCCGCTTCCTGCGCGGCAAGCACCGCCATCGCGTGGTGATCGGCAAGGACACGCGCCTCTCCGGCTATATGCTGGAAAACGCCATGGTCGCGGGCTTCACCAGCGTGGGCATGGATGTCGTGCTGCTGGGCCCGATGCCCACCCCCGCCGTCGCGCTGCTCACCCGCGAATTGCGCGCTGACGTTGGCGTGATGATCTCGGCCAGCCACAACCCCTTCGAGGACAATGGCATCAAGCTGTTCGGCCCCGACGGCTTCAAGCTCTCCGACGCGGATGAGGAAGCCATCGAGGTGATGCTGGGCCAGAACCTCCCCTTGGCCGAAAGCGACCTGATCGGCCGCGCGCGCCGTATCGAGGACGCCCGTGGCCGCTATATCCACGCGGTGAAAGCTTCTGTGCCGCAGGATGTACGGCTGGATGGTCTGAAGATCGTGGTCGATTGCGCCAATGGCGCGGCCTATCAGGTGGCCCCGTCTGCCGTGTGGGAACTGGGCGCGGAGGTGATCACCATCGGCGTTCAGCCCAACGGCAAGAACATCAATCTGAAATGCGGCTCGACCCATCTCGATCTGGTGAAGGAAACCGTGGTGGCCAGCGGCGCGGACATCGGCATCGCACTGGATGGCGACGCGGACCGTCTGATCGTGGTCGATGAAAAGGGCCAGACCGTCGATGGCGACCAGCTTATGGCGCTGATCGGCACCCAGCTGGCCGCTCAGGGCGAGTTGCGCGGCGGCGGCGTGGTGGCCACGGTGATGTCCAACCTCGGGCTGGAGCGCTTCCTTGGCGGGCAAGGGTTGACGCTGGAACGCACCAAGGTGGGCGACCGCCATGTGCTGGAACGCATGCGCAGCGGCGGCTTCAATGTCGGCGGCGAGCAGTCCGGCCATATGATCATGCTCGATCACGCCACCACCGGCGATGGCACCATCGCCGCGCTGCAGGTGCTGACCGCTCTGGTGAAATCGGGCAAGCGCGCCAGCGAGTTGCTGCACCTCTTCGACCCCGTGCCGCAGCTGCTGAAGAACGTCCGCTTTTCGGGCGGCAAGCCGCTGGAGGCCGAGAAGGTGCAACTGGTCATCGCCGAGGCTGAATCGCAGCTGGCGGGCAAGGGCCGTCTGGTAATCCGCGCCAGCGGCACCGAACCAGTGATCCGCGTGATGGCCGAAGGCGATGACGCTGCCGAGGTCGAGCAGGTGGTGGATGCGATCTGTGATGCCGTTCGGGAAGCTGCAGCTTAAGGGGTGAAGGAGAAGATGCGAGGGGGGAGTCTTTGTTGGTCGCATCTCTCCAGAGAGATGCTTCGGGCCCTCGCGCTCCCATGACGTCTCCCGACGCACGGGCAGTGGCGCCGAATTCGAGCGCCTAAACTCTCCACCTGCGCCACCTGAAGCGCCGCAGGCAGTCATCCTTGACGATAGACCGCGCTGGCGATCTTCAAGCCTGCGGCGCAGCGACGTTGCGCTGAGGCTGAACCCTTGGCACTAACGCAGACATTCATGGGAGCGCGAGGGTGTAACACCCTCGCATTTCCTCTTCCTTCTTTCAGGACACCAAACCATGCTCGAAATGCGCCCAGATTGCGAGACATGCGGCACCCTCTTGCCCGCCGAGGCGCCGGGTGCCTTCATCTGCTCTTTCGAATGCACCTTCTGCGCCGAATGCGCCGAGGATCTCGACGAGCAATGCCCCAACTGCGAGGGCGAGCTGATGGACCGGCCCACCCGCGCGAAAAAACACCACGCCAAGCACCCGCCCAGCACCGTGAAGCACTTCAAGGGATGAGCAGCCCCGCGCGCATCCTGACGATTGCCGGATCGGACTGCTCGGGCGGGGCGGGTCTTCAGGCGGACCTCAAGACCATCATCATGCTGGGCGGCTATGGCATGAGCGCCATCACCGGCATCACCGTGCAGAACACCACCGGCGTCTTCGCGGTGGAGCCGCTTTCCGCCGAAACAGTCGGCGCGCAGGTGGATGCCTGCGTGGATGATATCGGCGTGGATGCGGTGAAGATCGGCATGCTGGGCAGCGCTGCCATCGCCCATGCCGTGGCGGACCGGCTGGAGAAGCTGGCCGTGCCCGTGGTGTTCGACCCGGTGATGGTCGCCACCAGCGGCGGCGTGCTGGCGGATGCGGCCACGCGTGAGGCTTTCGGGCGCCTGATGGCGCTGGCCACGCTGACCACGCCCAATGTGCCCGAACTGACCGCTCTGGGTGGGGCCGAGGCACTGGCGGGCATCCCCTTCCTCGCCAAGGGCGGGGACGCTGAGGGCGTGCTGGTGGAGGACCGGCTTTACCTGCCCGGTGCTGAACCGGTGGTCTGGCATTCAGAGCGCATCGAAACGCGCCATAGCCATGGCACGGGCTGCTCGCTGGCCAGCGCGATTGCCACAGGGTTAGGTCAGGGGCTCGATCTGGTTGCCGCCGTGGAGCGGGGGCGCAGGTTCGTGCGAGAGGCCCTGCTGGCCGCGCCGGGGTTTGGCGCGGGGCATGGGCCTTTGGGGCATGAGGCGGTGAAGGGGTTTTAAGACAAAAGGAAATGCGAGGGCCATCGCCCTCGCGCTCCCTTTAATGTCGGCGTTGGCGCCACGGGTTCGGCCTTGCGCCAAGTTTGCCGCGCCGCAGGCTTTCAAAAGACAGAAGGCGCCGAGGCATCACTGCCTGCGGCGCCTTTTGTTGTGCAGGTGGAGAGTTCGGGCGCTCCAATGCGGCACCGCTGCCCGTGCGCCGGAAGACGTCATGGGAGCGCGAGGGGGTAACCCCCTCGCACCTTATCTTTCTGAAAAACCCTCAATCCTCAACAGGCTGATAATTCACCCCATAGAAATCAGCGATATACTGCCAGGCATCCTCAGCGGTCTCCACCGGCGTGAACAGCTGCAGATCCTTACGGTTGATAACGCCCTCTTCCACCAGCGCGTCGAAATTGATCACCCGGTTCCAGAACTCCCCGCCGAACAGCAGGATGGGGATGGGCTTCATCTTGCCGGTCTGGATCAGCGTCAGCAGTTCGAAGAACTCATCGAAGGTGCCGAAGCCACCCGGGAACACCGCCACAGCGCGGGCACGGAGCAGGAAGTGCATCTTGCGCAGCGCGAAATAGTGGAACTGGAAGGCCAGACGCGGCGTCACATAGGGGTTGGGCGCCTGCTCATGCGGCAACACGATGTTCAGGCCGATCGTTTCCGCCCCCACTTCGGCGGCGCCACGGTTGGCCGCTTCCATGATCGAGGGGCCACCGCCCGAGCAGATCACGAATTGGCGCATGCCCTTTTCCACGATGGCAGCCTGGCTGGCGATGCGCGCCAGCTTGCGGGCTTCCTCATAGTAATGGGCGTTGGCGGCCAGTTTTTCGGCAGCGGCCTTTTCCTCCGGGGTGTTGGCGGCCTCGATACGGGCCTGCGCCTGCTCCGGCGTGGGGATGCGGGCCGAGCCGTAACACACCAGAGTCGAGCCGATCCCGGCCTCTTCCAGAAGCATTTCGGTCTTCAGCAGTTCCAGCTGGAAGCGGACGGGGCGCAGTTCCTCGCGCAGCAGGAAATCGGTGTCGCGGAAGGCCAGCTTGTAGGAGGGGCTCTGCGTCTGGGCGGTGTGGTGGCCATGCGATTCGACGAAGCCGGCTTCCTGCTCGGCCTTGTAGAAGCGGTCGTGGGTTACTTTTTCTTCTTCGGTCATCTGCTTGCCTTCGAACGTTCACACTCTTATCGGCCCAAAGCATGAAAAGCCGATGACCGGCCTGCCGGGAGCCCTGCGGAGGGTGGAAACGGCGCAGGAGCGATTCTGTTGCTCCATCCGCCAAAAAACGATCATAGTTGCCCTATTCGGCAAGCATTTCAAGAGAGAACGGCCAGCCAGCCGCTATTTCAGCCCCAGCTTCTGAAGCGCGCGCCAGGCATAGGCCTTGGCGCGATTCTGCGCGGGCCAGCGCCCCGGCAGCGCGGGCGAAAGACCCCAGCCGCGCAGCACGCCATTGAAGGCACGCGCCGCGCCCTCCTCATAGCTCCATTCCGAACGCCAGGTGATCGACAGCGACACCGAGGGCACCGGCCCGTTGCGCACGAAATGCGGCGCCATCACCGGCACCATCAGCCCCTGCCCCGGCGCCAGCGCGAAATCCTTGCCGCCGGGCAGCATCTCGTCACGCCAGCTCAATTCACGGCCGCCGCCGGTGTGATAGGCCTCGTGAATCTCGGCGGCGGCGTAGAAGGGATCGCCCGCCGGGAACTGGGTCATCACCTTGGTGCCGCGGATCTGCATCAGAATGTTGTGTTCGGGATCAAAGTGATAGGGCGTCACCGCATTGGGCGAGGACACGAAGACAAAGGCCTGAGGCGTATGGATCGCCCCGGTGCGCGGCTCGATGGCGGCGCGCAGCTCGTCGATCACCGACAGCAGCAGGGCGCGATAGGCCGGGTCCTGCTCGATAAAGGTCAGGGCGACCCAGCAGCCCGCCGTGTCGATCTGGCGGATGGCATCAGCCGCGCTGATCGACGGCACCGGCGGCTTGCCGGTCACGCCGATGGGCTGGGCGGCATAGGCATGTTCGATGTTCTTGGCGGGCAGACGTTCGGCCAGCTGCGCCAGCGCCTCCAGCTCCATCAGCGGATGGTCGCAAAGCTGATGCTCGATGATATGCGGCACTTCGGGATAGAGGCCCGCAAATGTCTCGACAGCATGGGGCGGCAGATGGCGCATAAAACCCGTTCCTGTGGCCTTCAGTCAAAACAAGGCGATAGCGGCCAGAACCGAAGGAACCCCTAACGCAAAAGCGCGCGACCGGCCTGCCGATCACGCGCCTTGAGCCAAGCCTGCGAGAAGCTCAGTCCTGCTTCTTCTTCCCGAAACGGCGGCGCGCGGCCACAGCGGCGACAGCACCGCCGAACAGCAGCAGCATCGGCGGCGCGGGCACCGGCGTGGGGCCATCGGGATGATGCGGATGCCAGCCGTGCCAGCCGCTGGTCGAGCCCGAGGTCGACGTGCTGGTGCTCGTGCTGGTCGAGCCCGAGGTGGAGCTGGAGGTCGACGTGCTGGTGCTGGTCGAGGTGGATGTCGAGGTCGAGGTCGACGTGGATGTCGAGGTGGACGACGACGTGCTGGTCGAACCGCTGGTCGAGCTGGAACCGCTGCTCGATCCCGAGGTCGAGCTGCTGCCCGAGGTCGAACCCGAGCCGGAACCGCCGCTGGTGGTCGTGGTGGTGGTCGTGGTCGAACCGCCATTGGTGCCGCTGCTGGTCACGACGACCGTGCCGCCGCCACCGCTGCTGCCGAAGAAGCCACCGAAGAAGCCGCCGCTCGACGAACCGCCATTGCTGACGACGCGCACGCGGTCCTCACCGCCGCCGCCAGGGCCGACATCGGGCGCGACCGGCACGAAATTGGCGGGCGGCAGGCCCGGAGGCGGCACCGGCACCATCGCCACCTGAGGCGGCGTGGGCGTGCAGCAGGGCTTGGCGCGCGGAGGCGTATGGACCACGTGGTGGACAGGCTTGTGAACCACCGTCTTGGGGTGCTTCACATACTGCGGCTTGCCGGCGGCCATCTTCTCGGCGACGTGAACGGCGCCGCCGCTCACCAGCGCGCCGCCGGCGATCACCATAGCCAGTTTTGCGATGCCCACTCGAACCGACATAGTCCAATTCCCACTGTTACCGGGCCACGATTGCCCCGGCGCCCACCCCTGGGCCCCATAGCGCGAAACCCTTGATGCTTGGTTTCTTGCCGAGGAACCCGTCAGAGGGCTCGCCTTAGCTTTCTACAAGCCCCAACCATCGCACGCAGACAACCTGATTCAAGCGTATGGGACTGTCCCGTTTCGGGATTTGGCAGTTTGGGGGAGCTTGGGCAAGCCTGATGTCCCGCTGCGGCACAGAGGATGGGGTGAGATGTTTACGGGGTAAGCCGTTTGCCGAACGGCCCCGCCAGCCCTCAGTCCTCGTCCGATTCGAAGAGTCCGGCCTGCGAGGACGGCGGGGTCATCCCCAGATGCTGCCACGCCCGGTCGTTCAGGCAGCGCCCGCGCGCGGTGCGCGCCACCATGCCGAGCTGGATGAGGTAGGGCTCGATCACCTCCTCGATGGTGTCGCGCGGTTCGGAAAGGCCAGCCGCCATGGTTTCCACGCCAACCGGGCCGCCCTTGTAGATCTCGGCAATCATCTGGAGATAGCGGCGGTCCTGCAGATCGAGGCCGAGGCTGTCGACCTCCAGCCGGGTCAGAGAGTCGTCGGCAATGGCCCGGGTGATGCTGGGGCTGCCCGCGACATGCGCGAAATCGCGCACGCGGCGCAGCAGGCGCCCGGCCACGCGCGGGGTGCCGCGTGAACGGCGGGCGATTTCGATGGCGCCCTCCTTTTCGATGCCGATGTTCATCAGGGCAGCGGCGCGGGTGATCACCCGCTCCAGCTCGGGCACGGTGTAGAATTGCAGGCGCACCGGGATACCGAAGCGATCGCGCAAAGGCGTTTGCAGCAGGCCCATGCGGGTGGTCGCGCCGATCAGCGTGAAGGGCGGCAGATCGATCCGCACCGAGCGCGCCGAAGGCCCCTCGCCGATCATCAGATCGAGCGCGCGGTCCTCCATGGCGGGGTACAGCACCTCTTCCACCGCCGGATTGAGGCGATGGATTTCATCGATGAAGAGGACATCGCCCTCCTCCAGATTGGTGAGCAGCGCGGCCAGATCGCCCGATTTGGCAATGACAGGCCCCGAGGTGGCGCGGAAATTGACGCCCAGCTCGCGCGCGATGATCTGCGCCAGCGTGGTCTTGCCCAGGCCGGGGGGGCCGAAGAACAGCGTGTGGTCCATCGCCTCGCCGCGCGATTTGGCGGATTCGATGAAGACGCGCAGATTGTCCTTGGCTGCCGCCTGCCCCACGAATTCGAGCAGCGATTTGGGGCGCAGCGCGGCGTCTGCATCCTCGATCTGACGATGGGCGGAGAGGAGAGGGTTGTCAGTCACGGGTCGATGCTCATGGATTTACGGTATAGCCCTGCTGCTGCAACAGCGCGCGGGCGGTCAGGGCGGAGAGC
Source organism: Novosphingobium terrae (assembly GCF_017163935.1). NCBI lineage: Bacteria > Pseudomonadati > Pseudomonadota > Alphaproteobacteria > Sphingomonadales > Sphingomonadaceae > Novosphingobium > Novosphingobium terrae. The sequence continues at coordinate 13,428 of NZ_JABVZR010000001.1, read as the reverse complement.
ACCATTTTCACGCCGGGCAGCATATCGCTTTTGGCGATGCCCATGCCGGTGCCGCTCTGCCCGCAGAGATAGATGTCCACGCCATGCGCCAGCAATTGCGCCACGGCACGGGCATTGGGGTTGGGCTTACCACCTTGCTTGGCGCCGTAAAAAGCGTCCTTCGTCACATCGATCCCGGCAGGCCCATGCAGGATCAGCGCGACCTTGATGTTCGCCTCGGGCACGCCCGCCGCGACATGCATGTTGATGAAGCGCGCGGCGGTGTTGATCGTGGGGTTGATCTCGCCCGGCTTGCCCGCATCGCCCGTGTCCAGAATGACCTTGAAATGGGCATCGCGCGGGATCGGCATGTCAGAGACCACATCAGCCACCTTGCCGAAATCGAAGACCGGGCCGGTATGGAACTTGGGCAGATCCTGCGCCATCGCCGGGGTCGCGGCCAGACACAGAGCCAGAACAGGAAGGGTCAAGCGCATAAGGCGTGAGCTTTCGGTTGAAGGCAAAACGAGGATCACGGCACCTGCCGAAGCGCCACACGACGCACCAGCCGACGATAAGGCACAAAAAGCCCCGCGATCACCAAAGGCAAGGCCACAAACGCCAGTTGCCCGATGATCTGCCACGTCGTCGCCAGCGGGCATCCCGCCGGATCAAAATGACATTCGGGCTCACCAATCGAGAAAACACGCCAAAACCATACCCACAGGACCGGCGCTGCCGCCGCCCCATACAGGCCATAGGCCAGTATGCGCATCACCCGGCCGCCTTCTTCAGCGCCACGCGGATCAGCACGTTCAGCCCGGCATCCTCGCCCATCTCCTCAATGGCCCCCGCCACCGCCTGAGTCGCCACAGCTGGCTTGAAACCCAGATTCAGCAAGGCCGAAACCGCATCGACCCCGACATTGCCCTCCGGCACAGCGCCGCCAGACACCGCAACGCCGCCCGGCGAGGCAAAGGCCATGCCCCCCGCCTTGTCCTTCAGCTCATTGACGATGCGCGCCGCCAGCTTGGGCCCCACGCCATTGGCCCGCGCGACCATCGCGGAATCGCCATGCGCGCAGGCCTTCTGCAATTCCTCGACCGTGAGCGCGGACAAAATGGCCAGCGCCACCTTGCTGCCCACGCCCTGCACATGCGTCAGCAGGCGGAACCACGCCCGCTCGCCCGCGCTGGTGAAGCCGATCAGGCGCATGTCCGTCTCGCTCACCTGCATCTCGGTATGCGCGGTAACCTTGTCCCCCCGCACGCCAAAAGCCTGCAGCGTCCGCGCCGAGCAGAACACCATATAACCCACGCCATTGACGTCGATCACCGCCCAGTCAGGGCCGAAATCGTCGAGGATGCCTGTCAGTTTTGCGATCATGGCGCATGGCTAGCGGAAGTGGAACGATTTGGGAACATTTTTAAGGAGGGAGAAAGTGGAAATGCGAGGGTCATAACCCTCGCGCTCCCTTTACTGTCTGCGTTGTGCTTCGGGTTCGGCCTTGGAGCAACGTCGCCGCGCCGCAGGCTCTAACATCGCCAGCGCGGCCTATCGTTCAAGAGATGACCTGCCTGCGGCGCCAGCAGGTGGAGAGTTAGGGCGCAAGGATCGGGCACCACTGCCCCATCGCCGGAAGACGTCATGGGAGCGCGAGGGGGTAACCCCCTCGCATCTTACTTTCTTGAAACCCCTTACCGATGACTACCCAAATGATGCGCATGGGTAATCGCCACAGCCAGAGCATCCGCCGCGTCCTCGCCCTTCAGCTTCACCCCGGGCAGCAGCACGCCGAGCATGGCCTGCACCTGCCCCTTGGCCGCGCCTCCGGTGCCGACCAGCGCCTTCTTCACCACTTTCGACGGATATTCCGAAATCTGCAGCCCCGCCCGCGCCAGAGAGACCAGCGCCACCCCGCGCGCCTGCCCCAGCTTCAGCGTCGACTGCGGGTTCACGTTCACGAAGATCTCTTCCACCGCGCTGAAATCGGGCTGGTACTGGGCGATCACATCGGTGATCACGCGGTCCAGCTCCAGCAGACGCTCGGCCATGGGGGCCTGAATGTCGGTGCGCACTTGGCCATTGGCGACATGGCTGATGCGGCTGCCCGATTTGGCGATCACGCCCCAGCCGGTGACGGTGAGGCCGGGGTCAATTCCCAAGATAATCACAGCTTAAGTCCCCAGCGGGTGCCCCAATGCACCATGCCCAGATAAAGCCCGATGGTCAGCACGCATCCCAAGACCAAAGCAGGCCAGAAGCCCACGCCCTGCCGCAACAGCGCCGGGATCAGCAGAAACATCGGCAAGGACGGAATCACATACCAGAAGGTGGCCTGCGCATGGGCGGCCATGGCCTCTGCATCGGGGCGGGCGTGCCAGAGGAAGATCATCCCCAGCACGGACACCAGCGGCAAAGACGCGACAAGCGCGCCCATGGTGGGAGCGCGCTTGCCGATTTCCGCGATGGTGGCGATGATCGCCCCGGCCAGCAGGGCCTTGGCGATCATCTGCACCACGGGTGAGATCACCGGACCTTAGCCCAGCTGTTCCATCACCTCGTCGGGGATCTCGTAATTGCCCCAGACGGTCTGCACGTCGTCATCGTCGTCCAGCACGTCGATCAGCTTGAGCAGCGTGGTGGCGGTGTCGGCGTCGACAGTGGTCTTCAGCGTCGGGCGCCAGGCCAGCTTCACGCCCTCGGCTTCGCCAAGGACCTTTTCCAGCTCGCGCGCGACGGGGTGCAGCGAATCGACCGCGACCCAGATCTGGTGGCTGCCGGGGTTCTCGTCGCCGTCGCCCATATCGGATTCGACGTCTTCGGCGCCGGCTTCGATGGCGGCTTCGAGGACCTTGTCCTCATCGCCGACCTTGCCGGGGTACTCGATCAGGCCGAGGCGGTCGAAACCGTGCGACACCGCGCCCGAGGCACCAAGGTTGCCGCCGTTCTTGGCGAAAGCGGTGCGCACATTGGTGGCGGTACGGTTGCGGTTGTCGGTCAGCGCTTCCACGATGATCGCCACGCCGCCGGGGCCGTAACCCTCATAGCGCACTTCCTCGTAGTTCTCGCCGTCGCCCTTGCTCGCCTTGTCGATGGCGCGCTGGATGTTGTCCTTGGGCATGGACTGCGCCTTGGCCGCGTTGACGGCGGCGCGCAGGCGCGGGTTCATGTCCGGATCGGGCATGCCCATCTTGGCCGCGACGGTGATTTCGCGCGACAATTTCGAAAACTGCGCCGAACGCTTCTTATCCTGAGCGCCCTTGCGGTGCATGATGTTCTTGAATTTGGAATGGCCTGCCATGGTGTCCGCTTTGTCTTGCTTGAGGCTGTGGTTGCAAGCCCCCTAGCGAAACTGCGCCATAAGGGCAATCGGAAGCCGGTTTTCGGCTTCCTGTGGGCTAATCTGCCGTGCAGATTGCAAAGCGGCACCGGTTCACTTCTCCGGCCCGGTCACCCATCGACGGTATGTTCTGGGTGGCCGGGCCGGGGGAGTGGGCCGGTGCCGCACATCCGGCTGAAAGCCGGATGTCAAACTTACGAAATACCCAGAGCGTTCAGATACACTTCCAGGATCGCTTCCTGTTCCTTGCGGTCATCCGGCTTCATCTTGCGGATGCGGACCACCTGGCGCATCGCCTTGGGATCATAACCCGTGGCCTTGCCTTCCAGATAGACGTCCTTGATGTCGTCCTGAATGCCCTTCTTTTCCTCTTCGAGGCGCTCGATGCGCTCGATCAGCAGGCGCAGGCGGTCGTCGGCTGCCATTTCGGCCATGGTTCGTCTCCGTGAATCGTAGAATCAGTTGCGCCGTCCGATAGCCGCGCTCGCTCGGAACGAAAAGAGGCCATCAGGCGCAATCCCCAAGGATCGGCCTCTCACGCGCCTCAACCCGCCTCAATCCCGGGCGTTAAGCTTCAGGCTTTCCTCCATGCGGGCCAGTTGCTCCGGCGTGGCAGGGGTCTGGTAACGCTCTTTCCATTCCGCCGCGCTCATGCCGTGGATCGCCTCGCGAGCCTGCGCCTTATCCAGAGGGGCGCCTGCCTCCACGATCCAGTCGGCCAGACAGTTCCGGCAAAAACCGGCCAATCCCATGAGATCAATGTTCTGCGCATCATGGCGATGCCGCAAATGCCGCACGAGCCGACGAAAAGCGGCTGCGGCCTGGGCGTCACTCAGGGAATCCACTGGATCGGCCGTGTTTTCATTCGCATTCATATTCATGGCATTGATCCTTGGGTTTTCGCCGCGCCTTTGTCATGGACGGGCGTCACAAAGCCTATCACAACAGCGCAATAGTCAATCAACCGCCGGGAAGGAAATTTGAGCGTGTCTACGTCTCCCTCGCACAAGCTCGATCCGCGTGGCCGCAAGGTCAAGATTCTCGCGACTCTGGGCCCGGCCAGCCGCGACATCGACATGATCCGCAAGCTGATCCGCGCCGGTGCCGACGCTTTCCGCGTCAACATGAGCCACGGCGATCACCCCACCCACGCCCAGACCATCGCCAATGTGCGTGAGGCCGAGAAGGAGTTCGGTCGCCCGATCTCGATCCTCTGCGATCTGCAGGGCCCCAAGCTGCGCGTCGGCACCTTCAAGGATGGCCGCGCCGTGATCCGTCACTCGGGCCATTTCACGCTGGACCGCAACCCGGAGCCCGGCGATGAAAACCGCGTTTGCCTGCCCCATCCCGAGCTTTTCGGCATCCTGCGCAAGGGCCAGCGCCTGCTGATCGATGACGGCAAGCTCAAGCTGCGCGTCATCCGCGCCGATGAGAACGAGATCCTGTGCTCTGCCGATGTCGGCGGCGTCATCTCGGACCGCAAGGGTGTGAACGTGCCCGACGCCGTGGTGCCGATCCCCGCCCTGACCGAGAAGGACCGCCGCGATCTGGCCTTTGCCGTGGCGCAGAATGTCGACTGGATCGGCCTCTCCTTCGTGCAGCGCGCCGAGGACGTGGCCGAAGCCCGCAAGCTGATGGGTGGCCATGGCGCTCTGGTCGCCAAGATCGAGAAGCCCGCCGCCGTCGAGAGCTTGGACGAGATCATCAACCTGTCGGACGGCGTGATGGTCGCCCGCGGCGATCTGGGCGTCGAGCTGAACCCGGAGGAAGTGCCCCCGATCCAGAAGCTGATCGTGGAAACCACCCGCCGGAGCGGCAAGCCGGTGATCGTGGCCACGCAGATGCTCGAATCGATGATCGAGAGCCCCGCCCCCACCCGCGCCGAAGTGTCGGACGTGGCGAACGCGGTCTATGACGGTGCTGACGTGGTGATGCTCTCGGCCGAAACCGCCAGCGGCCAGTGGCCGGAAGAAGCGGTGACGATCATGCACCGCATCGCATCGCAGGTGGAAAAAGACGTCACCTACCGCCGCCGCATCCACATCGCCGAAATCGAGGCCGATCCCACCACCGCCGACGCTCTGGCCAAGGCCAGCGCCTCGATCGCGGAAACGGTGTCGATCGCGGGCATCGTGGTCTTCACCGCCAGCGGATCGACCGCGCGCCGTGTGGCCCGCGAACGCCCCGCCGCCCCCATGCTGGTGCTGACCCCCAGCCTGAAGACGGCACGCAAGGCGGCCCTGCTGTGGGGCGCTCACGCCGTCCACACCAAGGACATCGGCAGCTTCGAGGAGATGATCGCCAAGGGCAAGCGCATGGCCCTGCGCCATGGCTTCGGCGAGGCCGGCGCCAAGCTGATCGCGCTGGCGGGCGTTCCCTTCGGCACGCCGGGCGCCACCAACCTGCTCCATGTGGTGACTCTGGCCGGCAACGAGCTGGAAAAGCACGAGGGCTAAGCGGACAGGGCGAGAGCGCGGCCCCGCGCTCTCGCCCGCGCAGCCGTGCAGCCGTGCAGCCGTGCAGCCGCGCAACAATACCCAAGGCAAACAGCCTTGCTCCGCAATCCTCTTGCATGATGACAATCGCGTGATACCCTCCTCCTAACCCGCCTTTCGGGGGGAGAGGATAAAACATGATCATCAGCACGCGCGCCCGGGGGGCCGCTCTTGCAGCCGTAACCTTCTTGTGCGCAGCCCCGCTCGCGGCAGCTTTGCCGACCATTGTGCGGGCCGATAATCCGGTGCAGGCCGCTGTTGGGCTCGTCGCCCCCATCGTGAACCGCACTCACACCACCCAGGCAACCTACGCCGTCTACTACTGGAACCGCCTGACGCCCCAACGCGGCGAGGCCTCCGAGGAATGGTCGGCGGAATTCAACCGCGGCAACTGGCACCGCGTGGAAACCCCGCGTGACCGCATGATCGCGGATTGCCAGGCCATGCGCGGAATCGATCTCTCGCTGGAAACCGGGCAGATCGTCTCCGGCCCCGCCATCGCCAAGGCCGCCTGCGGCATCAACGCCAACCGCCCGGTGCGCCAGTCGGAATATCTCGGTCGGATCGACGGGCACCTCGGCGTCTTCGACCGCGTGCGCCTGACCGATGCCAGCGATATCCGCACCTATGACGTCTCGGGCGATGGTGTGATTCTGGGCGTGACCTACGCCAATGTCGATCAGCCCGGCGCCGTGACACTGACCATGACCTCGACCGGGCTGGATCATGCCTTGCCGGATAGCGATATGTTCAGCCCGGAATCGCTGGGGCGCAGTGTGGTGCCGGAGAAGTTTAAAGCGGCGCCGAAGTAAGCAGGAAAAAGGTGAATGCGAGGGTGTTACACCCTCGCGCTCCCTTTAATGTCTGCGTTGCGCGTCGGGTTCGGCCTTGCGCCCAGATTGCCGCGCCGCAGGCAGCATCCCTGTTCAGTGCTTGCAGATTTAGAGCCTGCGGCGCCTTAGCTCGTGCAAGTGGAGAGGCAGGGCGCTCCAATTCGGCGCCACTGCCTTTGCGTCGGAAGACGTTATGGGAGCGCGAGGGGGTAACCCCCTCGCTTTTTCCTCTTATGCCTTCAACAACTTGACGGCCTCAGCCAAAGCCTGATGGCACCGCCCCAGATCCTCTTCGGAAATGCAGTAAGGCGGCATCAGATAGGCGGTGTTCCCCAGAGGGCGGATCAACAGCCCGGCCTCACGGAAAAACGCCAGCAGGCGCGGCTGGAGCGAGGACAGATAGCCCGCGCCCTCCACCACATAGTCCAGCGCCAGAATCGTGCCGCAGGTGCGGGCGTTGGCGATGCCCTCCACCTGCGCCAGCATCGCCGCTCCCGCAGCTTGGCGCTCGGCCAGCAAAGCGATCCGTTCCCGCACCGGCTCCTCGCGCCAGATCGCCAGATTGGCACAGGCGGCAGAGCAGGCGATGGGGTTCGCGGTGTAGCTGGAGGAGTGGTAGAAGGTTTTCGCGCGGTCAGTGGAGTAGTGCGACTGGTAGATCGCCTCGCTGGCCAGCGTGACGGCCAGCGGCATGGAACCGCCGGTCAGGCCCTTGGCGAGGCAGAGGATATCGGGCGCGACACCGGCCTGCTCACAGGCGAGGAAAGTGCCGGTGCGACCCCAGCCTGTCATCACTTCATCGGCGATCAGCAACACGCCATGCGCGGCGCAGATGCGGGCCATTTCGGCAAGGACATGCGGCGGATAGAACAGCATGCCGCCCGCGCCGAGGATCAGGGGCTCAAGGATGAAGGCGGCGGCGTTCGCGCGGCATTCGCGTTCCAGCGCATCATAGGTCGCCTGTTCGGCGCCGGGGTGCGGGTAGGGAATGACGCCCACGTCGAAGAGCAGCGGGGCATAGGCGGCATTGTAGACGCCGCGCTCGCCCACGCTCATCGCGCCGATGGTGTCGCCGTGATAGGAGTGCTGCATCACAAGGATGCGGTGGCGATTTTCTCCACGATGCGACCAGTGGCCCAGCGCCATTTTCAGCGCCACTTCCACGCAGGTGGAGCCGGAGTCCGAGAAGAACACATAGGGCAAAGCGCCCTCACCCACGGCTTTGCCGACCATCTCGACCAGCCCTTCGGCCACGGTCTGCGCGGGCTGGTGAGTCCATCCGGCGAAGATCAGCTGATCCAGCTTCTGCGCCTGTTCGCCAATAGCGGCGGCGATACGGGGATGGGCGTGGCCATGCGTTGTCACCCACCAGCTGGAGATGGCATCGACCACGCGCTTGCCATCCGCCGTAAACAGGCTGGCGCCTTCGGCATGGGTGACCAGCGGGATCGGCTCGTTCAACCCGTGCTGGGTGAAGGGGTGCCAGATGGGGGAGTTGGTCACAGTGTCCAGTCCTTGAAGCCTTCATCGAAGGCCTGCGCCAGAGATTGCGCCGTTACCTCGGCCAGCAGCGGCAGGCGGCCCAGACGGGGCACGCCCGACAGCGCCGGGATCACCGCCTCGTTTTCATCATGCGGCTCACCCACGAAGGCGATGCCGGTGATGGCCACCTTGCGGGCGCGCAGGGCCTCGATGGTGAGCAGCGTGTGATTGATGGTGCCAAGGCCGGTGCGGGCCACCACCACCACCGGCAGCGCCCAGCGCGCGAAGAGATCGGCATAGAGCAGCCCATCGCCTTCGGGTGGGGCGATCAGCGGCACCAGAGCGCCGCCCGCGCCCTCCACCACCAGCGGGCCATCACCTTCGGGCAGGGTCAGCCTGGCAGGATCGAGCTTCACCTTATCGATCCGCGCCGCCAGATGCGGCGAGGCCGGGGTGATCAGGCGATAGGCTTCGGGAAGGATCAATGCGCCGGGGGCGAGTTCGGTCAGAGCCTCGCTGTCGGTCACTTCCTCAATGCCGGCCTGTACGGGCTTCCAGTAGCGGGCCTTGCCATATTTGCGCTGCAGGGCGCCGGTGAGCGCAGCGGAGAAGACGGTCTTGCCGATGCCGGTGTCGGTGCCGGTCACGATGTAAGCACTCATGCCAGAGCTTTCTTCAGCGCATCGGCCAGCGCGGCAATCTGCTCGGGCGCGGCGTTGCGGGTGATGACGATACGCAGGCGCGCGGTACCCTCGGGGACGGTGGGAGGGCGAATGCCGCGCACATCGAAACCGGCCTCTTGCAGGTGGTTGGCCACAGCCATGGCCCGTTTGTCGGTGCCAAGGATCAGCGGCATGATCGGTGTGCCATGGCTCCGAGCGCCCAGCGGGGTCAGCAGGGTTTCGGCTTGGGCAATCCGCGCGCGCAGATCCTCGCGCAGATCCTCGGCCTGCTCGCAAAGCTTCAGGCTGGCCCGCCCGATCGCGGCATTGAGCGGCGAGGGCGCGGTGGAAAAGATAAAGCCGCGCGCCCGGTTGACCAGAAAGTCGCGCATCACGCGCGGGCCTGCCAGCAGTGCGCCTTCACAGCCCAGTGCCTTGCCCAGCGTGTGCAGCGTGATGATGCGTTCGCGCGAGGGCAGCGCCGCCACCAACCCGCGACCGCCGGGGCCGAGGATGCCGGTGGCATGCGCCTCATCCACCACCATCAGCGCATCATGGCGTTCGGCCACGGCCAGCAGCGCGGGCAGAGGCGCGATATCACCATCCATCGAGTAAAGCGATTCGACCACGATCCATGCCCGGCCTGTGCCGCCTTGCGCGCGCCATGCGGTGATGGCGGCATCGAAGGCATCGGCACCGCCATGGGCCACCAGCGTAAAGCCCGCCCGGGTCAAACGCAGGCCTTCGTGGCAGCTGGCGTGGATCAGTTCGTCGGCAAAGATATGGTCGCCGCGCTGGGGCATGGTGGCCAGCAGCGCGGAATTGGCGGTGTAGCCGGTGGGCAGGAAAAGCGCGGATTCGCTGCCGAAGAAATGCGCGGCATCTTCTTCCAGTGCCTCATGTTCGGCATGGTTGCCGCGCAGCAGCCGCGATCCCGCCGAGCCGACCGGCACGCCGCGATCGAGCGCTTCGCGAGCAGCGTCCGTCAGCAGGCCGCTCTCGGCCAATCCAAGGTAATCGTTGGAAGCGAAATCCACCCCCGCACGCGGGCTGAGCTTGCGCAGCCTGTCACGCGCGGCAAGTGCCGCCAGATCCTGTTCCTGAGCCCCCAGCAGGCCGCCCCCTCCCCCATTCTTTGGAGCGGCGCCCGCCGGGCCGCTCATCCCCGAGCCCCGAACAGCGCCGAACCGACGCGGATATGGCTGGCGCCCAGCTGGATCGCGGTTTCGAAATCGCCACTCATGCCCATGGAGAGGCCGCCCTGAGGCGTGCCTGTCAGCCCATGGTCATCCGCCAGCTTGGCCAGCAGGGCGAAGAAGGGCGCGGCCTCGATATCGGCGGGCGGCACGCACATCAGGCCCGCCAGCGGCAGATCGAGCTTGTTTGCATGCTCCAGCAGAGCGCCCAGTTCGGCGATGGCGACGCCGCCCTTCTGCTCCTCGGCACCGATGTTGACCTGAATGAAGCAGGGGATGCGGCGGCCGGTCTTGTCCATCGCCTTGGCCAGCGCATCGGCCAGGCTGATGCGGTCCAGCGCATGGATGGCATCGAACAGGCTCACGGCTTCCTCGGCCTTGTTCGACTGCAACTGGCCGACCAGATGCAGCGCCAGATCGGGCGTGGCCTCACGCAGGGCGGGCCATTTGGCAGCGGCTTCCTGCACGCGATTCTCGCCAAAGACGCGCTGGCCAGCGGCGATCAGCGGAGTAATCGCCTCGGCAGAATGAGTCTTCGAAATGGCGATCAGCGTCACATCGGCGGCTTTGCGATGGGCGATATGGGCAGCGGCGTCGATACGGGCGCGGATGTCGTCCAGCGCGGGATGAGTCTGTGGCACGGTCATGGCCGCGTGCTATAGCGCCGCGATGCGCCAATGCCAGCCCCTTGCGCCTTTCGTCGTGCCTCGCCGGTCTTTGCCCTCGCTATGGCTGGTGAGCGATGCCCGCAACGATGCCATGCTGGAATGCGCCATCACGCGGCTCCCTCGCGGCAGCGGGCTGATCTTTCGCCATTACCATCTGGATGAGCCGCAGCGGCGCGCACGTTTTGCAGCCCTGGCGCGGATGATCCGGGCGCGTGGCGGACTGGCCGTGCTGGCCGGATCGATGGCGCAGGCCCGACGCTGGGGGGCGGATGGCGCCTATGGTTCGGCAAGGTTGATCCGCCCCGGAGGGCGCGGGCTGAGGCTGATGACGGCGCATGATCTGGGCGAAATCGGGCTGGCGCGACAGGCGCGCGCGGATGGGCTGCTGCTGTCTCCCGCTTTTGCCACACGCAGCCACCCCGGCGCTCCGGCTCTGGGTGTGCTGCGCTGGCGAATGCTGGCGGCGCGGGCCACGGCGCCGGTGATCGCGCTGGGGGGGATGTCCGAGCGTCATGCTCGGCGTCTGGCTGTGGCGCGTTGGGCCGCCATCGATGGGCTCGTTCAGCTCGCATGTGCGACTTGAATTCCGTCGCACAGCTTTTTCATTTTTCCTGTTGACGCCCGGAAAGCATGGGGTTAGAGGCCGCCTCCACCGAGACACACTGCCCTGTCGTCTAATGGTAAGACTGCGGATTCTGATTCCGTCAATCGAGGTTCGAATCCTTGCAGGGCATCCATCTCCTTCCCCTACATCGCTGACAAAGCTTGGCCACCAAAGGCTGATGTCTTGGTCGTTTGCGTGCGTCAGGCACGCAATATGCGGTTCAGGAAACGGGTGAGCGGGCGCTCCACCCAGCGCCAGGCCAGCCACGCCGTGCCAGCGCACATCAGGCAACTGACAGCGATCAACGACCATAGCAGCGCCTCTCTCCCTCCTGCCACCCGCGTCAGGACGACAGCGATGGCCCCCAGCAGGAAGCTATGCGTCAGATACATGCTGTAAGAGGCGTCACCGAAGGCTCGGGCGATCAGGGCAAAGCCCTTGTGCTTGTGGCCGTGGCCCTCCAGCAAGGCCGTCAGCGCCAAGGCCAGCGCCACGAACACCACACCGATCGCGGTGACATCGGCAGCGCCGAAACGGATGCCCAAACCCACCGGGAGCAAGGCTGCCGCACATAGAACCGCGTCCGTCACCGGCAACCGCAGCGTTCCGAAAGCAAAGCGCACCGCTCCGATGGCCATGCCGACGATAAAATAGAGCAGCACCGGTCTGGTGAAATAATAGAGCGGCACAGGCTGCCCGGTGATCGGCATCGGCGCCGCGATCTGAGTGCCCACCAGCACCAGAGCGATCAGGGCAAGGATGGCGCTGGTCAGCCCGATCCCCCGGCGCATGGTGATCCCCAGCGCAAAGAGAAGGTAAAAGAACATCTCGTAATCGAGCGTCCAGCCCAAGCCATAGACCGGCTGAGTCAGGCCGTGCTGATCGATATAGGGAATGAACAGGAACGACTTCACCACTGCCGGAAGCATGATGTCAGGCGCCGTGGCATTGGTGCTGAAGCGGTAGGTCGCATAGGAAAAGGCGATCATCAGCAGCGAGGTGAGATAATAGATCGGCGCCACGCGCAAAAAGCGGCGCAGCAGGAAACGCTGCCCGGCGCCGGGACGGGCGAACTCATCCGCCGTGGTGTAGACCATGATGAAGCCGCTGATCGCGAAGAAGGTGCCGACGCCGATCTGGCCGAAGGACCATATCCACTCCGGCAGAACCTGAGGGAACGCGCCTCGCTTGATCAGGCGATCCAGCAGATGCACAACCACCACGAGGCAGGCGGCCACGCCCCTGAGCCACTGGACCGGCACGATGACCGACTTGTGAGCATGGGTTACCCCCTCTCGCGTCGTCATCTGCGCCTGTCCGTGCATGCTGAGCTGTCTTTCTGCTGCCTTTTTAGAGCTTCCAGTCGATCGGCGTGCTGCCGTGGCGTTCCAGGAAGGCATTGGTCTTGCTGAAATGGCCGCAACCCAGAAAGCCACGATGCGCCGACAGGGGGCTGGGATGAGGCGCTGTGAGGACCAGATGGTGCTCCTTGTGCAGATCAGCGACCCGGGCCGCCTTCTTCTGCGCATGGCTGCCCCAGAGCAGGAACACGCAAGGGGTAGGCTGCGCTGCCACGGCGGCGACCACAGCGTCTGTAATGGCTTCCCAGCCCATATTCTGATGGGAGCCGGCCTGCCCTTCCTCCACCGTCAGCACATTGTTGAGCAGCAGAACGCCCTGCTCCGCCCAACGGGTCAGATTGCCGTTCCGGGGGATCGGCAAATCCAGATCCCTCTGCTGTTCCTTGAAGATGTTCACCAAGGAAGGTGGGATTCGCACCCCTTCTTTAACCGAGAAGGACAGGCCATGAGCCTGACCGGCGCCATGATAGGGGTCTTGCCCCAGGATCACGACACGCACATGTTCGGGAGGGGTCAGGGCAAGAGCAGTCAGGCGCTCACCACGAGGGGGGAAGATATGCTTTCCAGCCTCTTCCTCTGCTTTGAGAAAGCCGCCCAGTCGCCTTGATTCCGGCCTGGCCAGCACGTCGGACAGAATGGGGCGCCAGGAGGGAGGAACTCCTTCATGGACTGCCATTCTATCCTCCGCTGTCACCTGTGCCATGGGTATGGCATGTCGTATAATGACAGCTTTATCAATCACCTTGGCAGGGGATTGAGGGATTTATCGGCATATGAAGGAAAGGCCCCTTCCAGAGGGGCGAAT